>JARKNW010000101.1 GCA_029976075.1 Pleomorphomonas sp.
TCCACACTCGTCGCTTGACCGGAAAACACCCGATCAAGCTTACTTCAACCAGCCGCAGCCTTCCCAGATCGCGGCATGAAAGGCGCCAAGAACCACTTATAAAGTTGCCGGAACCTGTTCAAACAAACCGAGCCACCTCAGTTTTACGCCGCGCGGGGAAACTCTTCGTTGATACATTCATCGACTGCGAAGGTTCTGGTGATGTTATCGGCCCACTCAAGCAACTTGTGATAGCTCGCGAGGATATTATCGCCGATCTCTTCGACCTTTGTGGCGGCAGGCACGCGGGACGGACCTCAGATGACCAAATTACAGTCTTTAAGAACGTCGGCGGTGGCCATCTGGATCTTTTTGTTGCCAGACACTTACGCGACGCTGTACTCACAGATCCTGACGCCGAAGACGCCATAAGTTAGGCGCCAATCGGAAGTGTTTTTCTCCGATTTTATCCAAACATGGCGTATTGGTCGGACCGATGCGCTCCTTTTGCTTCTGCCCGTCCGCCATGAATCTATGGAGTCGGATAAGCTTTGGATTTAGGCCAAAAACTGAACCGTACCAGGTTCCCTCGATGTCGAATTCAAGTCGATGGCGGCAACAATTGCTCACAAGGGCGTGCCCGGTGAGGGCCAATTCGCAGTAGAGCGACGCCCAGCCGCCAGACGGAGCGTTTTATTGGCAACGCAGCGGTCGGCGGCCAAAAGCCCTGCAAGGTTGTGAGCAACCACTCTCGGCCCGTCAGCAGTGGAAATATCGCTTGGGTCGAAGTCTGATACCAGAAGGTTGCCGAGATGTAGGCTAACGCCGTTGAAAGAATGCATAGTTTCGGTCTTTCCTTCGTTAGGTGTCAGTGTTCTGAGCGGTCCGGCGCAGGAAGGTCGGGATCCGGGCTAGGAGCGGAGCTCGCCAAAAGGTGTGTGCAGGCAAGTGACGCACCGACTTCTTGCACGCCGCAATGATTTGCTAGGTACGTAGAGGCAGGCCGTTTCGTTGGTGACATCGCTCAGGATTTCGCTTTGTCAGCAACCTCAATAGCGCTTTCGAAATATACCAAAACTTAGAGAACGTGACCGATAATAACAAGCTCGCCCCTTATCAGCTTGCGTTCTGCTGCCTCGTGATAGTAGTGTTCAGGTGGTTACAGGACCTCTCTCCATTCCTAGGCCTCTCTCAACCTATCTTAATCAGATAACGTAATTAGACACGTAATGTATATTTTTATTTCTTAATTACTTTCTATACTATAATATTATTCGCTTTCAATCATTATAGATCTTATTGACATATAATCTTCATACATACGGTGAAATGTTTTGTATTTTTTTCTATGGAAATTCTTCGTAGAATTGCTTGGCAACACCACAGCACCACCTTTTGTCATTGCAGTCATAGTATCCTGAATTGAGACGTTCGGGTTGGCGGCCGACGCTGCCACCACGGCCGTGCCGAGCAGTACCGGTTCCGGACAGTCGGACAGGACGATCCGGCAGCCCGTGGCGTCGGCATGGGTCCTGACAAAGACCGGATTTTTCGCACCACCGCCGCAGAGCATCAGCGTGTCGATCGCAAGGCCCTCGGCGTTCATCGTCTCGATGATATGACGGGTGCCATAGGCGATCGCCTGGACGGTGGCGAGGTAGAGCAGAGCAAGATCGTCGAGACTGCTCGAAAGGCTGAGGCCAGAGATGACGCCGCGCAGGGAAGCGTCGGCGCGCGGTGAGCGATTGCCCAGGAAATAGGGCAGCACGTGGAGATCGGCGGTCAGCGTCGCATAGTCGCCACCGGAGGCCAGCGCCTCCAGGCGATCATTCAGCACCCTGTAGACCGTCTGGTCGCGTTCGCTCGCCAGTCGCTGCAGTTCAGGGAAGGAAACGTGGGTCTTGATGACATGGTCGATGAGAGAGCCGGTTGACGACTGCCCGCCCTCGAGTTGCCAGAGGCTGGGCACCATTGCCGAATAATACGGCCCCCAGACGCCGGGCACCGGACGCGGTTCGGCAGTCAGCGCCATATGGCAGCTCGACGTTCCTCCTACCAGGGCCAGACGGCTGGAAAGGTCGGTGGCTTCCCCGGCAATCCTGCCGCCGATGACGCCGACACCGCCAGCGGCACCGTCGAGGATGGCCGCGCCAACCGGGATACCGGCGGTGAGGCCGAAATCGGCCGCCGCCTCGGCGCTGAGACCGCTGCCGAGAGGCGTTGCTATGGGAACGACGCGACGACCGATACGGCGGAAACCTTCGTCGACGAGATCGCCGAGGCCGATGGTCCGATAGTAGTCGTCGTCAAAGCGCCCTTCATGCCCGAGATAGGCCCACTTGGCTGTCGTGGTACTCACCGAGCGGGCAAGATCGCCCGTGGCTCTCCAGGTCAGATAATCGCCGAGGTCGAAGAAATGGGCCGCGCGCCTCCAGGTATCGGGCATGTTGGCCTTGAGCCAGAGCAGCTTCGGCGTCTCCATCTCCGGCGAGATGCGCCCACCGAGATAGGACAGGACGGGATGTCCGGTGGCGCTGATGCGCTCGGCCTCCGCTTGGGCGCGGTGGTCCATCCACATGATGATGTTCTGCTCGTCGCGGCCTGTCGGACTCACCGTGACCGGCCGCCCCTCGGCGTCCACCGCCACCAGCGAGCAGGTGGCGTCGAAACCGATGCCGCGCACGGCGATACCGGGACCGGCGGCCTCGATCGCCGTCCGCACCGCTGTCGTCACGGCGGCCCAGATGTCGTCGGAGGATTGTTCGACGAACTCGGCCTGCGGTCGCCACTGGCGGATGGGAACAGCATGCGTGCCGACCAACCGCCCGTCGAGCGAGAACAGGCCGACCCTCGCGCTTCCCGACCCGACATCGATGGCCATCACCACGTCATTCATCGCTATCACTCCAAGCCTCGCGTGCACCCGGGTCATCCGCCGATCAGACGCGCGACCGGCTGCGCGCGTTGAGCAGAAGGACGATGAGCAGCATCAGTCCCCAGACCATGTCCTTGGCGAAGTTGCTGTATTGCAGGATGTTGAAGCCGCTGGCCAGAAACTGGAGCGCGAGGACGGCGATGGTGACACCGAGGACCTTGCCCGATCCGCCGTCGGGATTGACCCCGCCCAGCACGCCGATCAGGATCGACAGCAGCATATATGAGGACCCATAGTCGGCCTTGGCCGAGTTGGCGCGCGACATCATCACCAGGCCGGCAGCCGCCGCGTAAACGCCGCTCAACATGTACGCCTCTATCAGGACCCGGCGGTTGTTGAGGCCGGCGAACATCGAGGCGCGAGGATTGGTTCCGAGCATGTAGATCTTGAGGCCGAGACCGGTTCCCTCCAGGACGTAGGCCAGGAATGCGGCGGCGGCGGCAAAGATCAGCAGCGGCACAGGTATTCCGGCAATCGCCCCATTGCCAACCACACTGAAGGCCGAGGGAAGCCCCACGATCGCCTTGCCGTCGGTGATGACGATGGCGATGCCTGTGAACACGAGGCCGCTGCCGAGCGTGGCAAGGATGGGAGGGATCCCGACCACGGAAATGCTGAGACCATTGAGGATGCCGCAGACCATGCCGGCGACGACCGATGCGACAATGGCGACGAGGATCACAACCAGCGTCCCGGCAGAGGCATCTGCTGCCGGACCGACCTGGTCGACCATGATCATGGCGGCGACCACGGCCGACAGGTTGGCGATACCGATCACCGAGAGATCGATGCCTCCGGTCAGCATGCCGATCATGACCGCCAGAGACAGGATGCCGAACTCGGGGAACTGAAAGGCCATGGAGCTGAGGTTGCTCCACGACAGGAACAGGCCCGGACTGGCAAGTCCCATAACCACGAAGATGATGAAGGTGATGACCAGAAGTCGGACGAGCTCCGGCTCCAGTCTTGTCTTTCCCGATGAAAGGGAGAATGCGCGCAACATTTGAGGGTTCCCGCAAACAGAATGGACCGGATCAACGACGACGTTCGCGGAGCTTCCGCTGCAACGTCGGCACGGCGGTACCGATCAGGATCAGGGCACCGACGACGACGTTCTGCCAGGTTGCCGGCACGCCGAGCATGATGAGGCTGCTGGTGACGAGAACGATCAGGCCGACGCCGAGCAATGTACCGAGGACGCTGCCATGACCGCCGGTGAGGCGGGCGCCGCCCAGCACCACGGCGGCGATCACCGACAGCTCGCGGCCGACCAGATCGAGCGGGTCGGCTGTCCTGGTCAGCGAGCCGTGGACGAGGCCGCCGATACCGGCGATGAAGCCGACGTAGGTGAAAATGAAATACTGCGTCAGGAGGATGTTGATGCCGATGCGGCGAGCCGACTCGCGCGAGCCGCCGATGGCGAAGATGTTGCGGCCGAGCACGGTGTATTCGAGCAGCAGCCACGTGACGACGGCGACCGCGATGACGACGAGAAAGGCCGCCGGCAGGCTGTAGAACGATCCCTCCGCGGTGGTTCCACGGATCAGCATGGTCTTGCCGATAAGCCCCATGGAGTGCGGCAGCGAGGAGATCATGCTCGATCCGAGAAGGGTCAGCAGGGCGCCCCGGAAAAGCGACAGCGTGCCGAGCGTGACGATGAAGGTGGGCAGGCCGAACGACCCTATCAGCACGGCGTTGATCAGCCCGAGGCCGGCCCCTATGATCCCGGCGACCGCGAAGGCGAGCAAGACGCTGTCGGTGAGGCCCAGGTGCTGCAGCAGCATGGTGGTGCCGTAGAGCGCGAAAACGGCGATGCCGGTGAACGACACGTCGATGCCGCCGGAAATCATCACCACCAGAACGCCGACGGCCAGGATGCCCATCAGGATGCTGTTGCGCAGGATGCCGAACAGCGTATCCAGCGACAGGAAGCGGTCATTGACGAGGCCGGTCAGGATGCAGACCGCGATGATGACCAGCGCCAGCAGCAGCTCCGTGCGGCAGAGCAGCGATGAAAGAATGGAGCGATCAGCTTGCGAGGAGATGGGAGAGTTCATCTTCGCTGGCTCCTTCGCCGTCGAGGTCATTGGTTATGCGTCCTTGTTTCATCACCAGGATGCGATGGCAGGATGAAATCAGCTCCGGCAGGTCGTCGGAGACGATGATCACAGCCATGCCGCTCGCGGCGAGATCGCCGATGATTTGATGGATTTCCGCCTTGGAGCCGACATCGACGCCGACGGTGGGCCCGTTGAGAACCAGCAGCCGGGGCCCGATGGACAGCCAGCGGGCCAGGACAACGCGCTGCTGGTTGCCACCCGACAGACTGATGACCGGCAGCTCGCTCGACGGCGTCTTGATGCTGAGCTTGCCCACCCACGCCTCGGCCGCCGCTGCGAGCCCCTTGCGGTCGAGACCGCCGAACCAGTTGGTGAACCGGTCGACTTCGCCGACGGCGATGTTGCGCAGGATCGACTGCGGCAGGAACAAACCTTCGGTCAGGCGATCTTCTGGAACGTAGGCGATGCCCTGGGCAATGCCGTCCTCGATCGACCGCAGGCCGACGGCTCGGCCGTCAAGCATCATCCTGCCGGTCGTCGGCGGCGTGATGCCGCTGATCGCCTTGGCAAGTTCGGTCCGGCCCGATCCCAGGAGGCCGGTGATGCCAAGCACTTCGCCGGAGCGGACCGACAGGTCGATGTCGAAGAAGTGCGAGCCGTCGCCGAAAGTCTCGAGCCGCAGCATTTCCCGGGCGCCAACACCGGTCGCCTGCCGCGTCTGGGACAATTCGCGGCCGAGCATCAGCTGCGTCAGGGAAGCGAGCGTGAAATCGGCGGTCGGGCCATCGGCAACCTTTTGCCCGTTGCGCAGAACGACGATGCGATCGCACACCGCGAAAATCTCGGCCAGCTTGTGGCTGACGAAGAGGACCGAAATGCCCTCCGACTTGAGACGGCGGACAATTTCAAGCAAGCGCTGCACTTCGCGTTCGGTCAGCGCGGTGGTCGGCTCGTCCATGACGATCAGGCCGACGTCGTCCATGAGCGCGCGGGCGATGGCAACAAGCTGCTTTGAGGCGACCGGCAGGTCCTCGAGCAAAGCATCGAGAGGAATGTCGACGCCGATGCGCTCGAGCGCACGCGCGGCCACCGCGCGCGCTTCACGACGGCTGACCAAACGCCGGCCCTCGGAAATGCGCCGGCTGTAGAAGATGTTCTCGGCCACCGTCAGGTTGGGGAAGATCGAGAAATCCTGGTAGATCACCTGAACGCCGAGATTGATGGCGTCGATGGGCCTCAGTTTCTCGAAAGTCTGACCGTCGACGGCCACTTCACCGACCGTCGGCGTGAACGCGCCGGACAGGATCTTGATCAAGGTCGACTTGCCACAGCCATTCTGCCCGGCAAGACAAACCACCTCGCCGCGGCCGACTGAGAAACTGACGTCCTCAAGCACCCTGACATTGGAAAAGGCTTTGGAGATCCCTCGGAACTCCACAAAAGGCTGACTCTGCATCGCAGTCCTGCCACCCGGAGCGGTTCCGGCGAACCGGTTCGCCGGACACACCCCAACTCTTTGTTTCACCGCAATTTCGGACGCAAAGCCGGTTCCCGCTCTTGCTGAAATTGCTCGCGGCGGAGAGGACGGCGGAGCACACTCCGCCGCCGTGTCCCTTCGTCAGAACGGATAGTCCTTGGCATTGTCCTTGGTGACGTCGACCCAGGCCTGGCCGTAGATGACATTGCCGTCGAGCTCGACGGCGTTATATCCCGACACGCCGAGGTCGTCGCCGGCCTTCACGGTCTGGCCATCCAGCAGCTTGACGGCGATGCGGTTCATCGCCTCGCCGGCGCGCGCCGGATCCCAGAAGGAAATGACATCGACGGCACCCGATTCCAGGTATTCCTTGGCCACCGACGGCAGGCTGGTGCCGATGACGCAGGTCTGATCGGCGAGGCCGCGTTCGTCGATCGCCAGGCCGATGCCGGCCACGTCGATGGAGGCACTGCCCTGGAAGCCCTTGATCTTGGGGTGGGCGCGCAGGAGTTCCTGTGTCTTGGCGTAGGCCTCCTGGGCGCTTTCATTGCTTTCGTTCTTGTCGCCCACCAGGGTCATCTTGGGATAGTGCGCCTTCTGATAGGCGACCGAGGCGTCGACCCATTCGTTATGGGTCTTGCTGGTCAGGCTGGCCACGAAGACGGCATACTCGCCCTCCTCGCCCATGCATTTGGCGAGGGCCTTCATGAAGTGCTCGCCATAGTCCTTGTTGCGAAACGCCTCGACGTCGAAATCGGCGTTCTGGATGCCGGCGGCCTCGTGCGTGACCACCTTGATACCGGCGTCGCGGGCCTTCTTGAGCACGGGCTCAAGCGCCTCGGGCGAGAAGGGCACGACGGCCATGGCGTCGACCTTCTGGGCGATGGCGTCCTCGACAATCTGCGCCTGCAGCTGGGCGTCGGCCTTGGTCGGCCCCAGCTCATAGGCGTTGTTGCCAGTCGCCGCGGCGAATTCCTTGACGCCGCTTTCCATGCGCACGAACCACTGGCTGCCGGCGATCTTGACGATCGTCGGGATCTTGTAGGAACCTGCGGCCAGCGCCGATCCCGATACCAGAGCCGCGGCGAGCGCGGTAACGATAAGCTTCTGCTTCATCTCCCAGTCCTCCATAAGAAATAAAGGCGGCGTGTTGCCTAACCACGGGCGCCACCTTCGCCCGGAGTCACCGCCGATCATGTTGCGCCCGCCAGCTCGGCAAGGTCCGCCCGATATGGAAAATGCAGAGCGTCCACTTGCCGGCCATCCGGCCCAACCCGGTCGGCGAGGGCTCTAGTCTTCGCCGACAAGCCGGCTCAACGACTTCTCCGCGTCCCGCCCCACCGCGCCGGCGGGATGGGTGAACAGCAACTCCTTCCAGCTGTAGCCGCGCGCCACGCGCGCCACCTCGACGATGGCGTCGCAGATGGCGCCGGCGGCCAACGAGCTGCCGGTGGCCACGACATTGCCAAGGTCGGCGTCGTCGGCGAGTGGCAATAACACCACCCAGTCCGCCTGCTCGGTCAGCGGCGATACCTTCGTTGACGTCACGACCACCAGGCCGCCACAGAGCTGGCGCGCCCGGGCACAGAAATCATTTAGCTCAGCTGAGCTGCCACCCTTCGAAAGGGCGAGCACCAGATCGTCCTTGCGGAGCACGCCCAGTCCGCCATGCAGGCCGTCGGAGGGCGAGAGAAAGAAGGCAGGCGTACCGCCGACGGAAAGCAAATGCGCAACTCTCTGAGCCGCGTTTCCAGACGTTCCGCTGCCAGTGACGAGAATCTTTCCCTTGCAGTTGATAAACTGACAACATGTTTCAATGAAATTACTGTCGATTGCCGACAATGTTGACTGAAGCGCTCCAATTTCAGCCTTTATTACGTTACGCGCAACATCCGACATTTCGGAATCCGATATGGTCGACAATTTTAACCTCCGGCTACCATGGCCTCTCATTTCATGGGCCGAACCCTATGCGCGCTTCAGGGTGCTGTCAAGAGAGCGTATATTCGCTCATTTGAGCAGTGCAAAACTTGGGCAAAGGCGTGAAGAGGCGCGTACTGGGGAGCCCGCCCGCCGGGGCGCTCCAACAGGAGGCCATCCCGCGCCGCCAGGGGTGGCTGCGCCTGTTTCGATCGCTGGATTTGAGCGGGAATGCCGACCTGTCGGTCACGTGCCTACGGCGCGTTCTCAGGAAATCATCGCCGGGACGACTTGCAGCTCATCCAAACGGGCGGTGGGCGAGGCGACAGCGGCGTTTGCTTCCGCTTTCAAATCTGCCAAGATGGCGTTTGTAATCATATGAGCGGAACAGGTCTCAAATGCCACGCCGACCACTTCAGAAGCTGCAAGCCTCCCTGGCCGCCCGCCGATTCTACCTGGAGAAGCAGTCCAAGTCGCAGATTGCCGAAGAACTTGGTGTCTCACGGTTCAAGGTGGCAAGACTGATCGACACCGCCGTGGAAGAGGGAATCGTCCGCATCGAGATCGTTGGCCAAGGCGATATCAATGTCGAGCTGGCCGAGGCACTTCGTCACAAGTATGGGCTCAAGACGGCGTTGGTTCTGGATGGCCCCGATCTTTCGACCGGCGCGCTCGTAGAGCCTCTCGGATTGCTGGCCGCCGATTTTCTGGAAGAGACGCTGGTCGATGGCCAGCTCCTGGGCATGTCCTGGGGGCGGACGCTGGCGGCAACCGCAACCGCGCTGACCACCCTGCCCAAGGTGGACGTCGTCCAAGCCGCCGGCAGCCCGGCCGGACTCGACCTGTCCCAGAACCCGACCGAGCTGGTCCACCGCTTCGCGCGGGCTTCGGGAGGCGTCGCCTATCCGCTCTTCGGACCGATGTGGGTCGAAGATCCAGGCCTCATCGACAAGCTGCGAAACGAGTCGTCGATCTCCAACGCCATTTCCCGCTACGACAAGATCGACGTTCTGGTCGTCGGCATTGGATCCTGGCGGCCACAGGAATCCTGCCTGTGTTCCGGCTTCCCCGACGATTGGCGACGGGACGCGCTGAAGCGCGGCGTTTACGCGGACGTCTGCGCCACGCTCGTCGACAAGGATGGCGGCCAGGTGGGGAGCCCGCTCGACACCGCCGGTCTCTGCCTCAGCACCAGCCAGCTGCTGCGCATTCCCGAACGGATCGGCATTGGCGGCGGCCTCGAGAAGGCGGAGGCCATACGCGCGGTGCTCAAGGGAGGCTGGGTCACTTCGCTGGTAACTGATGCCGGGGTCGCGCGGCAGCTGGCCGCATGACAGGATTCCAGTGCCAGCACGAAATCGCCGTCAAAGCGATTGGGTACTCTATGTATTACAACAACACCCGGATAATCGATTTATAAATTTACATCTACCCGCGTTTTTGAAAATTGGACGGTTCTATTAACCGGGTTTTCTGGACGGCGACGGGATCGTAGGAACGCCTCGGCGCGGTATCCTGACGGGGGCGTCTATGGGAACAGGCGGCTTCGCTGGGGGGCCTCATCTCCATGGGCCTTCGACCTACGCCACCGCCCTCCGCTCCAAACAGATCAGCCGCTTGATGTTGTAGACGAGGTTGGCGAGACCGATCTTGGTCGTCGCTCTGGCGATGCCGATGGTCCGGATGAACAAGCCCATCCGGGTCTTCTGTTCGGCAAAGACATGCTC
>JARKNW010000104.1 GCA_029976075.1 Pleomorphomonas sp.
TCCACACTCGTCGCTTGACCGGAAAACACCCGATCAAGCTTACTTCAACCAGCCGCAGCCTTCCCAGATCGCGGCATGAAAGGCGCCAAGAACCACTTATAAAGTTGCCGGAACCTGTTCAAACAAACCGAGCCACCTCAGGTAGCCCGCAACCATCATATGATGTGAAAGCGTCTGCCGCCTAATTGGGTAGCCGTAAGCCGACGGGGTCGTTTCCCGTCAGCCATATTTGGCCGATGCGCACAGTCGAGCCTGACTGACAACCATCGACCGCTTTGCGTCCGAGTTCTTGCCGTTCGCCATCTTGGTTGCAATTGTTATAAGCTGCCGAAGCCGAGGCGCCTGAGAAATGGGACTTTGCCGAACCGGCTTTAGGGGCTTTCACCGACCAGTCGAATGATCGGCACTCGGAAAAATCTCTGCAAATAGTGCCCACTGGCTGATCTTTCAAACCGCTTAAGTCAAAGTGCAGCGATAGCTGCAACTCGGATCATTTTAAGAGTGTTTGGTGGCGCAACTCTCGACCGCATTGTCCAGCGCCGCAGCGGTCGCAGCATCGGCCCAGCGATCCCAGAAATCGATCGTCCCGCTGAGCGGCTCGTTGACCGGCTTCGCGATACGGATGCGCGTTGGCAGCAAGATAGCGTCGCCGACCACCAGCGCTTCGCCGGTGTCGAGCACCGGCAGTAGGTCGCCAAACCCGCCCAAGCTGTCCGGCATCAGGCTGCGTGCGTCCTGCAGCCTGAGCCGTGGCATCGTTCCCGGACATTCTTCCTACGCGTGGTCGCGACGTCCGACCTTCGTCGCGAAGCGCAGCAGGTAGCCGTCGGGGTCCTGTACAAGGAACTGGCGATACCCTCGCGAGACGTTGCCGGAGCGATACCAGGCGTCGTGCGGCTCGTGGTAACAGCCGATGCCGGCGGCTTTGACGCGATCGGCGATCCGGTCGGCATCCTCAACGAAGATTTGCAGATTGATGCCGCGGCCGAGCGGAGGTTCCATGCTTCCTGTTTCGCGATGTCCGTTCTTTTCGGTCAGCATAAGTTCCGCCGCGCCAAGGCGCAGATAGCAGAAGCCCGGACGATCAAAGACGATCTGAAACCCAAGCAACTCGATCCAGAAATGCCTGGATCTGGCGATATCGTATACGATCAGTTCCGGGACGAGGGCGGCAGCGGCATCATCTATGCGAGGGTCGATATCCGTTCGAAAATTCAGCATTTTTCCATCTCACTACAGGGTTGTCGTGCTGCACTGTTCGACTTAAGAAGGCGGATCAAGGGAGCTACGCGGCGATGACGCAGCCGGAAACCGCCCAAGCAAACGGCTCGATGGCCAACCTGTCCATTGCCGAAAGGGTCCGACATGGCTATCCGACCATGACGGAGGCGCTTCGCCGCGTCGCCGATTTCGTCCTCGCCGAACCGGTGAACGCCGCACGCATGAGCATCTACTCGGCCGCCAAGGAACTCGACGTCTCGGCGGCGACGGCAAATCGCTTCGCACGCGCGATCGGCTTCTCGGGCTATAGCGAGTTCCGCGACGAGTTGATCCGCAGCTTCGAAGTCGCATTGGAGCCGGTTCGCCGTCTCGAGGCGGAAATTTCCCGCTCATCGTCGAATCTCGATGTCATCGGGCAATCGCTGCGGGAAGACATAGAGAATATTGCTGAAACGCTGCAGCAACTCACTGCGGAGCGAGCCGACGAGGCCGTCGAGCTTATCATGAATGCACGGCGTATCTTCGTGCTCGGCTTTGATAACGCCTTTAGTCTCGGCGCGATTTTCGCAAATGGACTGCAGCGCCTGCGCGACAATGTCGTGACGATCGCCAATTTCGAAGGCGGCGTGGGCGCGGCGCGTCAACTGATGGGCTTCGGCCGAGACGATCTCGTCATAGCGATCGCCTTTCCACGCTATGTCCGCGATACGATCCAGCTCGCCCGCCTTGCCCATGCGCACGGCGTCGCCATTCTCGCGATCACCGATAGCCACCAGTCGCCGCTCGCCGGGCTCGCGAAGATCTCTCTCTTCTGCCGATCGAACCGCTCCTTCGCCTCGATGTCGAATGCGAGCGCGTTGGCGCTGATCGAGGCGTTGGTGGCTGCCGTATCGCTGCGGCTTCCTGAATCCGTGCGTAAGGCCGAGGAATTCACGACCCTGGCTTTGCCCTTTCTGGAGGTCGGCGCTACGCCGGCCAACCGCAAGTGATCTTGATGTCCGACGTAGCATCGCTTAGCCCCGGAATAGTGGTTCAGGAAGGCCGCTCACACCGAGATCGTGGACGGCGAACAGGCTGCCGCGGGAAATCGGGTCGAGCTGGTCGCCCCGCCGCAATGGGCGCGCCATTGAAGTGACGAAGAGCGTATCGAGTTTGGGCCCGCCGAACATCACACTCGTCACGAAGCGGACCGGCATCGTGACGGTGCGATCTACGCGTCCGTCCGGCGCGTAACGGACAAGAAGGCCCGATCCCGCTTGTGCACTCCAGATGCCGCCTTCAGCGTCTACGGTAGCGCCATCGGCGGCGCCTCCGGAGACCAGCACCGGGGCGAAGGCACGACGGTTCGATAGCTGGCCGGTCACCGGATCGTAGTCATAGGCGCGAATCTCCGGCGTCAGGCTGTCGGCGAAATAGAACGTGAGGCCGTCCGGGCTCCAACAGGGGCCGTTGGAAATGGTAATGCCGCTTTCGATCCGCTCGATCGCTCGATCCGCCTCGAGATGGTATAGCGCGGCATTGGGGCCGCTCTCCGAAATGTCCATGGAGCCGAAGACGAACCGACCCTGTCGGTCCACTTTGCCGTCGTTGAGCGTATGGTCAGGATAATCGGGTTCGGGATGGGCGACGAACTCGATCTCGCCGGTGTCGAAATCGAGGAAATGCAAGCCGCTCCGCATCGCAAGAACGGCCCCGCCGCGCTCGCGGAGACCGAACGAGCCGACGGTCGCCGGCAGGTCCCATGCACGTAGTTCGCTGCCATTGACGGTAGCGGAATAGATGACACCGCCGAGCGTATCGGCCCAGTAGATTCGCTCGCCGCGCCAGTCCCACATCGGCGACTCGCCGAGCCGCGTCTTGACGTCGGCGACGATTTCAATGCGCATCGCTCTGCCTCCTGCGCGATGATCCGCTGGCGGAATACGCCGCGAGAACGATCCGCTCCACCACCCCAACGAGCCCATAGAGCAGAATGGAGAAGGCAGTCGCCAGAGCCACCCTTGTCCAGAGCCCCTCGTAGTCCGAAGCGGTTCCGGCCGTGAGAATGCCGTAGCCAAGCCCTTTACCGGTGGCGAGCCAGGCAGCCATCATGGCGCCTGTCATGGCGAGCGGGGCGGCCATACGCAGAGAGGCGAACAGCGCCGGCAACGCATTTGGAACTTGGACTTTGAACAGCATGTCGGCGCGGGAGGCGCCGAACACGGTCATGAGGTCACGGGCGCTGTTCGGCGTTGCGGCGAGCGCCAGCGTGACGTTGACGAGCGTTGGAAAGAAAGTAATGACGCCGCCAATAACCAGGATAGCGGAAAGATTGCGGCCAAAGACCAGCACCACCAACGGTGCCATGGCGACGAGCGGCACCGAGCGGAGTGCAATCGCAATCCCCATGAAAGCGCGCTGCAGGGATGGCCAGAGATTGAAGACGATAGAGACGACGATGGCGGCGACCATACCGGCTGACAGACCTAGAACACCGTCGCGCAGCGTTACGAGCGATTCAGCGAACAGAGCGGCGCAGTTGTCGGCCCCGCTGAACGGATCGGTCAGGTAGGCCCACACCTCGAGCGGCCCCTTGCCGATGAAGGGCGGGACGTCAAGGACACGCAGCAGTCCCCACCAGGCGGCGAGAATGATCGCCGCCGACCAGAGCACCGAGAAGAGCAGCGCCAGCCAACCTCGCATGCCTGCGACCGACGACAGCTGGCCGACGCCGAGATCGACCGTCACGTCGCCCGCCCAAGGAGTGGCGAGGCGCGCAATGAGACTGGTGATCCCGTAACCGACACCCGCCAGGACCGTCGCTATTACGGCGATCGACCAAGTGCGGGCGATCTCCATCGCCTGTTGCGAATTGATGAGCATCAGGCCGAGGCCTGTCTCTGTGCCGCCCATATATTCGCCAACGATCGCCCCGAGCACGGCTGCGGGCGCGGCGATGCGAAGCGCGGCAAACAGACTCGGCAGGGCCGCTTTGAGCCTGACTTTAAATAACGCGTCGCGCGGATTGCCGCCGAAAACGTGCACGAGATCAAGCATCGGCCTATCGACGTTGCGCAAGCCGACGACCGTGCCGATCAAAGTCGTGAAGAAGACGGAGAGCGCGGCCAGCACGACCTTTGGATGATCGCCCGAGAGGACCACCATCATGATCGGCCCGATGGCGACGATTGGCAGGCAATAAGTGACGACGCCGAACTGCATCACGGGCCGTTCTAAGGCCGGAATGGCGACCACGATGAGCCCGAGAAAAATGGCGACCCCGTTGCCCCAGAGCCAGCCGCGCAAAGCAGCCGAGACGGTGTAGCCCGCCGCCTCGACATAAAAGGCGAGGCCGTCGACATGGAAGATCTGATCGAGGATCTGCAGCGGCGTCGGGATGGTGGCATTGGCCGAATAGACGAGGCCGACGAACAGCTGCCAGACGAGGAGGAAGGCGAGACCGCTGCCGGCGCTGATCAACAGCGAACGCCAGGATAGGCGTGTTGCTGCCGCTGCGCGCAGCCGCACGATAGCAACGGCATTCATGCGGCCTCCTCTTCGAGCGCAGCGGCGCGGCCAAACAGCAACTCGGCGAGCTGGTCGCAATAGGCATGGAATTCAGGGCTGCTCAGCATCGCCGGCGTGCGCGGACGCGGCAGGTCGATCGTTACCGTAGCGACGATGCGGCCGGGCCGCGCGCTCATTACGGCGACGGTGCTCGAAAGGAATACCGCCTCGGAGATCGAATGGGTGACAAGTACGGTGGTAATGCGCCGTTCCATCCAGATGCGTTGCAGCCCGAGATTGAGGCGCTGCCGCATGATGTCGTCCAGCGCGCCAAAAGGCTCGTCGAGCAACAGCGCCTTCGGCTCATTGACGATGGCTCGCGCAATGGCGACACGCTGGCGCATGCCGCCCGAGAGCTGTGCGGGCCGCGCCTTCTCGAAGCCTTCGAGACCAACCAGCGCGATCAGGTCGCCGATCGCGGCCTCGCGGCTCCGATTGCGGGCGAGCTCCAAAGGCAGGCGGATGTTCTGCTCAACCGTACGCCAGGCTAGCAGGGAAGCGTCTTGGAACGCGATGCCGAGCTCGTGCGCGTCGCGGATCGCGGCCGGCGAAACGCCGTGAAGGAGTGCCGAGCCAGCCGTTGGCTGTTCCAGATCCGCAAGGATGCGCAGAATAGTCGACTTGCCGCAGCCGGACGGACCAATCAGCGAGACGAACGATCCAGCCGGCGCCCGCAGGTCGGCGTCTTCCAGCGCGGTGACCGTGCCCCCGCGCATCGGGAAGGACTTCGACAGCCCGTAAAGCGTGACGCCGCTGCCATCTCCGGTTGGCCGAAAATGACCGGTGGGCTTGCCTGACGCAGGTGTTGCGGTTTCCATGGCGCTTCCCTCTTTCCTGGGCGTGGTGAGGCGGCTCAATCCATCTTGCCGAGGTGCTCCCTGGCGAACTTCTCTCGGAGGTAGTCGCCATAGCGCGTGTCGAGGTTGTCGATCTGGTTGTCGAGCTGGGCGCCACCTTCATTCCACCAGTGCGCCGGTCCTCGGCCCATCGCAGCGCCGCGCTTCGTGTGGTAGTCGACCATCCAGTCTTTGATATCGAGCTTACGCTCACCGCTCGCGGTTACTTCGCGCGCCCAGACGGCGACCTCCATCGTAGTACGGTCCTTCTTGGCCATGGCCAGCAAGCGCACGGCATGGGCGGAATACATCCAGCGATCGGTACGGTCGCTCATGCGGACGCGCTGCTGATTGAGAGCCTCGATGATGGCCGGCGCTTCGATCAGTCCGTAACCGACATCTTCGGTGGCGATGATCTCGAGGCGCCGCCAAAGTAGTTCCTCGGTCTCCGGTCCACTGTCGTAGAGCTCGAGCGCGGCCAGAATGGCGTCTTCCAGCCAGCCGCGGCGAATGGATTTCTGCAGCACGGAGCGCACCTCGTCGACGGGATGGCCGTTGACAGTCGTGGTTCTCGCCCAGACGTCCTGGCTCTGGTAGTTCGTGCTCATCGAAATGTCCTTCTTCGTCGGTTGATGGATCGATTGTCAGGAAGAGCCGCCGTTCATCGTGAAGATTTCGGCGGTGACGTGATCTGCCGCAGGGGAGGCAATGTGGATGGCTGTCTCGACGACGTCTTCGTCACGCGGCAATCCAAGCAGGAACAGGCCGGCGAGTGTCGCCTTCAGTGCCTCGTCGGGCGCACCGCCAGCCACCATGTCGGTAAAATGGATGCCCGGCGCCAGCGCATTGACCGTCATCTTGGGTGCGAGCTCGGCGGCAAGCCCGCGCGTGAATCCGGCGATGCCTGCCTTCGCAGTCATGTAATGCACTTGTCCGTAGGCTCCGAGACCGCCGCGATGGACGAGCCCGGACCCCATATTGATGATCTTGGCGGCAATGCGCTCGCCGGGCTTCGGCGGCAGGTCGGCCATCCCGGTGCCGAGGCAGTGGCGCGTGACAAGGAAAGCCGAGCGCAGGTGCGACGCGATCATCTCGTCCCATTGCGCGACGCCCATGTCGGCGATCGTGCTCCGCGTGCCGATGCCGGCGTTGTTGACGAGAAGGCGTATTTCGCCGAAGGCGTCGATAGCTGCCCTGACCAAAACGGCGACGTCACTTTCGACCGTACAGTCGGCCCGAACGGCGAGCGCCGAGCCACCCTCCGCCTCGATGGCCGCGACGACAGCGGCGGCCTTGGCCGCGCTCTCGCGATAGTTGACGACGACCCGCGCCCCCTCGCGCGCGAGGCCGAGCGCAATGGCGGCACCAAGCCCACGGCTGGAGCCTGTAACGATGGCCGTCTTGCCTTCCAGTCGTTTCATGGCGAGTCCTTTCAGAAAGCCGGAACGCCGTCAGGCGTCCCGACCGCGCGGAGCCGTTTCCGCTCAGATCCGATTCCGTCCCTGGAAGACCTCTTCGAGAATCTCGTTTGTGAAGAGATCACGCTTCGTGGGAATGCCGGCTGCGGCGAGCGTCGCCATCGTCTGCTCGACCGCCTCGTCGGTCATCCACATCAGGCCGTACTTCTCGGTATCGGGCGTCACCATCAGCTCGTTCGTCGCCGCGGCGGATTTCTCCTGGGCCGATTTGTTGAGCCCGTTGCCCTTGCCGTAAATGTCGACGGTGAGCTCGGCCGAAAAGGCCGGATCGGCGACGGCATCCTGCCAGCCACGGATAGCGCCGGTCAGGAAGGCAACCAGTTGCGCACGCTTGGCCGGATCGTCGAGAGAGTCTTGGGTCACGGTGTAATCGCAGGTGAACATCTTATAGCCGTGGTCGGCCATCAGCATGTAGGTGACGTCGTTGCCCTTTTCCCTCAGTTGAATGACATCGTCATTGGAAAAGCCGAAGAAGCCATCCATCGCACCGGAAACCAGAGGCGTGAAGTCATGCTGGGCAGGGACGGTATTGATTTTGGACGGATCGATTCCGTTGGTCTTGAGGAAGGCTTTCCAGATCACCTGATTGTTGGACTGGATACCGATCGTCTTGCCGACCAATTCCTTCGGCTCGTGGATCGGCGCCTTGCTCATCGAGATGATCGAGAACGGCGATTTCTGGTAATTGGTCCCGATGATCTTGAAGGGCCCGCCCTTGTTGACGGCGTTGGCGGTATTGTCCGAGCCGCTCTGCCCGACGAGCGCCTTGCCAGAGATGATGACCGGCTCGGCGACCACATTCGGGCCGCCGGCGAGGAGATCGACAGTGAGGCCAGCGTCCTTGAAGTATCCCTTGTGGTCGGCGATGTATTCTCCAGCGAACTGGAAGTTTTTGATCCAGCTGCATTGGTAGGCGATCCGCCCGAGATCGGGAGTGGCGGCAAAGGCCGCCCGGCGGGCGAGCGGCGAGGCGGCCGCGGCTAGGCCGCCGGCGGAGGCGCCGGCGAGCTTCAGGAATTCACGTCTTTTCATCCTGGTCTCCTGCGGTCTTGAAGGTGTGCGGTTGTCGATGGGGAACGATGCGAGTTCGCGGCTGCCCGCTTTGGAAAAATTCTTGCCCCGGCTTCCGTGAGGTGGCGCTCATGCGACGAGCCTCTCGAAACGGTCGAGGATGCCGGGCAGGCGCGTCGTGAGTTCCGCGCGCAGTGCCTCCACATCCATCGTGAGAATTTCTCGGTCCTTCATGATCATCTCGCCGTTTACGAAGACGGTGCGGACGTCGCGTCCGATGATCGAACAGGCTGCCGTGAAGAGCGGATCGGCCATCGGCAGTTGGTCCAGTCCATTGGCCTCGCAAAGCAGAAGATCGGCCGCCTTGCCTTGCTCGATAGAGCCGATCGTATCGGCGAGGCCGAGTGCCCGCGCGCCACCGCGGGTCGCGACCGCCAGCACTTCTTCCGAGGAAATGGCGCTGCGAACCGCCCACGGCGCGCCCGCGACCGCCTGCTGCCCGATCCGCGCCTGATGAGCCACCTGGAACATGTCGAGCGAGCTCCAGGCAACCGGGCCGTCGGTACCGAGCCCGATGTCGATGCCCCTGCGCCACATCTCCGCAAGGCGGGGGAAGCCAACCTGGTAGTTGTTGAAGGCGCAATGACAGGCCGACGGTCGATGCCGGGCATAGAGGTCGACGTCGCCGGGGGAAAGCAGGATCGAGTGGGCGCAATGCAGATGCGGCGACAGCACGCCGAGATCGGCGAGATATTCGGCAGGTCGGCGGCCAAATTTTTCGGCCGCGTAGTCGATCTCGTAGACGCCTTCGCAGAGGTGTGTGTGGATCTTGGTGTTGAGATTATGCGCCGCTTCGGAGATGCCGGAGATCAGTTCCGGCGAGCAGACGAGGATCTGACGCAGGGCGAGCCAAGCCTTGACGCGCGGGTGATCGCGCCAGCGAGTCACAAGATCGACGTTGCGCTCAAGTGCTTCGTCAGACCGCATCACCATGCCTGCTGGAACGCTGGCGCCGCCGGCGGCCGCGTTCTGGTCGATCGTCGACAAGGCAATGAAGCCGCGCAGACCCGATTCCACCGCCGCGCGGCCGATTTCGTCGGGGAAAGGTCCGCCCGCCTCGGCGAAGCAAGTCGTGCCGACCTCGATCATGTTGGCAAAAGCGAAGCGGGCCGAAAGATACACCTCATCGGCCGTCAAGAGGCTTTCGAAGGGGACGAGATAGTTCTTCCAGGTCGGATGGCGTAAGGCTCGCGTCCGGCCAATCGCCGCAACCCGGCCGCGCAGCAGTTGTTGCGCGGTGTGAACGTGAGCATCGATCATGCCCGGCAGGGCGATCTGACCGCGAGCGTCGAGCTTGCGTTTCGCCGGCATCCGAGCGGCGGTTTCCGCGTTGCCCAGCCAGGCGATGCGGCCGTCACGAATGGCGATGGCGCCGTCGCGGATCACCGTTGCTGCGTCGTCCATGGTGACGATGGCGCAGCCGTGAATGATGAGGTCGGGGGCGGCATCGCTTGGGAAGAGCATTGGCGGAACCAAGAGGAAATGTTGGCCCGGCGGAATGGCGCCGGCCCGGCAATTATTGGAAAAAAGGCGGACTGGAGACCTGGCGCTATGGATCGCTGCGCATCGTGATCCGGGAACCGAGCTTGCGCGCAAAGCGCAACAAATAGCCGTTGGGGTCCTGGATCAGAAACTGGCGGTAGCCTCGCTCGATGCCGTCCGCGCCGTACCAGGCTTCGTGCAAGGGTTGGAAAAACGGCCACCCGGCGGCCGTAATGCGGTCCGCAAGCGCCTCGACATCCTCGACGAAGAATTTGAAGTTGACGCCGCGACCGAGCGGCGCTTCCAGCGGGGCGGTCTGCCAATGGCCGCTGACCTGGGCAATCATGATGTCGGCGGAACCGCGAGAGAGATAGGCGAACCCTTTTCGGCCGAACATGAAACGGAATCCGATCAGGTCGGACCAGAAGCGAAGGCTGGCCTCGAAATCGAACACTTCGAACTCCGCGACGAAGGAGGCTGTTCCCCCATCATAGGGAAAGCTGAGCACGTGCGGTTGAGCTTCGGGCGCTTGGCTGGTCACGTTGTCGATCATGATCGGGTCCAATGTTTGATTTGTTACCCGCGATCATTCATCAATGATCGATTTGTTTCAACGTGTCGTGTTGATTATTCTTTTAGCGCCGGGGTCGACCGATAGGTACATATACGCAATGAGTTATGGGGCGTGCTTGCAAAGGATGCAGTCGCTGCGCTTAATTTGCATCTATGTTGAGCGTGACGAAGAGCGTCTGACCGTCCAGGCCGAGCGTTCGAAATGTCGACAGCGATCAAACAGGCTAGCAATCGTTCGCGCGGTTTTCGGGCGCGCCTCGGTATCCGCTATGAGAACGGGCCATCATTTGGGCACGGCGGAAGCCGCAACCTACTGGAAAAGACCACCGTTCGAGTGAAAGAGGAGCAGTCCGGCTCGGAAGGCGAGCGGTCTAGTTCCGTCTATTCTCCACAAAATCCTATTCCAGCTTCGTATGGAACGAACCGTCGGCAGATTGAAGTTCAGCCTCGCCCGATCCCCGCTTTATGAGCCTGGTGCCCAGCTTGATCGTCTGGGGCGGCGAGGTATCGCCGCCAATCCTGCGGAACAGGAGTTGGGTTGCGACACGGCCGATATCGTAAGGGTTCTGTTCGACGACACTGATTCCCGGCTCCAGCAGATCGGCAAGCGGGAAATCATCGAAGCCGATGAAGGGCAGATGCAGACCGACGACCTTGAAGGCGCGGAGCAAGGCATAGGTGCAAAGGGAGTCGCCGGTAATCGCGCCGGTGATCGGCTCATTGAGAGCGAGCATCTTTTTGAGGGAGGCTAGGGTAGCCGCAGGGTTGCCGGATGCCGAGCAGACCAGCGCGTCATCATAGGCAATGCCCTCGGCCGTCAAGGCTTGCCGGTATCCCTCGATCCGCTCGACCTGAGTAAACAGCTGATCGGCATTGCTGAAGAAGGCGATGCGGCGATGGCCGCATTTCACAAGCTGGCGTGTCGCCATCTGGGCACCGGCGTGGTTGTCGGTCAGGACAGTGTCCACTTGATGGTGCAGCGACGGACGGTCAACGAATACGATCGGAAGTCCGTTTCCCAATTCACGGCCGAGGTAGGGCTGTTCCCGGCCGGTCGGGGCGATGATCAGGCCGTCGACCTGGCGGGAAGCCAGCGCCCGTACCGCCTCCTGTTCTCGCTCGAGATTGCCGCCAGTCGCCGCAACGATCAGCATCGAGCTGTTTTCAAGGCTCACACTCTCGATGGCTCTGATCAACTGCGAGACGAAGGGTTCGCCAAGATCCTCGCAAATAAAGCCGATGCTGTGGGTCGTGCCCATGCGAAGCACCCGGGCGCTGTCGTTACGCCGATATCCTAGTTCGGCGATGACGGCCTTCACCTTTTTCCGGACGGGAGGACTAACGCCAGGCTCGTCATTGACGACTCTCGAAACCGTTTTCAATGCCACACCCGCCACGCGTGCCACGTCCTTCATCGTGGCTTGCTGAGGCCTGGCCGAATTGGTTGCGCTTTGATTCATGGGAAATGTCCTCGCCGGCGGTAATTCCGGCGCCGCCTTTCTCATCTTCTAATAGCAAAGATGTCAGGGCGCGTCATGGTACAGACAACGTTGTACACATAGAATTGTCTCTTGCATAAAGCGTCCTTCATAAAATGGCGGATAGTAGGCTATTGACGGCGGATATGCCGGCGATTAAGACGTACAACGTTGTCAGCGAAAAGGGCGCTGACATTGGTTTGGGAGGATTGGAAGTGAAGCATTCCTTGTTGCTGGCTCTGGCCGCCTCGGTGGCCTCGGCGTCGATGGCCGTCGCTCAGGATTCGCCGGTTACGTTGCGCTGGGCCATGTCCGCCGATTCACAGGCTGAAATCGCCGTTTGGAACCATCTCGCGGATATGGTTCACGCGAAATATCCGGCCATCACGGTGAAGTTCGAGAGCACGGCCTTCCGGGATTATTACAACAAGCTGGCAACGCAAGCCGCGGCCAACGACCTTGCCTGCATTGCCGGTTTGCAGGCGCAGCGGGCGCCGGACTACGGCCAGCTTTTCGTCGACCTGACGCCATTCTTCAAGGACGCCGGCTTCGACATCTCGGCCTATGAACCCTCGATCGTCGACGGCCTCAAACTGGATGGCAAGCAGCTCGCCGTGCCATATGACCTTGGCCCCTATGTCCTTTATTACAACAAGACCCGCTTTGCCGAAGCCGGCATCCCCGAACCTAAGCCGGGCTGGAGCGTGGATGAGTTCATGACCGCCGCCAAGGCACTGACAAAAGACGGCAAATATGGCTTCGTGGCCGATGGTACGCCCGACATGTGGCTGCCGTTCGTTCTCAGCATCGGCGGCGACTATATCGCCGACAATCGGCCGGATCTGACCAACGACAAGGTCGTCGAAGGTTTCTCATGGGTAACGGCTTTGGCGAGCAAGGATCATGTGGCGCCGCCGCTGCCGGCGACCGGCGCCTCCAACTACCCGGCCGACCAGTTCCGCTCGGGCAACGCGGCGATGTATATCGATGGCCCGTGGCAGTTGATCAACGCCAAGGCCAATGTCCAGTTCGACATCGGCATCGGCACCACGCCAGCTTTCGGTGGTGCCTCGGTCACCACCATGTCGGGCACCGGTTTTGGTGTAACCAAGTCCTGCGACCATCCGGCCGAGGCCTTCAAGGCGATCTCTGTGATCATCGGGCCCGAGGCGCAGCAGTACATTGCTGAATCCGGCCGCGGCTTCCCGGCCTACAAGGAGGCCCAGGCCTATTGGTACAAGGTTGCCGGCGTGGAAGGCGCCCGCGAGACCATCGATACGGCGCTGAAGACGGTGAATGTCTACCGCACCACGCCACGCTGGAACCGGGTCGCCCAGTTGCTGCAGCAGTATGCGGTGGAGGCTTTCAACGGCACCAAGGCCCCGGCCGAGATCCTGAAAGAGGTGCAGGCGCAGATCAACTGACCTGCGCAGCGGTGGCCCGTCCGTATCTCCCACAGGCGGCAATGACATCGGTTCCCCCACCGTCATTGCCCGTCTGACGGGCGGGCCACACCCATTCTCCGAATTGGATGCCAAGCTGTAAGCTGCATAGCCGCGCCGTGCGTCCGCGCCGGCCGAGGCGCACCGTTTCTGATCGAAGGATACGACTTCATGGGCAAAGTGCAGGGGCCAAAGCGCAATCAGACGATTGCCGCTCGCCGCCGGCGATGGGCCGTGCTCGGCTTTCTCGGCCCCAACCTCCTGGGTTTTCTGGTTTTCACGATTTTCCCCATCAGCGCCTCGCTCATCATCAGCTTTTACGAATGGCCGCTACTCGGGGACGCCGTTGCCGTCGGCTTCAAGAATTTTGTCAGGATGTTCACCCAAGATCCCGTGTTCTGGCAGATCAGCTTCAACACGATCTATTTCGTTGTCGGTTACATCATCCTCAACCTGGTGGTCTCCATCGGCCTCGCCGTCTGGCTGACGTCGGGCATTCGCTTCGCCGGCCTCTTCCGTTTCGTCTTCTTCTTGCCGGTCGTGGCGCCCATGGTGGCCAACTCCGTGGTGTGGCGTCTGCTTTTTGTTCCTGATACCGGGCTGTTCGCCGCTCTGCTGGCGACGGTGGGGGTGCACGCTCCCAACTGGCTGGGCTCCCCCAACTGGGCCATGCCCTCGGTGATCCTGATGTCGGTTTGGGCTGGCTTCGGCTACAACATGATCATCTTCGTCGCCGGCATCCAAGCCATTCCCGCCTCGATCTACGAGGCAGCGGAAATCGACGGCGTCAACGCCTGGACCCGCTTCCGGCACATCACCTTTCCGATGATCAGCCCGAGCATCTTTTTCGCCACGGTGATGACGCTGATCTCGGCGCTGAAAGTCTTCGAGCAGCCCTACATCCTGACCGGCGGCGGTCCGGGATCATCGACGACCACCATTGTCTTCTATCTCTACCAGCAGGGCTTCCAGAACTACGATCTCGGATACGCCTCATCCATCGCCTGGATGTTGTTCCTGGTCATCATGTTCGTGACTGCCATCCAATTCTGGGGACAAAAGAAATGGGTTCATTACGCATGAACCGGGGCAAGACACTGAAGGCGGCGCTGTCACAGACGCTTCTCACCCTCGTGGCCATCGTGATGATCTTCCCTTTCTTTTGGATGATCACCACGGCGCTCAAACCGGCGTCCGAAGTCTTCTCGGTCCCACCCCACATCATCGGCAGCGCCGTGCGCTGGCAGAACTTCCTCGACGCCTGGAACTACCTGCCGTTCAGCCGCTTCATCGTCAACGGGCTGGTCGTGTCGGCCGTCGGTACGGCGATCGTCCTGGTCAGTTCGTCGCTTGCCGCCTTCGCCTTCTCCCGCCTTCAGTGGCGCGGCCGCGACGGCGTGTTTCTGATCTATCTCGGCACGCTGATGATCCCGCAAGAAGTGCTCGTGGTCCCCATGTTCATGATCATGCGTGAGCTCGGCTGGATCAACAGCTACGCCGGCCTGATCATGCCCTGGGCCTTCACGGCCTTTGGCACCTTCCTGCTGCGCCAGTTCTTCATGACCTTGCCGCGCGAACTGGAGGAGGCGGCCATCATCGACGGCGCCAGCATCTGGACGGTCTACTGGCGGATTCTGTTGCCGCTGACCCGGCCGGCCATGGGCACGCTCGCCGTCTTCACCTTCATCGGCTACTGGAACAGCTTTCTCTGGCCGCTGCTCATCGTCAGCGACGTCAACATGGCCACCGTTCCGCTCGGCCTCAACATGTTCCTCGGCCAAACCGGCAACCAGTGGAACCTTTTGATGGCGGCAGCGACCATCTCCGTCATTCCGAGCGCGCTTCTGGTCATCGCGCTACAGAAATACCTCGTCAAGGGAATCGCCCTTTCCGGTCTCGGCGGCCGCTAGTCAAACCACAACCTTCGAACCCATTCCCCGAACTCAGCCAAGGAGGAGCATGACATGCTCAGCCATATCGGACACTTGCGTCAAATTCATCTCGACTTCCACACTGCCGAACAGGTCGGCTCGGTCGGCCACGCCTTCGACGGCGAGAAATTCGCGGCAAGGCTGAAGCAGGCGCATGTCAACTCGATCATCCTGTTCGCCCGCTGCCATCATGGCTTCCTCTACTATCATGGCGACGAGACAATCCTTGGTCCGGTCCATCCTGGCCTGAAGCGCGACCTTCTGGCCGAGCAGATCGCCGCCTGCCAGGCGGCCGGCATCAACGTGGAGATCTACACCACCGTTCAGTGGGACGTGCTGACGGCTCACCGCCACCCCGAATGGCGGGTGATGCATGCCGACGGCAGTTTCGAGGGAACGCCACCCTTCGCGGCCGGCTTCTATCGCAAGCTCAGCCTTTCGACGCCTTATGCCGACGTGTTCAAGGATCATGTCCGGGATATTCTCAAGCGCTTTTCGCCCGACGGCATCTACTTCGACTTCATCCGGCCGGATGTCTGCGTCAATCCCTACACCGTGGCCATGATGGAGCAGCGTGGTCTCGATCCCGCCAATCCGCGCGATCGTGAAGAATTTGGCTTCTGGAACGCCAATCGCTACGAAATCGAGTTGTCGGAGCTCGTTCGCAGCCACAATCCCAATCTGACCGTTACCTTCAACGGCGGTCATGTCGGCATGCGGCACCGCGAGGCGGCGAAGGCCTATACCCACTTCGAGCTGGAAACGCTGCCGAGCGGTGGCTGGGGCTACATGTACTTCCCGGTTACCGGCCGTTTTGCCAGGACGCTCGGCCCTGGGGTCGTTGGTACGACGGGCAAGTTCCATTCGACCTGGGGCGATTTTCATACGCTGAAGAATCTTGCGGCGCTGGAGTACGAGGTCTTCAGGATGGTGGCGCAGGGCGCCGGCTGCTCCATCGGCGACCAACTGCATCCGAGCGGCGAACTCGACCGCGAGACCTACGAACTCGTCGGCAAGGTCTACGGCCAGCTCGAAGCTTGCGAGCCCTGGCTCGACGGCTGCAAGCCGGCCGTCGATATCGGCGTGCTACATCCGGAGGAATTCCTCGGCGGCGGCGTGATGGACCTGCCGCGCGCCATTCAGGGCATTACCCGCATGCTGATGGAGGCCGGCCATCAGTTCGATGTCATCGACACCACCCAGTCGCTCGACAAGTACAAGCTGCTGATTCTGCCGGACTTCATCCGTGTGGACGAGCGCTTCGCCAAGAAACTCGCCGACTTCCAGGCCAAGGGCGGCGCCATCATCATGAGCTACCAGTCCGGCCTGAAGCCCGGCAGTGACATGTTCGCCCGGCCCGAGTGGGGGCTTAGCGTTCAGTCGGAAGGGCCGCTCGACGACAGCGGCCTGCTGGCGCGCGGCCGCCGCTACGAGCGGCACGACTTCGCCCAATATGTTCGCGCCGGCTCGGCGTTGCAGCGCAACTATGGTCCCTGCGAGCATCCGATCTATCTGCACGGCATGGACGTCGGCTCAGGAGAAGGCGTCGAGCGTCTCGCCGATTTCATCGAGCCCTTCTTCGATCGCAGCTACAAGCACTACATGTCGCACCTTCAGGCGCCGTCCTCCGGCAGGGTCGGTGGCGGCGCTGTGTTCCGCAAGGGTTCGCTGATCTACTTCGCCAGTCCGATCGCCTGCCAGTACGAAGAATGCGCGCCGCTTTGGGTCAAGCATCTGTTGCTCAACGCCATCGACCTTCTGCTGCCGCAGCCGCTGCTTCGGCATTCCGGCCCGAGCACGATCGAAACCGGCTTCATGCTGCAGCCGGAGAAGAATCGCGCGGTGGTGCATCTCCTCCACTACATCCCCGAGCGGCGCGGCAGCGAGTTCGACGTCGTGGAGGATGTCATTCCGGTCTACGACGTCGACCTTTCGATCAGGGCCGACAAGCCGGTCAAATCGGTCACGACCGCTCCGCAGGGCGCGCCGCTCGCCTTCTCCGAGACCGCCGGCCGGGTCGATATCCGGGTTCCCGAAGTGAACGGCCATCAGATGATCGTGGTGGAATTCGCATAAGGCGAGAAGGGAGGCCCCGATGGCCAGCTTGAACCTACACGGAATCGAAAAGAGCTACGGTAGCCTGAAGGTCGTCCACGGGATCGACCTGGCGATCGCCGACGGCGAGTTCATCGTGCTCGTCGGGCCATCGGGGTGTGGCAAATCGACCTTGCTCAGAATGATCGCCGGCCTCGAGGCGATCACCGAAGGCGAGATCGAGATCGGTGGCGCCGTCGTCAATTGGGAGGCCCCCAAAGACCGCGGCATTGCCATGGTCTTTCAGAACTACGCCCTCTATCCGCATATGACGGTGGAGGACAACATGGCCTTTGCGTTGCAGCTTGCCCATCGCAGCTCGTCAGATATCCGGCAAAGAGTGGACAGGGCCGCTGCCATGCTGGGGCTCGAGCCCTATCTGAAGCGCTATCCGCGTGAGCTGTCCGGCGGCCAGCGTCAGCGTGTGGCGATGGGGCGCGCCCTGGTGCGCGACCCCAAGGTATTCCTGTTCGATGAGCCGCTCAGCAACCTGGACGCCAAGCTGCGCGTCCAGATGCGAACGGAAATTCGCGAGTTGCAGCAGCGGCTGAAGACGACCACCGTCTATGTTACCCACGATCAGGTCGAGGCCATGACCATGGCCGACCGCATCGTCGTCATGAATGCCGGACGCATCGAGCAGGTTGGCACGCCGCTCGAACTCTACGACCGGCCGGCCAACCGCTTCGTCGGCGGTTTTATCGGATCGCCGGCGATGAACATTCTCGAAGGCACCTTCGAGGTGACCCCAGAAGGTACGTCCTTTCGAACGGCGCAAGGCGCCGTTTTTGCGGTACCGTCGTCCCTTTCCAGCGGAGTACCATCCGGGGGCGGCGCCTTCGGCATTCGCCCCGAAGATCTGCTGCTGGCGCCCGGCTCCGGCTTGCGGGCAAAGGTGACGGTGATCGAACCGACGGGAGCGGAGACCATGCTGCGCTGTTCCTGTAACGGCGAGCCATTGACGGTCGTTCTGAGGGAGAGACCGGACGTTCAACTGGGCGATGACGTCGAGCTGATGGTTCGCCCCGGGGCTGGCGTATGGTTCGATGCCACCGGTCGCAATTGCGCAGTCTCAAGAAACTGAGGTCCGCCGGCAGGCCGGATAATGGAGGAACCTTTGGAAGTTTCGCTCATTGCCCATCTCGAGGCAGGGGATGGCGCGGCAGATGCGCTTGCCGACCGTCTCGCCCTGCACGCGGTCACAGTTCGGCAGGAACCGGGAAACCGGCAGTTTCAGGTGTTCCGTCACCGAGACGACCCCCGCCGCTTTGACGTGGTCGAAACCTATGCCGACGAAGCGGCGTTCGAAAGCCATATTGCCGCGCCGCATAGCCTGGCCTTCAACACCTGGCTGGCCGACGTGGCCGTCGGCGGGCAGTCGACCCTCACTTTCGTCGAGGTCGTCTCAAGGGCCTAATGCCGGACAAGCGTCAGGAATGGGGAAGTCATGCTTTTATCCTGCGGCGACGCGCTGATCGATTTCGTGCCCGTGAAGTCGGCCGACGACCGGGACGCTTATGTGCCGGCGGTCGGCGGTTCCTGCCTCAACATCGCCGTCGCCATGTCGCGCCTCGGCGCGCTGACCGGCTTCGTCGGCGGCATTTCCAGCGACCTATTCGGGACGATGATCGCCGATCACCTGACCGCCTCCGGCGTGTCGCTGCGCTACGTCCGACAGTCCGACGACGAAACCACGCTGGCCTTCGTCCGCTTCGTGGACAACGAGCCGCATTACGCCTTCTACGATGAGACGACCGCCGCCCGCCTCTGGACCTATCGGCCGGACAGCATTCCCTTCCCGGCCATCGAGGCGCTGCACATCGGCTCCACCACGCTGATCAACGAGCCGGTGGCCTCCGAATATCTTGCGCTGTTCAAGGCGGCGAAAGGCAAGACGACCTTGTCGTTCGACCCCAACTGCCGCCCGACGCTGACGCGCGACAAGGCCGCCTACACGGCGCGCATGGCCGAGTTCGCCAGGACCGCCGACATCGTCCGCATGTCCGACATGGACTTCGACTTCCTGTTCGGCGGCGACGATTTCGAGGGCAAGGCCAAGGAGATCCTGGCCGGAGGCGCGGCGCTGTTCATCATCACGCGCGGCGGCGACGGCGTCATTGCCTGGCATCAGGCGGCCGGCCGGGTCGAGGTTCCCGCCCCGAAGGTCAAGGTGGTCGATACCATCGGCGCCGGCGACACCTTCCAGGGCTCGCTGCTCGTCGCCCTCAAGGAGGCGGGACGGATCGCCCGGCCGGCGCTCGAGGCGATCAGTGCCGACGAACTCACCGCCGCGCTCGCCTTCGGCACCCGTTGCGCCGCCATCACCTGCTCGCGGGCCGGCGCCAACCCGCCGTGGAAGCCTGAGGTTTAGTGCCCAACGATCCGGTCGCCTTAGCTCAGTCCATGACGGTAACCGTCACCGCCATTTTGATCACACGCTGCTGAGCAGCAGGCTGGTCTCGCTGTTGGCGATGCCGTCGATCAGGCGGATTTCGCGCAGCACTCGGTCGAAATCGGACAGGCTGGCGGCGCGGATGTTGGCGACGAGGTCCCAGTTGCCGTTGGTGGTGTGCAGCGAGGAAATCTCCGGGAAGCCACGCAACTGGCGGATCACCTGGGTGGTCGATTTGCCGACCACCTCGACCATCATCACCGCCATCACCGCGTGGTCGTCGTAATCCTCGCGCACCCGCACGGTGAAGCCGAGCAGTGTGCCGGTTTCCAGCAGTCTTTCCAATCGGTTCTGCACCGTGCCGCGCGCCACCTTCAAGAGGTCGGCCAGCTTGGCCAGCGGCGCCCGGCCATCGTTCCTGAGCAGGGCGATCAGCCGGCGATCGAGTTCGTCGGGCAGGTATTTGGCGATGATCGGTTCCATGGCACGCCCTGGCATTTCGTTCAATATGGCTGGGCGATTTGTACAATGGGCCCCGCCAAATGACAATAAACTGACATTTCGATAGGCCGTCTGACAGCGATAGCATGGGGCAAAAGAACAGCCGTGGAGCCCCTTTCAATGAATGCGCCGTTACCGTCGGACAAGGCCTTCGTACCCTTCGTCAGCGTCGACAACATGATGCGGCTGGTCAATCGGATCGGCATCGAGCGGATGCTGATCGAGCTGACCGATACCATCGAGGCCGACTATCGGCGCTGGCCGTCGTTCGACAAGACACCCCGGCTCGCCTCGCATTCCACCGATGGGGTGATCGAGCTGATGCCGACCTCCGACGGCGAGGTCTACGGCTTCAAATACGTCAATGGCCATCCGCGCAACCAGAGCCGCGGTCTGCAGACGGTGGCCGCCCTCGGATTGCTGGCGAACGTGCCGACCGGCTATCCGCTGCTCGTGTCGGAAATGACATTGTTGACGGCGCTGCGCACCGCCGCGACATCGGCGATGGCCGCCCGGCATCTCGCCCCGCGCAACGCCCGCACGCTCGCCGTCATCGGCAACGGCGCCCAGTGCGAGTTCCAGGTGTTAGCCATGAAGGCCGTGCTCGGCATCGAGCGGGTCCGCCTTTACGACATCGATCCCTCGGCTACTGCCAAGGCGGTCCGCAACCTCACGGGACGCGGGCTCACGGTCATCGTCTGCACCTCGGGCAGCGAGGCCGTGGAAGGCGCGGAGGTGATCACCACCTGCACCGCCGACAAGCGCTATTCGACCATTCTGACCGACAACATGGTTGGTTCGGGCGTGCACATCAACGCCATCGGCGGCGACTGCCCCGGCAAGACCGAGTTGCACCGCGACATCCTGCTGCGTTCGGATATCTTCGTCGAGTATTCGCCGCAGACCCGCGTCGAGGGCGAGATCCAGCAACTGCCGTCCAACCATCCGGTGACCGAGCTGTGGCAGGTGGTGAGCGGCGTGGCGGCCGGCCGCCGAAACGCCGACCAGATCACCCTGTTCGACAGCGTCGGCTTTGCCATCGAGGACTTTTCGGCGCTGCGCTATGTGCGCGAGGCGATCGTCGGCACCGGGCTCTATCTCGACCTCGACATGATCGCCGACCCCGACGATCCGCGCGACCTGTTCGGCATGGTCGAGAGGGCGCGCTGATCATGGCCCGACCGATGAGGCTCTCGCCGCAGGCCCCCGCCGCCGTGGTGATGGTGAGGCCGCACCATTTCACCGTCAACACCGAGACTGCCGCCGACAACCGCTTCCAGGTGATGGGCGACGACGGCGGGCTGGCGCCGCTGGCCCATGCCGAAATCACCCGCGCCGCCGCGGCGCTGGAGGCGGCCGGCGTCACCGTGCATCTGTTCGAGGACACCGGCACCGACACGCCGGATTCGGTGTTTCCCAACAACTGGTTCTCCACCCATGCCGGCGGCCACGTGGCGATCTACCCGATGAAGGCGCCGAGCCGCCGCCGCGAGCGCCGCGCCGACGTCATCGAGCTGCTGAAGAGCCGCTATCGCGTGCAGGAGGTGGTGGACTATTCCGGCCTCGAGCCGGACGGTCTCTACCTCGAAGGCACCGGCGCCATGGTGCTCGACCACATCGACCGGGTTGCCTACGCCGTGCGCTCCGACCGCACCGACCCGATCGCGCTGGAGCGCTTCTGCACCCAGTTCAACTTCGAGCCGATGGTGTTCGAGGCGCGCGACGGCCAGGGCATGCCGATCTACCACACCAACGTATTGATGTGCATCGCCAGCGACTTCGCCCTGATCGGCCTCGACATGATGACCGAGCCGGCGCGGCGGCAGGAGATTGTCGAGCGCCTGGAGCAGTCGGGCCGGCGAGTGATCGGCCTCAGCAACGACCAGATCGCCCGCTTCGCCGGCAACGCGCTGGAGCTGCAGGGGCGCGACCGCCGCCTGCTGGCCCTCTCCACCACGGCCCGCGACGCCCTCGACGCCGACCAGATCGCCGCCATTGAGGAAAGTGCCACCCTGCTGCCGCTCGACATCCCCACCATCGAGCGGGCGGGAGGATCGGTGCGCTGCACGCTGGCGGGGGTGCATCTGACAGCAAGGCACTGAGGGAGGGGTTGGGAGGCAGATTGGGGAGAGGGCCCTATATCGGCCCCGAGCCACTTTCGGCCCGAGGTCCACCTTGAATTCACATGCGAATTCAAGCAGCCTGCGTCAGGATGACATTTATACAGTTGAAACAGCAGGATAGCTTCTTCCGTAAACTCGACAACGGCGACCTCGGCGCAATGAGCGTCCTGCACGAACGCATGGATCTGCCCGTGCTGCTCAGGGAGATCTGGCGGGCTTGAACGAGAAGGACCGGGCGCCGGAGTAGCCGGAGATCCGATCTCGGCTGGAAACCCCGGCACAGATAACTGCAAATCTCAGCCTGTCTCGGTGCCGGCTACCTGAAGAGGTCGGCAAACGACCGCATCAGCGACGCCGTCTGGCCGAGCCCTTGAGCCTCGGCTTTCTGGCATATGGCGTCCCAGGTGTATTCGGGGTGGCGGAGGCGCAGGCGCATCCTGTTGAGAGCCGCCATTGCCTGAGCGTTGTCGAGATCGATGCAGTCGGCGATGAAGTCGTCGGCACTCTTGGCTTCCAGCCCATGCGAATCCAGAATCTTTGCGGGGAAATCCTTGAGGTTGTCGGTGACGATGATACTTGCGTTGCTCCTGGCGGCCGCCGCGAGAACGTGAGCATCATCGGCGTCCCTGAGGCCGTCTGCGATGAATGCCCGTTCGAGATCTTCGAAGCCCTCTACCATGGCTTCGGGAAATGCTTGGTTCATGGCGTCGATCTGCTTTTGCTGATCGGCCTTCCCGCCGCTGATCCTTCCTATGGCGCGCGCGGTTTCCTCCATGATTCTGGCGGACCATTGGACGCGGTAGAAGCCCTCTTCGGCAAGGCTGAGAAGCATGTTTCTGCGAAGCCCACCGGCCAGACAGCATGCATCGATGATCACCGTGAACCTGTCCGCCAAGTCGCTCATATGAGATCGTTCTCAGCGTCGAGAGCGGCGAGTTCGCTCAGCGCGGAGGCGCGGATACCATCACGCTTCTGCTTGTAGGCGAACAGCTCGGAGGCCTTGACCTTGCGATGGCGGCCGGTCTTCAGATGGGGAATCTCGCCATTTTCCAAAAGCTTGATCAGATAGGGCCGAGATACGTTCAGGCAATCGGCCGCTTCCTGGGTGGTCAGCTCCGCGTCGACGGGGATCATGCGAAAGCCGCGCCCGGTCGAAACGAGCCGCAGCACCTCCATGAAGGACGCGGCGAGGGCTGGTGAAAGCGTGACCGTCCGGATCTCGCCATCCGGCTGTGCCAACGATATCCGGGCACCCTCCTCAGATCTCAACTGAGAGGCGATGATTGTCCGCAACTGCTCGGCGTTCCTGATCTCGACTTCATTGGGAAGCCGCTCAGCAAAACCGTCCTTCCTCATCGCGCTCATGGTTCGTCTCCCTCGTTCGCTATCTCAAGATAGGCAGGACGATCAAACGAAACAAGCGAATATTCGAAATAAACGAAACGACGCGCCATCGAGCGCCGCGCCTACCTCACCCCGCCTGCCGCACCAGCACACCCAGCGCGGTGGTGATCAGGCGGGCGAAGGTGAAGGCGCCGATGCCGTCGACGTCGCGTTCGGGCATGAACTCCACGAAGTCCATGGCGGCGATGCGGCCGCGCGATGCGGCGCCCTTGATGAGGTCGACCGCCTGATAATAGTGGAGGCCGCCGGGCGCCCGGCCGATGACGCCGGGGATCAGCGCCGGATCGAGGGCGTCGGCGTCGATGCAGACGATGATGTCGCTGCCCTCGGGGATCAGGTCGACGACCGCCTCGACGCCGCGCTTGTGCAGCTCGTAGGCGGTGACGAAGCGGACGCCCCAGGCGAGCGCGTCTTCGTAGTCGCCGGTGGAGGCCGAGCCGATGCCACGGGCGCCGACCTGGATGATGCGCTCGATGTGCGGCATTTCCGATGCCCGGCGCATGGTCGACGACAGGCCCATGCGCTCGCCCATGTGGGTTTCGCGCCAGTCGATATGGGCGTCGATCTGCAGCACGGTGTAGCGGCGGCCGGCGGCGTGGTCGCCCACCGCCTCGATCATCGGGATCGGCACGGAATCGTCGCCGCCCAGCAGGACCGGCACGGCGCCGCGACCGATGATGCGGCCGACGGCATCGCGGATGCTGGCGCGGTTGGCGGCGCTGTCGGTCTCGCTGAAGGCGAGGTTGCCGCAATCGACCGGCCTCTTGGCCGGCACTGGGAACACCGGGCCACCGTGATCGAAATCGTGGCGGTCGACATTGGCGGTGAGCACGCCGGTGGCCTGGCGCAGCGCGTCCGGCGCATTGCGGCAATAGGCGCCGACCGAGGCATAGGGCGTGGCCGCCGGCGCGCCGAGGATGGCGACCGGGGCCGTCAGACTGTCGAGATCGGCGCAGGTGGCGAGGTTGAGGAAGCTGGTGGTCTCGGCGTCGGCGCCGTAGAGGGCACCGAGGTTGGGTTTGCTGTCCAAGATAAGTCTCCGCGGGACGGGAAATGGGAGGGAGAGATCAGCTCATCCGCGTCGTCAGGTGCTTGCCCCAGCGGCGCTGCGCCAGCTGGAAGGCGGAGACCAGCACACCGGTCAGCACCAGGTAGATGCCGGCGGCGGTCACGTAGGGTTCGAACTGGATGTAGTCGGTAAGCGTGATCTTGCGGGCGACGCCGGTAGTCTCCAGCAGCGTGACGGTGCTGGCGAGCGAGGTGGCGTGCAGCATCATGATCATCTCGTTGCTGTAGAGCGGCAGCGAGCGGGTGAGCATGGATGGGATGAGGATGCGGCGGGCGGCGATCCAGGGCGACATGCCGTAGGCGCGGGCCGCCTCGACCTCGCCGGCCGGGATATGGCGGAGGCCGCCGGCGAAGATCTCGGTGGTGTAGGCGGCGGAGTTGAGCACGAAGGCGGCGAGCACGCAGACCATCGGGCTCGACAGCCACGGCCAGAAGACACTGGCGCGTACCAGCTCGAACTGGGCCAGCCCGAAATAGATCAGAAACAGCTGCACCAGAAGCGGCGTGCCGCGGAAGATCAGCGTGTAGCCGAGCACGGCATAGCGCAGCCAGGGACGACGGCTGTTGCGGGCGAAGGCGAGCGGCAGCGCCACGAAGAACGAGATGGCGAGCGAGGCCACCGTCAGCGTGACGGTGAGGCGGGCGCCTTCGGCATAAGCCCCGAGATTGTCGGCGATGACACTCCAGTTCACAGCGTCAGCTCCCGGTGGCCGATTTCATAACGGCGGGCGACCATTCCCAGCACGACCAGCGAGACGAGCGTCAGAAACAGGTAGAAGCCGGCGGCGACCAGATAGAAGGTGAAGGGCTTGCCGGTGGCCTCGGCAGCGCCCTTGGCACGGAACATGACGTCCTGCAGGCCGATCAGCGACACCAGCGCCGTGCCCTTGACCAGCACCAGCCAGTTGTTGGTGAAACCCGGCAGCGACAGGCGGATCATCTGCGGCAGGATGATGCGCCAGAACATGCGGCGGCGGCTGAGGCCATAGGCGATGGCCGCCTCGATCTGCCCCTTAGGGATGCCCTGCAGGGCCGACTTGAAGGTCTCGGTCATGTAGGCGCCGAAGATCAGGCCAAGCGTGGCGGTGCCGGCCACCTCCGGCGAGAACTCGACGCGCGCGTCGATGCCGAGGCTGTCGATGGTCTGGTTGAGGAGGGCCGGCAGGCTGTAGAAGACCAGCAGCATGACCACGAGGTCGGGAATGCCCCGCACCACGAAGGTATAGACCGAGGCGATGGCGCGTAGCCCGCCGTGCCGTGACAGCTTGGCGAAGGCGGCGAGAAGGCCGAGCACCGTTGCCACCACCAGCGAGGCGACGGCCAGCAGCAGGGTCGTCGACCCCGCTGCCAGAATGGTCATGATGAACTCGGAGATCATCAGCTGTTATTCGCTGAAGTACTTGGCGTTGAGCTCCGCGAGCTTGCCGTTCTCCTTGAGGGTGGCAAGACCCTTGTTGAAGGCCTCGACCAGCTTGGGGTTCTTCTTGTTGACGGCGATGGCGACGCCCTCGCCGAACTCCTTGGCGTCCTTGCCGGTCAGCTCGGGGCCGGTGAGTGCGAAGTCCTTGCCGGCGTCCGTCTTCAGGAAGCCGTGGATGATCTGGGCCTGATAGCTGATGTGCAGGTCGGCACGGCCGGCGGTCAGCTCCAGATAGGGGGCGCTGCCGGTGTCGTAGCGCTTGATGGTGGCGTCGGGGTAGTGGGCGGTGACGTAGGCGTCCATCGGCGTGCCGGTCTGGACGGCGATGGTCTTGCCCTTCAGCCCCTCGGGCGTGAAGTCGAAGGTGGCGCCCTTCTTGGCGACGAAGCGGAAGATCGGGTGATCGTAGATGTCGGAGAAGGCGATGACCTGCCGGCGCTTCTCGGTGACGGTCAACTGGGAAATCAGCGCGTCATACTTGCCATCGATGAGGCCGGGGATCATGCCGTCCCAGGCGGCGTTGAAGATGTTGCAGTCGAGCTTGGCGGCGTCGCAGATCGCCTGCATCAGCTCGACGTCGTAGCCGACCAGCTTGCCGTTGGCATCGATGGATTCGAACGGCGGGAAGGTGGCGTCGGTGGCGATGCCGATCTTGCCGTCGGCGGCGGCCACTGGGCCGGCGAAGGCGGCGAGCGCCAGGGCGAGGCAAAGCCCCTTGATCATGGTCTTCATGGTTTCGGTCCCTCTGGATTGTTGTGGTTGCTGGCTCAGTCGTCGTGGTGTCCGGTTGGCCCGGATCAGTGTTTCAGCCGTCCGGCGAGGAACTGCTGAAGGCGGGGGCTCTCGGCCCGATCGAAAATGGCGTCCGGCGTGCCCTGCTCTTCCACCTGGCCCTGGTGGAGGAACATGACGCGGGAGGAGGCATGGCGGGCAAAGCCCATCTCGTGGGTGACCACCACCATGGTGCGGCCCTCGTCGGCCAAGGCTTGCATGACGCGCAGCACCTCGCTGACCAGCTCCGGGTCGAGCGCCGAGGTCGGCTCGTCGAACAGCATGACGTCGGGATTGACGCTGAGTGCCCGGGCGATGGCCACCCGCTGCTGCTGGCCGCCGGAGAGATGCGAAGGATATTTGCCGAGTACGTCGAAGCCGAGCCCGACCTTGGCGAGGTTGGCCTTGGCCCGCTCGATCGCTTCGGCGCGCGGCACGCCGAGCACGCCGATCGGCACCTCGATGACGTTGGACAGCACCGACATGTGCGACCACAGGCAGAAGTTCTGGAACACCATGGCGAGGCGGCTGCGCAGGCGGCGCAACTGGGCGGCGTCGCTGGCGCTGAGCATGCCGTCGCGCTCGCGACGGGTGGCGAGCATTTCGCCGTCGACGGTGATAGTGCCGGCATGCGGACGCTCGAGAAAATTGATGCAGCGCAGGAAGGTGCTCTTGCCCGAACCGCTGGCGCCGATGATGCTGATCACGTCGCCGGCCTCGGCTCCGAGACTGACACCCTTCAGCACCTCATGGTCGCCGTAGGACTTGTGAACGTCGCTGACGCTGAGTTTCAGCATGCCGGTCTTTCCGAGGTCTGCGCCTGCGCGATGGGCACGGGATGTGCTCAAATTTGTGCCAATCATGCATCTGGCGCGAATATGCGCAAATGATGAATTTTCACCGCATACATGAATTTGAATCATGTCACGCCATGAAAAGCGGCAGCGTGCGTGCGAAATAGCCGGCGATCATTGATCGTAAATCATTAATCGATCAGTAGTTTATCGGAATCGATCGAGCAGCCAGCGCTGGAACAGCAGCGTTCCCGATCGGCGTTCCCCAGCCGTCGTGGTGATGGTGTACCAGCCGCCCACGGCGTCGATGGCGGTGGGGAACGGCTTGATCAACAGGCCCCGCTTGAAGTCGATCGACGACAGCGGATCGCTGACCAGCGCAAGGCCGGTGCCGTGGATGCTGAGGTCGATCGCCATGGCAAGGTCGCTGCAATAGAGGTGGCGGGCCTGCTTCTCCACCTCGGGAATTCCCGCCTTGGCCAACCAGCGGCGCCATTCCGAGCCGTCGTCCCAGTGCAGCAGGCGGGTGTGGCGGATGTCGGAGGGGTGGGTCATGGCGCCACCGAGCTGCTCGAACAGTTGCGGACTGCAGACAGGCGTGACGTTGACCCGCGCCAGCAGGGCCGAGCGGCGGTCGGCCCAGCCGCCGGAGCCGAAGGCGATGCCGACGTCGATGTCCGGAATCTCCGGCACCAGCCGGTTGTCGACCAGGCGGATGTGGCACTCGATGGACGGATGGACGTTGCAGAAGTCGTTGAGGTGCTTGGCGAGCCAGGTGTTGGCGAACATCGGCGGGCAGGCGATGGTCAAGGGACCGCCGGGCTCGTTCATCTCGCCGAGATGTTCGGCGGCGTTGGCGATCGAGCGCAGCGAGGCGGTGACCGCCCGGGCGAAGGTACGCCCGGCGTCGGTGAGCACGATGCCGCGCCCGACGCGAACGAACAGCTCCTGCCCCAGGGATGCCTCGAGGCGGCGCATCTGATGGCTGACGGCGCTGTCGGTGAGGTGCAGCTCGGTGGCCGCCTTCGACAGAGACTGATGACGCGCGACGGCCTCGAACGTCCGGAGCGTGGCGAGAGGAAGATTGCGCTGGGACATGTTGGCCGGTTTCGAGGCTAAGGTTGGAACATGCGAAATGGGGCGCCAGCCTTGCCCGGACATTCGCACGCAAGCGAAATGAAGTCTATTTGATCATGCCCCGGCGGGCCCGATCGCCCGGCGGCCGGTCGTGCAGCCTTTGCGTCGGTCGGATCCGGTTGGGAGGCCGCCCGCCTCTCCGGGGGAAGTGAGGCGGGCGGCGCGTCGGCACGCTGTCAGAAGGAGGACCTGACGGCGACCGAGGGAGCGGTTTCGAGCTGATCGGCTATGATCTGCCAGTTGTCGGCAAACGGGCCGTAGGCCGTCTTGATGTCGGCACCGACCGGCAGTTCGGGACATTCGTTTTCGCCGTTCGAGCCCCAGTTGACCCAACCCGACTGGCGTCGCTGGACGATCTGAAAGGCACCGGACGGAACGGACGTCCACCAAACCATGGTTCGTCCCGAGGCAACGTGAAACTCCGCCGTCTTGCTGGCCGGCCCGGGAAAGATCGTTTCGTGCGGTACGGCCGACACGTCGACGGCTTCGTCGCTCAGCGTCCATGCCCGATCGTTGAGATCGGCCGCAACGTGAGCCGCAGCCCGCACCCGGGCGAGCCGCGCCGAAATCTCCGCCTCCGGCAGGGCCTTTTCCCAGGCCGAGAACAGCCGCCAATAGAGGTCCCAGTGCGCCTCGTCCATGCGGCTCAACTTATCGCGGAACTCGGCGAACTTGGGATTGTCGGTTTTGGCTTCGGCAAGCGTGCTGCCCACCATGTCCACCAGCAGCCCGGCATAGGGGTCGCCTGAGCGAAAGCGTGTGCCGCCGTAGGCCGCGAAGCGATCGAAGACCAGTTCGCCCGGTCCGCCCTCGAACTCGTCGCCGACGGTGATCTTGTTGGTGACCGAACGGCCGTTGATCACCGTCTGGAAGTCGTCCACCTCATAGCGACGCTGGAAATAGGGCGTGCCGTAGGTAAAGCGCCAGTCGATGGCAAAGTGCTTGCCACGAAGTTCGGGCAACAGGCCGTCCGGGATCACCCCGCGCATGCGGTAGTGATGAAGGAGCGGTCCACGCTCGATAATCTCAATGTCGACCTGGGTGTGCTCCGGCGGATTGATCAGGCCGTTTTCCGGCGTGAAGAACGGACCGTAGAAACCGCCGATGGCGTTGTTGCCCGAAGGCAGCAGCTCGAAGCCGTCGGTGAGCCCCTTGAAGTGACGCAGGCCCCATTTGGAGGCTCCCGTTCCCTCGGCGGTGCCGGAGCACAGCTCGAGATCGAAGGCGCCCGTATCGAGCCGAGCGAAACAATCGGTTTCCCGTCCCCGCAGGACACGAATGCCCGGCAGAACGGCGACCTCGGCATCCGTCAGCGGTTCGCCTAGCGTGAGTTGGGTTTCCCTCGTGAAACTCAGACAAGTGAAGAAGGCCGTTTGGCCGCCGTCGGATCCGACCGAAAGGCGCTGGCAGGGGATAGGCGTGCCGTCGGCGAGCTTTGCCCAGTAGAGCGGGGCGGGAAGTTCGGCGGGAACGGTGAAGACGACAGGCTCGCTAACGCGCGATCCGGCAAGCGGATCGGCGATATCGACGACAAAAGTCATGGGAACAAACTCCGGGAGGCAAAATGCGGGAGGCGGCGCGGCGGCTTCAGGACCGGGGCGGGGCGGAGCGGGAGAACAGGGGCAGGCGGAAGCTGAACGTGCGCTGCTTGAGGCTGTCGATCGCCACGGCCAGAATGATGACGACGCCCTTGATCAGGAGCTGGGTGAAAAAGGGAACGTTCATCAGGATCAGTCCCGTCGACAACACGCCGAGGATCACCGAGCCGATCAGCGTGCCGACGATGCGGCCGCGTCCTCCGGCGAGAGCCGTACCGCCCAGCACGACGGCGGCAATGGCGTCGAGTTCGTATCCGGTGCCGGCCGTCGGCTGGGCGGAAACGACACGGGCCGCGAAGATGACGCCGGCGAGACCGGCACAGGCACCCGCGAACAGGTAGACGGAGGTGATGATCCGCTTGACGCGCACGCCGGCCAGCTTGGCCGCTTCCGGGTTGCCGCCAACCGCGTAGACATGGCGGCCATAGCGGGTGCGTTCGAGCAGGAACCAAGCCACCAGATAGACGATGGCCATGACGATCACCGGAACGGGAATGCCAGCAAAGTAGCCGTTGCCGATGTCCCGGAAATTGAGGGCGCTCGAGACGATCGGCTGGCCGGCGGTGATGGTGTAGGCGAGGCCCCTCAGAAACGTCATCGTTCCCAGCGTCACGATGAACGGAGCGAGCCCCATGTAGGCGCTGAGCGCGCCGTTGGCGAGACCGCAGGCGGCGCCGACCACCATGCCGAGGATCACCGCGGCCGGTGCCGGCACGCCGGCGATCGCCGCGATCACCGCGACGACCCCTGAGACGGCGATGATCGAGCCGACAGACAAGTCGATGCCACCCGTAAGGATCACGAAGGTCATGCCGGCGGCCAGAATGGCGTTGACCGATATCGACCGGGCAATATTGAGCAGATTGTCGATGCGGGCAAAGTTGGGTGCGAACACGGCCATGAACACGACGAGTGCGGCCAGCACAACCAGGATGCCGACGCGATCCCACCAACGGGCAAAGTCAAAGGGTTCGCGACGAACCGGCTCGACGGCACGGCCAAGGTTTTCGGTATCTTTGGTCATTGGGGGTCTCCGTGACCTTGGGGCGCCCGATCGCCGGCCGTGCCGGTGGCGTGGAACATCACTTCTTCCTCCGAAGTGGCGCCTGAAACGAGCTCGCAAACGATGCGTCCGCCGCGCATCACCAGAAGGCGATCGGACACGCCGATGGCCTCGGGAAGGTCCGAGGAAATCATCAAGATGGCTTTGCCGGCGCGCGCCAGCGCGTCGATCATTTCGTAGATTTCGCGCTTGGCGCCGATGTCGACGCCGCGCGTCGGCTCATCGAGGATGAGCAGGCGGCTGTCACGGAGCAGCCAGCGCGCCAGCACGGCCTTCTGCTGGTTGCCGCCCGATAGCGACTTCACCGGCAGACCGATGGCATTGGCCCTGAGGCGAAGATGAACCATCTCCTCGGCGACCGCCGTATGGATGGCGCCGCGATGCAGGACGCCGGCCGTGACATAGCGATCGAGCGAACTGATGGAGACGTTGTCTTCAACGCTGTGGCCCAGGAACAGACCCTGTTCCTTGCGATTTTCGGGTACCATGCCGATACCGTCGCCGATGGCGTCGATGCAGTCGGACGGCGTACTGGCCCGGCCATCGATACGGACGGTACCCACCTCCCGGGGATCGGATCCGAAGATCAGCCGTCCGACCTCGGTACGGCCGGAGCCGATCAGTCCCGACATGGCGACCACCTCGCCGGCGCGCACGGTGAGGCTGACCGGTCCAACGCCATTGCCCGCCAACCCCTCGACGTCGAGCACAACCTCGCCTGCCGTCCGTGGTGGATGATCATAGAGATCGCCCATCGCCCGGCCCACCATCATGCGGACCACGTCGGGCGGCGTTATGTCCTGCATCCTGGCGGTGCCTATATGGGCGCCGTCCCGGAAGACGGTGATCCGGTCGGCAAGCTGCCAGACTTCTTCCATGCGATGGGAAATGTAGATCAGGCCGACACCGGACGCGCGCATCTGGTCGATCAACTGGTAGAGCTGCTGCGCCTCGGCGCGCGACAGCGCCGCCGTCGGCTCGTCGAGCACCAGCACGCGCGCGTTTTCGCTGACGGCGCGGGCAATCTCGACCATCTGCTGCATGCCGATGCTAAGCGAACCAAGGCGGCGTTGCGGGTCGATGTCAGCCCCGATGCGCGCCAGCTTTTCGCTGGCCTGCCGGCCGAGTGCCCGGCGGTCAAGCGTTCCAAACCGGGTCAGGGGTTCGTGGCCGAGCGCAAGATTCTCGGCAATGGTCATGTCGGGAACGGTATTGAGTTCCTGATGAATGATGGCGATGCCGTGGGCGCTGGCGTCGCGCGGCGAGCGGATATCGATTTCCTTGCCGTCCATCAGGATGCGACCGGTGTCGCGCGGCTGATTGCCGGCCAGGATCTTCATCAACGTCGACTTGCCGGCGCCGTTCTCGCCCATGAGCGCGTGCACCTCGCCTGCGTGCAGGTCGAAGTTGACGTTGTTGAGGGCAAGCGTCGGGCCGAAGCGCTTGCTGACCTGCTCGAGTCGGAGCAACGGTGGGGGAGGGGAGGGGGTCATCATCTGCCTCGCTGGGAGCACGGAGGAACGGGTCGCTGCGACCCGTCCACCGTCAAGCGGCAAGCGGTCCATTGCTCTGCCAGATGGTTTCGGCGGGAGTGTCCATCACACCCGCCGAGTGTCGGCGCCGACGCGTCGGCGCCAAATCGGTACCATTACCAGCCCGAATACTGTTCGACGCTCTTGCGATCGACCAGTACGCTCGGGATCAGGACGGTCTTCTCTTTCGGAAGATTGCCCTTGGTCATTTCGACAGCAATCATCACTGCTTCCTGGACCATGACGCCGGGGCTCTGCGTAGCGGTGCCGATGAAGGGCGATCCCTCACGCTTCAATTCCTCAACCGCTTCCGGACTACCATCGACACCCGTCACCTTGATCTGACCGGCTTTGCCTGCCTGTTCGACGGCCAGCACGGCGCCGAGGGCCGACGGATCGTTCATGCCGAAGATGCCTGTCACGTCCGGATGGGCGGTCAGCATGTCGGTGGTTACCGCCAAGCCCGAGGCGCGATCGTTCTTGGAGGCCTGCTGGCCGACGATCTTGATGTCAGGGTATTTCTTGGCGACGTTGCGGCAACCGGTGATGCGGTCGATGATCGTCTGGATCGGCGTACCGTCAACCAGCAATACCTCACCCTTGCCGCCCATCTGTGTGAACAAGTAATCGCACGAGCGTTCACCGGCCTGTACGGCGTCGGTCATGATCACCACGTCGGCGCCATGGGCGGGCGTATCGACGGCTATGACGATGATGCCGGCTTCCTTGGCCCGCTGGATGGCCGGCTCGATACCCGCCTCATCGACGGCCGAGACGACAATCAGGTCGACGCCCTGCTGGATGAACGCATCGATCTGCGTGTTCTGATTGGCGAGATCGAGCTGCGCATCCTGGGTGTTGACCTTGGCACCGATCTCGGCCGCGGCCTTTTGAGCGCCCCTGTCCATTGCCGAAAAGAACGGATTGGACATGTCCTGAACCATCAGGCCAATTTGCGCGATCTTTTCCGGTGTCTTGGCGGAGACGTCGGTGACCGTCCATCCAGCCACCAAGACCGCTGTCGAAACCGACAGGGCCAGTTGGGTAATGCGCTTGAGCATCATTATCATTTCCTCCACGTGACGGGCCGCCGTGGCGTGGCGACCCTATAAAATCTGTCCTTTCCGCAGGACGCACCCCACGGTTCCGCGTTGCCGGACAACAGGGTCGCCGGCCTCGCAAGCTCGTTGTCGTCCGCGCGTCCTTTTCAGCGCGGGCGTTCGTTGTCGACGTAACAGCCACAGGAGCGGCGGACGATCAGTCGTCCTGCCACCTGCTGCCGGTCTTCCGCCCGATAGACGGGAGACTGAGATCCTCCGTCCTTAGCGGCTTCGGCCTGTTCGTTGATGATCCGCGCAAGCGTTTGGCCGGCGAGCCGGCCAATGGCCTCGCTGTCTTCGTCGAGTACGGTGAGCGGCGGATCGAGCAGTGAGGCCCAGGCGAATTCGTCGTAGCCGACAACGGCCATGTCCGCCGGAATGCGGATGCCGCGGTCGCGCAGAAGGCGCAAGGCGCCGAGCAACAATGGGTTGTTGCCGGCGATGAGAACGCGGGGAATACGCTCTGCCTGGGCAAGATAGGTCTCGAGGGTACGGAACGCCGAGTCCTCGTCGTTTTCGCTCTCGAGCACTTCGACATGAGCACCATGGGTCGCCGCCGAATCTCGAATACCCCGCTCACGGTCGACGCGCGTCGACCACCGTTTTGGGTAAACCAGGAAGAGCCAGTCGCGATAACCGTGCTCGGCCAGATGGTCCCCCACCATGAGGCTGGCGTTGTAGTTGTCCGTGGTGACGCTCGGAAAATTGGCGGACTCAGGTGGTGCGGAGTCGACGAAAACGATCGGAACGTCCCACTGCGAGAGGAGCGCCGTATTTTCCGAACTGAGCGTCAGCGTCGTAATCACGCCGGCCGTCCGGGATTCGATCAGCCGCTGGACGATGCGATCCTCAAGGCGCGGATTGTAGACGCCGTCGACGGCGACATCGGCGATGATGACTGTCCAGTCGAAATGGCGCAGCGCCTGCTGAATACCGGTCATCAAATCGAGATAATAGGAGTTGGCCGTGCTGGCGACGATGACGGCAATGGAGTCGCGGCTACCGCGGCGCAGTCCCTGGGCGGCACGGTTGGGAATGTAGCCAATCTGCCGGGCAGCGGCCAGCACCTGCTCGCGGCTGTCGGCGGATACGCCGGGAGCTCCGCTGAGCGCGCGCGAGACGGTATATGTCGATAGCCCGGTGACGCGACTGACGTCGCGTATGGTTGCCTTCCCCAAAATAGCCTCCAATAAACGTTTATGACGACGCCAGATTGACTTACCTGCAAATCGCCCCTCCTACCAGCGACGATCCACCATAAACGTTTAGCTTTTAATACCAAGAAAAGACTCAATTCCAGAAACCTCATGCCTCCATTCGATCAGTCGACTCTTGAACGAGCGGAACGAGTCCAATTTGGGTCCGTCGTCTACCTAAACGTTTATCATTGCTTCCGTCCGGGCGTCAACCTGGTTTCTTGGGGCGCACCCATCAATTGGCGGGGGGGGGGCGTCGCATCACTCAACTGGACTGCCTACCCAAAAGTGTTGGTCGAAAGCCGACAGCTCGTTTCCAAACACCTTGTTAGTCGTCGGCTCATGGCGTCGAGCTCCGCTTGTCAGCAAGATATCGCCCCTGACGCGCACGAGTGGCGGCCGTGACCGCAGCGTTCTCCTGCCGGGTTGGTCGCCCCGGCGCGGGTCGTGAAAATCGATTTGCAAATTGATTTGCGACGCGCTATACGGATCATCATGACTACGATCGGAAAAGTTGCCCAACGCGCTGGCGTCTCGCAGACCACCGTCTCGCATGCTCTCAATCATGCCGACCGGGTGTCGCCGGAGATCCGCGAGCGTGTCCTGAAAGCCGTCGAGGAACTCGGTTACCGGCCAAATCCGCAGGCGCAAAGCCTGAGGACTGGCAAGACCAACATCGTGGCCTTGATGGTTCCGGATATCTGCAACCCATACTATCCCGAGATCGTCCTCAGCATTCAGACGGCCCTCGGCGAGGTCGGCCTCGACGCGCTGGTCTACAATACCGACGTGCCGGGAGGGCGGGGCGCCAATCACGCTGCGGATTATCTGCGTCAGGCCAGGCGTAAGCGCGTCGATGGAGTCATCATCGCCGATGCCGCGCTGTTCGGACTGCATGCAGAGCTCAAAGACCTCGGTTTGACCGGCGTTTTCATCGGCGGTCTCGACAACGGCACTGTGGACAGCGTTGGTGTCGACAATTTCCAGGCGGCCTATCGGATGGGGCGGTATCTCATCGAAAAGGGACATCGCCGGATAGCCCATGTCACCGGCCCCTCGCATTTCAGCTTTGCGCGCGAACGCAAGGCCGGTTTCGAAAAGGCACTCGCCGACGCCGGCGCTCCGATTGATTCTTCCCTTGTCTATGAGGGGTCGTTCCTCAGCCCCTCCGGCCATGATGCGGCCAACTGGCTGGTTGAGGAACACGGCAGCAACCTGCCGACAGCAGCATTTGCTGCCAGCCCTTTGATGGCGATCGGTCTGTTGGCCCAGCTCTATGACCTGAAGGTTCAGGTCCCCCGCGACATTTCGGTTGCGGCCTATGACAGACTGTCGCTTCTCGATGATATACGGCCGCGCTTGACCACGGTCGGCTGCGTACCGGCGGCGCTGGGCCGCGCTGCCGTCACCATGCTGCGCGACCGACTGGAGGGGCGATTTGATGGCCCGCCTCGCCGCGAGGTCATCCCATTTGAATTGATCGAACGCGAATCCGCCTGACGGCACGGATCGGCTGGAGGAGTGCCAGCATCACGCCTTTCAAGACCGTCACACGTTGAGGGAGGACATCATGAGACGTCTCGGATCCGTCAGGCGCGGCCTGACGGCAATGCTGACTGCTGTCTCCGTTGCAGTCCTGGCCACCGCGGTGGCTGCCAAGGATGTGTCGCGCGAAAACACGCTAATTTTCGAGAACATCAGCGAGCGCGTCACCACGCCGGAAAATTACAATCCATTTCTCCCAAGTACTTTGCTGCACGCCGGCCTGCAACAGGTCGGCTTCGAGTCCCTGTTTTACTATAACTACGAGACCACGAAGATCGAACCTTGGCAGGCGGAAAGCTACGCGTTCAACGACAAGTTCGATGAGGTGACGATCAAGCTTCGGTCCGGAATCGCCTGGAGCGACGGCGTCCCGTTCACGGCCAAGGACGTCGTCTATACGATGAACATGTTGAAGGCCAACGCGCCGGCGCTTGGCAATTGGTCGGTCAATGCAAAGACATGGGTGAAAGATATCGTCGCGGTCGACGACCGGACGGTGAAGATCACGCTGACCAGCGCCAACCCGCGCTTCATCCTGGATACCTTCGGTGTCCGTATCTACGGCGTCACCTTCATCCTTCCCGAGCACATCTGGAAGGACAAGGATCCGATGACCTTCAGCAATTACGACCTCTCAAAGGGATGGCCGGTCTCGACGTCACCCTATGGTCTCGTCGCCTCCAATTCCACCGAGGTTACCTGGGATCGGCGAGACGATTGGTGGGGCGCCAAGACGGGTTTCAAGCGCCTGCCCAAACCGGAGCGCGTCCTGTTCCGGACGGCCGGCAGCGAGGAGCGCCGGGCGGCCATGGCAGTCAACAACGAGCTGGATACCCTCTGGGTGATGGGCCGCGCTAACTTCGAGAGCGTCAAGGCACAGAATCCGGACGTTGCGGCCTGGTATAAGGACCCGCCTTATGCCTATCTCGATCCCTGTCCGCGGTATCTCGCCTTCAACACCTCGCTGAAGCCGTTCGATGATCCCAAGCTGCGTTGGGCCATGTCCTATGCGATGAATCGTGACGCCATCGTCGATATCGCTTGGGAGGGGCTCACCAAACCAGCCAAGTGGATGACCGCCGACTATCCGGCGCTGACGAAATTCATCGATCCGAACAACGACCTGTTCGATAAATACCCGACGCTTGCCTTCGACACCAAAAAGACCGCCGAGATCATGGAATCGGAGGGCTACGCCAAGGATGGCGACGGCCTGTGGGCCAAAGACGGCAAGCACGTTTCGCTCGATATCGTCGTCCGCCAGGGCGAAGCCGATCAGACCAAGATGGCACCGGTGGTCACCCAGCTGCTAAGGCGCGGCGGCTTCGATGCCAACTTCCAGCTCGCCGATATCGCCGCCTACACCGACGCGCTCAACTCCGGTCGCGCCAACGCCTGGCTCGACGTCTCCTGCGGTGGCGTCGGCGATCCCTATGCCACCTTCGATCTCTATCACAGCCGCCATGCGGCGCCGATGGGCCAGGTCGCAACCGGCGCACGCTCGCGCTGGAAAAATGCCGACTTCGACAAGGTCGTCGACGAGATGGCAGTAACGGACTCCGAAGACCCCAAGCTGCAGGAACTGACGCGCAAGGGCCTCGAACTCTGGCTACCGGAACTGCCGGCCATTCCGCTGGTTCAAGCCGCGCTCTTGGCCAGCGTCAATAATCACTACTGGAAGAATTGGCCGGACGAGAAGAACAACTACTACCACCCCGGCTGGTGGTGGGCGAGTGCCTTGCCGCTCGTGGTGAACGTCGAACCTGCCAAGTGACACTTTACGACTGACGAACCCGGATGCCGCCTTGTGGCGGGCGGCATCTCCTTTCTTGCACCCGGAGCACAAAATGTCCTGGCCGTATGCCCTACGCCGGATCGGCATGTTCGTCGCCGTAGTCTTCCTGGCGATCACCATCAATTTCATTGTTCCCCGAATGGCGCCCGGCGATCCGACCGCAGCCGTCCTGGAACAGCTTTTATCACGCGGCCAGCAGGTGGAAGGCGCGGCCGATATCGTCGCCAACTATCGCGCCCGCTTCGGCCTCGATGACCCAATTCTCCTGCAATATGGCCGATACGTCTGGAATACGCTGCATTTCGATCTCGGCTATTCGATTTCCTATTTCCCACAGAAGGTCGAGAGCGCGCTGCTGCAAGCGCTGCCCTGGACCCTGGCGCTCCTTTTGACCGCCACGGCCATTGCCTTCACTCTTGGCAGCATCCTGGGGGCGCTGATCGCTTGGCCTCGATCGCCTCGCATGGTCAGGAATCTCGCGCCGTTCCTCATGGTGCTCTCGGCTATTCCCTACTATCTGCTGGCCCTCATCCTGCTCTACGTCTTCGCCGTCTGGACCAAGTTCTTTCCGCTGGGTGGCGCTGCGTCGTCGCAATCGGCTCTGACGTTCTCCTTCACGTCAGCCATCGACGTGATCCGCCATGCTTTTCTGCCGGCCCTGTCGATCGTGCTCGCCGGCCTCGGCTTCTGGGCGCTTGGAATGCGTGGGGCCATGATCAATGTGCTCGGTGAAGATTATCTGACCCTGGCTGAAGCAAAGGGGCTGCGGCCGCACCGCATCTTCTTCGCCTATGCGATGCGCAACGCGATGCTGCCTCAGGTGACCTCGCTGGCCATCGCGCTCGGAACCGTCGCCTCCGGTTCAGTTCTTGTAGAAGTGGCCTTCAACTACCCGGGCATTGGCTACGTTCTCTATAACGCCCTGCGCAGCTCGGATTACTTTCTGATCCAGGGGGTCGCCTTCTTCCTGGTGCTGACCGTCGCGGTCGCCGTGCTCCTTCTCGAGCTCGCCTATCCCCTGATCGATCCTCGCATCGAGCGTTAGGAGCCTTTCCCATGCACAGCATCCTCCGGCCTGCCGGCGCGCTCCTTGCGTTCGTCGGCGGCAGTCCCAAGCTGATCGTCTCAGTCCTGCTTTTGGCGCTGCTCCTCAGCTTTGGATTTGTTGGCTCCGCCTTCGTCGATACCGAGCTGGCGCAACCGATCTCGGTGAAGACCAATCAGCCCCCCTCCATGCAGCACCTGCTCGGAACCGACAGCGGTGGCCGCGATGTTCTTGCCGTCATGGTGGTCGGCACGCCCCAAACCTTGAGGATGGGCGTTCTTGCCGGCCTCATCGGTGTCGTCTTCGGCGTGTTTCTCGGCCTTGTTTCCGGCTTCTTCGGCGGCCCCGCCGATCGGATCATCAGTGCCGTCACCGACACCATGCTGACAATTCCGCCTCTCGCCATCCTGTTGGTGGTTGCCGCCTCGGTGCGCGCGGTGAGCGTCGACATGATGGCGGTCATCATCGCCTTGCTGTCCTGGATGAATCCCGCCCGCACCATCCGTGCTCAGGTTCTCTCGCTGCGCGAGTTGCCCTATGTCCAGATGGCCCGCGTCTCCGGCCTTAGCAATTTCCGCATCATGCTGCAGGAGCTGCTACCGAATGTGATCCCGCTCGCCTTTGCAAGCTTCGTTGGCGCGGTCTCGGGTGCCATCCTCTCTGGCATGGCGCTCGAGGTTCTGGGTCTCGGCCCTCAGAACACCCCGACCCTCGGCATGACCATCTACTGGGCGCTGCTTTACGCCGCCTTCGCGCGCGGCATGTGGTGGTGGTGGGGACCACCGGTGCTGATCCTCGTCCTCCTTTTCATAGCGCTGTTTTTGATGAGCGCAGCTCTCGATGAAGTCGCCAATCCGCGCCTGAGGCAACGGTCATGAGCGCCCCTGTTCTCGACGTCCGCAATCTCAGCGTCTCCTACCTGATCGGCAAGCAACGCGCCCGGGCCGCGGCCGATATTTCCTTCACGCTGTCGGCTGGCGAGAGGCTCGGCATCGTCGGCGAGTCCGGCTCTGGCAAGTCGACGCTGGCGCTCGCCCTGATGCGGCTTCACAAGCCGCCGGCCCGCATCGACGCCGGTGAGGCCTGGCTTGCCGGCACCGACATGATGCGTCTCGAAGGTGAGGAACTGCGCCGCTTTCGCTGGAGCGAAATCTCCCTGGTGCCACAGGGGGCTATGAACTCACTCAACCCGGTGATGCGCATCCGAAGGCAACTGGCCGATGCCATCGAGGCACACCGGAGGGATTGGTCTCGCGCCAAAATTCAGGCTCGCGTTCAAGAAATGCTGGAGCGGGTCGGCTTGTCGCCAAAGGTCGGAGACCTTTATCCGCACGAGTTGAGCGGCGGCATGAAGCAACGGGTATGCATCGCGCTCGCCGTCGTGCTGGAGCCGAAGCTGATCATTGCCGACGAACCGACCAGCGCGCTCGACGTGGTGGTGCAGCGGCTGGTGATCCAGACGCTGAAGGAGGTCCAGGAACAGATCGGTGCGGCGCTGATCATGATCGGCCACGACATGGGTCTTATGGCCCAGTCGGTCGATCGGCTTGCCGTGATGTATGCCGGGCGGATGGTCGATGTTGCGCCCGCACGCGATTTCTTCCACCGACCGCTTCATCCTTACAGCCAATTGCTCATCTCCTCGCTGCCATCGCCAGACGAGACGAAGCCGCTCACCGGCATTCCCGGCATGCAGCCGTCCCTGTTCGATCTGCCGGGTGGCTGCTCTTTCCATCCGCGCTGTCCTTCGGCGAAGGAGCTCTGTCGGCAGACCGAACCGGTCTTCCTGCCGACCGGTCCCGGCCGCGGCACTGCCTGCCATGTCGTGAGGGAGAGCCTCGATGAACCCCACTGACAACCTGCTTGAGCTGGCTGACATCAAGATCGTCTTCGGACACGGCAAGAAGCGCTTCGTTGCGCTCGACGATGTCTCGATCACCATCGCGGCGGACCGACCGAAAATCATCACCATTGCCGGTGAAAGCGGCAGCGGCAAAACCACCCTTGGACGTGTGGCCCTCGGCATTCTGCCTCCCAGCGAGGGAAAGGTGATCTATCGCGGTCGGGATTTGAGGGCGATGTCGGGCGAGGAACGCAAGACTTTCCGGCGCGAAGTTCAGGCGATCTTTCAAGACCCTTTCTCGGTCTTCAATCCCTTCTACACGGTCGATCACTTGCTGCGGATGCCACTCAAGTCCTTCGGCATAGCGAAGAGTCGAGAGGAAGCGGATGTCCTCATCGCCGAAGCGCTCAGTAGAGTAGGACTGCGCCCCGAACAGGTGCTCGGCCATTATCCGCATCAGCTTTCCGGCGGTCAGCGCCAACGCATCGTCGTCGCTCGCAGCTTGATGCTGCGGCCCAAACTCATCGTCGCTGACGAACCCGTATCGATGATCGATGCCTCGCTGAGAGCGAACATTCTCGATCGCCTGAGAGCGCTACGCGACGAATTGGGCATCTCGATCATCTACATCACGCATGACCTCGCCACAGCTCGCCAAGTCAGCGACGAGGTGCACATTCTTTATCACGGCAAGGATGTGGAGAGCGGTGACGCCGCGTCCGTCATCGGGTCGCCGAGCCACGCCTACACCCGCCTACTGATGAGCTCCATTCCTCGCCCCGATCCAGACATTCCCTGGGCCGGTTCGCTCGACGACCGCCCAACGCACTGACACCAAACGCAGGAACGACCAGAACCATGGCTTCTTTCAATGGCCTCGGCCTTCATCTCGGCAATCTCTCCCATCTGTCTTCGGCCAAGACGCGCTCGATCTCTCCGGAAAATTTCACCGGCGAAAAGGGTTGTGGCGCTCTCGCCATGGAGGGCACCGGCGCTCATGCCGCCCGCGACATGGGTAAAGGCTGGAAGATCTCGCCTTCGGTCGTGATCAAATCCGGAGAGACCTTTACTATCGCCGACATCGAAGGCCCTGGTGCCGTCCAGCAGATATGGATGACGCCGACCGGAAACTGGCGCTTTTCCATCCTCCGCATCTATTGGGATGGTTCGGACATTCCCTCGGTCGAATGCCCTCTCGGTGATTTCTTCGTCAGCGGGTGGGGCGAGTTTGCCCAAGTGTCGGCCCTGCCGGTCTGCGTTAATCCCGGCAGCGCTTTCAACTGCTACTGGGAGATGCCGTTCCGCAAGCGCTGCGTCATGACCGTCACCAACATCGCCGACGAGGCCATGACCCTCTATTACCAGATCAATTACGCCCTCACCGAAGTCCCTGATGAAGCCGCCTATTTCCACGCTCAGTTCCGCCGCACCAATCCCATCCCCTACAAGGAGGTCTACACCGTCGTCGACGGCATCAAGGGGCGTGGCCAGTTCGTCGGCATGTATCTCGCCTGGGGGCAGAACAACAATCTGTGGTGGGGCGAAGGCGAGGTGAAGTTCTATCTGGACGGCGACGAGCATCCGACCATCTGCTCGACCGGCCTCGAAGACTATTTCTGCGGCTCTTACAACTTTGACCCCAGCCCCAAGCACGACCGCGGCTATGTGACCTACACAACGCCTTACGCCGGCTTCCATCAGGTCATCCGGCCGGATACCGATTATCGCACCCAGATGCGACTGGGCATGTATCGCTTCCACGTCATGGACCCAATCCGTTTTGAGACGGACCTCAAGATTACCATTCAGGCGCTCGGTTGGGGATATAACGGCCGCTGGCTGCCGCTTCAGGACGACGTGGCTTCGGTCGCCTTCTGGTATCAGACGTTGCCCCAGGCGCCATTCCCACCTCTTCCCGAACGGGAAAGGTTGCTCATAATTTGATGGGACTTTAGCCGGTGACTAGCCGATCAAGCGCCCAACCTAGGTGGTTGGGCATTACTTAACGGTGAACCGCTCATAGGCACCTTTATCTGTGTGGATGATCGAGGCGGACATCTCCTTGAAGTCGACGTCGAGCGCGGCGCGCTCGCTGCCCTTCGTCCAGCTCAGCACCAGCCTGTGGTCCGACGGCTGCTCAACCGCGAAGTCGCCGTCGAAAGCCGGGTGGGTGTTGCGGAAACGGGCAAGCTTGAACAGCTTTCTGACCACCGGCGTGCCGAGCGCGGCGGTCACCTCGGCCGGCGTGTAGTAGTGGCGATTGATATCGCGTCCGACCTTGGTGCGGTGGAGAAGGTCCATGTCGTTCACGCCGCCGAGCAGGCCGACGTAATAGACCTGCGGGATACCTGGGGCAAAGAACTGCAAGGCGCGGGCGATCAGGTACTCGCTGTCGCGTTTGCCAAGCGCGTCATAATAGGTGCAGTTCACCTGATAGAGATCGAGGTTGGAAGCGGCCGCGCCGGTCGCTTGGCGGCTCTCGCCGCCGGATCGCTCATGCATCGTTTCCACGAGGGCGTCGACGGCGCCCGGGGCGAGCAAGCCAGGGCGCCCGTCGGTCGCCGCGCCAACATCGATGACGCCGATGCCATCATGCGTGTCGAGCACGGTGATGGCGTTGCGCGGGGAAATCTTCAGCCATTCGGCAAGCGGCCCGGCCTCGCCCGTGAATAGCGAATGCAGCACCAGCGGCGGCAGGGCAAAGTCGTAGACGCGGTCGACCTTCCTGGCGATCTCGATCTGGTCGCGATAGTAGCTGTGGATCTCGACCAGCACCTCCATGCCTAGACCGCGCGCCTTGTCGGCGAGTTCGCCGAGGAAGGCGTAGGTCTCCGGAATCATGAAAGAGCTCGTGCCCGGCTTCTTGACCGCATAGCCGGCGGCATCGAGCCGGATGGCCGTGACGCCACCTTCCTTGAAGCGAGCGAGGATAGCGTCGAGATAGGCGGCGCCGTGCTGGGAAAAGACATCGATGTCAATTTGATTCGGCGTAAAGGTCGTCCAGATGAGCCGCTTGGAGCCGTCGGCGAAAGTCATCTTGTTGAACGGGAAGCCGGGGCGTGGCCGGTAGATGGCCAGAAGATCTTGCTCGGTAGCCCCGTTCGGAAAAACCTTGCCGAAGGTCAGGAACATGTCGGCAAAGTCGGACGCATCGCCTTTCGCTAAAAAGTCCTGGAAGGCCGGCGAGTCGGCTGAGACGTGATTGACGATCATGTCGGCCATGATGTCCACCGAGGTGGACAGAGCCCGGACATCGTTCCAGTCGCCGAGGCGCGGATCGACCCTCGTGTGGTCGCTCGGATCGAAGCCGGCATCGGCGCCATCGATCGGATCGAAGAAGGGCAGGGGATGGACGCCACCGACGACACCCTTGAGTGGGCCGTCGACCAGCGCCTTGAGATCGGAAAAACCACCGGCCGTGAGACGGTCGACATAGGTGATGAGCTGGACTTGGTTCTTCACGATGCTGTCCCCGAGGAGCAGTCACCCGTCAATGCGGCCCATTGGGCTATCGGGCGTTTGGGCATGTCTTGGCGAGCATCCACGTCCGACCGTCGGATGCTCGGCAGGAACTGAAGATCACTTCCGGACCGGACCCGGAAGTGATTGAGCGGCCGTCGCCTAGGGAGACGGAACCGAGTTCATTCAGGCACGAAGCGGCGGACGTAGGCGTTGCCGTCGGCGTTGAACAGGTGGCAGTCGTCGCCGGAGAAGAGGAACTGACGTTGCTCGCCAGCCTTGACCGGAACGTCGCCGTCAAGCACGGCGAGCAGCGGGGTTTCTTCGCTGCCGCGATGGGCCTGGACGATGGTCTGATGGCCAAGGCGCTCGACGAAGGTGACGGTGACGGGAAGGCCGCCCTCGGTGCCGAGCTTGATGTGCTCGGGGCGGATGCCGAGCGTCAGATCCTCGCCGACCACGGCGCCGGTCGAATTGACCGCCACCTTGAGCGTCGGAACGCCGTCGCCGGCGACCGTGATGCCTTCGGCATCGACGCCGCTCGCCTTGACCTTCAGGAAGTTCATCTTGGGCGAGCCGATGAAGCCGGCGACGAACAGATTCTGCGGCCGGTGATAGAGCTCGAGCGGCGCACCGATCTGCCGGACGTTGCCGGCCTCCAGCACGACGATCTTGTCGGCCAGCGTCATGGCCTCGACCGGGTCATGGGTCACGGAGACCATGGTGGAGCCGAGGTCCTCGTGCAGCTTGGCGATCTCGGCGCGGGTCGAGACGCGCAGGGCGGCGTCGAGGTTGGAGAGCGGCTCGTCGAACAGGAAGATCTTCGGCTCGCGGACGATGGCGCGGCCGATGGCGACGCGCTGGCGCTGGCCGCCCGACAGCTGGCCGGGCTTGCGGTCCAGCAGGTGCTCGATGTGCAGGATCTTGGCGGCCTTGGCCACCTTCTCGGCGATCTCGGCCTTGGAGAAGCCGGCGATCTCCAGCGCGAAGGCCATGTTGGCGTAGACCGACTTGTGCGGATAGAGCGCGTAGGACTGGAACACCATGGCGATGCCACGGTCCTTGGGCGCGATGTCGTTGCACAGCTTGTCGTCGATCAAGATGTCGCCGGAGGTGATTTCCTCGAGACCGGCGACCATTCTGAGCAGCGTCGACTTGCCGCAACCGGACGGACCGACGAAGACGACGAACTCGCCGTCGGCGATGTCGAGGTCCACTCCCTTGATGATCTCAACCCGTCCGAAGCTCTTGCGCACGTTGCGCATCGTGAGGCTGGCCATGCGGTACTCCCTTGCGGTGGCCTGACACCGGCGATTTCAGTCCGCCGGATGCCAGGCCTCTGCGCAGTGTCGATCAGCGCGCTTCAAGGTTGACGGCACGGGCCGGGTAGGGCAGCCGAACCGCCGAGGCGGCGGTCAGGGCCGCGATCTCCTCGGGGGCGAATTTCAGCTCGGTGGCCGCGAGATTGGTGCGCAACTGCTCGACCGTGCGGGCGCCGATCACCACGGAACTGACGGTCGGACGGGCGAGAAGCCAGCCGAGCGACACCTGGGCCGGCGTGGCACCCGGATGCGCGGCGGCCACCGCCTTGACCGCGTCCAGCGTCCGCCAGTTGGCATCCGTCGCGCGGTGCGCCCAGGATTCCTCCCACTCGTCCGGCGTCATGCCGATCCTGCCGGTCGTGGTGTCCGGGCGGGAGCCCTTCTGATACTTGCCGGTCAGGAAGCCGCCACCCAGCGGTCCCCACGGAACGAGACCGACGCCTTCCGACGCGCAAAGAGCCTCGAGTTCGGCCTCGATGCCACGCTCGACCAGGGAATACTGGTACTGGGCGGCGACGAAGCGCACCCAGCCGTTGCGGTCGCAGAGGCCAAGCGACTTCATCACCTGCCAGGCCATGAAGTTCGAGACGCCGATGTAGCGAACCTTGCCGGCCGCGACGAGGTCGTCGAAGGCGCGCAGCGACTCCTCGAGCGGTGTCAGCGCGTCCCAGCCGTGCATGTAGTAGACGTCGACATAGTCGGTGCGCAGCCGGCGAAGGCTCGCCTCCAGGGCTTCGCAGATGTGCCGGCGCGACAGGCCGACCTTGTTGGGGTCGCTCCCCATCGGCCAGCGCGCCTTGGTGGCGATGACGGCGTCGGCGCGGCGAGCGCCGAGAGCCTGGCCGACGATCTCTTCGGCCCGGCCTCCTGCGTAGACGTCGGCAAGGTCGAAATGATTGCCGCCCGCCTCGATGTAGGCGTCGATCAGCTTCGCGGCCTCGTTCTCCGGCGTGCCGCGATCGCTCGCCTCGCCGAACACCATGGTGCCAAGCGCCAGTTCGGAAACGAGGAGACCGGAATTGCCCAGGCGGCGGTATTGCATCTTGAACCCCTTGATAGTCACGACTTCACGGCGCCCGCGGTCAGGCCGCGAACGAAGTAGCGTTGCAGTGAGAAGAAAACGGCCAGCGGCAGGATCATCGAAATGAAGGCGCCGGCGGTCAGGAGGTGCCAGTCGTTGCCGCGCGAGCCGACGATCTCGGCAAGGCGCATGGTCAGAACTTGCACGTTGGGCTGGCTGCCGATGAAGATCAGCGACACCAGATAGTCGTTCCAGACCCAAAGGAACTGGAAGATGGCGTAGGACGCGAGCGCCGGACCGGCCAAGGGCAGGATGATCGAGCGAAATATCTTGAGATGGCTGGCGCCATCGACGGTGGCGGCCTCAAGAAGCTCGCGGGGCAGCGAGGCGATGAAGTTGTAGAGCAGGTAGATGGCGAGCGGCAGGCCGAAGCCGGCATGGGCGAGCCAGACGGCAAGGTAGGTGCCGTTCAACCCGAGCCGGACATAGTCGCTGAGCACCGGCACCAGCGACACCTGCAACGGCACCACCATCAGCGCCACGACGATCGAGAAGATCAGACGCCGGCCGGGAAATCTGACCCAGGCAAAGCCGTAGGCGGCGAAGGCGGCCACCATCAGCGGCAGCAACACCGACGGTAGGGTAACCGCGAGGCTGTTCAGGAAGGCGCCGGAAAGGTCGTCGCCGCGCAGCGTTTCCTTGGACCCGTCCTCGTGGGTGATCTCGTACTGCTTGCCGGTCAGCACGTTGGCGTAATTATCGAGCGTGAGACGGGCCGTCATGGTCCAGCGCAGTTCCTCGACGCGGACGGTCCCGAGGCGCCGGTTGCCGACCCAGGTGATGCGTCGTCCGTCGTCGGTCTCGATGCCGGTACGCAACTGGTCGAAGGTGCCGCTCGCCCCGGCAAAGCTCATCACGCTGCTCCGGTCGACGGATGGCTCCGGCTTGATGACCTCGACGACCTGCCAGGCGCGATGTGGGAATATTGTCCACCAGCCGCTGTTGCGAACGTCGTCGGGCGTGCGGAAGGAGGAAACCAGCAGCCCGAGCGTCGGGATCAGCCACAGCAGGCAGAGCAGGATGAGGATCGGCGTAGCCAGGCCGAAGCGGGTTCGCGACCGTTTGGTGGGGCGTGCCATCAGAGCGGCTCGTTCTTGTTGAAATGGCGGATGTTGTAGATGATCACCGGCATGACGGCGGCCAGCAGGATGATGGCGATGGCCGATCCCAGCCCAGCATTCCGGTTGACGAAATACTGGTTGTAGAACTGGGTGGCGATGACGTCGGTGCCGAACTGACCGCCGGTCATCACCAGCACGATGTCGAAGATCTTCAAGGTGAAGATCACCACGGTGGCCGACACGGCAATCAGCGTGGTTTGGATCGACGGAATGACGATCGAGAAGAAGATGCGCAACTCGCCGGCGCCATCGATCCGTGCCGCTTCCAACATGTCCGTCGGCACTGCCTTGATGGCGGCGGAGAACAGCACCATGGCATAGCCGGTCTGAAGCCAGACGACGATGACGATCAGGAACAGGTTGTTCCAGGGCTGGAG
>JARKNW010000107.1 GCA_029976075.1 Pleomorphomonas sp.
TGGTCGCCGAGGTCGCTCAGCCGCTTCAGCCGGTCATCAAAGTCGAAAAAGCCAGGCAGTCCAGACATCACCAGAGCCCTCCGCCATAGGCCGAAGGGAATCACAAAAGAACTGGTTTGACGAGGTTCTTAGAAGCGTCCAGCTACTCAAAAGGTCAGCGCCGAGCCGCCCTACCTGCGGCCCCATAGTCCGGACTTCAACTCTATCGAGATGGCCTTCTCAAAGCTCACGGCCGCTCTCAGAGAGCAATGCAGGACGAACCGTGAGTGCACTGCTCTGGGACACGGTCGAAGCCGCCACCTCACTCTTCACGCCAGAGGAACGTGCCCACTAATTTACGGCGGCAGGATATAAACCGAATTAAGCTGGACCGACTCTAGCCTGCATCGCTGCCGGTTTAGCGGAAATCGTGAAGGCTTGCCAGAAGGACCAACCGCTCACTTCATTAACCGCGATCTCGCCAACGGACCTCACTGTGTCCGCGGTCCAGCAAGCAAGCCGCGTTCATAAAAATGAACTAAGAATACAACTTACGCACGATTCTTAGAAAATAAAATGGCGCGCTCGAAGAGATTCGAACTCCTGACCCTCAGATTCGTAGTCTGATGCTCTATCCAGCTGAGCTACGAGCGCATGCCAATACGAACTTGTGACCGCCGCGATGAAGTCGGCGTTCCCGATCGCTGGGGAGTGTCTACCGAACTGGCAGAACGAATGCAAGAGCTTTCTGCAATGTCGGCTTCGCTTTTTGGCGGCGGGTAAATTATGTTCGATTTCAATCGGTTATTCGATGTGGCCTTATTGGATGAGATTGCCCGGCGCAGCTTTCCTGGCGGTGTCGGATGAACCGTATGTCTAAAAAGCCGAGCTTCTCCCGGCTTCCATCAGGCCTGACGAACGGGGTGGTGCTCGGAGAGGCCAACAGTGGGGCGCGTAGCCCTGACGGTAAGAGGCTGGGTCGGTCGGAGAGACGCATAGAAAGCATAGATGGCAACAACGAACAGTGTCGGCAACCAAAGCACGACGCTCGACCAAGCCATGAGTCGATTGAGGAGACGATCGTGCTTTCTGGTGGCGAGCTCGTGAAGCGACAGCACGGCAAAGCCAAGCCCGATGACCAAGTAAGCCACAACGGCAAAAATGACTAAAATAAACATTGGCGCCAACCCGAACTTACCGGCCGACAACGACCGAACTGGAAAAGGATCCCTCCGGTGCCAGATAACCGCAGGGGATTTTCCGGGCCTACCCAAACCCGTATGACACCAAGTGCCGTAACGCTTGCGCGAACGACTCCTGGCTCTGGGTGAGGTGGCCGCCACACAAACTGGCGCGCTCGCTGTTCACCCAACCCGCACCAAGACTTCAAATTCGAGTCTGGCACGAAGAAGGTTAATGAAAAATAAGCTGACAGCGCCGATCCGGCACGACACCTCATCATCATCAGAGGTCAGTATACATATTTTTCACCAAGAGTCGCGCGAAAGCAGAGCGGCACCATTTTCGTGGCAAGCAGGCCTATGCACCCTACAGTTCCGCGAAACGCTTGGCCCTGCGTGTTCCAAACTGTGCTCCACGCTCGACTTTCTATCCGACGCGAGGCGCTCGCCGACCATTTGGTGAGAAAGGCTCGAGGCGCCGATGCATATCCTCGATCCGGGCAAGGCGGGTTTCAGCGACCTCTCCGAGAGCGGCCCCGACTGCCGAGGCGAGATGATTGATCAGCGACATTGGCGCCACGTAGCTGTCGAACAAGCTTGATCCCTGATTGGGGCAGCGAAGGGTCACGTGCGCAAGATGGGCCGTTCGCGCTGCGGAAGCATCGGTGACAAGCAGAATCCTGGCTCCACTTTCGCGGACGGCGGCCATGATATCGCGCAGAACCGGCGGACGACGGCGAAAGCCGAACACCACGAGTGCGTCTTCGGGACAGAAGCCGACAACATCTTCCGCAAGGGTCTGGCCGGCCAGCGGAAGCAGGCGGACATCGGGTTTCATGTGAGCGAAAAGACCACGTGCATAGGACGCCAACGCCGCCGAGTTGCGGAATCCGATGAGAGAGAGCCGCTTTGCTGCAGCGAGCATCTCGACGGCATCGTCGAGAGCTGGAGATGACAACTCGGAGGCAAGACGCCGCAGATTTTCAACGTCCTGGGCAATGTGCCGCGCAAAATCGGCCGGCCGGCCCGCCGTTGAGAGCTCGTAGAGGGGAGATCCCCAGGTGCGCGCAGCACGGACCGAGCGGCGCAAGTCGCCATAGCTCTCATAGCCGAGCCGGCGGAAGAAACGGGCGGCCGTTGCTGCAGATACTTCTGCTCGGGCAGCCAGTTCGCCAGCCGTAAAGGCCGAGAGGTCGTTGGCCGTCTCGAGGACGACTTCGGCAAGACGCTTCTCGCTTTCGGTCAGATCGTCAAAGAGCGCGGCAATGCGAGCATCGACGGTGGCACCGGATGACATTTCGGTTCGGTCGCCCATCTCTGCGGCGGTCGCCTTATTTTTCATCTTTTCCATTTCATGAAAATTCTCTTTCATATATGTTTCGCTGTCAAGCTGGACACACCGGCAGCACGAAGCATGGATCGATGATCTACCCATACAAGAATATCGCTGGTTCTGCCGGCGAGGCCGCCTTCCTCGCCAATACTGAGCGCACGATCGGGTATTACCCCGAGGGCTTCAGGGCGATCCTGTCGCATACGGGCCATGCCGATGCCGCCAAGGTGATTTCATCCTGGCCAGGATATGCCCCGACACCGCTCGTTCCACTCACCTTTCTGGCGCACCAACTCGGGATCGCCAGCGTGCATTACAAGGATGAAGGAGGGCGCTTCGGCCTCGGCTCATTCAAGGCGCTTGGCGGAGCCTATGCGGTTTTCCGTCTGCTGGTGGACGAGTTACGCCGGAGAAATGGCGAGGTGGACGAACAGGATCTGGCGGCAGGACGCTTGAAAAGCACCACCAGGAACATAACCGTATGCTGCGCAACCGACGGCAACCATGGTCGATCCGTTGCATGGGGTGCGCGCATGTTCGGCGCGCGTGCCGTCATTTTTCTCCATGCGACCGTTTCGGAGAAGCGTGCGGAAGCTATCCGCAGCTATGGTGCCGAAGTCGTACGGACATCGGGCAATTACGACGACTCGGTCCGTGAAGCCGATCGGGCTGCCGCGGCAAATGGCTGGTTTGTGGTGTCCGACACCTCCTACCCGGGCTACACGGATGTGCCCCGCAATGTCATGCAGGGCTATGCGGTGATGGTGGATGAAGCCCTCATCGCGCTTGGGAAAGCCCCCACCCACGTCTTCGTGCAGGGCGGCGTCGGCGGACTTGCAGCAGCCGTCATCGCCCATCTTTGGGAGTCATATGGTTCCGACATGCCTGCCGTCAGCGTTGTGGAGCCAGACAAGGCCGCGTGCCTTTTCAAGAGCGCGCTGGCCGGCGAGCCAACTACCGTTGCAGGCGACCTCGATACTGTCATGGCCGGCATGGCTTGCGGCGAACCTTCAGTTATCGCCTGGCCGTTCCTCGAGAGCGGAGCATCCGCCTTCATGACCATTTCCGACGATGCGGCACTTGCTGCAATGCGGCTCTTGGCGTCGGGAGCAAGCGGGGCCACCATCGTCGGCGGCGAATCGGGGGTTGCGGGCCTAGCCGGGTTGATCGCCGCTGCCGGACAGCCGGAGTGGCGGCGGGCGCTTGGTCTCAATGACGCCTCTCGTGTCTTGCTATTTGGCAGCGAGGGTGACACCGATCCGGATCTTTACGCCCGCATCGTCGGCCGCACCGGCGATGCGGTTCGTGCTGGAGCACTGAAATGACAGACTTTTCTCCCGCCCTGCCCGTCAATGGCGACCGGCTTGTCAACCGCCTCAAGGCGCTTGGCCAAGTGGGTGCATTGCCAGAGGGGGGTGTATGCCGCCTCGCCCTGACGCCCGAGGATGGCGCGGGCCGCGATCTGGTGGTCGGCTGGATGCGGGAACAGGGCCTCGAGGTAGCTATCGATCCGATTGGCAACATCTTCGGGACCCGCAAGGGCACCCAGGCTGGCCCCTCGGTGATGATGGGCTCGCATATCGATACGGTAGCCACCGGCGGTCTCTATGACGGCAATCTCGGCGTTCTTGCCGGCCTTGAGGTTCTGCAGGCCCTTGATGATGCCAAGATATCCACCGTTCATCCGGTAACCGTCGCCGCCTTCACCAACGAAGAGGGTGCCCGCTTCCAACCGGATATGCTCGGCAGCCTCGTTCACGTTGGCGACCTGCCGCTGCAGGAAGCCCTCGACACCATTTCAATCGACGGCACACGGCTGGGCGATGACCTCGCCGACATCGGCTATGCCGGAACCGCACCGCTCGGTGGCATCAAGGCCGCCGCATATCTTGAATATCACATCGAGCAAGGACCGGTGCTGGAGGCCGAGGGGATCGACATCGGCGTCGTCGAGGGGGTGCAGGGTATCTCCTGGACGGAGATCACCTTGTCCGGGCGAGCAAGCCATGCCGGCGCCACGCCGATGCGCCTCCGGCGCGACGCCGGTCTTGCCGCCGCCCGCATCGCCCATGGCGTCGCTGACATCGCCAAGTCGATCGGCGGCGACATGGTCGGTACCGTCGGCTCGCTGCGCCTTCGCCCCAACCTGGTCAACGTCGTTGCAGAGATGGCGCAGATGACCGTTGACCTTCGTCATCCGCAGGAGAAAATACTGGCCGAAGCCGAGGCCCGTCTCGCCGCTCTGGTCGCCCGCGTCGCCGAGGAAGAACACGTTTCCTTCACCCGACGCCGGCTGGCCCGCTTCGAGCCCGTCGCTTTCAATGGAGATTTGGTCAGCCGGGTCGAGAAGACGGCAAAGGGCCTTGGCCTTTCCACCCGCCGCATGTTCTCCGGTGCCGGACACGATGCTCAGATGCTGGCCCGCACCTGTCCGGCTGCCATGGTGTTCGTGCCGTCCATTGCCGGGCTCAGCCACAACACCGCCGAATACACGGCGCCCAGCGACATCGCCAATGGTCTTGCCGTGCTCGGCACGCTGGCGCTCGAACTGGCCGGCCGCGCCAACACACCCGTCTGAGGAGTATCGAGAGAATGTCCCGCACCATCGTTGTCGGTGCCGCCCAGCTTGGCCCTATCGCTCGCGCCGATAGCCGCGAGGTGGTTATCAGCCGTATGATCGCCCTGCTTGAAAAGGCCGCCCGACGCGGCTGTGAGCTGGTGGTTTACCCTGAGCTCGCACTGACCACCTTCTTCCCGCGCTGGTTCATGGAAGACCAGGCGGAAGTCGACAGCTTCTTCGAAACCGAGATGCCCAATCCGGCAACGGCGCCGCTGTTCGCCAAGGTCAAGGAACTCGGGATCGCCATCAGCTTCGGCTATGCCGAAAAGACGGTGATCGACGGCCGCGTCCGACGATTCAACACTTCGATCATCGTCGACAAGACGGGGGCAATCGTCCATCGCTACCACAAGGTTCACCTGCCGGGACATACCGACAACGAACCCTGGCGGGCCTTCCAGCACCTCGAGAAACGTTATTTCGAGCCAGGCGATACCTTGTTCACGCCTGCCGATTGCCTCGGCGGTAAGATCGGCATGGCGATCTGCAACGATCGTCGCTGGCCTGAGACCTACCGCGAGCACGCCCTGCGCGGTACCGAGATGGTGCTGATTGGCTACAACACGCCGTACCATTATCCGCTCGCTCCCGAGCACGACCATCTCCAGTGCTTCCACAACCATCTGGCCATGCAGGCTGGCGCCTATGCCAACGGCATGTGGGTGGTCGGTGTCGGCAAGGCCGGCAACGAAGAAAACTGCGTGCTGATCGGCCAGAGCTGCATCATCGCTCCGACCGGCGAGATCGTCGCCATGGCGTCGACGCTGGGCGATGAGCTGGTTACGCATGACTGCGACCTTGATCGCTGCACCGAAATCCGTGCCAACATCTTCAACTTCCAAAAGCACCGGCGCCCGGAAATGTATCCGTTGCTGTCATCTCCGGTCTGACGCTCTTTCAGGATTGAACTGCATGGCCGACCTGACGCCGATCCCGTTGCCAGTGCTCGTCAACCGGATGTTCCGTGAACTCGAGGCGAAGAAGAGCGCCTTCCATCTGCCGCGCTTCAAGTTCGCCAAGGTGGCGGCCGGCCGGGACCTCTCCACCTCGATCTTCGGACGCCGGGCGGCAACGCCCTTCGGCCCGGCGGCCGGCCCGCATACCCAGCTGGCGCAGAACATCGTGCTCAGCTGGCTCGCCGGCGGCAGGGTGATCGAGCTGAAGACCGTGCAGGTTCTCGATCATCTGGAGATTGCCCGCCCCTGCATCGACATGGAGACGGTGGGCTTCAATATCGAATGGTCGCAGGAGCTGTCCCTCGAGCAATCGCTCGAAGAGTACGTCAAGGCGATGATGCTGATCGAGATAGCCAAGGCTTCGGGGCTTGCCCCGGGCCTTGAGGATACCGTCATCGACATGAGCGTCGGCTATGACCTCGCCGGCATCCGCTCTGACAAGGTACGTGCCTTCATCGCCGGCATGAAAGATGCGAGTGCCGTCATCGAGCGGCTGCGGCCTCAGATTCCCGAGGCTTACGCCCGCTTGCGGGATCTCGCTTATCCCACCTGCATCTCCGACAGCGTCACCATCTCCACTTTTCACGGCTGTCCGCCCAGTGAGATCGAGGCGATCGCAGCTCATTTGATGGAAGAAGAAGGGCTAGATGTTGTCGTCAAGCTGAACCCGACGCTGCTTGGCAAGGCCGATCTCAATACTCTCCTGCATGATAAGCTCGGCTATAAAGAGCTTGTCGTGCCAGACGCGACTTTCGAAAAGGACGCCAAGTGGGAGGATGTCAGGCGTATCGTGAGCCGGCTTGGCGATCTTGCCGACAAGCTCAAGCGCGGCTTCGGCGTCAAGTTCTCCAACACGCTGCTTGTCCATAACCACAAGCAGTTCTTCCCGACCGGTACCGGTGAAATGTATCTCTCCGGCCCGCCGCTGCACGTGCTGGCCATCGAGCTGGTGGCCCGCTTCCGGGCCGAGTTCGGCGACCGGTTCCCCATCTCCTTCTCGGCCGGCATCGACGTCGGCAACTTCGCCGACACGGTGGCGCTTGGCCTGAAACCGGTCAGCGTGTGTACCGATCTCCTGAAGGGCGCAGGCTACGGCAAGGGCGCCGACTACATCGCCGACCTCGCCGATCACCTGGCTGAGGTCGAGGCGCCCGACCTCGACATCTACACTCTCAAGGCCTTCGGTCTTGCCGGAATGGCCCTCGACGATATCGATCTCCCTGCGGAGCGCAAGGCCGCTCTGGCAACAGCGCTTGAATCTAGTGGAGATCTACGCGAAGTCGCCGGCTCGAATTTCGAAGCCTGGGTATCGGCTGCCAGACTCCGCAACACATCCCATTATGCCGCTCGTGTGAGAAAGGACCGCCGCTACAGCCGGCCGGAGGTCGACCATCCGCCGCGTCGGACGGGCGTGCTGCTTGCCCTTCTCGACTGCGAGACCTGCGGCAAGTGCGTCAACATCTGTCCCAACGACGCCATTTTCCGCTATCCGCTGCCGCAGGAACCGGTCGTCACGGCGACGTTGCATCCCGGTGCAATGGTAATGATCGGCGAAGCTCAGCCAGTCACTCGCGCCCAGCAGATCGGCATCTTCGCCGACGTCTGCAATCGCTGCGGCAACTGCGACGTGACTTGTCCCGAGACAGGAGGCCCCTTTGCCCGCAAGGCAAACCTGTTCGGTTCAGTTGCGAGCCTTGACGACGCACCGGATCGCGATGGCCTTGCCATCGAACAAACGGCAGCAGGACTTTTCCTGCATGTTCGCGACGGGGGGCGGCGTTTTACGATCAACGACGATGGCACCCGCCTCGCCTGTCAGGGCGATGGGGTCGATCTCTCGATCGACTTGGCCGCGCCCGAGACAACGTCCGGCATCACCAGGCATGCGGTCGACATCGGCCGTATGATCCTGCTCGCCCGCATTGCCCGCGCCGTCACGGCGCCAACCATCGTCACCTACGCCAACGCCGCCTTTGACTGAACGGACCTGCCAGATGCCCACGATTACCCTCACCGTCAACGGTCGCGACCACCTGCTCGATGTCGACGTGGATGAAACGCTGCTCTCGGTTTTGCGCGACAGGCTTAAGGTCACCTCGGTGAAGGACGCCTGTTCCGGTCAGGGGCAGTGTGGATGCTGCCTGGCACTCATCGGTGGCAAGCCGAGCAAAACCTGCATCCTCAAGGCAACGGCCGTCAAAGGGCGGCCGATCATCACGCTGGAAGGCGTCAATGCCGAGGAGCGCCAGCTTTATGCCGATGCTTTCCAGGCGGCGGCCGGTGTCCAGTGTGGCTTCTGCACGCCCGGCCTCGTCGTCCGCATCAAGGCTCTGACCGATGCCGGCGCGGCGACGGATCGCGAGGAAATCGCTGCGGCGCTCGACGGCCATCTCTGCCGCTGCACCGGCTACAAGAAGGTGATCGACGCCGTCGAGCTGATCCGCGACGTCAAGGCGGGCCTCAAGCCGCATCCGCAGCCAACGACCGACGGCGGCGTTGGTCAGCCGGTCGAGCGCTTCCGGGGGGGCGATCTTGCACTCGGTGATCGGCCGTTCCTCGCCGACATCGACGTGCCCGGTCTTTTGCACGCCGCTTTCGTTCTGTCGCCGCATGCCCGGGCCAAGGTCAATTCCATCGACCTCACGCAGGCACTCGCCCATCCCGGCGTGGTGCGCATTGCTACCGCCGAGGACGTGCCGGGCGACCGTTGGGTGGGGCAGATCAAAAAGGACTGGCCGGTGTTCGTCGCCGTTGGCGAAGAGGTTCGGTACGTCGGTGATGTCATCGCCGCCGTGGCTGCCGAAACGCCGCGCGCCGCCCGCGCGGCGGCCGCTCTCGTTGCGGTCGACTACACGGTGCTGGAACCGACGCTGTCACCGGAAGAGGCCCTGAAGCCCGGCGCTCGGCAGGTCAATCCGCGCCAACCCAACTTGTTGTCCGAGACGGTCATCGAGCGCGGCGATGTCGAGGCGGCGCTGGTTGCCTCCGCTCACGTTGTCTCCGGTACCTGGCAAACCCAGCGCATCGAGCACCTGTTCCTGGAGCCCGAGGCTTGTCTGGCAGTGCCGATGGAAGACGGCCGTCTTCATCTCTATTCGCAGGGACAGGGCGTGTTCGAAGACCGCAAAGCCGTCGCTGGCGTGCTGGGCGAACCGGTGGACAATATCTTCGTCGAACTGGTGCCAACCGGCGGTGCCTTTGGCGGCAAGGAGGACATGACGGTGCAGGCGCAGACGGCCGTTCTGGCCCGCCTGACCAATCGCCCGGTGCGGCTTGTTCTCTCCCGCGAAGAGTCGGTGCGCGTGCATCCCAAGCGGCATCCGATGAAGATGACCTATTCCGTCGGCTGTGACGCGGACGGGCATATCACCGCCGCCAAGATTGACATTCTCGGCGATTCCGGATGTTACGCATCGGTGGGTGACAAGGTGCTTGAGCGCGCCGCCGGCCACGCTTGCGGTCCCTACCGGGTACCGGCACTCTCCATCCATTCGATTGCCGCCTACACCAACAATCCGCCTTGCGGCGCCATGCGCGGTTTCGGCGTCAACCAGACCTCGTTTGCCATGGAAGGCTGCCTCGACCTTCTGGCCGAGAAGGTTGGCATCGATGGCTGGGAGATGCGCTGGCGAAACGGCGTCCGCATCGGCGACGTGTTCTCGTCGGGACAAATCCTTGAAAAATCGGTCGGTCTTGAGAAATCGCTTCTCGCCGTCAAGGATGCCTATTATGCGGCGAAAGCCGAAGGCAAGGCCGTCGGCGTCGCCTGTGCAGTGAAGAACTCCGGCATCGGCAACGGCGCTCTCGAATGGGGCAAGTGCCGGCTGGAGATCGAGGCCGAGGATAGGATCGCCCTCCATATCGGCTTCACCGAGATGGGACAGGGCCTGCTCACCATCGCCACCCAGTCGGCGGCCGAGGTCACCGGTCTTCCTTCCTCGATCTTCGTGCCGCAGGTGAACAGCCGCTTCGATGTGGGCTGCGGCCAGACCACAGGATCGCGCGGCACGCTTCTCGCCGGCAATGCCGTCATCAAGGCAGCCAAGGCGCTACGGGCGGCGCTGGACGAAGGCAAGAGCCTGAAGAATCTCGTTGGCGAGGTATTTGCCGGCGACATCAAGATCGATGACACAACGGCGCCGGGGCAACTCAAGAACGGCAAGATCAAGACCCACACCGCCTTTGGCTGGGCGACGCAGGTGGCGATCCTCGACGATACCGGACGCGTCGCTAAGGTGATCGCCGCGCATGATGTCGGCAGAGCCCTCAACCCCAAGCTTGCCGAGGGTCAGATCGAGGGCGCGGTGCACATGGGCCTCGGCTACGCTCTCACCGAGCAACTTCCTTGCAAGGACGGCATGCCGGTCACCGCCAATGTGCGCGAAATCGGCGTGTTGCGGGCCTCCGACATGCCGGAGGTCGAGGTGATCATCATCGAGGAGAATGAGCCGGAAGGACCGTTCGGTGCCAAGGGCATCGGCGAGATCGGGCTGGTGCCGACAGCCGGCGCTGTCGCCTCGGCGCTTGCCGTGTTCGACGGTGTAAGGCGCACCGTGTTGCCGATGATCGACAGCCCGGCTGCACGAGCCTTATCGGTCGGTCTCGATCCCGAGTTGGATCGGAGTCAATGGCATTGACCCGCTCGATCACCGTCGGCCCTGACAGGAACGGTCGCACCGTTTCGATCATAGACGGCGTCATCGCCGAGGCAGCCGATCCGTCAGCCCCCATTCTGGCCTGCCCCAATGGCGAGATCCGGCCCGGCGCGGTCTGTGCCCATACCCATCTTTATTCTGGCCTGGCGCCCTACGGAATGCCAGCGGCCGAGCCGGCTCCTGTCAACTTCATCGAGATCCTCGAAAAGGTCTGGTGGCGGCTCGACAGAGCGCTGGACGCCCAGGCGCTCAGGGCCTCGGCACGCGATTACATAGCCAAGGCGCTGCTATCCGGGACGACCAGCCTCATCGATCATCACGAGTCGCCGCGGTTCATCAAGGGTTCGCTGCAGGTGCTGGCGAACGCCGCCGAGGAGCTTGGGATCAGGGCACTGCTGACCTTCGGAGCCACGGAGCGCAACTTCGGACGCGCCGAAGCCGAGGCCGGCCTTATCGAATGCGGCAACATCGAAGAGAACTCTCGCACTCGCCGTCTCGTCGGACTGCATGCCAGCTTCACGGTTTCCGATGCGACCATACGAGCTGCGGGTGAGCTCTGCTGCGCGTTGGATACGGTGATGCATGTCCACGTAGCGGAGGCGGAGGATGATGTCGATGACGCCTTGGCGCGAGGCTATGCCGGGCCGCTTGAGCGACTGATTGCGCTCGATGCCTTGCCGAGAGGCTCCATCCTGGCCCATGGCGTCCATCTTTCCGCAGACCAGGTGTGCGAAGTGGCTGAGCGGGGTTGCTGGCTCGTTCAGAATCCGCGCTCCAACGAAGGCAACCGCGTCGGCTACCCGGTCAATCTGCGTCATTCAGCCAACGTGGCTCTCGGTTGTGATGGCTGGAATGCCGATATGGCCGTTGAAGAAGCAGCGCTTCTTCGTCTCTCTGCCGCTCACGGCGACGAACGGGCAGCAGATCGCCTTGACGCCGGACAACGATTGATTGCCGAGCGTTTCGGCTCGGCCGCCACCGGGCTCCTTCCGGGGGCGGTCGGAGATGTGGTGGTGAGAGAGAAGGGCATGGTCACTGCCGTGGTGGTCGATGGCCGGGTCGTGGTGCGCGACGGTGGTCTGGTTGGTGCCAATGCCGGCACGATAGAAACCGAAGCCAAAGCCGAAGCGCAGCGTCTGTGGAAAAGAATGGCGGCGTTCTGACTCAAAAGGCAGGGCGATCCGCTGAGTTTGGCGGATTTCCTGCCCTCAAGCCACCACTGAAGCACTTGATCTCGTTGAGCTATCGCATTTTCTTGATGCGAAGCGGTACCCACCTCGCTCCAAAGGCTCTATTGTCGCCGCCAATAGGGAGGAACCAATGATCTACTTTCTCGACACCGCCAATGTCGCAGCCATTGCCCGCCTGTCGGATCTCTACCCGGTTGCCGGTGTCACGACCAACCCGACGCTGATCGCCCGCGAGAAACGTCCGTTCTCCGATATCATCAAGGACATTCGGGCAGTTATCGGCGACGGCGCCATGCTGCACGTTCAGGTCACCGGTCGCGATGCCGACACTATGGTGGCCGAGGCGCGCAAGCTCGCCGACTTCGTCGGGGCAGGCTTCCATCCCAAGGTGCCGGTAACGGCAGAAGGCATCAAGGCCATCCGTCGGCTTTCGGCACTCGGTTTTCGGGTAACGGCAACGGCTATCGTCACTGCCCAACAGGCTCTGATGGCGGCTGTCGCCGGCGCGGCATTCACCGCACCTTACGTCAACAGGCTCGACATGATCGGCGGCGACGGCGTCAAGGTCGTCGCCGACATCGTGCACCTCTTCCGCATTCACGCCTTGCCGACCCGCCTGCTCACGGCCTCGTTCAAGAACGTTCAGCAGGTACATGACGTCGCCATGGCCGGCGCTCAGTCGGCGACGCTGCCACCCGATATCCTTGAAGCCTTGATCCGTCACCCACTGACTGACTCTGGCGTCGCGGGTTTCTCCGCGGACTGGGCGGCAGCCTACGGCGAAGGTACCACCACGCTGGACCTCATCTGACGCCAGTCAGTGTCATGCTTGCCAGAGCACGCATACTCGGCGAACCTCATACCGGCGATCCTTGCGAGAACTCGCCGGTATGAGGTTGTCGCCGAGCCTCACGCTGCCGACTTCTTCTTGCCGGTATTATGAGTGGCCTCTTCGGTCGCCTTGGTGAAGACTTCCGTCACCGAGGCGGTCTTGGTGCCCGCGGGCTTGGTCGCCTTGGGCTTGCGAGCTTCCTTGTTCTTTCTCAGTTGTCCCTTGGCCATATCGCACTCCTTAGCGAAAGCGCGGCAGACGCGACAGTCGCCGCGCGTCTTTGTCGATCGGGCCGGTCTTCCGGCTGGCCACTGACGTCATCATGATGAGCCCGAATTTCTCCAAATACAACCTCAGCTTAGGTTCAAATAACCTCGATTTGCTCCGCCGCGTTCAACCCGGAGAGGAAGCCCAACCCGCTGGGTCGGGTGCTCACTTCATAGCGCCGTTCCCCATCAACGAAACTGCGCTCCTTATCCTTTGCAGATCAATGAACGGGATTTCCTGTTCCCCACAGAGCTGTTGCTGATCGCTGGCTTTCAGGGCCAAAGAAAACTCCGCAAACGCTCTTTGCTTTTCGCCAAGGGCGCTCAGAATAAACCCGCGAACGGCCCGCGTCTGGCAACCAGGTAGCCAAGGCAGGCTGGCGTCCGAATACTCCACCGCCGTGATGATATCCCCTTTCAGGAGACTCTGGCTGGCCATCCGCATCTCGAACTGCCGAACGATGTCAGAATCCAAGGTTGGGCTATCGGACGACATTTCCTTGGCAAATCCAATAATTCTCGCTGCTTCTGCCAGGTCACCGCTTCCCAGCGCGTTCTGAAACTTGGAATTTGCTTCGTGGCGAGCCTCAAGCTTGAAGTCGGCCTTTGGGTTCATTTTTTTCACATAGCTGCGGCGGCAATCCTCGATGTCGAAAAGCTGCGCTCCGGCGCGAGCCCAATAGTCGTCCGGTACATTCCCCCCCATATCGGCGGCTTTTGCAGACGCAACCGCCATTTGGGCTAGCAGCGCCTTCAAAGGGATTGTTCCGGCATCGTTCAGACACAGTTTGGCGACACCCGCAAAGAAACGCCAATCGGTCGCAGCCTCGTTCCAAACGGGATTATCGGAGGCTGCCTTTGGCCATTCGATCACCAGCGAAGGGGTGTCGTTGATTGTCTCGGGCGCGGATGGAGTGGAAATCCAAATGTTGGTTCCCGCAACCGAAATGGGATCGGAGGGACTGATTGACCGGAGCAGATCTTCATCAGGCATGTTCAGCAACCCGTTCAGCGCAGCCGGTGCCTGGGAGAAATCCGCGGTCCCCTCGGGGTCCCTCAGGCTTATCTCGATGAACAGCGAGATGATCAGTCGGCGAGCTTCCGGCGCCAGATCAATGGTCGAGGGCTCCTGCTGTTCGCGAGGTGGCATCAGCGCCCAGATGGTCGCGTTCAACCTGGCGGAACCCTTGGCACTGCTCAAAAGCTTGCTCCACTCGACCAACACGCTTTCGATCTGCCTGCGCTGTCCCGGCGTCGCAGCTTGATATGCGGCAGCGATGCGCCGCAGCTTTCTTTCCCGCTCCACACGAGAGGCAAGTGGAGCAATACGCCGATCGGCGTCGCTGACGTTGGAGTTCAGACGGGATCTGACCCTGACGACATCGTTGAAGCCAAACCCCACATTCAGTTTCGCCTCGTTCGAGGCCCCGTCACGGGGGACGGCGGCCCTGGCCGTTGCAAGTCGTGCCGACAGGTCCGCGAAGTCCCGATCCGAGAAATCATCGTCGCTGGCCGCCTTTTGGAAGAGAGACAGCTCCAGACCATCGAGGGCCTCATCGGCGGACATGTGCAGCAAATCTTGATTGAAGATCGCCGGCAGGATCGCCAGGACTCCCACGATGATCAAGATCATCGACAGAAAGTCCGCCACCAAGGCCGCGCCGGTGAGGCGATGAACTCTGCTGGCAGCGGCGAGAAACGCTTGACGCGTCTGGCCGAGCAAACCACGCCGATCAGCTTCCTTGACCCATTTGCTCAATTGTTTGAGGTGGAACTTTCGTATGAGGAAACCTGCCGCGACACGCAGCCCGACGAAAACGGCCAACCCAACGAAGAAGGTGTGGAGATTGGTCGGTGGTATCGAGAGCAACAGCCCCGACAGCAACAACGAGAAGGCGGATAGCGCAAAGGCTGGCCAGCTCAAACCATGCACGCAAAGAACATCGACAGGGACGAAGAGACAACGAGGCTCAAATGAAAGCCGCCAACGGCTTTTCGCGCCCCCCTTGTCGTAGGTCGCTTTCGTACGCCTGTTTGAGAGCAGGACTGCGGCGTCTTCCGCGAGCAACCCTGGCAACCCGTCCTGCGAGCTGCCGTACGTATAAGCTACGTTGGAGCGTCGTTCGACAAGCCGCCTTGCAGCCTGTGCCTGGGACAACCAGTGAAGGTAGCACTGCGCACCCTGGTTGCCTGCAAGCTGGAGCAACTCAGCGCCCGACCAGTTGAACTGACATTCGCGCTCGATCAGTTCGGCCAGCGCCGCCGGTCCCTGGCCTTGCTCGAAGGCAGCAACATCTCCGAGCCCTCGCGGGTCAGGCGGAGGAAGGATCTGCCACAGGTTCCTGAGGATGATGTTGTGAAAGCGTCTGATCGACTCCAGATCCAGCTCGGAAGCCATGGCAAAGAGAGCGGCCCAGTCTTCACCGCAGGCCGCCTGCCCGACAGGTCCTCTCGTGTCGGGCAGAAGCGCATTGAGCTTCTCCAGGACCTTTCCGAGAAGTCCGTGTTCTGCGGAAAGCTCGGCGGCCTCCTCTGTCTCGATCGATACCGTTTTGCCCGGGAATGCATCGGCGAAGTTCGGGACCACCGGTTCAACGGGTTTGCCGACTTCCTCTTCTGCGTCGCCCCAGCAAGAGGATGAGGCTGCCTCGCTCGTATCCCGAACGGGTGTCGCGGCCTCCCTGCCGGCGATCCGCATGGCTTCTTCACGTGCTTCGACAAGCCGCTGGAAGCCCTCCGGATCATCGTCCGGTCGGCAGGCCTTGAGTGACTTGGCGTAAGCCTTGAGAATGGCCCGCGCGTCAGTCGTCGTCTCGATCCCAAGGATGGCCCAGCAATCGCTCACTTCGCCCTTTAGCATCAGAAACCGTCCCCTTCGAGCTGCTGGAGGGCGGCTGCGAACTGATGCCTGACTTCCTTGATGTCGCGGCGAGACTGATCTTCGATGCACCGCTCGAACCAGAAGATCAGGTCCTTGATACGCTCACGCGTATCGCCCACCACCTCGGCATAGAGGCGTTCCGCACGGGCCAGCAGAGCCCTGTTCTCGTGCTGGTCTCGTGGCAGGATCTTGATCGAGGAGAGGTCGGCAAACCTCTTCGCCAACTCCTGATCAGTCAGGTTGGATTGGTTGCGGAAGACGTTGCGGATCACCTGCCCCGTCGAGACGACCTTGATCTCGACTTCCAGTGCGCCGTTTACATCATAGGTATACCGAACATCGACGCATTCCTTGCCTTCCGGTCCAGGCGGCACTGTAACCTTGACTTGCCCGATCAGTATGTTCTGTGAGGGACGGATGCTCTCACCCTGGAGCACCTCGATCACGATCTGGGTCTGCTGCTCGGATGCGGTGTAATAACGATTTTCGCGGCTGATCGGGACGATTGCATTGCGCTCGATGATCGGGGACATCACGGTTTCCCCTGGCAGGCGCTTGTCGATGACTGCGGTCCCCAATGTAAAGGGGCACACATCGGTCATGACGATCTCTTCAAGACTGCTGTCTCTGGCCTTGAGCGCAGCCTGAACGGCCGTTCCCAAGGCAATGATATGGTCCGGCTGCGGATGCAAAAGCGGGAAGCGTCGGAACAGGCGCGCCACAAGATTGCGCACGAGCGGCATGCGAGACGCGCCACCGACAAGAACAACCTGGTCAAGTTGCCCGATATCAATGTGTGCATCGCGGATGGCGCGTTGGATGGGAGCCTTCATTCGACGAATGAGGGACTGACAACGATCTTCGAAATCGGCGCGGGCCAGATCACCGTTGATCGTGACGCCGGCGACGGCGAAGTTGTACTGAGCTCCAAGCTGATCGGTGAGCGCACGCTTCAGCTTCTCTGCCTCGGCCCTCATGCGAGCCTTGTCCTTCCCGGTAAAACGGTCTCGAGACAGTTGATGACGCTCCAGAAGCAGGTCGCTGACAACCTCGCGAAAGTCGTCGCCGCCTAGCTGTGAGTCACCGGCCGAAGCCTTGATCTCCATCACGCCTTCGAACTTGTGCAGAAGGGAAACATCGAAGGTCCCGCCGCCGAGGTCGAGGATCAGAAAGCTGCCTTCTTCCACATGTTCGAGACCATGCGCGAGAGCCGCGGCAGTGGGCTCGTTGATCAGCCGCCCCACCTCTAGCCCGGCGAGGCGGGCCGCATCGATCGTCGCCTTGCGTTGCGTATCGTTGAAGTAGGCGGGGACGGAAATGATCGCTTCGGACACATCCTCACCCAGCGCGGCTTCCGCATCGTGCTTGAGCGACTTCAGCACCAAGGCGGATAACTCCTCGGCCCGCCACGAATGAGAGGCAAGCTTGAAGAGCTGGGAGCTTCCCATCGCCCGTTTGAATGATGCCGCAGTCCGGTCCGGATGGGTGACAAGCCTATCGATCGCGGCTCGACCAACCAGAACTTCGCCATCTTCGAAGATGCTGACCGCCGACGGGGTCAGGGCCTCTCCGAGCGCGTTCGGCAAGGCTTTGGGACCACCTTCAGTCCAAACGGCAACAAGTGAGTTGGAGGTTCCAAGGTCAATACCAATAGTTGTCATGTCGCGCGCTTTTTCCGCTTCGCCGCCTGCTTTGAAGTGGGCGAAGCGGCCCGCTCGCGGCGCGCCCCAAAGGCAGAGGCGTCAGTTCAAGATCTTTCGAGGCCAGGCCTTTGGCACGAACCGGCACCCATCCGGCTCCCCCCTTTAAGGGACCTGAGCGTTGGCTGGTCATCACCGGGTTTCCTGGCTTTCCGGCGTCTCAAGAGACACCACTCCCGTCGCACCATCTGCGCAAGAGATGCAACCAGCACGGTAGTTTTCTCTAGAGGTCAGAGCTTTCGTGTCAAGGTTGCCCCAGGGCCTGCCACTCAACAAACCGGATCGAAACGGGGATAACGCTAACAAAGCCTATATCGGTGAAGCCGTATCGCCTCCGCCGTTCACTTTGCCATGAAGGCGATGGGCGGGGTCAAACCGAGCTCACTCGGAGGCGGCCTGCCAGCGCAGATCAGCCGGCTTCATGCGCGAAGCGGTTCGGGGGCATCGCCCTCCATGTCGACGCCGTAGTCGGCCAGAACGGCCTGGAAGTCGCACGGGTGGTGGAACAGATATCCCTGTCCATAGGACACGCCGAGCGCGGCAAGTTCCCTCAACGTCGCCTTGTCCTCGATACGCTCGGCGATGACGTCCACGCCGAGCTCCCTGGCGATCTCGTTGATGGCGCGGACGACCGTACGGTCGTAGGCGCTGTCGGCCATGTTATGAACGAAGCTGCCATCAATCTTGATCGCATCGACATCGAAGCTCTTCAGATAGGTGAAGGATGACAGGCCAGAGCCAAAATCATCTAGGCTGACACGACAACCGACACCACGGGCAGCGCGGATGAAGTCGCGGGCGACCTCGAAAGAGTTGATGACCGCCGTCTCGGTGATCTCAAGCGTTACTCGCGAGGGGGATAGCTGGCTCGCCCGGAATAGGTCGGCGAGATAGTGCCAAAGTGTCGGATCATTGAGCGAGTTGGCCGACAGGTTCACGGCAACATGCAGATCGGGTACATCCATGATCGCCGCCCCGAAATCGCGGACCACCTTGGCCAGCACCCAGCGATCGATGGCTCCCATCAGCTCGAACCGCTCGGCTGCTGGAATGAACGCATCCGGCGTCAACACCCCGTCGTCACCAAGCATACGGACAAGAAGTTCCAGGGAGCGACCGCGCTTGTCAGGTTCGGCGATCGAACGGATTTCCTGTGCGTAAAGCACGAAGCGACCGCTCTCGATGGTCTCGCGAATACGAGCGGCCATGCGAAAATCACTCATATGCCGCTGCGCTTCGCCGGTATCTTGCATGAACACCGAGACGCGACCACGGCCGGCTGCCTTGGCGGCATAGCAGGCGACGTCGGCCTCGGCCAGCACCGCCTCGGCGCTGGCTGTCGTCGCATCCACCTGGGACACGCCGGCGCTGGCGCCAATCTCGTAAATCTTGCCCTCCCAAATGAACCGGATGGCACCGATGGCATCGATCAACTTTTCGCCGACGAAAGCTGCAAACTGCCGGTCGCAGTTCTCGATCAGCACCGCAAACTCGTCGCCGCCCAATCGTGCCAGGCAATCGCTGATGGGCACGATCGACCGCATCGTCCGCGCGACTTCCTGGAGAAGGGCATCGCCAGCCAAGTGCCCGGCCGTGTCGTTAACGATCTTGAAGCGATCAAGATCGATGAACAGCAGCCCATGCCGGCTTTCATCCTCGCGTGCCGTGGAGATCATCTTCTGAATGCGCGTCTCGAAGTGACGGCGGTTGGCGAGACCGGTCAGATCGTCGTGCAAGGCGGCGTGAGCGAGCGAGCGTTGCATGGCGCGTTCGGCCGAAACGTCCTGGAACACCAAGACGGCGCCCGACCGGCCATCGATACCTGCGGCGATCGGGGAAGCTGCCTCGCGTATGTGATGCACATCCCGGCAACGTACGTCGATGACCTGCGTTCCGAGCCGCTCCATTGGCCGGCCTGTCTCCAGCACTTGCCGAACACATGAAGTTGCAGGATGGCCACTGTCATCGTGAATGGCCTGGAAGACTTCTTCGATCGGGCGGTTGTTCGCTTCGGCCTCGGAAAATCCCGTCATGCGCTGCGCGGCCGGATTGATCAACGTAACGAGCCCATCGGCATTGGTTGCAATGACGCCGTCGGAGATGGCGTGCAACGTCGTGCGAAGACGCTCCTTTTCATCGCGCAGAGCTTGGGCGGAACTGACCTGCTCGGTGATGTCCCAGGCGGTACCCAGCAGCAATCGGTCGCCGTTCGACAGGGTCACCTGATCGGCGAGCACGCGAATATGCACAAGGCCCCGAGCAGGACTGAGCAGGCGACACGTGGTGCTGACCCGGACCTCAGGATCGAGAGCTGCCTGATGCAGCATCTCCGAGAGACTTGCCCGGTCCTCGGGATGGACAAACCGCAGCCATTCGAGCGAGCGGCGCCCATTACCCTCGGTTGCCATCTGGCCGAAGGTTTCACCATTCCATGTCGCAACGCCTGTCGCCAGGTCGATGCTCCAGAGGCCGATACCCCCGGCCTCCACCGCAAGACGGATGCGCTCCTCGAGGAGCTGGATTTCCAGTTCGGCCGCCTTGTTGCGCGAGATATCTGTATGGGTGCCAATTATGCGCAAGGGCCGGCCGCTATCGTCGCGCGCTATGACCTTGCCCCGATCCAGAATCCAGACCCAGTGGCCGTCCTTGTGGCGCAGGCGAAACTCGGCTTCCAGCCACTCCGTCTCACCGTGCTCATGAGCCTCGTTGACGGCGAGAAAGCTCTCGCGATCGTCCGGATGCATCAGTTCGAGCCACGCATCCCCGCCATCGATCGATACGTCGTCCGGTTCGTAGCCGAGCATTCGTTTCCAGGTAGGAGACGTGTAGAGCCGCCCCCCGAGCTTATCGACGTCCCAGACGCCCTGCTGGCCATTTTCGAGTGCAAAGGCCCAGCGACTCTCGCTTTCGGCAATGGCCTGAATTGTCCGCTTCTTGATGTCGATGTCTTCGACTTGGGTAATCAGCCGGTCCGGACGGCCGGTCGCCGTATTGGCGACCACAATGACGGACACTTCCGCCCAGAACACCTCGCCAGACTTGCGAACGTAGCGCTTCTCGGCCTTGAAAGTGCGAACCGTGCCATCGAGTACGCCCTTGCAGAAGCCACCGAGACTATCGCGGTCCTCCTCGTAGGTGATGTCCCGAAAACTCCGGCCGATGAGATCTGCCTCGCAATACCCTGTCATGGCGCAGAATGCGGCATTGACCTTCAGATACTGTCCTTCGCCGCCGATGATCGTCACGCCAATGCTCGCATCGTCCATCGAGCGCCGAAGCAGGTTTTCGCTCTCGGCGAGATCGCGCTCGCGCAGACGCAACCGCTCCAGCAGAACGCAGGTGGCGATCGGCAACAGCGCGCCCACCGAAACCCCGACCGGCGTCAGTATGGTCGTTTGCAACGCGTCGACCTTGCCATAGGCGATCATCATGGTCACGAACCAGACGCTGCCCGACAGGACCGCCATGTCGACCGGACGCAATGCAAAACTGGCCAGCAACAGTGGCACGACGAAAAAGACAACGGGCTCCGACAGGGTCAAAGTGGCTGTAACGGCACCGGTCGCGAACAAGACGATCAGGGCCGCAAAAACGCCGCGATTCAACCAGGCCGGTCGCTGGCCGAGCCGGTCCGCATCGCGTTGCAAGTAGAGCAGCGCCGGCAGAAAGATGGCAAAGGCGGCGGTCGCTCCTCCCCACCAGACCCCCAAAGGCATCGGCGCATGCGACAAGATGCCGGCCGTCACCAGAAGAAAGGCCACGGCAAGACTGACAAGCGGCGGCAGGATGGCCGCCGCCGATGCGGCGGCAATCTCGAACAGCCCCTCATTGTGCGTGCGTTCCGTCCAGGCGCGAACCCGGTCGATCAACCAGAGACCAGTCGTCAGAGTGGTGGCTCGAACCAGCAGGATCGACAGGAGAAAATACGCTTCGCCGCCGCGATACACGGCGAACAGCAGCCAGCCGACAAGAGCACCAACGACACCGGTCAGGCGATCACCCGCAGAGCGGTTGGCAAGCAGCGCCACGACCACCGCGTCAGCCGGCCAGATCGGCATCCGGATACCGGCCAGCACGACAATCGCTATCATCGCCGCCGACAGTAAGGCATAAAGCAGGCCGCAGCCTATGAATATGCCGACGCGGCCTCCCGGAAGCATGCCCTTCAGCACCACAACTCCACGCCACAAAATGGGGCTCGCAGAGATGTGGCAGGCCGACGTGAAGCAACACTTAACGTCGCGCAAAAATAACGTTTTTCAGTAGTGATACAGTGTTTAGGACCGTCAGGCGAAAACGATGGTCTTCTTGCCGTGCATCAGCACACGAGCCTCGAGATGCAACTTCACCGCACGCGCGAGTACACGCGACTCGTTGTCGCGGCCAACGGCGACCAGATCCTCGGCCGACAGGGCGTGGGTCACGCGCGAAGTCTCCTGCTCGATGATCGGCCCCTCGTCGAGGTCGGGCGTCACGTAGTGGGCCGTGGCACCGATCAGTTTGACGCCGCGCTCATGGGCCTGATGATAGGGTCTTGCCCCCTTGAAGGACGGCAAGAACGAGTGATGAATGTTGATGATCTTGCCGAACAGGGCCGACGACAACTTGTCCGACAGGACCTGCATGTAGCGGGCGAGCACGACCAGTTCGGCACCCGTCTCCTCGACGAGCGCCATGACCTTGGCTTCCTGTTCGTCCTTGTTCGACTTGTCCTTGTTGACCGGCCAGCAATAGTAGGGAATGCCATGCGCGTCGGCGAAGGGACGGCTATCCTCGTGGTTGGAAATGATGGCCGCGACCTCGGCCTTCAACCAGCCAACGCGGATCTGGTACATCAGATGCTGCAGGCAGTGATCGAACTTCGACACCATGATGATGATCTTGGGCGTGCGGGCGGCATCAACGAGGTCGACGTTCATGCCGAAGGTTTCAATGGTGTCCGACAGCGCGGCGCGGATCGTGTCGGCACTGAGTGAAGCCGGCGTCTCGAAGGCGATGCGCATGAAGAAGCGATTGGTGACGCGATCCCAAAACTGGGCGCTTTCGGCAATGTTGCCACCGAGACCGGCAAGGATGGTGGTGACCGAGGCAACGATGCGCGGACGATCGGCGCAGGAGAGCGTGAGAATGTGGGTGCGCTTGTGGGCGTCAGCCATGATCGGGAACCTCGTCGGTATTTGGTCGACGCTAGTTAGCTTGCCCGGCACCAAGAGGAAAGAGGCTAAAGCATTCAGATGCTGCTTGGGCGCTCGTTGGCGCGTCAAACCGGCCTTTCATCGAGCGCCACCGACTTAACCAACGCGAACACCGATTGACCTGGCACAAGGCCAAGATCGGCAACTGCTGCCCGGGTCACGGCTGCGGCCAGGCGTCCGCCGCCGTCAAGGGCCACATCGACGGTAACGTTCGGGCCCTGTCCATCCGGGATGTTGGCGACGACACCTGACAGAACAGTGCGGATGGTAATGCCCTCCGGCCGGCGGACGGCAAGCGCCACGTCGGTGGCATGAACCATTACCCGGACCTCTCTGCCTGCCGGGACGACGGCACCGTTCAGCCACACCCTGCCGGCCGGCGTCTCAACCGGGGTCAGCTGGAACGCATGGTCCGGCATGCCGAGCCGACCGTCGAGCACCGACATGATCTCGAAGCGATCCGTCGCAACGCGGAACACATCGGCAGGCACCCCCTCACGGGCGACCTTGCCCGCTTCGAGCACAACGACCTTTCCGGCAAGCCGCGCCACTTCCTCCACGGCATGGCTGACGTAGATGATGGGGATGCCGAACTCGTCGCGCAGGGTCTCGATCAAGGGCAGGATCTCGAGGCGGCGAGCAGCATCGAGAGACGCCAACGGCTCATCCATCAGCAACAGACGCGGCGAGGCGAGGAGCGCTCTGCCGATGGCGACACGCTGCTGCTCGCCGCCACTGAGTGTCGCCGGGTGACGGTCGAGCAAATGGCCGATCCCAAGAGTATCGATCACTGGCCCTTCGGCGATACGCCGCTCCACCTTTGGCGTAAAAAGCCGGCCGTAACGGAGGTTGGCACCAACGGAGAGATGCGGAAACAGCCGCGCTTCCTGAAACACGACTCCGATGCGGCGGCGGTAGGGCGGCGTATGGCGCCTTTCACCATCAGCAAGAACGACCCCGTCGAGCACGACGCGACCGGCGCGAAGCCGCGTCAGCCCCGCAATCACCTTGATCACCGATGACTTGCCCGATCCTGAGGGACCAAACAGCGCAGTGATGCCGCTCCCACCGGAAAAACCCATTTCGAGCAGAAAATCGCCAAAGCGTTGGTGGATCTCCACATCGATCACGAGGAGGCCCTCCTGAACCAGCGGGCGATGATTTCCGACGCGACGAGAGCTGCAAGGCCTATGCCCGCGGCGATGATCGAGAGCAGCAGAGCTTCGCCATCTCCTTCCGGACTCTGGCTTGCCGTGTAAATGGCGGAGGCGATGGTCCGTGTCTCGCCGGGGATGTTGGAAACGAAGGTGATGGTGGCGCCGAACTCGCCAAGCGCCTTGGCAAAACCGAGCGTCGCGCCCACCAGGATGCCAGGCAATGACAAGGGCAGCGTCACAAGAAAGAAGGTAGCGACCGGTCCTGCCCCCAGCGTGCCCGAAGCCTGCTCGAGGCGGGCGTCGACGGCTTCAATGGACAGTCGGACGGCGCGGACAATGATCGGTAGTGACATCACCACGGCTGCGACGACCGCGCCTGTCCAGCGAAAGGCGAAGACGATGCCGAAGTGCTGATCCAGAAAGGCCCCCAGCGGCCCTTTGCGCCCCAGAAGAAGCAGCAGCGCATAGCCGGTGACCACCGGCGGCAGCACGAGGGGCAGGTGGATGATCCCGTCGAACAATGCCTTGCCCGGGAAACGGCCGCGAGCGAGGATCAAAGCCAATATGATGGAGACCGGCACCCCCCACAGCGTCGCCATGGCAGCGACCTTGAAGCTCAGTGCAATGGCAATCCAGGCGTCAGGAGAAAGATCCGGCATCGGTTCACAGTGTTCGATCGGCACCGGGCCGGCAAGGGGGCATCGTCAGTCGTTCATCGCAAACGACAGGACGAGGCGGCTGACGACGCAGCCGCCTCGACTGGATCACTTGGTCGGCTTGACGAAGCTGGCCGCCTTGAACACCGCATCGGCCTCGGGGCCCTTGAGGTAGGTTACGAAATCGGCAGCAGCCTGGCTCGAATTCTTGGTGAGGCCAATCGGATAAACGATCGGCTGATGGCTGGTCTCCGGGAAGGTTGCAACGACGGCGACCCCCGGTTCGGCAGCCGCATCGGTCCCGTAGACAATCCCGAGCTTGGCTTCGCCGCGCGCAACCATCTGCAGAGCGACGCGCACATTCTCGGCCGGCGCGAAGTGCGGTGATAGCGCATCATACATGCCGAGGGACTTCAACGCCTCCTCGGCATAGGCGCCCGCCGGGACGCTCTTGGCCTCGCCGACGGCGAGACGCTCTTGGCCGAGAACGGCCGGCAGCGATGCCTTGTCGGCGAAATCGACGCTGACCTTGGCATCCTTGGCAGCAACCAGCACGAGCGAGTTGCCGAGAAGGTTGAAGCTGCTCGCCTCCTTCATCAGGCCCTTGCCCTCGACATAGGTCATCCACTTGAGGTCGGCGGAAATGAAGATGTCGGCAGGAGCGCCGGCTTCGATCTGCTTGGCGAGTGCACCGGAAGCAGCGGGGGTGATCTGAACCTCCACATCCTTGCCTGCCTTGTAGGTGTCGGCAATTTTCTGGAGCGAAGGCGCCACTGAGGCGGCGGCGAAAATCTTGATCTGATCGGCAGCGGAGGCAACCGAGGTCATGAGGCCGAGGGCAAGCGCGGCGACGAGGGCGAGCGACTTTTTCATGGAGGGAAATCCCGTCTGGTCGTTATGTACTTGACGCTATAACGATCATCAAACAGGTGCAAGTGCCGTATCGGAAGACCTTAGATTAGGTCGTTGGCCAACAGTTCTTCCTTGACGTAAGCGTAAAATATCGGCGCGGCGATCAGTCCTGGAACACCGAAGGTTGCCTCCATGGCCAGCATCACCGTCAGCATTTCCCAGGCGCGCGAGTTGATTTGCGTGCCGATGATGCGTGCATTGACGAAGTATTCCAGCTTGTGAATGGCGATCAGAAACATAAGCGCGGCAATCGCCGCCGGCGCCGACACGCCCAAGCTCACGATGAAGATCACCGTATTGGAGATGATATTGCCGATCACCGGCAGAAGACCGACGATGAAGGTAACGGCCACCATGGTCTTTAGAAATGGCAACTGGACGCCAATCAGCGGATCAAGGCCAAAGAGAAACAGGGCAGTCAGCGTCGTGTTGAGCAGCGAAATACGAAACTGCGCGAAGACAACGCGGCGGAACGACAGCGTCAGACGACGAACACGACTGATCAGTTCGACGGCCAACGGGCCATGCGGCTTCTCCGGCGGCTTCCGAAACAGCACCAGCGAACCGATGATGATGCCGAACAGGATATAGACGAGGATGCGTCCGACATCCTGACCGAAACGTTGAAGCTCCCAGGCGTTGTCTTGCAGGAACTTGACGGCCTGTCTCCGGAGTTCGTCGGTATTGACCGGGATGTAATCACCGATCCACGGCGGCAGATAGGTGCGACCGGTCTCGAGCACCTGAGCCATTTTCTGGATGAGGGCGAACAAGCCCTCCGATCCATTGGTGAACAAAGAGCTGGCGGCCACAATGGCACCGGTAATGCCGAGGGAGATCGCGGCAACGATGACGATCAGCGCGACCGCCTTGCCCATTTGCTGCGTCCAGCCGGTGCGATTGCGCAACCACGGCGCGGCGCTAACCGCCGTCTCGTGAACCAGCAGGCCAGCGAGAAGGCCGGCTAGCAAGCCCAGTTCAAGACAAAGCAAGAGGGCGACACCAGCGATCAGATAGGAAGCTATCTTCACCCAGTTGCAGGAAGCCGGCTTGTCCATCAGTCGAGGTCATCTCCATCAGTGATGCCCAAATACAGCCCATTCCGAATGAACGCAAAAAGAAACAACGGGGCTTTCGGAGTGAACCGATTCATGGCAATGGCTTGTGGTCGAGGAGGAGAGCCGATGTCCAGCAACGCCCTTTCGAAACGTTTCCCTCGGGATTTTGTCTTCGGTTACGCCACTGCCGCCTACCAGATCGAAGGCGCCCATGACGAGGACGGGCGAAAGCCGAGCATCTGGGACGCCTTCTCGCGCATTCCCGGCCGCGTCCGAGGCGGCGATACCGGTGACATTGCCTGCGATCACTATCACCGCATGCCCGAGGACGTCCGGCTGCTGAAGGAGTTGTCGGCGGATGCCTATCGGTTCTCGATCGCCTGGCCGCGTGTCATTCCCGATGGGCGCGGCCCGATCAATGAGAAGGGCATCGATTTCTACGACCGGCTCCTCGACGAACTGCTGAAGGCCGAAATCAAGCCCTATGCAACCCTCTATCACTGGGATCTGCCGATCGAGCAGCATGGCCGTGGTGGCTGGTGCGCCCGCGACACGGCCTATGCCTTCGCCGACTACACCGACGTGGTGATGGCTCGCCTCGGCGACAGGCTCTCCGGCATCATGACGCTCAATGAGCCATGGTGCTCGGGTCACCTGTCCTATCTGATCGGCGAGCATGCCCCTGGGGAACGCAACCTGACGGCAGCCCTCGCGGCCATCCATACGCTGAACCTCGCGCACGGCCTCGCCATGCAGGCCATCAAGGCGCGCCGCGCCGACCTGCCGGCCGGCATCGTCTACAACGCCAAGGCGCTCTACCCGTTCTCCAGTCGCCCCGAGGATATCGCCGCAACCGAACGCTATCGCGCCTTTCACGACGGCGTTTTCATGGATCCGGTGTTTCTCGGGCGGTATCCGGCCGACGTGCTGGATGCCTTCGGCCCCATCATGCCGAAGATCGAACCGGACGATCTCCGGGTTATTTCGACGCCGATCGATTTCCTCGGTCTCAACTTTTACGCGCCCGAACGGATCGCCGCCGACCCAGCTCTTCCCTACCCTCGTGCCCGTTCGGTGCAGGCTGAGAATGTGCCGCGGACTGCCATGGGCTGGGAGGTCTACGCTCCCGCGCTCGACCGCCTGCTCACTGATCTGGACACCCGCTACAAGCTGCCACCGATCTACATTGCCGAGAACGGTTGTGCCCAGTACGACCAACTCGTCGACGGGAAGTGCGACGACCCGGACCGTATCGACTATCTCGAAAAGCACCTCACCGTGCTCGCCGATGTCCGGGACAAGGGCATCCGCGTCGACGGCTATTTCGTCTGGTCCTTGATGGACAACTTCGAATGGTCGCACGGCTATGCCAAGCGCTTTGGCGTCGTCTACGTCGACTACGAGACCCAGGCGCGCATCCCCAAATCCTCGGCCATCTGGTACCGTGACCTGATCGCCGGCCGGACTCAGGCTGCATCGCCCTGATCAGATACAAAAACCCCGGGAGCACAGGCTCCCGGGGAAGTTGATCGGCGCGCCTGGAAGGGAAACGGGCCGAGAAGGACAACCAAGGCAAAGCATCACGTAAAACAAAGAACAAAGGAAAGGGTCTAAGAAAACCAGAGGAAGTAGTGTCAGGTACTGAAAATCTCTACCGCAGACCTGTTTGGCAGGCCCAGACCGTCACGGAACAGGGAATACTGGCGACGACCGCGTTGCACAGGCTTACCGCCACCGTGCCGCGACAAACGCCGCACCGCACGCTCGGCAGCAAAGCCATCGTCGAAACTCGCCCCTTCGAGCGAACGGAACCGCGGATCGACCGCATGGAACTCATAGGCGCCGCCGGCGCCAACCAGCACGCCGACCGCCTCGCCGGCCAACTCAACGATATACCCACTATCCATTTCTTGCCTCCAGGGCCGGCACGCATCAGCCGACCATCCAACCCGCTCAAGAGCATTTGGTTTCAGCGTCACAGCAAAAAACATCGACAGCGTTGGATGAGGTGGGGGGCAGGCATCGTCTGGTCTCTATGGGTCATGGTCGCCTCCTAACGGAAGGCCGCCACCATGCTGGGCATGGCGCTTTAGCGGTTGATCCGGCGGTCGCAAGCTACAGGTCAAATCCCGCCGCACCCGTCGCCGGATGCCTGCTTATCTGGCATCGAAATGGGCCGTTCTTCGAGGAACCGTCGTCCAAATATTGCAGGAAACGGAGATAAATCGCCCAAACGAGCGTCGTGCTGCCAAATGATTCAAATACCAGGCATCGCGACAAGGGGTGCTTAGCAATTCGCCTGCACAATTGCGGTCCAGCTTTTCTGCGGAACCGTACCGATGTCGCTCTCTTCCATGTCGTCGATTTCAGTGTCGGGCATGCAGGCCGCCGCGACCCGGCTCGAAGCGGCGGCGTCCAATATCGCCAATGCCTCGTCGTCGGGATCACGGCCCGATGCCTCCGGCGCCACCACCGCCTATGCGCCGGTGACCGTGAAACAATCGGACGTCAAGGGTGGCGGCGTCTCCGCCCGCATCGTCAACGCCGCCGACCCGTATGTTTCCACCTATGATCCATCATCGCCCGACGCAGACGGCGAAGGCATGATTGCCACCCCGAACGTCGACATGGCCAGCGAACTCGTGAACGTCTTGACCGCCCGCATCAGTTATGAGGCGTCGACGAAGACGCTCAAGGTGGCAAACGACATGATGAAGACGACGCTCGACGCCTTCAGCTGAAGCCCTCCCCGCGTCAGGCCCTCTGTCGCTTAACCGCCTCGATATGACGAGCCATGGCATCGGCCTCGGCCGGGGTGAAGACCGCCGCGACGATCTCGTTGGTGAAGCGTTCCCCCTGACCGAGCGGCGCGTGCGTTATCGGCTGCCCGTTCACACAGGCTGCCTCGTCAGGTGACCTGACCGGGAAAGCCATGCCGACCGCTTCCTGATCCCCGGTCCGGCAGATCCAGCGTGCGGCAGCTCCGGTATTTGCCGGCGAGAACGAGGTGTAGTCCGCCGTGCCATCAGGATGAACTTGCATGAAGTGCGACCGCCCCTCGTCATCGGTCAGCGGGTCGAAAGCGAACACCACTTCCGGCGTGAAAATCTTGTCGGAGATCAGCGTACCGGCCAAACTCGGATCCTTGGCGAGTTTGGCAATCCACTCGACATAGCCAGGCCCTGGCTGGATATGCGGCGGAGTTTCCTGGCGGACGCGCATGCTCTGCGCCGTTTCGTGCAACGTGCCGACCAGCCGTCCTCCCTCGCGGGCACGCCAGTTCAGATGACCGAGATAATGTACGGTGAGCGGCGTGGACTTCAGGTTGGTGACGGTGATGCCGATGGTGATCCGCGGCCGTCCCTCGTAGAGCTTGAGAAGTGGCACGGCCTCGTAGTTGGTGGCGAAGGCAACCGTGTGATTATAGCGCCCGGTGACCGCGATGTAGCGACCGCTGCCATCCTCGCCGAACAGCACGGCGGCATCTCGATAGAGGGCGTTGGGCAACTCGCCATGCTGCTCGCGGCGTTCCATGGGGCCAGGAGCACCAATCGCGGTGATGCCGGCATGCTGGAAGTAGCCGCCGTAGGTCTCGAAGAACTTCTGTGTCGGGCGCGGCATATCGAACATCGACTTCATGCCGACATCGCGGCCGCCAAGCCGTGCCGACCAGACGTGCTGCCCCTGGAAGGGGAGTACCACCACCTCATCGGGGCCGTTCGACAGCTTTATGGCGTCAACGCCGGAGGCGAAGCGGAAGGCCGTTGCCGTCAGCACACCCGCCCGAAAGATGACCCGCTCGGCGTCCGAAAACGCAACACCGCGAAGGTCGACGGCTGCCGTCGCCCCTTCGCTCAACCTCGACAATACCATGCTGTCCTCCCGCAACGTGGAAGCCGAACTCCTCCCGAGTCGACAACCACCGGGATGCTACTCTGTCGCGTTTCCCTTGCTGCTCCAAGAGGCGGCGATACAGCAAAAGAGATTAATGCCGGAAACCTATTCGGCGGCGGCCGCTGCGGTCGCCGAGCCTGGGGCCGTCTGCCAACCAAGGTCGGGCAATTGGATCATCCGCTGGCCGCGCAGGTCGGAGGCGCAGACCAGAAAACCGCGCTCCTCCATGTAGGCGAGCAACCTCCGCGCACGAGACGGCGAGCGAGTGCCATAGGCACGTGCGATATCGGCATCCGATGGGCACGGCGCCTTCTGAAGCGCCGCCTTGGCGACCAGCAGGAACACGCCGCGCATATCCTCGGGCAAGGAGGCTGAAATGAGAGTTGCCTGCTGCCAGGCATCCTCGTCGACCGTTTCGGTTTCGACACCGGCACGGGCCAGAGACAGGCGCTGACGGAAGGATTGCAGATCGAGGCTGTCGCCGGTTACCCGCTTGATGCGGCAACGGACGAGGAAATCCTGGTAGAGCATCGACACCGCCTGAAAGGCGGCGTCCGGCTCGGCCATCATTTCGACCAGGATTTCCTCGATCGCCTCTTCGCGAGCGATGCGACCAAGGAGATCGGCCTGAGGAGGATTGTCCTCGGGTGCCGGCGCCAACGCGACGCGTGAACGCGACAGCTCGGAAAGGATATCGGCGGTCGACACCGGTGCGGCGGTGACGCGGGGGGCTTCCTCGCCGGCCGTCGGGCGGAAGATCAACTCGCGAGCAGCCTCACCGCCTTGCTCGGGCAATGGCGTCAGCTTGGGACCGCCACCGCGCCCCGTGGTCTCCACAGGACCAATCCTGACCGGCTCCGGCCGGCGCCCAATGGCCGGGCCGAGCGAGACAAACTCGCCACGCTGCAGGTTGCGGAACATCTCGGCCTGCCGGCGCTCCATGCCAAGAAGATCGGCAGCGCGAGCCATGTCGATATCCAGGAAGGTACGCCCCATCAGGAAGTTGGAGGCCTCGGCGGCAACGTTCTTGGCGAGCTTGGCCAGACGCTGGGTCGCGATGACACCAGCAAGGCCGCGTTTGCGGCCGCGACACATCAGGTTGGTCATGGCCCCGAGGGACGCACGGCGCGCCTCGCCATCGGCTTCGCCGGAAGCGGCGGGCGCAAACAACTGTGCCTCGTCCACGATCACCAGCATCGGATACCAATGATCGCGCTCGGCATCGAACAGCCCATTGAGGAACGCAGCAGCGGCGCGAACCTGACCGTCGACGTCGAGGCCCTCCAGATTGAGCACAACGGACACTCGATGCTTGCGGACGCGGGCGGCGATCAGGGCGAGATCACGTTCGGAGCAGTTGGCGTCGACCACCACATGGCCGAAGCGGTCGGCAAGCGTGACGAAATCCCCCTCGGGATCGATGACGGCCTGCTGCACCCACTCGGCGCTCTGTTCGAGCAACCGGCGCAGAAGGTGCGACTTGCCGGAGCCTGAGTTGCCCTGAACCAGCAGACGGGTGGCAAGCAGTTCCTCAAGGTCGAAGACGGCGCGCGTACCGTTCGCCCTGTTGCCGATGTCCACACTGAAGGTCATCCCGAGGTCTTCGTCCCACGCCACAGATTGTACTGGCCGCGCCTTTCGCGAGCGCATTCTCTCTGTCGACCGATTCGGCTGCCTTGGCCAAGGGCGAAGCAAGATGCTAACGCTGTCTTATCCCGTGATTCACAGGCTGGAGGATGGCCCATGGTCCGCATCGCGATATTAACCGTCTCCGATCGCGCAGCGCGCGGCGAGTACCAAGACCTCTCCGGACCGGCTATTGCCGCTTGGCTCGGCAAAGCCATCACCTCTCCTTATGAGGTTCTGACCCAGGTGGTTCCTGACGGCGTCGACAGTGTCGGCGGAGAGCTGGTCAGACTTTGCGACGAAGAACGTGTCGATCTGATCCTGACGACCGGCGGCACGGGCCCGTCCCCCCGCGACCTGACGACGGAAGCGATGAAGGTCGTGATGGAGAAGGAACTGCCGGGATTTGGCGAACTGATGCGTCGTATCAGTCTCGAGAAAGTACCGACCGCCATTCTATCGCGCCAGACAGCAGGCACACGCGGGACGACGCTGATCGTCAATCTGCCCGGCAAGCCGGCGTCGATCTCCGTCTGTCTGGATGCTGTTTTTCCGGCCATTCCCTATTGCCTTGACCTGATCGGTGCCGGGCGCGTAGAGACAGATCCTGCGGTATGCAATGCTTTCAGGCCCGCGTAGGCCTGCATCCTTAGGTTGCTTGCAGTAAGTTGTTTCTCGTAGTATGAGAGATAATCGATTTTGGCCAGACCATCGGCCCTGAACGCCTGGGGTCAATCCCCCGCGACGTGACGACCTTTCCAAATTCGGTAACCACCCAGTCACACGCTCCAGTGCGGGTGCGTGGCTTTTCTAAATTCGACTTTCTACGGAAAGGATCTCATCATGGCTCTAGGTACCGTCAAGTGGTTCAACGCCACCAAGGGCTACGGCTTCATTGCTCCGGACGCCGGTGGCCCGGACGTCTTCGTTCACATCTCCGCTGTCGAGCGTTCCGGTCTCGGTTCGCTTAACGACGGCCAGAAGGTGAACTTCGAGGTCGTTCAGGACCGCCGTTCCGGTAAGTCCTCGGCGGACAATCTTTCGGCTGCCTGATCCAGCGATCGGCAGACGCCAAAATAGAAACCCCGCGGAAGTCTCTTCCGCGGGGTTTTCATTTGCGGCCAAAAGCCTCGTTCAGTGGGTACCGGGCACCATCATGCGCCGGAGCGTAGAATCCTTCAGCACGAAATGATGGTAAAGCGCCGCTGCCGCATGAACCAGGATGAACACGATGAACACCGGCTTGTTGGCGGCATGGACCTCGCCGAAGGTGCGCATGTTCACATACTGGGCAAGAAGGCCGGTGATCGGCGTTACGATCAACAACACATAGAAAAGATAGTGCAGGGCCTCGCCAGCCTTGACCTGGAGGGCCGGACCGGGAACGGAGGATGGCACGCCAACGGTAAGACGGAGCCCCAGGCGGAACAGCGTCAGCGCCAGGATAACGAGGCCGACGCCAATGTGCAGATAATAGCCGGTCAACAACGGCGCGACATCCTGTCCGGAGCGCACATAATAATTATAGCGCCCCATATCCTCGCCGAAGATCAGTTGGAAAAGGACGAGCAGCACGATCAGCCAGTGGAGTGAAAGCTGAAGCGCGGTATAGCCATTGGAATGCCTGGCCATGGTGGACTCCCACGAGGGTTAACCAGGGGGAGCTTACACCAAATCCGATGGCGACCAACCAACAAGATCCCGGCTATCGCCCAAAAATTGCAGGCGCGTTCCCTACACAGCCGCTCAACGCCGTTTCATGGCGGCAGCCAACGCGGCAGCCATGGCGTTGTTGCCGGTCGAGGGCGGCGGCGGGCTGCGGCGGTCCGGACGGTTGCCGCCGGATCCCTTCGGAGCACCATCGTCATCCTTGCGCATGGACAGCCCGATCCGTTTGCGCTTGGCATCCACCTCGACGACGCGGACCTTCACAACGTCACCGGCCTTCACCACATCTCGCGGGTCCTTGACGAACCGATCGGCCAACTGACTGACATGCACGAGACCATCCTGGTGGACGCCGATGTCGACGAAAGCGCCGAAGGCAGCCACGTTGGTGACCGTGCCCTCAAGGATCATTCCCGGCTTGAGATCGGCGATATCCTCCACTCCCTCGGCAAAGCTCGCGGTGCGGAACTCCGGGCGGGGATCCCGCCCCGGCTTTTCCAGCTCGGTCAGGATGTCGCGAACCGTCGGCAGGCCGAAGCGGTCATCGACGAACTTCGCCGGGGTGAGTGCCTTCAGCGCAGCACTGTCACCCATCAGCTGGCGGATATCGCGGCCGCACGCGGCAACGATGCGGCGGGCGACCCCGTAGGCCTCAGGATGGACCGAGGAGGCATCAAGCGGCTCCTCGCCGTCGCGAATGCGCAGGAATCCCGCCGCCTGCTCGAAGGTCTTGGCGCCGAGACGCGGCACATCCATCAGCGCCTTGCGGCTGCGGAAAGCCCCCGACGCATCGCGGTGGGCGACAATCGCCTCGGCGATGGACGGACCAAGGCCGGAAACGCGAGACAGAAGCGGCGCCGAGGCGGTGTTGAGATCGACGCCCACGGCGTTCACCGCATCCTCGACCACAGCGTCGAGCGCCTTGGCGAGATGTCCCTGGTCAACGTCGTGCTGATATTGGCCGACACCGATCGACTTCGGTTCGATCTTGACCAGTTCAGCCAGCGGATCCTGAAGGCGACGAGCGATGGAAACGGCGCCCCGCAGCGAGACATCAAGGCCGGGAAACTCGCGGGCAGCCAGTTCGGAAGCCGAGTAGACCGAGGCGCCTGCCTCGCTCACCACAACCTTGGTGGGCTTTGGGGCCGGCAAGTCTGCAATCAGCGCGGCAGCCAGGCGATCGGTTTCGCGGCTCGCGGTGCCATTGCCGATGGCGATCAAATCCACCTTATGCTTGCGGACGAGCGCCGACAGGGCGGCGAGCGCGCCTGCCACATCATTCCTGGGCTGGAAGGGATAAACGGTCGCCGTGTCGACGAGCTTGCCGGTGGCGTCGACCACCGCAACCTTGACTCCGGTGCGAATGCCGGGATCGAGCCCCATCGTGGTGCGGGCACCGGCCGGCGCGGCGAGCAGCAAATCCTTGAGATTGTCGGCGAACACCCGGATCGCTTCGGCCTCGGCCTTTTCTCTCAAGGTTCCCATCAGGTCGAGAGACAGCGAAAGCTGCAACTTGACGCGCCAGGTCCAACGGCAAACGTCGAACAGATAGCCTTCGGCGGGCAACCTCGCCGGGACATTGATGGAAAAGGCCTCCGCCACCATCCGCTCGACCGGCTTGACCGGCGCAGGGTCGTCGGCGTCGATCTCCAGCTCGAGGGCGAGGATCTCCTCATTGCGCCCCCGCAGCATGGCAAGGGCCCGATGGCTCGGCACCATCGCCCAGCGTTCGCGATGATCGAAATAGTCGGAGAACTTTTCGCCAGTCGTTTCCTTGCCGGCAATTACCGATGAATGAAGTATCGCGCGGTCCCGCAGGTAGGCGCGCAAGCGCCCCACCAGTTCCGGCGTCTCGGCGAAACGCTCGGCAAGGATATCGCGGGCACCGTCCAGCGCCGACTTGATGTCGGGCACCGCTTCAGTGACATAGGCCGCCGCTGCAGTCGCGGGCTCCAGGGCTCGGTCGGAGAACAAAGCGTCGGCGAGCGGCCCCAGCCCCTTCTCCTTGGCAATCTCACCTTTGGTGCGACGCTTCGGCTTGAAGGGCGCGTAAAGATCCTCGATTTCCGCCTTGGTGACCGCCGCAGCGATCTTTTCGGAGAGCTCCGGCGTCAGCTTGCCCTGCCCTTCGATGGCGGCCGATACGGCGGCCCGGCGGGTTTCAAGCTCGCGCCGATAGGCGAGCCGCTCCTCCAGCTTGCGGAGCTGCGTGTCATCGAGTCCGCCCGTGACTTCCTTGCGGTAGCGCGCAACAAAAGGCACCGTCGCGCCTTCGTCCAGAAGGCCAACGGCCGCGGCCGCCTGCGCCGGTCGGCATCCGATCTCGCCGGCAATGGCCTCGACGATTCGGGCTTCGATGGCTGCGGAAAGGGTCATGTCACGGCTCCCAACAAGAAGGCCGCGACATTAGGCATCCCATCCCAAGGGCGCAACGGCGCTGGCCTGTCTTGTCAACAAGCTGTCCGTTGCGATCAGGAAACGGGCTTAGCCAGAGACGACCTTGAGAGATGGCTTCTTGGCAGGCTCTTTCTTTGCCGGCTCCTTCTTGGCTGCGGCCTTCTTGGCAGCAGGCGCCTTGGCTTCAGCCGCTTCCTTCTTGGCGGGCTCCTTCTTGGCCGCCGGAGCACGCGGCTTACGAGGCGCCTTGGGCTTTGCTTCCGCCTCAGCCTCGGCGCGAACGATCGCCTCGGCTTCCAGCCAGTGCTGGTCAGCACGCCCTTCGGGCTGCCCTTCGGCCAGCCAGAGTTCACGCGCCTTAGCCCTGATCTTGGCTTCGATATCGGACATGTCGAAATCCTCTCTTGTTCGGAACCCGGCCAGCAGATGCCGGATGCGGCATCACCTCAGGGGCGTTCGGGACAATAAACTGGACCCTTCGACCCGACGGCTTCTCGGTCGAAACCGTAACGAGAATAATGTAGCGCAGCACTCGCCGCCTGAGAAGGTAATCACCGGCCGAAAACAGCAATCTGGCAAAGACTTTTGCCCGGAGCTCTCCTAGGCGGCGGCTTTTTGCAGCCGGGAAGCGAACCCCGCAGGCGGGATCGACGCTGCGAATCAACTTAGGCAGTCGGACCAATGGAAGCCGCGATGGTCGGCCGCAATGCCATCGCAGCCGACACCAATGCGTCGACATCGGCGGTCAGGAGACGTCCGGCCGCGACGACAGGTCTTCCAGCGACGAAAACGTCGGTCACATCGCCACGTCCGGCTGAATAAACCAGGTGAGTAATGGGGTCGAACAAGGGGGCCGCATGCAGTCGGTCGATATCGACAAGGATGAAATCGGCTTGCTTGCCAACCTCGATCGAGCCCAACCGGTCTTCAGCCTTGAGAGCACGCGCTCCGTTGCGCGTTGCCATCGCCAGAGCCTGCCCGGTGGTGACGGCGGCGGCATTGCCGGTCGTCGCCTTGTGCAAGGTCGCAGCGAGACGCATGGCAAGCCACATATCGAGATCATTGCCGGAGATGGCGCCATCGGTCCCGAGAGTGACATTGACGCCGGAGTCGAGCAGCGCAGGCACCGGCGCGAATCCCGAGGCCAGTTTCAGGTTCGACATCGGGTTGTGCACGACGTGCGTGCCGGACGCGGCCAGCAGTTCGACTTCATCTTCGTCGAGATGGACGCAGTGAGCAAGCACCACATCGGGACCCAGCAGATCAAGATCCGCGAGATGTCCAATGACGCGGCGGCCATAACGCTCGGTTACCGTCGCCTGCTCCGCGCGCGTTTCGGCAGCGTGGGTGCACCAGAAGCCACCTCGGGCGCGAGACAGGCGGGCCGCGTTCCTGAGATGCTCGGGCGACACTGTATAGGTGCCGTGGGGCAGGCAGCCAGGAAACACGAAAGGATCGTCTTCCGCGGCGTCGAAAAAGGCTGCAGCATCGGCAAGCCGCCGGTCAGCAAGACGACCATCCATGCCCGAAGGATCGAAGAAGATCCCGCCGGTGGCGATGCGCATTCCCAGTGCCTTTGCAGCGCGCACCGTCTCCTCGGGAAACCAGAACATGTCCATCACGGTGGTGACGCCGGAAAGCAACAGCTCGGCAAGTCCTAGTTCGGCGCCGAGACGGCAGGTCTCCGGATTGAGAATTGCCCGCTCGGCCGTCCACACGGTTTGCAGCCAGGGCTCGAGGGGCAGGTTCTCAACAAGACCACGGAACAGGCTGTCCCCAGCGTGACAATGCATGTTGATGAGGCCAGGCATCAGGATGCGGCGTCTTGCCTCGATCAGCTCGGCATCGCCGACCGGGATGTCCTCTTCGGGCCCGACCGCGGCGATGCGACCGTCCCGGACGACGATGGCACCCTTTTCGATCACCGTCATGGCATCGTCGCACGTGACGACATAGGCGGCGCGAACGACGAGATCGGAATGAAACATGTTCCCTCCCGGGTTGGACATTCATCGCCGATGGACCGGTCCTCTTAAAGGCATGGTTGCGAGCAGGCGTCCGGTATCGCAAGTTCGCTATCCGCAAACCGGCGAGGCATCCATGACCCACCCCTTCCTCACTCCAGGCAAACAACTCGAGGAGTTCGCCACTCCGGAGCGCTGCTTTATCACCGAACTCCTCAACCAGCCTTCGCAGCCCAATGCCTCCTTGGCACGGGCACGCGTCGAGCCGGGTATCACCACGCAGCTCCACGCTCTCGACGTTGAGGAAACCTATGTGATCGAAGCCGGAAATGGCATCATGGAAGTCGACGGAGAGCGCTTCCGCGTCGGACCTGGCGATAGCGTGCTCATTCCCGAGCGCATCCCTCAACGCATCGAGAACGATGGCGCCGAGGATCTTGTTTTCCTTTGCCTCTGCCGGCCGCGTTTTCGCCCCGAGGGCTACGTCAATCTTGAGAGCCCGACCAACGAAACGTCTCTGACACAATAGCCGGCAAAACGCCGCGGACGCATGTAATTCCGATAGGCCCATCAGCAATTCTACACATATAAGTAGTATATCTAGGGGCGTTGGTAACAACCTCTTTTAAATATCAATGGTTTTCCTAATTCTTTTACGGACGGGTAAGACGTTTGGCGCGACAAAAGCCGACGTCGGGTGCCTCGACCGCGCCGACCTAAATGATAAAGGAACCGGCATGTCCGCCCCTTCGACTATTGCCCCTGACATGCGTCAGCGCCTCGGTTTCCATGCCATCGACGACAGTGTCAGCTCTACCCTTCGCGAATTTCGGCCCTACATCTCAAGCATCCTCGCCGAGGGGATCGAAGCTTTTTACAAGCACGTCGCGGATTTCGCCGAAACCAAGCGCTTCTTTCGCTCCCCCGATCACATGGCTCATGCCAAGGCGGCGCAGCTCAAGCATTGGGAGCGCGTGCTGGAGGGCCGTTTCGACGATGCCTATTTCCAGTCGGTATCAAAGATCGGAGAGACGCATCATCGGATCGGCCTGTCACCCACGTGGTACATCGGCGGCTATGACTTCCTGCTCACCACGCTCATTGGTCGCGTCAACAAGGATTATTCCGGCGGCCTGTTCAAAGGCGGACGCGAGGAGACGCGACTGAGGTTGCTGCAGGCGCTCAACAAGGCCGTGATGGTCGACATGGACTTTGCCATTTCGGTCTACATCGACGCCGAGCGCGCCGCCCGTCACAGCCTGATCGACCGCGTTACCGAAGAGTTCGATTCGTCTGTCGGCGCCATTGCCGACAAGGTCCTTTCCTCGGCCAAGGACATCGCAGCCCTGACTCGCGATCTCGATCAGGCGACCGACCGTGCCGCCGAGCGCGCGCAGAGCGTCACGCACGGCGCGGAGACGGCGTCGGCCAACGTCGCGACAGTCGCCGCCGCGACCGAGGAGCTAACCGGCTCCGTGACCGAGATCACCCGCCAGGTTGCGGAATCCAGTCGAGTTGCCGCCGAGGCGGCGGCCGATGCGCTGCGTACCTCGACCCAGATCAAGGAGCTCTCCGAGGCTGCCAAGAAGATCGGCGACGTCGTCGACCTGATCGACAACATCGCGTCGCAGACCAACCTCCTCGCGCTGAACGCCACGATCGAAGCCGCACGCGCCGGCGAGGCCGGCAAGGGTTTCGCGGTCGTCGCGGCGGAAGTCAAACAACTGGCCGACCAGACCGCCAAGGCGACCTCGACCATCGCCGATCAGATCAATGGCATTCAGTCGTCCACCGAGCAGTCGGTGGCCGCGATCAATGCCATCTCCGGCGTCATCGGCCGCCTCAGCGAAATATCCAGCGTGATAGCGGCATCCGTCGAGGAACAGGGGACCGCCACGCTCGATATTTCGCGCAGTCTCAACCAGGCATCGGCCAGTACGGCAGAGGTGACCGAACATATCGAGGGAGTCTCCGCGGCCAACTCAGCGGCCGTCGATGCCACCGAGCGCATGAAGAGTGGCACCACCGAGCTCGGCGAGACATGCGCCCGCCTACGCGCCGAGATCAAAGGCTTCCTCGCAAAAGTGCGGGCCGCCTGATAGCGTAACCAGGTTGTAGAGGGCGACGGCGAACGCTTTGCGGCGCCGCCGCCCTTGCTTTTTCCACAAAACGGTCCCATCCGTCAGGCAATATATCTTTCCCTGAGATGGATCGAACCATGCCCGCCTATCGTTCCCGCACCTCCACACATGGCCGTAACATGGCCGGCGCCCGCGGCCTGTGGCGCGCCACAGGCGTCAAGGAAAGCGACTTCGGCAAGCCGATCATCGCCGTGGTCAACTCCTTCACGCAGTTCGTGCCAGGCCACGTGCACCTCAAGGATCTCGGCCAGCTGGTCGCCCGCGAAATCGAGAAAGCAGGTGGTCTGGCCAAGGAATTCAACACGATCGCCGTCGACGACGGCATCGCCATGGGCCACGACGGCATGCTCTATTCGCTGCCATCGCGCGACTTGATCGCCGACAGCGTCGAGTACATGGTCAATGCCCATTGCGCCGATGCCATGGTCTGCATTTCCAACTGCGACAAGATCACGCCAGGCATGCTGATCGCGGCGCTTCGGCTGAACATCCCCGCCGTCTTCGTGTCGGGTGGCCCGATGGAAGCCGGCAAGGTGTTGCTGTCGACCGGCGTTACCAAGTCCGTCGACCTGATCGACGCCATGGTGGCCGCCGCCGACGACAAGGTGTCGGATGCCGACGTCAAGTCCTACGAGCGGTCCGCTTGCCCGACCTGCGGCTCCTGCTCGGGCATGTTTACCGCCAACTCGATGAACTGCCTGACCGAGGCGCTCGGACTGAGCTTGCCCGGCAACGGTTCGATGCTGGCAACCCATGCCGATCGCAAGGCGCTGTTCCTGAAAGCCGGTCAGCTGATCGTCGAGCTCTGCAAGCGCTACTACGAAGGTAACGACGAAAGCGTTCTGCCGCGCTCGATCGCCTCCTTCGCCGCCTTCGAAAACGCCATGACGCTCGATATCTCCATGGGGGGGTCGACCAACACGGTGCTGCATTTGCTGGCTGCCGCACAGGAAGCCGGCGTCGATTTCACCATGGCCGATATCGACCGTCTCAGCCGTCGCGTTCCTTGCCTGTCCAAGGTGGCGCCGGCTGTGGCCGACATTCACATGGAAGACGTGCATCGGGCGGGCGGAATCTTCGGCCTGCTCGGCGAGCTTGATCGCGGCGGCCTTCTCAACACGGACGTGCCCACCGTTCACACGCCGACGCTGAAGGCAGCGATTCAGGAATGGGACGTCGTGCAGTCCAATTCCATTGCCGTTCGAACCTTCTTCGCCGCCGCTCCCGGTGGCGTCCCCTCCATCGAGGCGTTCAGCCAGGACCGGCGATGGGACGAGCTGGATGTCGACCGCAAGAAGGGCGTCATCCGCTCCGTGAGCAACGCCTATTCCAAGGACGGCGGGCTTGCCGTGCTGTTCGGCAACATCGCGCTGGACGGCTGCATCGTGAAGACGGCGGGAGTCGATGAGTCGATCCTTGTGTTCGAGGGCGAGGTGAAGATCTTCGAAAGCCAGGAAGGGGCGGTGAAGGGCATCCTCAGCGGCGACGTCAAGGCCGGAGATGTGGTCGTCATCCGCTATGAAGGCCCCAAGGGCGGCCCCGGCATGCAGGAAATGCTCTACCCGACGAGCTACCTGAAGTCGAAGGGCCTCGGCAAAGCCTGCGCCCTCCTGACCGACGGCCGGTTCTCAGGTGGCACCTCAGGCCTCTCGATCGGCCACGTATCGCCGGAAGCCGCAGAAGGAGGCGCCATCGGCCTCGTGGAAGCCGGCGACCGCATCCGCATCGACATTCCCAAGCGGACCATCGAGCTTCTCGTTTCGGACGAGGCCCTTGCCGCACGCCGTGCCGCCATGGAAGCAAAGGGCAAGGCTGCCTGGAAGCCGGCAGCCCCGCGCGCCCGGAAGATATCGGCAGCGTTGCGCGCTTATGCCGCCATGGCGACCTCTGCCGCCAAGGGCGCGGTTCGCGATGTGAGCCAGATCGAACACTGACGCAGACAAGAAAGAGGGCGACCCGTCCGCCCTCTTTCAACCATTTGCGGGCGACGAGATCCGCCCACCCATCGACGCTAGAGTATCCGTGTTGATCAAGGGGATTTTAGCTGCCACTTCCGACCGGCACCAAGAAGGGCGTTGGCGAGAACGATGAGCTTGCGCATGATCGCGGTGATAGCGATCTTTGCCGGCTTTCCTGCGGCGAGAAACTGAT
>JARKNW010000035.1 GCA_029976075.1 Pleomorphomonas sp.
ATATGCCAACTCCGAAACGGCTTGCTGCCTGACGAGCCGAAAGCCCGTCAGAGGAGGCCTGCAAAACCCGTGATCGCAAATCGTCGCTTAGCGCTCTGGCCATCGTTCCCCTCCGGTGAGGAGAACTTTGAATCAGACTCGCCGCCAATCGTCACTTCACATTCGATTCATCGATCGATGGATACGCTCTAGCGGGATAAGAGACTCAGGTCAGCCTGTGGCAACGCCGCTAGCTTGACCTAGAGTCAAAAACCCACGCGCTCCTCTTCCGTCCGGGGCTACTCCAAGGGGGGCGGCGGTGACCAAATATGCCGCCCTCGCTTCTTTTGCGGAAGTGCTTGCACCGCTGCGGTCGCGCCAGTACGGCAGTTCGTCAACTTGTCTCGGACGGAAGCGATGGGAAACCAAGTGGCAAAGGCAAGGGACACCTGTATACGATTTCGTATAGGGCTAGCTGTCTTGCACCTTAGCAGCGACTGCGTCTGTGAGGTGCGACAAGTCCACGCCAAAGTCCAAGTCCTTGAACAGCTCCAATCGCTTTGATGGCGTGAACAGCTTGCCGCCGTAGGTGCCAGCCGTGATGCCCGTGATCTTGTGCCCGACGATGCGGCCGATCTTCACTGTGTCCACGCCCGCGTCCTCCAGCCGCGACACGAAGGTGTGGCGGAAGCTATGGAAGACCAGCCCTTCACGGTCGATGCCGATCAGGCGGCGGTATTCAGGGAACCAGACCACGAAGCGGTGACTGTAAGAGCCCTCGCTGTTCGGCGTCAGTTCAGGCCACAGGCGTTCGCCCCTGACCGACTTCACGTGATCGAGGAAACCCAAGGCGATTAAGCGAGGATGGATGGGCACAAGCCGCTCGCCGGCCTTTGTCTTGGTCTTCCTGATGTTGAAGCACCAGACACCGTCTTCCAGGACCACCTCATCCGTCCGCAACTTGGCGATCTCCTCGACCCGCATACCGGTGTGCAGACCGATCAGCGGGAACCAGTACTTAAAGTCCTTCACCACCTCCAAGCCGGGAACATCGCGCCGCGTCGTGCTTGAGTGCCCGGTGTACATTGGCGAGCTGAAAAGCGTCTTCAGTTCGTCGGCTGTGAAAGCGTCGCGCTTGGGGTCATCGGGCGGTGGCATCAGCCCTCTGGTCGGATTGTCAATGGTCGATTTCCGCTCGTCCTTGGCCCAGTTGAACATGGCGGCAACCGTCTTGAAGTGATGGCGGATGCTGTTGTTGGACAGTTCGTGCTGGTCCTCCAGCACCTCGCGCCAATCGCGGATGTCATCGCGTGTCACTGCGTCCACTGGCTTGTCCCGCAACGTGTCGACGAACAGCTTCAGCTTGTTGACGGTGTTCTTCTTGGTTACCGGAACCCACTTGCCGTCCCGCTCCTTGGCGACGATGTAGGCCTCCATCACCTTGCTCAACGGCAAGGAGGGCTGTACGGGATCGACCGAAACAGCGGGCGCTGGAGCCTGCCGATAGGTCTGGGGACGGAACAACGGGTCCACCGGCTCAAGAGCGTAATTGCCGACCCGCCGAGCCTTGGCAATGTGCAGGAACTCGACGTTGGCTCTCAGCAGCGCCCTGGCGAGCCGTTTGAAAGTTTCGCTCTTGCTGTCCACCGGGATGCCCACTTCGGTCAGCAGACGCTCCACATCACAGCGGACACGGGCGAAGTCATTGTATGCGAGGGCCTCCCGATACTCGCCCTCCAGCCAGCCCAACACTTCAAGATCGGCTGTCACAGGCTCTTCGCCGTCATCATAGCCAGCAGTGTACATCGACTTACCGGGGCGGGCGTTTGTGCGGGTGCCCTCATCAATCTCAAGCGCATCGGCGAACCACTGGCGAGCGAGGGCGTCAATCTGGTCGGGAGTCAGGTCGGGATGTGACATGGCGTGGTCAAAAAATCGGTCTGCGGTAGTGGACAATGTACGGGCAAGGCGGGCTGCCTCGCCTCGGTTGGTGGTGCGCAGAGAACGCACGACTTCCCGCCTGCCCCACTTCATGGCCAAGGTCAACGGCACCCTTCTCCGCCACGAGTAGACCGCGCCACGACGCTGCATGTGCATGAGAACGCACCCCTGTGTAGCAGCCGTGTGTAGCAAAGTGGGTCACGGCTCGTTCGCAGTGGCGCGAAAACCCAGGGATTCCCTGGCTTTCATCCAACTTGATCCCGGTTCCGATATGTACTACTCGGTCTAATCGGCCAGTCTGATCCGTTATGAAATGGCCCAGAGTTCTGCCGAGGCAGGGCTTTGGGCCTTTCTTTTAGGGCTCAGCATCAGTTTCGCACACCCGGACGCATGCGTGTGGCGCCAAACCTGCGGCTCAGAGAAAAGCCGGCGGAAGGCGATCTCTCGCGCGCTGCTGGATGCCCTCCAAAGGTGGGATTTCAAAGTGCCTGTCGTGTTTCATTCCGAGCTGCGAGCCTACGCAGCGGAAATAGTGCGTCTGGCAGGAAGTTCGACAACCGAAGCGGAGATCGTTGCGGCCAATCTTGTAGAGGCGAACCTCCAAGGCCACGACTCGCACGGGGTGGGACTTCTGCCAGGCTATGTCGACTCCATCATGGAAGGCGGCCTCAGGCCGAACACCGACGCGGTGCTGGTGGCCGACTACGGCTGCTCGCTGACTTACGATGGGCAACACGGCTACGGACAGGTCGTCACTCGGCAGGTCATGGCGGCCGGCATCGCACGTGCTCTTGATCTCGGCGTCTGCCTAGTCAACTTGAGGAACTCTCACCACCTTGCGCGCGTAGGCGCCTGGGCAGAGCAATGTGCGGGCGCTGGCCTGGTCTCAATTCACTTTGTCAATGTATTCTGCCGACCGCTGGTGGCGCCCTTCGGCGGAACGCTTGCAAAGTTCGGCACCAACCCTTTCTGCATAGGGGTTCCCAGAACCGGTCAGGAACCGCTGATTCTGGATTTTGCAACCAGCGCGATTGCCTTTGGCAAAGCCCATGTCGCTTACAACAAGGGTCAAAAGCTGGCCGGCGACGTATTGATTGATGCCGAGGGCAAGCCAACGAGCGATCCCGCTGCGATCGTCAACGCACCATACGGAGCGTTGCTGCCGTTCAGCAAACACAAGGGAGGCGGCCTTGCCTTGATGTGCTCGATCTTGGGCGGAGCCCTGACCGGCGGCCCAACGGAGCGAACTGCAGACCCTGAAAGCGCTCTTGTGGTCAACAGCCTGCTGTCGATCATCATCAATCCTGCCATCATGGGCGGAGCTGCCTCATTCGAACAGGAAATCGATGCCTATCTTCCGTGGGTTCGAGATTCCAAACCCTTGAATGAAGACGAAGTGCTGTTTCCAGGCGAGGTAGAGCGCAAGACCAGATCGGAAAGAATACGATCTGGGATTCACATCGACCAAAACACTTGGGACCAGCTAGCTGAAGTCAGGGCGTTGCTGTCCTCCCGACATGTCGTGATCTGACAGGATTCGGGACCGGCGGACCTGACCGCCGACAGCATGTCTTTTCCATCATGGTGTCAAATGACCGAGTTCACCGCTTCTCGCAGGGTCGCCACGGGCCTATGATCACAGGACTTTTCAGGAGGAGACAGCATATGCCCGACAAGCCCGCAATCGGTCCCTCGACAAAGCTCTGCATGTCGCTGGCAGGGCGGCCAGGAAGGTTCGGGTCCAGGTTTCACAACCGCCTCTATGAGCTCACCGGCCTCGATTACGTCTACAAGGCCTTTACTACCAAGGACCTGCCCGCTGCGATCGGTGGTGTTCGGGCCCTGGGCATTCGTGGCTGTGCCATTTCCATGCCCTTCAAGGAGGCGGTCATTCCGCTTCTCGACCATCTCGAGGGGTCGGCGGCGGCCATCGACAGCGTCAACACGATCGTCAACGACGATGGCTGGCTGACGGGCTACAACACCGACTACAGCGCCGTGCTCGACCTGCTGGACCATGCGGAAATCGCGCCATCGACGCCCTTCCTGCTGGCAGGTGCGGGAGGCATGGCCAAGGCGGTGGCGGCGGCTTTGCGCAACCGAGGTCATCGTTCGGGCATCGTCATTGCCCGCAATGCGGTCACTGGCCCGGCGCTCGCCAAGCTCTATGATTTCCAGTGGGCAGCGACGGCCGAAGGGCTTACGGCTCCGCTCATCATCAATGCCACGCCGATCGGCATGGCCGGAGGCGCCGAAGCAGATGCTCTGGCTTTCCCACTTCAGGCAATCGAGGCGGCAGAAACCGTCTTTGATGTGGTGGCGCTACCGGTCGAAACGCCATTGATGAAAGCGGCGGAGAAGGCCGGCCGCAACCGCATCTCCGGGGCTGACGTCGCCGTGTTGCAGGCTCTCGAGCAGTTCGTGCTCTACACCGGCGTCCATCCCAGTGAGGCCCAGGTGAAGGATGCCGCCATATTTGCGAGGGGCGGCTGAGCGATCAGCTGTAGCAGGCCTTTTCCACCTTGCCGATCGCCTTCGCGGATCCCTTGAGATCGAAGGTCTCGGTCGGCAGCACGCCAGTCTTGTCGGTTATGGTCAGAGGGCCCGCCGACTTCAGAACGCGGACCAGATCGCTGTTTCGACGCGGCGTTGCAGTCATCGCCCCATCCATCGCCTCGTAACGGAGGGAAATCTCGGCGCTGAGTTCGCCGCTCGCGAAGACGAAGGACGCGCGATAGTTCATGTCGCCCTTGGGCGGGAAGTCGTCGCCGGTCGCAGGCAGGAAGCGCAAACCCAACTTTTCCTCGCCCCCGCAGGAGATCAGCAACAGATCATCCGGCCGATCAACGGCACAGATCGAGGCGGTCATCATCATGCCCTCCTCTTCCTGCGAGAGCCCGGCTTTCCAAGCCTCGCAATCGCCAGCCAGCGCGGGCGTCGCCAGGACGATGGCAACAGCCGCTGCACAACAGACTCTCATGTGTCCCCTCCCCATCAGGTTGGGGCATCAGGCATCCGGGCCGCCGTGTTCGCAAGCGCGACTTTCGGCATCAACCATAGCGCCGCGCCGCTTCGACGGCGAGCCCCGTGCCAACCGAACCGAACACGTTGCCGGTGACGACACGCGCCTCAGGAACCGAAGCAAGGATGGCGTTACGCACATGCTCGAGCCTGGTGGACCCCCCGGTCAGAAACACCGCGTCGATGTCCGTAGCGACGACGCCGGCCTCCGCCAGACAGGCATCGACGCGGGCACCGATGCGGTCGGCAAGCTCGCCCGTATGAGAGACGAGACCTGTGTGATCGATATGTGTCGAGAGGCCTCGCTCCAACCAGTCGAAGGGAACGGCAACCTCACCATTTTCGGCAATGGCGATTTTCGCCGCTTCGACTTCGATGGCAAGGGTATGGCCGCGCTCGTCGTCGACCACGCGCATCAGACGATGGATGAGATGCGGCTCCGCGGCACGCTTTTCGAGGTCGATGAGTTCGCGATGAACGCGCGGCTCATAAAGGCGGTTGATCGCCGACCATGTGGCGAGGTCATGGTAATAGACGGAAGGCACATCGAGTTCGCCACGGGCAAGCTTCGATCGGAAGCCGAGGAGCGGCATGACCGTACCGAGGCTGAGATGACGGTCGAAATCAGTGCCGCCGATGCGAACGCCGTCGTTGGCGAGCACGTCGGAAGCGCGTTCTGCCTTCTTGGCTCGCTCGGGCCCCAGACGAACAATCGAGAAGTCAGACGTACCGCCACCGATATCGGCGATCAGCGCCAACTCCTCGTGGGATAGCTGCTGCTCGTAATCGAGACTGGCGGCTATCGGCTCATACTGGAAGGAGACTTCCTCGAAGCCGAGGTCACGGGCGATGGCGAGCAGCGTCGCCTCTGCCAGCCGGTCTGCTTCCGCGTTGCCGTCAACGAAATGAACCGGTCTGCCATGCACGAGATGGGTCAGCGGTGCAGCGGCCGCTGCCTCGCCGCGCTTCTTCACTTCCGCGAGGTATCGCTTCAAGACATCGCGAAACTTGACCCGGCTCTTACCGACGAGCGTCGTCTCTTCCATCAAAGCCGACCCGAGCACGGACTTCAGTGCCCGCATCAAGCGGCCGTGTTCCCCGCCGACATAGGCGGCAATGGCAGCGCGCCCGACGGAAATGGAACCATCCTGGTGATAGAAGGTGGCACTCGGCAGCGTGTCCTCGTCGCCTTCAAGACACACCATTTCTGCCCGGCCATCGGTAACGATGCCGAGCGTGGTGTTGGACGTGCCGAAATCGAGGCCTGCCGCAGCCATGACCGCTCTCCGAAAAAATGGGGGGCGGCTTCCCTAACGCTTCGCGGCGCTGATTGCCAGCGGCAAAATCAGGCAAGCAGAAAAACCAACGCCGTCAGCGACAGCAGCACCAACATGGCCGGCAGCGCAAAGATGCCGTCGGTGAGCGGCGGTTCGGCCGCGACCTCCTGCAAATGACGGCGCATGCCGCCGAGGCGATGACCGGCAACGAAGGCACGGGTGTGGACGGCTCCGAGTTCTCGGAGCACGGCATCTTGATACTGGTTTCGACGCATGACAAACCACCAATGAACGTTCTGGAGCTTGCCGCCGCCAGGGTTAAGAACGCCTCAACAGCGTTGACGGTGGCGGGATTGCCGGTTTATGAGCCGGAACACATGTAGAACGAGATTGGCGCTTCCGCTGGCCGCGTGGCAAACTCCGGGGCGTGCGAATCAGCGTACTCCGGTGGGCGGCGGAATGGCCGGTGTTGCCGGTCGATGGATGAAGACGGAACGCATGGAAAAGGACGACCTGTTCGGAACACTTCCCTCCCCGTCGAGCGCGGCGGCGCCCGTTGCGGCTCCCGCTCGGGCCTCCAAGCCCACACGCACCCGCGTTGAGACCACGGCGCCGGCAGAAGTCGTCTATGACGCATCGGCCATCGAGGTTCTGGAGGGGCTCGAGCCGGTGCGCCGGCGTCCGGGCATGTATATCGGCGGCACCGACGACAAGGCGATGCATCACCTGTTCGCCGAGGTCATCGACAACTCGATGGACGAAGCGGTAGCCGGTCACGCCTCATGGATCGAAGTGCGCCTCGACGCCGATGGCTTCCTCACCGTCAACGACAATGGTCGTGGCATTCCGGTGGACCCACACCCGAAGTTTCCCGGCAAGTCGGCGCTGGAGGTCATTCTCTGCACGCTGCATGCGGGCGGCAAGTTCGACAGCAAGGTCTATGAAACTTCAGGCGGCTTGCATGGCGTCGGCGTATCGGTCGTCAATGCGCTGTCCGAATGGCTGGACGTAGAGGTGGCGCGTGGTCGCCAGCTTTACAAACAAAGCTTCTCGCGTGGCATTCCTCAGGGCGATTTGCAGCGGCTTGGCGAGACCATGAACCGGCGCGGCACAAAGACGCGTTTCAAGCCGGACCCGCAGATTTTTGGAGAAGACGCCCGCTTCGAGCCGGCGCGCATCTTCAAGATGGCTCGCTCGAAGGCTTATCTATTTGGCGGCATTGAAATTCGCTGGTCCTGCGATCCGTCATTGGTCGAGGGATCCAAGACCCCGGCGGAAGCCGTGTTCAAGTTCCCAGGCGGCCTCAAGGATTTTCTTGCCGAGACGCTCGAGGACGAAAAGCGGGTGACCGACGAGCTGTTCGCCGGTCGCGTTGGCACGGGCGGGCATGGCACGGTTGAGTGGGCCGTCTCCTGGTTTGCAGGCGACGGGTTCGTCAATTCCTACTGCAACACGATTCCGACGCCTGATGGCGGCACTCACGAGCAGGGTCTGCGCCTCGCCCTGACCAGGTCGATCAAGGCTTACGGCGAAATGGCCGGCAATAAGCGCGTCGCCCAGGTGATGCCGGACGACGTGATGACGTCGGCTGGTGCCATGTTGTCGGTTTTCGTTCGCGAGCCGGAGTTCGTCGGCCAGACCAAGGACAAGCTATCCACGGCTGAAGCCACTCGCATCGTCGAAACTGCGGTGAAAGACGCCTTCGACCATTGGTTGACCGCCTCGCCTCAACAGTCGGGACGCCTGCTCGACTGGATCGTGGAGCGCGCTGACGAACGCCTCCGTCGTCGTCAGGAAAAAGACGTGTTGCGCAAGAGCGCGGTGCGCAAGTTGCGCCTTCCCGGCAAGCTTGCCGATTGTACGCAGAACGCCGCTCAGGGCTCCGAACTGTTCATCGTCGAGGGTGACTCGGCCGGTGGCTCCGCCAAGCAGGCACGCGATCGTGCCAGCCAGGCCGTGATGCCGCTGCGTGGCAAGATTCTCAACGTGGCAAGTGCCGGCCGTGACAAGGTTACGGCCAACCAGTTGCTGTCCGATCTGCTGCAGGCGCTGGGTTGCGGTACCCGCTCGCATTATCGGGAAGACGATCTTCGCTACGACAAAGTGATCGTGATGACCGACGCCGATGTCGACGGCGCCCACATCGCCTCGCTGCTGATCACCTTCTTCTACCGCGAGATGCCGCAGCTCATCCGCGCCGGACATCTTTATCTTGCGGTGCCGCCGCTCTACCGTCTCACCCACGGCGGCAAGACCATGTATGCCCGCGATGACGCCCATCGCGAGGAACTGCTGCGCACCGTCTTCAAGAACAAGAAACCGGAAATCGGGCGGTTCAAGGGTCTCGGCGAGATGATGCCCTCGCAGCTCAAGGAAACCACCATGGACAAGAAGACGCGTACACTGCTGCGCGTTGTGCTGGTGGAAGACGAAGCCGAGCAGACGGCGGACTCGGTCGAGCGGTTGATGGGCAACAAGCCGGAAGGCCGCTTCCAGTTCATTCAGGAGAATGCCGAGTTCGCCGAGGACCTGGACATCTGATGCATCGTGCAGGCGCTCGTTTTGGCTGGAGGCGAGCGCAGGTAACCACGGTTGCAGCAATGGTGCCTCAACCAAGCCACGGGCATGCCCCATGCCTTCGTCGACCGTCTGATGCGGCTCCCTGCCTCTGAACAGAGAACACGTAGAACTCCCCGCCCGGCAAGAAGATCGGCGTTCAACTGATCCGCATTGATGTGATGCGTATGTTCTTCTGGCGTCTCCAGAGGCAGAAACCGTGCCGAGAAAACCTCGGGAGGCGCTTGCTTGCCCGTTGAAGTAACAATAAACGCTGAATCCGGCAGGAATTGATTGACATGCAGACGATTCCACATATGGTCTCCCTCGATATCCGGATCAGATAGGATTGACCCGGAAGAGCGTGGATTCTCCTGTGTTCAGTGTTGAATCCCCAATCCAAGAGACCGCACACCACATGAATTTTTCTGATCTCGGACTGAGCGCCAGCGTAATGGCGGCCGTTGAAGCGGCTGGCTATACGACTCCGACGCCGATCCAGGCGGAAGCCATTCCGCACGCTGTCGCTGGCCGTGACGTCATCGGTATTGCCCAGACGGGAACCGGCAAGACCGCAGCTTTCGTGCTGCCGATGCTGACACTTCTCGAAAGTGGCCGCGCCCGTGCCCGCATGCCTCGCACGCTGATCCTCGAACCGACGCGCGAACTCGCAGCGCAGGTCGAGGAGAACTTTGTCAAGTATTCGATCAACAACAAGCTGAACATCGCACTGTTGATCGGTGGCGTGTCCTTCGACGACCAGGAACGCAAGCTCGACCGTGGCGCCGACGTGCTGATCGCGACGCCCGGGCGTCTGCTCGATCACTTCGAGCGCGGCAAGCTGCTGCTCACCGGCGTAGAGATTCTCGTGATCGATGAAGCCGACCGCATGCTCGACATGGGCTTCATTCCCGACATCGAGCGTATCTGCAAGCTGGTGACGAAGAACCATCAGACGCTGTTCTTCTCGGCGACGATGCCGCCGGAAATCCAGGCTCTGACCGAGAACTTTCTCAACAATCCGGTGCAGGTCGAGGTCGCCAAACCGGCGACCGCCGCGTCGACTGTGGCCCAGCGCCTCGTCGTTTCCGGTGCCGAGGATTTTGAAAAGCGCGAGACACTGCGCGCTCAGATCGCCGCAGCCGAGGATCTGAAGAACGCGATCGTGTTCTGCAACCGCAAGCGCGACGTCGCGGTGGTGTTCCGCAGTCTGGTTCGTCATGGGTTCAACGTTGGCGCCCTGCACGGTGACATGGACCAGCGTGCCCGTATGGCCACGCTCGATGCCTTCAAGAAGGGTACGCTGACTCTGCTGGTGGCCTCCGACGTCGCTGCGCGTGGCCTCGACATCCCGGATGTGAGCCACGTTTTCAATTACGACGTGCCAATCCATGCCGAGGACTATGTCCATCGCATCGGCCGTACCGGTCGGGCTGGCCGGTCGGGCACTGCTGTCATGCTGGTCACCCAGGATGACGAGAAGCATCTCTCGGCAATCGAGAAGCTGATCACTACCGACATCGAATGGATCGGCGATCGGATCACTTTCGACCCGGAGGCGCGCAAGCGGTCGCGTGGTCGCAAGAGCGCCGAGGGCAAGGAGCCGCGCCGGTCCCGTGGGGCGAAGGATGGCGAGGAAGCTCGTGCACCGTCGCGTTCGCGTCGTACACGGCAGGAAGCCGCTCCGTCGGAAATCGACGAGACCTCTAACGAAGAGGCACCACGCCAGACACGCAGCCGGGCGCCGCGCCCCGAGCGCGAAGCGAGGCCGGAACGTGAGCCAAGGCCCGAGCGTGAGGCAAGACCCGAGCGCAATCCTGAACGGCAGCCCGTACGCGCGGGTGAGCGCCCGCGCCCCCTGCCCCGCCGCGATGTCGATGATGGCCCGGCCGTCGTCGGGCTTGGCGATCATGTGCCAGCCTTCCTGCTGCGCCCCGTGCGCATAGCCAAGACGGCGAACTGACCTGATACGCATACTTTGATTGCGCGGCGGCCTTGTTGGCCGCCGCTGTCGTATGGCGATGTGGAAAATTGGGTCACAAGGCCGGAAATAATGACCGCGTATGCGGCGCCGGAGGCGGAAAAGCTCAAACTGTATCGAGCCTGTGCACCATTGCTTAACGCTCAATTCATGCCTGCCGTTTATCAAAGTGAATGGAACAAGAGCGCAGTGGGCGGAGACTATGACGCAGCGGGAAGAGTTTCTGCGGACCATCGGCTACGGCGAGGCGGCCGTGGCGCAGCTTCGGCGCAACGAAAACGCGGCCTACCCGAGAAACTATGAGCTTTGGTACAGTTACTGCGCCGGCTTCAATCACGCCCTCAATCGTGCGGTGAACGATATTCTGCGCAGCAAGGGCCGTATTGAGGCGGACGAACTCACAGCCATCTACAACCAGTTCATATCTCCTTCGCGCCTTTCGGATCGTATCGAGGACGTGGGTGGACGCATTTCCGGCGAAATCGAAGGGGTCATGGCTGCGGTCAACAAGACCATCTCAGCCAATGCCACCTATGCCGGAGCGCTGTCCGGAGCCTCCACGGAGTTGGACGCTGGCCCGAACCTCTCGCGTTTGCGTGGAATCGTCGGCGAACTGTTGGTCGCGACGCGAGAGACGGAAAAGATCAATCGCGAGCTGGAAGGTCAGCTCGAAGACAGCCAGAAACAAATCTCCGAGCTCAAGGAGAGCCTGGAGTCCTTGCGTTTCGAAACCCTCACAGACGAGTTGACGACGCTGGGTAACCGAAAGCACTTCGATCAATCGCTGGAACGAGCTGTCGCGAACGCCGCCGAAACTGATGGCGCACTATCTCTGCTCATCACGGACATCGACAATTTCAAGTCGTTCAATGACAGCTTTGGCCATCAGACCGGCGATCAGGTGCTGCGCCTCGTCGCGCTTTCGGTCAAACAGGCCATCAGGGGACATCATCTCGCCTGCCGCTACGGCGGGGAGGAGTTCGCGATCATCCTGCCAAAGGCGAATCTGTCACGAGCAGAGACGTTGGCCGAGCGAATCCGGGAAAGCGTCAAGGAGAAGGAGCTCAAGAAGCGCTCCACTGGCGAGACACTCGGCTTCGTCACGGTTTCGGTCGGCTGCGCGACCTATCATGCCGGGGACACAGTGGTCTCGCTGATCGAACGGGCCGACGCGGCCCTCTATCTTGCCAAAAGAGCCGGGCGCAACCGTGTCTGTACCGAGGCCTTGCTCACCGCGTCGAGAGAAGACGCCTGATTCCCCTCACCGCGGCGGTGCGAACCAAGCCCTGCGGGGATCCCCGAATACTCGGCCGCTTTCAGTCAGATGAAGCTTGCCGTTGTTGGTTATCTCGATCTCGAAGGAGAGCGTACCCGTCTCGGCGAGCCGGCGGGCATCGAACAGCGCGGCTGTCGGTCGGCACCAGGGCGGGGCTTCCAATCCTGACACCACGATCTGAGCGGTCGGACAGTCATCACCAAACGCATATGGCTGCGTGATGACCGAAACGGACGGGCGGCCTGTCGCCGCTGGCAGCGAGCAGGCCTCAGCGTCGCAAGCACTCTCTTCACCAAGCGAAAGCACCTTGGCTGGATCGAGCCCGACAGCTGCCATCCAGATGTCCAGCGTAAAGCCGCCCTTGGCGCCAACCTTGTGCCAGACACCATTGTTTTGCCTTACCAGGACCAATGAACCATCGCCGGAAATCAGAAGCCCCGGCGAAGTTCCGATGGGAACAAAGGCGAGACCGACGATCACGGGGACGAGGCCGAACCAGCGTTTGCGACCCCGCCAAAGGCAAATCCAAAGACCGCCCGCCACAACCGCGAGCATGGTCCACCCCATGGGACGACCATAAAGGCCGCCTCCCGGCGTCCAGGTGGCCACGACACGGGACACGGCGATCATCGCGTCGATGCCTGCCCCCATGGCGGCGAGCGGCAACGCTTCCAGACCAAAGGGCATCAATAACGCGGCACCCAGCCCCATCGGCATGATCAGAAACGAAACCAAAGGCTCTGTAATCAGGTTGGCGATCATGCCAAGCGGTGCCAGGCGGCCAAAATGATAGAGAGCCATGGGCAAAGTGGCGAGACCTGCCACGACGGTTGCCGCGAGCGCCGCCAACAGCCAGAACACGAATCGCCGCGCCATACGAACCAGCAGGCTGACATCGCCGCCATCCGCCACCTCGCCCGATCGACCGCGCCAAGCCTCCAGTCCTGCCATCAATGCAATTACGGCGGCAAACGACATTTGGGCGCCTGGTTCCATCACCGCCTCCGGAGAGAGGACCAACGTGACGAGCGCCGCGACGGCGATGACGCGGAGCGACAGGGCACGGCGATCGATCAAGATGGCGAGTAGCGATACCGCGACTGTGATCATCGAACGCTCGGCCGGCACGTCCATGCCTGAAATGACGAAGTAGGCACCTGTGCCGAGCATGGATAGCCCGGCGGCGATCTTCTTGATCGGCCACGCGAGCGCCAGCGGCGGTATCAGGGCCAGGATGAGACGTATGCCGCCAAACAAGAATGCGGCAACCAGGCTCATATGCATGCCGGAAATCGAAAGGACGTGCGAAACGCCGGCGACGCGCATCGCTTCATTGGTGCTCTCGGATATGCCGGCGCGGTCGCCAACGATGAGCGCCGCCGCGATGGCACCGGCATCGCCGGGCACCGCAGCGCGAATACGGCTGGCTGCCGCCATACGGACCGTCTCGATACTGCTCAGGAAGACCAGTCTGGTATCGGGCGGCGGGGCTTCCGGCCAAGGCTTGACCGCGCCGTATGTGAAACCGCTGGCACCAACGCCGGCAAACCAAGCGACTCGGGCGAAATCGTAGCCGCCTGGCAACGGAGGCGGCATGGGAGGGGCCAGGCGGGCCAGCATCGCAATGGCGGAACCCGGTGTCGGGATTTTCCCACGCGTCGTCACCCGAATGAGTGGAGGCAACCCGATCCTCGGACTTGGGTCCATCTCGGCCGGCTGGACCAGAAGACGGGCGGCTCCCTTTCCTCTGTCCTCAACCGCAACGACATAGCCACGCACCGTCAGGGTCCTCTCGAAAGGCAACACGGGATGGGTAGCCAGGCGAGTTACGAGCGCCGCATGCAGGAAGCCAGTACAGACCAGCCCAAAGAGAATGGCGACGTGGGGCACTGCCGAGCGACGACGGAGGATAAAAACCAGCGACGCGAAAAGGCCAAAACCCGACAGCGCCAGCTTTCCCACAGAAGGCTCGCTCATCGGGGCGAAGTAGAGTGAGGCACCAACGGCCGCCGCGACCGGCCACCACAGAAAGCCGCGACCATCGTCGAGATCGCGCGCAAAAGACTTTCGCAGATCAGTAAGCGTGCGCTGCCACCCAGTACCGACGGCTGGCCGGCGATGCACAGGAGGCTCGATACTCGTCTCCGTCCCGACCGTCACACTCGCCGCCTATTTCGGTTGTTTAAACTATCTGCGCCGCGATCTTATTTTGCGAAACGCACGGCTTTCCTGTAAGACGCCGTCCACGCAATGGTCCGACCGACGGCGATCCGCCGCCATTTCCGGGCCGACCCTGACATTTTTCGGAACTATCGTCGATGTCCACGCCCGTCGTCACGCGTTTTGCGCCGTCTCCCACCGGTTTCCTGCACATTGGAGGTGCGCGGACGGCGCTCTTCAACTGGCTCTATGCCAAGCGGCATGGTGGCAAGATGCTGCTTCGCATCGAGGATACTGACCGCGAACGCTCCACGCAGGCTGCGGTCGACGCGATCATCGACGGTCTCACCTGGCTGGGTCTCACCTGGGAGGGAGAGCCGATCTCCCAGTTCCAGCGGGCTGACCGCCATGCCGACGTTGCCCGCGAGCTCGTCGCGGCCGGCAAGGCCTACTACTGCTATTGCACGCCAGACGAACTCAACGAGATGCGCGAGACCGCAAAGGCGAACGGACTGCCGCCGCGTTACGATGGTCGCTGGCGCGATCGCGATCCGTCGGAGGCGCCGGCTGGCGTAAGGCCCTCGGTGCGTATCAAGGCACCGCTCGACGGTGAGACGGTGATTGAGGACGCGGTTCAGGGAACCGTCACCTTCCCCAACAAGGATCTTGACGACTTCATCATCCTTCGCTCGGACGGTACGCCCACCTACATGCACGCTGTCGTGGTCGACGATCATGACATGGGGGTCACGCAGATCATCCGCGGTGACGACCACCTTACCAATACGGCACGTCAGAAGATCATCTACGATGCCCTCGGTTGGGATATGCCGAAAGTGGCGCACATTCCGCTCATCCACGGTCCGGATGGCGCCAAGCTCTCCAAGCGCCATGGGGCGCTTGGCGTCGAGGCCTATCGCGCCATGGGGTATCTTCCGGTTGCGCTTCGCAATTATCTCGTGCGCCTCGGATGGGCGCATGGCGACGCGGAGATTCTCTCGACCGAGGAGATGATCGCGCTGTTCGATCTCGAGGGTATCGGGCGTTCACCGTCGCGCTTCGATTTCGGAAAACTCGAGAATCTCAACGGGCACTATATCCGCCAGACACCGGATGACGAACTGGTAGACCATGTCGTTGCCTTGCTCGACTACATCCCAGAGGGCCCGGCTCTCAAGGGAAAACTGGACGAGGGCAAGAAGCAACAGCTTGCCGCCGCAATGCCTGGTCTCAAGGAGCGTGCCAAAACGCTTCTCGAACTGATCGATAATGCCGGCTTCCTGTTCGTCAGCCGTCCGTTAGTCCCGGACGAGAAAGCCGCCGCGCTACTCGACACCGCGGGCAAGGCAGCGCTTGCCGATCTGTTGCCGCGCCTCGAAGCTTTGCCGGCATGGACGGCGGCAGCTACCGAGGAGGTCGTGCGGGCATACGCCGCCGAGACCGGCCTCAAGCTGGGCAAGGTGGCACAACCGCTTCGGGCAGCAGCCACTGGCCGTACGACGTCACCGCCGATCTTCGACGTGCTTGCGGTTCTTGGACGCGACGAAGCGCTAGGGCGCATCCGGGATGTACTCGCTGGCTGACAGCTGAGATCACCTCGAAGACCATCAACCCCGCCCGGTCAAACCGCGGCGGGGTTTTCACTTCCTTGCGAGGAGAAATGCAACCGCCCTCGGGCTCGACGCGATTGCCAGGGGAACGCCGGAAGGATAGGCGGCAAAAACCCCAGCGAAACAAATAACTCGCATCCCAAGATCCAGTTCCGATCTCCACCGAAATGGCAAGGCTGTCCACCAATTCGACGGCTTGCCGGAGTAGGGATTTTCCGCTACGTGAAGATCGACATGCGACTGGGAGGTTGGCCGGCACTTTACGTAAGCGTAATCGCTTTGTCCCACCCCTCATTGGCCTGGTCCACCTGATCACCTGCTGGAGATCCGACCGAATGACCACGAAGAACGCGACCGTCACCATCGATGACAAGACCTATGAGTTCCCGCTCAAGGATGCGAGCATCGGCCCGAGCGTGATGGACATCTCCACCTTCTATGGCAAGACCGGCCACTTCACGTACGATCCGGGCTTCACGTCGACCGGTGCCTGCGAATCCAAGATCACCTACATCGATGGCGACAAGGGTGTGCTGCTCTACCGCGGCTACCCGATCGAGCAACTGACGCTCGAAGGCGATTATCTCGAAACCTGCTATCTTTTGCTCTACGGCGAACTGCCGACCAAGTCTCAGAAGCAGCAGTTCGACGCCCACATCACGCGCCACACCATGATCCACGAGCAGATGACCCGCTTCTTCCAGGGCTATCGGCGTGACGCACATCCGATGGCGGTGATGGTGGGCACTGTCGGTGCGCTGTCGGCCTTCTATCACGACTCCATCGACATTTCCGACCCGCATCAGCGGATGATCGCTTCGCATCGCATGATCGCCAAGATGCCGACGATCGCCGCCATGGCGTACAAGTACTCGATCGGCCAGCCGTTCATCTTCCCGAAGAACGACCTCGATTTCGCGGCGAACTTCCTTCACATGTGCTTCGCGGTTCCCGCCGAGGAGTACAAGGTGGACCCGGTTCTCGCGCGTGCAATGGATCGCATCTTTACCTTGCATGCCGATCACGAGCAGAACGCCTCGACATCGACCGTGCGTCTTGCCGGTTCGTCGGGGGCCAATCCCTTCGCCTGCATCGCCGCCGGCATCGCCTGCCTCTGGGGGCCTGCGCACGGTGGCGCCAATGAGGCAGCACTCAACATGCTTGCCGAGATCGGCACGGTAGACCGTATCCCCGAATACATTGCCCGGGCCAAGGACAAGAATGACCCGTTCCGCCTGATGGGCTTCGGTCATCGCGTCTACAAGAACTACGATCCGCGCGCCAAGATCATGCAGCAGACCTGCCATGAGGTTCTGCAGACGCTCGGGATCAAGGATGACCCGCTTCTGGACGTGGCGGTCGAACTTGAGCGGATTGCCCTCAGCGACGAGTATTTCGTCGAGAAGAAGCTTTATCCGAACATCGACTTCTATTCGGGCATCACGCTGAAGGCGATGGGCTTCCCCACCTCCATGTTCACCGTGTTGTTTGCCGTCGCCCGAACGGTCGGCTGGATTGCCCAGTGGAAGGAAATGGTCGAGGATCCGAGCCAGAAGATCGGTCGTCCGCGCCAGCTCTACATCGGCGCACCGCAGCGCGACTATGTTGAGCTCGACAAGCGCGGTTAAGCGCGCTTCCTTTGAGTGAACAACGGGCCTCCGGTTGCAACGCCGGGGGCCTTTTTCGTGCTCATCGGGACATAGCCGCGAGCCGCAATATCACTTCCGCTGCGGTTTCGGCAGCCGGGCGCCCGTGAGGAAGCGCCATCACGTCTTGCAAGCGAGCAAAAGCAGCGAGCTGCGCTGCGCGGGCCGGCGTGTCGGCGAGAAGAGGCGCCAGAGCGTCGGCGAGCCTCTCCGGCTCGAGATCAGGATCGAGAAACTCCGGGCTGGCCTTCCCGCCCAAGATGATGTTGGCAAGGCCGAACATGGTTATGTTCACAAGCCCCGGAATGCGGCGGGCAACTTCCGAGATGATACGGAAGAGCGGGTCGCGCGCGTAAGCGATCACGCTTGGTACGCCTGCCAGCGCCAGCTCAAGCGTCACCGTTCCGGACGTGGCGAGCGCTGCATGACCCGATCGAAAAGCGCTCCATTTTCCGGCCTCGCCGGTCACGATCCTCGGACGCACAGTCCAGTCCGCCGTCTCCCGCTCGATGCGTTCCCTCAGCCTTTCCACCGCTGGAAGCACCGGCTCGAAAGCCACGCCTCGCGCCGACAAGGCGGCCAGAACCCGACCGTAGAGCGCCAGCATTCGGTCAATCTCGCCGGAACGGCTGCCTGGCAACACAAGCAACTTCGGGAGCCCGTCCCCGAGCGGTACCCGCTCGCCCGGCTTGGGCGTCAACAACTCCGGGCGATCTATCAGGGGGTGACCGACATAGGTGGCTTCCGGCCCCTTCAGACGGGCAAGGACGGCCGGTTCGAATGGCAGGAGTGCGAGCACATGATCTATGTAGGCGGCCATCCTGCGTGCCCTGCTGGGCCGCCAAGCCCACACGGAAGGACAGACATAATCTACGACCGGCAGGCTCGGCAGAGCCGTCCTGACATCGCGCGCCACCCGATGGGTGAAGTCGGGGCTGTCGATGATCACCAATACATCCGGCCGACCCGAAATGACCGCCCCGGCAGCCTCGGCGGTACGAAGCTGAATCAACGGCAGACGCTTCACCACCGGGCCAAACCCCATGACTGCAATGTCATGGAGAGAGAAAAGGCTGTGCATGCCTTCGACAGCCATGCGATCGCCGCCAACACCGAAAAACTCGATCGGACGCGCGGCCAGTTTCTTCAGCGCCACCATCAACCGTGCACCGAGCTGGTCACCCGATTCCTCGCCGACAACAATCGCGACACGGAGCGGCGAGCCCCCGTTCATGACGGATCGTCCGAAAACGATCGAACCTGCAGAAACAGACGAGCGGCGTCGGCAGCAGCAATCGTGGCCGGCCGATCCACGATCATGACCCGCCCAGCCTCCACGGCGACGCCGGCGAGCCCGGCAGCGACCGCCATTTCAACCGTACGCGGGCCGATGGTCGGCAAATCGACGCGCAAATCCTGCTGGGGCTTGGCTGCCTTTACCAGCACGCCGGAGCGATGAGCGGCCTTGAGGCGGCCTCGCTTTCTGAGATCGGCGACGCGCTGCAGGAGTTCGTCAGTCCCCTCGATGCCCTCGACGGCGATGACGCGGCCGGAGATGGCAATGACTGCTTGGCCGATATCGAGCCGCCCGAGGGCCAGGGAAGCCTCGATGCCCTTGGCAATGTCCGCCTCGGCATCGCCGTTGGGCTTGAAACGCCCCAGACTGCCCTTGCCGCCAACAAGTTCCGGTGCAACCTGATGGGCGCCCAAGACCTTGTAGCCGCGATCCTCGAGAAAGCGGACCACGTTCTTCAGCACGGTGTCATCGCCACCAACCATCAGCGACAGGATTTTCGGCAGGCTCAGAACGGCCCCGAGATCGACCCGGATCGCCGAGAAATCAGGCCGATTGACGGCACCACAGATCACCACCTCGCCGACACGCTCGCGCGACAAGAGATCGAACAGGCGTCCGATCTCGCCCCAGCGCAGCCAATGATGATGGAACGCCTCGATATCCAGGTCAGCCTCGCCCACGAGGCCGAATATTACAACCGGTCTGCCTGCCGCTTCAGCCGCTCTTGCGACGACGAGAGGGACTCCGCCACCACCAGCGATGATCCCCAGGGCGGGTCTGTCGGGAGCGGTTGTCGCAGAGTTCATTCGGCATCACCGTCCCGGCTGCGCGGCGTGCAGATAGCGCGGTCGCCGCCTGCTCGGATGAACTCTATCATGCGATCGACCAACGAACTGCCGCCGTGGGTTTCAGCAACACGGTCAAGACGAACGGACAACGTATCTTCGCCTTCGAACAGAAGCTTGTAGGCGTTGCGCAGCGCGTGAATATCCTCTCGCGGATAGTTGGCTCGACGGAGTCCAACCAGATTCAGACCGCCAAGGCGAGCACGGTTTCCCGTGACCATGCCAAATGGGATGACGTCGTTCTCGACGCCGGTCATACCGCCCACCATGACGCCCTCGCCAATACGCACCCACTGGTGCACGGCGCTCAACCCTCCGAGAATGGCATTATCGCCAATATGGACGTGGCCACCGAGCGTGGCGCAGTTGACCAGGATCACGTTGTTGCCGACCACGCAGTCGTGCGCAACATGAGCGTTCGCCATCAGAAGACAACCTGACCCCACCCGCGTCAGCATGCCGCCGCCTTCGGTTCCGAGATGCAGCGTCACGCACTCGCGAATGACGGTCCTCTCGCCAACCTCGAGACGGCTCGGTTCACCACGATACTTGAGATCCTGGGGCACCATGCCCACAGTGGCGTGAGGAAACACCGTGACGCCAGCGCCCAGTGTGGTGCGTCCGTCGACAACCGTGTGCGCGTGCAGCACCACGCCATCGCCAAGTCGAACGTTGGGGCCGACGACGCTGAACGGACCGATGCTGACACCTTCGCCAATCTCGGCACCCGGATCGATGACAGCGGTAGGATGAATGGTGGGCATGCGGATGATCCTCGGCGGCGGTGCGGCGGATAGCCGCCCGTTTCCCTATAACTTCCGTTGCCGGCGAAGGGCCGCAATTTATGTTTCAGCGTATTACGGACGATCAAGACAGCGCGATGCTTCAGGCATTCACCAACATGGCGCTGAGCTCCGCTTCGGCGACCTTGACGCCACCGACGATGGCCGTAGCCTCGAACCACCACATATTGGCGCGCTTCTTGAGCTTGCGGACATGGTATTCGACCACATCGCCAGGACCCACCGGTTTCCTGAACTTCACCTTGTCGATGGTCATGAAATAGACCAGCTTCGGAGGCGCGCCATCCGCAGACGCGTTGACGCAGATGGCGCCGGCCGTCTGTGCCATGCCTTCGATCATCAACACACCCGGCATCACGGGCGCGTCGGGGAAGTGCCCCTGAAACTGCGGCTCGTTGATGGTGACATTCTTGATGCCGATGGCCGAGTTGTCTCCGTCGATCTCAATGATCCGGTCGATCATCATGAAGGGAAAGCGATGCGGCAACGCCTTGAGAAGGGCATGGATGTCCATGACCCCCAGTGTCCCCTTGGCTGACGTTCCGGTTTCGGCCGGCGCCGCTGCGGTATCGGTTTCGCTCACGTTTCGTCCTTTCCCGTCATCTGCTTTACGGCCCGCTTCAGGGCCATCTGTTCCCTAGTCCACTCGCGGATCGGTTTCGCCGGGTTACCGACATAACGCGTTCCTGCAGGAATGCTGTCCTTGACCATGGCGCCGCCCGATATCTGGGCGCCCATGCCGATGCGAATGTGTCCGGCAAGACCAGTGTGGCCGCCGATCGCCACGAAATCCTCAAGTTGCGTGGAGCCGGATATTCCGACCTGCGCCACCAGCACACAATGCCTACCGATTTCGACATTATGGCCAATCTGGACGCCATTATCGATCTTGGTCCCCTCGCCGATCACGGTGTCCCGGTTCGACCCTCGATCGATCGTGACATTGGCACCAATCTCCACGTCGTCTTGAATCACGACACGTCCAATCTGCGGTACCTTGAGATGGCCGCGTGGTCCCATCGCGAAACCGAAGCCATCCTGCCCAATCCGGGCACCGGGATGGATGATGACGCGGTTACCGACGAGCGCGTATTGCAATGTGACGCCGGGCCCGATGTAGCCATCCCGCCCGAAGCGCACCCCTCGCCCGATGACGGCATTGGCCGAAACCACCGTGCCAGCACCAATCTCCGCGCCCGCTCCGATCACTGCACCCGGCTCGACGGTCACGCCAGTCTCCAGACGCGCAGTCGGATGAACGCTGGCGTCTGGCGCTATTCCGCCTTCGCCAAATGGTCCCTTCAGGCGGAAAGCATCGGGAAACAGCGCCTGCATGATCAACGCCATGGCCCGATAGGGCTGCTGGGCCACAACGACCGCAGCCCCCTGGGGAGCGTCGGCAACATGAGCAGCCGAACAAATCACGACCGAGGCACGCGTCTCTCGGAAGGTGGCAATGTAGTGTGGATTATCCAGGAACGAGAGATCACCCGGACCAGCCTGATCGAGGGGCGCAACGCGCCCAATGGTGACTTCAGCGTCACCGTGCGCCACCTCGCCACCGGCAATACGGGCTACCTCACCGACGGTGAGCCGGCCTGAAGGCGCGAAGAATACTGGATCGGTCATGGCACCACTCGCGCGTCCTCCCGGTCACCCTGCGGCAGACGCACGCCTTCCCTCTTCGTCTCGGCTGAAGCACCGCAAGGTCGACGACCGCTAGACTTTCCGTCGCGGCCGGTTGCGTTCTTCCCGGAACGGAAGGCATTAGCCATTGCGCCGCGCCGGTGTCAACCGACCGGATGCGGCAAGTTGCCTCTGATGTGCGTTGTTAAGAGATCATGAGACGTCAAGGTAACGCCTCCGCGCCTTCGCGACCAACAAACGGCCCAATGCGGTACCAGCAGGGGAACGTTGCCGCATCGTTGCCCTGGCTCCAAAAGCAAAACCGCCGCGCCTAAGGCGCGGCGGTCGGAAGTTATGAAGATGGGGTCCTCAGAACCTGGTTCCACCGGAGAACTTAAAGACCTGAGTCCTGTCAGTATCCTCCTTGAGGACCGGGTAGGCGAAGTCAGCCCGCAGCAAACCGAACGGCGACTGCCACACGATGCCGGCACCAACAGAAGCACGCAGTGCAAGACTATTGTCGGTACCGACCGTTGGCTTCTCAGAAGACCAGAGCGTACCGGCATCAGCAAATGCCGCACCCCAAATCCCGTACTCTTGAGGCAACATTGGAAGCGGGAACAGCGTCTCGGCGGTCGCGGCAACGTAATACTTGCCACCCAGCGCATAGTCGGTGCCAGGATCGCGCGGACCGATACCGTTGGTTTCGAAGCCGCGGATAATCGAGCCACCCACCTGGAACTGATCGGTGTACGCAACATCATCCCCGAGACCGAACATGGCTCCGGCCTTGGCTCCGACGTGACCAATCAGGTCCCAATCTTCGACCAGTTCCTTGTAATACTCAGCACGACCCGTCGTACGGAAGAAGGTTGCATCGCCGCCGACGCCCGCGAACTCCTGCTTGACCTGTGCATAGACACCGTTCCGCGGGAATGAGTAGTCGTCGATGGTGTTGTAGGTCAGGCTCGTACCGATAATCGAGATGAACCGATCACCATTGTTTACAAACTGGCTGTAACGCGAGTGAACGTCCGAAATCTCCTGCTGATATCCCTCATAGAAAAGACCCAGCGTCGTGTCATCGTTAATCGGAACACCAAAGCGAAGCTTGCCGCCGGTATTCGTCTCCTTGAACGGATGCACGCCATCGTCGGTATCGCTGTAATTGCGACGATAGATATCGAAGCCTCCCTCAAGATGACGGTCGAACAGGTAAGGCTCGGTGAACGACAGCTCGTAGGAGGAATCTCCCGACTTTCCGTCTGTCGTAATGCCCTTGGACACCGAGGCGCGCACATACTGGCCGCGACCGAGGAAGTTCTTTTCGGAGATCGACAGCTCAGCCAGAATGCCGTTCGCCGTAGAATAACCGGCACCGATACTGACTTCGCCCGTAGGCTTGTCATCGACCTGAACGTTGACGATCACCTTGTCAGGGGAGGAGCCCTGTTCCGACCAGATGCGAACGTTCTTGAAGTAGCCGAGATTCTTCAGCTTGCGCTCGGCTTTTTCGATCAACACCTGATTGTAGGCGTCACCTTCACCAATATCGAACTCGCGACGAACGACATAGTCGCGCGTACGATCGTTGCCGATGATATTGATACGTTCGATATAGGCGCGTGCACCCTCATCCACGAAGTAGGTGACCGCAATCGTGTGATTGGCGTAATCACGATCGCCGCGCGGACGTACCTGGACGAAAGCATAGCCCTTAGCCGCAACGGCGGTGGTAATCGCTTCAAGCGACTTATCGACCTCGGCAGCCGAATAGGTATCGCCGGTGCGAGTCAGCGTCAGGGCCTTGAGATCATCCGGATTGACCTCGGATAGTGACGTCTCGACCTTGATATCACCATACTTGTACCGCTCGCCCTCATCGACCGTGAAGGTCAGGAAGAACGAGTTCTGCTGACGATCGAAGTCGGCCGTCGCAGAAACGATGCGGAAATCGGCGTAACCGTGGTTGTAATAGAAGCGGCGAAGCGCTTCCTGGTCGGCATTCAGCTTCTCGGGGCTGTAATTGTCAGAGGTCTTGAACCACCCAAAGAGGCCGGACTCCTTGGTGGAGATGATGTTGGACAGCCGATAGTTCGAGTAGGCCTTGTTGCCGACGAAGTTGATCTTGCTGACTTCGGTACGCGGGCCTTCATTGATCTGGAAGATCAGGTCCACACGTCCCTTTCCGAGGTCGACCTGCTTGGGTTCGACCGTGGCATCGTAACGCCCACTACGGCGATAGAGCTCAAGAATACGCTGGGTATCGGATTCGACCTTGCCCTGCGTCAGCACCGACCGAGGCTGCAACTCGGTGACACCCTTGAGGATCTCGTCGGACTGCACGTCATTGCCTTCAAAGGCCACGCGGGCGATCACCGGGTTCTCTACGACCTTAACAAGGACGTGGCCGCCCGACTGACTAACCTTCACGTCCGAAAACATGCCAGTGGCAAACAGAGCCTTGATCGATTCGTCGATCTCGGCTGCGCTCAGTGGCTTACCTGGGGTCCCCTTGATGTAGGCGGCGATGGTTTCCGGTTCCACACGCGTGTTACCGACCACCGTCACCCGGCTGGCTGATGCCGCTTCGGCTGAGATTGCGCCCAGTTCCGGGACAAACCCGCCCCACAAAGGTGCCGCAGCAAGCAGGGCAGCGGAGGCGGCGACGACTTTCGTCCATTCTTTGAATGAGCGCATTTAATCACGTACCCGAGTTTATGCGGCCAAGGCCGATTGGGAACCCTTGTTACAGATTCCGATCAAGAGGTTTTTACAGTCTTTGACACGATGCGCAAGCGACCTTGCCATGACCAGTGCCGTTTTCCATCTCCTGCGTGACCCTAAGGTCACTCACAGCCTCTAACCGGATGCGATCTTGGCGATATCATTCAGGACGCCAAAGGCCATCAGTCCCAAGACGATAGCGAAACCGATGCCAAAGCCGATCTCCTGGGCCCGCTCCGGCAACGGCCGTCCACGCAACGCCTCGATCGCGTAGAAAGCCAGATGTCCACCGTCCAGCATGGGGATTGGAAAGAGGTTAATGAGACCGATAGAAATCGACAGAATGGCAGCAAGGTTAATAAGAGGTATCAGCCCCATCGCCGCCACCTGACCGCTGACGCGCGCGATGCCGATCGGCCCGCTGATCTGGGTTGTCGACGTACGACCGGAGAACATGCCGGCCACCGAGGACAGCGTGCTGTCGACGATAGACCATGTTTCGTGGACCGCCTCCCGTAATGCTGCAAAGGGCCCGAAGCTGCGGAGCTCCACGGTCGGGTTGGTCTGCCGGAGGCCCAGCACCGGGACAGTCTGCTTCTCGCCGAATCCGTCCACGATCTCCCGCGAGCGGGGCGTTGCGTGCAAAGTCAGCCGATTGCCCGCACGGTCGACGTCGATGGCAAGTTGGACGCCATTTTGCAGCATCACCACGCGCTGGATGTCAGCAAAACTCTCGACGGCAGAACCGTCGATTGCAAGGATGCGATCGCCGGCCAGGAAACCCGCTTCGGCTGCCGGACTGCCCGGTTCAACGGCTCCAGCCACCGGCGCAATCATCGGCTTGCCGAAAGCGTAGAAAAGAATCGCCAGTACAGCGATTGCGAAGAGAAAATTGGCCGCAGGTCCGGCGGCCACAACGGCGGCTCGAGCTGGAAGACTTTTCGACTGGAATGCACCGGGGTCGGCGGATTGTCCGCTGGGTTGGCTGGCAGCATTGGCATCGTCAATGAAATGGACATAACCGCCAAGCGGAACTGCCGACACCTTCCAACGGGTTCCCTTGCGATCGGTCCAACCAATAAGTTCTGGTCCAAAACCAATCGAGAACACACTTACGGCGACGCCAGCCCGGCGCGCTACCCAAAAATGCCCAAGCTCGTGGACGAAGACCACGACCGTCAGCACGATCAGGAAAGGGAGGACGGTGCCGATCAGCGTGCCACCCGTTGCCGCAAGAAAATCCAAGGCCTCATCCTCTCATGATGCTGTCCGCCTCGGTCACTGGCGGCCGTTGCCCCAGGCTTCCGCGCGTCGCCCCACAACACTATAGGCACGCCAAGGCGATCTTGCGAGCCCGGCTGTCCAGTTCGGTCGCCGCAGCCAGCGACTGCGGCTCCGACAGTCCACCCTCGGCGTCAATTTTGTCCAGGGTCGTTTCGACAAGGCCTGCGATATCCAGAAAACCGATTCGATCGGCGAGGAATGCCTCGACAGCCACTTCGTTGGCGGCATTGAGCACGCAAGGGGCCCCCTCGCCTCGCCGCATCGTCGCCTCGGCAAGTGGCAAGCAGGGGAAACGGTCACGATCGGCAGCCTCGAAGGTGAGCGTTCCGATAGACGAGAGATCAAGCGGCTTCACCATTGTTGGCCGGCGCTCGGGCCAGGCAAGGCAATAGCCGATCGGGGTACGCATATCTGGTACCCCGAGCTCGGCCATCAACGAACCGTCCTTATAGCGAACGAGGCCATGCACCACCGATTGGGGATGCACCAATACGGAGAGCTGATCGACGGAAACCGGATAAAGCCGGTAAGCCTCGATCAACTCCAGGCCCTTGTTCATCAATGTTGCCGAGTCGATCGTTATCTTCGGCCCCATGTTCCACTTCGGGTGCCGTAGCGCCATGTCCCGAGTAACCGCCGCAAGATCCGCTTTTGGAGTTCGCAGGAACGGCCCACCGGACGCGGTGATAATCACCTCGGAAACCATGGCGGCATTATCGGCCTCGAAGGCCTGAAAGATCGCATTGTGCTCGCTGTCGACTGGCAGAATGCGCGTACCTGTCTGGTGCGCAGTAGCCAAGAACAGAGGACCGGCGGAGACCAGGGTCTCCTTGTTGGCAAGCGCCAGGATGCGCGTGGATCCGAGTGCGGCGAGACTTGGGGCAAGCCCGGCAAATCCTACGATTGCCGACACAACGATATCTGTCGGGCGAGCGGCCGCGGCGGCCACGGCTTCAGGACCAGCCGCGACCTCTATTCCAGTACCAGCGAGACGATCACGAAGCTCCAGGTAGGCTGAGGGCTCGGCAACCACGGCAACACGGGCAGAGAAGCGGATGGCCAACTCGGCAAGCTGATGCACATTTCGACCGGCGGTGAGCGCCTCGACCTCGAAGCGACCAGGCTCGGCAGCCACCAAGTCGAGCGTATTGAGGCCGATCGACCCGGTTGCACCAAGAATGGAGAGGCGTCTCGGTGCCGGCGCCTCCGATGCAACGGCACCGAAGCCTGCTTCCCTAATCAATGTCATTGCTATCACCAGATGAGGAGACCGTCGGCAATGCCCCCGCCGGCGAGCCAGTCGCGCCCAAAACCAATCGCGGCAGCAACCACCAGCGCGGCCACGAGCCCATCGACACGGTCCATGATGCCGCCATGGCCTGGGATGAGGACGCCCGAGTCCTTGACGCCAAAGTGCCGTTTCATGGCGGATTCCGCCAAATCGCCAACCTGCCCCACCACCGACAGCAGTAGCGCGACCAAGACGAGCGTCACACTCATCCCAATGTTTGCCAACGCAACGACGATGCACCCGGCAACCACGCCGGCAGCGGCGCCCCCAATGGCGCCAGACCAAGTTTTCTTAGGTGAAAAGCGCGGTGCCAGCTTCGGACCACCGATCAATCTGCCCGAAAAGTAAGCGGCCGTATCGGTTGCCCAGACCACAGCTAGAACGAAGATGACCGCCACGGCACCGGTCGAGGCAAAGGTCGCAGTATCAGCGCCGCGCAGCGCAACGGCGGCAACGGCAGGCATGCCTGCATAGAGCACACCAGCCGACAGCCAGACCGCGCGTGGCTCGGTCACCCTCGCCAGCATCAGCGCGGCAGCCACCAAGATAGAGAAGCCCAGCGACTGAAGCGGCTCACTGCGTGCCATCATCACGGTGACGGCGAGGAACGCCATAAGCGCCCAAGGCGCGGCACGAAAGGCGAATGGGCCGCTCATCGCCATCCACTCGCGCAAGATCAACACGGCGGCAATGGCGGAAAGCGCGGCGAAAACCCAGCCGCCAGCCCACAGCGCCCCTACCGTTACGGCAACTAGTACAATGGCAGATAGTACCCTCAATACGAGTTCGGACCCTGCTTTGCCGGGCGTGGGCGTCGGCGCACTCATATGGCCTCGTCCTTCTGCGACAATCCACCGAAACGTCGGTCACGGCCAAGATACTCGTCGATGGCCTTGTCGAAAGCGGCACCGTCGAAGTCAGGCCAGTAGTCCGGCACAAAGACGAACTCGGCGTAAGCGGCCTGCCACAATAGAAAATTGGAAAGCCGTTGCTCGCCGCTGGTACGAATGATGAGGTCGGGATCCGGCATGCCGGCGGTATCGAGCCGCGCGGTAATCAGCTCTTGCGTGACCTCTTCCAGACCGAGCCGTCCGTCTGCCACCTCTGCTGCGATGGCTCGCGTTGCCCGCGCAATTTCGTCTCGGCCGCCGTAGTTGAAGGCGATGACCAGATTGAGCCCGGTATTGCCAGCCGTCTTCTCCTCGGCTTCGATCAAGAGTTCCGCGATATCTCCCGAGAGGTTGTCGCGGCCACCAATGATGCGCACCCGAACGTTGCCACGAGTCAGTTCGTTAAGATCACGGCGGATGAACAGCTTCAGAAGCCCCATCAGCTCGCTCACCTCCTCGGCCGGTCGAGACCAGTTTTCAGAGGAGAAGCCGAAGACAGTCAGCCACTCGATACCGATGGAAGTCGCGTGCTTGACAATATCCCGGATCGACTGCACGCCGCGCCGATGACCCTCGGCGCGCGGCAGACCGCGCGATCGAGCCCAGCGACCATTGCCGTCCATGATGATGGCGACATGACGCGGCAAGCCCGTCTTTCTAGGCTTTTCTGCCGGCGCCGCTCCGAGCCGCATCATGTCCGACTTGCTCCCCAAAAGCCCGATGATCTGCGGTCTACCCTCGCGGGATCAGACCTGCATGATCTCCTGGTCCTTGGCGGCCAGCATCCGGTCCGCTTCGGTGATCGCGTCGTCGGTAATCTTCTGAACACGATCCGAATAAACACGCAGCGAATCCTCCGAGATCAGCCCCTCTTTCTCGAGGTCCTTCAGCTCATCGAGACCGTCGCGGCGCACATGGCGGACGGCCACCTTGGTCGCCTCCACATACTTATGCGCAATCTTCACCAGCTCCTTGCGGCGCTCGGTGTTGAGTTCGGGAATCGGCAGTCGCAGAAGCGTACCTTCGATGATGGGATTCAGCCCAAGGTTCGACTCGCGAATTGCCTTGTCAACCGCGTGGACCATGCCCTTGTCCCAGACCTGAACGGAGAGCATGCGAGGTTCGGGAACGGAAACGGTCGCCACCTGGTTGAGCGGCATGGTGCTACCATACGCGGCGACCACGATGGGATCGAGAAGGCTCGCGCTGGCGCGGCCGGTGCGCAGACCGGCGAGATCATTCTTGAAAACGCTGAGCGCGCCCTGCATGCGGCGCTTCAGGTCGTTGATGTCGTACTCTTCATCGGCCATCTTGCCAACCTTCCAGAACTGCTCGGCGCCGTGCCCGCCCTTCGCCGCTGACGGACGACGGGCGGTTGGCGCTCGCTGTTGTTACCCGTCGATAACGGTGCAAAGACCCTTGCCCTTCAGAACATTGACGAAAGCGCCATGCTCGTGGACCGAGAACACCACTACCGGAATCTTGTTGTCGCGGGCAAGCGCAATCGCCGCCGCGTCCATGACCTGAAGGTTCCTTGACAGAACTTCCTGATGCGACAAGCGCTCATAACGGCGCGCGGTAGGATCCTTCTTGGGATCGGCGGTATAGACGCCATCAACCTGCGTCCCCTTGAGCAGGGCGTCACAATCCATCTCGGCGGCGCGCAACGCTGCGCCCGAGTCGGTCGTGAAGAATGGATTGCCGGTGCCGGCGGCAAAGACGATCACTTTATTGGCCGCGAAATGACGAAGCGCCTCGCGCTGGGTAAAGGTTTCACAAAGCGCCGGAATGGCGATAGCCGACAGCACGACAGCAGGTGCCCCAAGCCGCTCGATGGCCGTACGCATGGCAAGGGCATTCATGACCGTGCCAAGCATGCCGAGATAGTCGCCTGTCGTGCGATCACCACCATCGGCGGCGACAGAGACGCCGCGGAAGATATTGCCGCCGCCAACCACAACGCCAACCTGGATGCCAAGCTTGTGGGCTTCGACGATTTCCCCCGCCAAGCGGTCAACCACTTTGGGATCGATGCCGAAACCGCGATCGCCCATCAGGGCCTCGCCCGAAAGTTTGAGCAGGACGCGGCGATACTTGAGCTCGGTCATGGGGCAAAACTCCAATTTCTTGAGAAAAGGCGATTCCAGGAAAGGAAGAGGCTTCTAATCCGTTCCAACTAACCCGCATCGGTTCCAATGGGAACCCCTATGAACGGCATAATCACGGCGGCAGTCATGCGAGGACCCGGCAGACATGACAAGGGCGCCGAACCAGTCGGCGCCCCCACCCGATCAACGTTACAAAGCCTCTCAGCCCTGACCAGCAGCAGCGGCCACTTCAGCGGCGAAGTCATTCTCGCCCTTGTCGATGCCTTCGCCGAGGGCGAAGCGCACAAAGCCGGTGACCTTGATCGGCGCGCCGACAGTCGCCTCGGCTGCCTTGACGGCCGCTTCGACGGTGAGGTCGGGGTTGATGACGAAAGCCTGCTTCAGGAGCGTCGACTCTTCGTAGAACTTGCGGATGCGGCCCTCGACCATCTTCTCGATGACGGCAGCCGGCTTGCCCGATTCCTTGGCCTGCTCGATGAAGATGGCGCGCTCGCGCTCGACGACATCAGCCGAAATTTCCTCGGCCGACAGAGCCAGCGGCGAGGTGGCGGCGACGTGCATGGCGATCTGGCGGCCGAGCTTGACCAGCTCGTCGACATTGCCGGTCGACTCGAGGGCAACGAGGACACCGATCTTGCCGAGGCCGTCGGCGATGGCGGAGTGAATGTAGGTGGCAACAGCACCGGCCGACACCTTGAGGGCGGCGGCGCGACGGAAGCCCATGTTCTCGCCGATAGTGGCGATCAGTTCCTTGACCTCGGCCTCGACCGAATGAGCCTTGCCCGGATAGGTCGCAGCGGCAACGGCGGCAGCATCGCCACCCTTGTCCACGGCCACGGTGGCCACGGCACGCACCAACGACTGGAAGGCATCGTTGCGGGCAACGAAGTCGGTCTCGGAGTTTACCTCGACGACCGCAGCGGTCTTGTCACCGGTGGCAACACCGACAAGCCCCTCGGCGGCGACGCGGCCAGCCTTCTTGGCAGCCTTCGAGAGCCCCTTGGCACGCAGCCAATCGATCGCGGCCTCGATGTCACCGTTATTTTCGGCCAGGGCGTGCTTGCAGTCCATCATGCCGGCGCCGGTCTTCTCGCGGAGATCCTTCACCTGTGAGGCGGAAATGTTCATGTGACCCTCGTCTTCTCTCGTGAAACTTCGAACGCCCAAAGCCGGATTGATAACGGCCCGTTCTGACGGGCCGATGAACGGGTGGCACAACAACGCCAGGCCACAGCCAATACCGGTGCGTTTTCTCGGTTTCATTGCCCGCCGGGCGGCGAGCTTCCTAACAGGTCGGGCGGACCCTCAGAGGACCCGCCCGAAAAGCATAAGCAAGATCACGCCTAAGCGTGGATCAGGCATTGGCCTCGGCGGCGGCCGCATCGTCGGCGAGCGCCGGCTCTTCGAGCGGCTGCTCAGAGGCACCGATATCCTCGCCCATGGCGCCCATGGCGCGCGACAGTCCATCAATGGCGGCGCGCGAAATCAGGTCGCAGTAAAGCGAAATGGCGCGGCCGGCGTCGTCATTGCCGGGCACAGGGAAGGTGATGCCGTCCGGATCGCTGTTCGAATCGAGGATGGCAGCGACCGGAATGCCCAGGCGGCGAGCCTCGTCGATGGCATTCTTTTCCTTGTTGGTGTCGATGACCACGATCAGGTCAGGCGTGCCGCCCATGTCCTTGATGCCACCCAGCGCGCGCTCCAGCTTGTCGCGCTCGCGGGTCATCACCAGGCGTTCCTTCTTGGTAAGACGCGCCGACTGCTCGGAGTTGAGCGTTTCGTCGAGCTTGCGCAGGCGCTGGATCGAGCCGGAGATGGTCTTCCAGTTGGTCAGCATGCCACCGAGCCAGCGGCTGTTGACATAATACTGGGCCGAGCGATGAGCCGCCTCGGCGATCTCTTCCTGGGCCTGGCGCTTGGTGCCGACCAGCAGCACGCGACCGCCGCGGGCAACGGTGTCGGAGACGGCCTTGAGGGCCTGATGCATCAGCGGAACGGTCTGCGCGAGGTCGAGGATATGAACGTTGGCACGCGAGCCGAAGATGTAGGATTTCATCTTCGGGTTCCAGCGGTGGGTCTGGTGACCGAAGTGAACGCCGGCCTCAAGCAGCTGGCGCATGGTGAACTCGGGAAGAGCCATGGAATGTACCTTTTTCCGGTTTAGCCTCCGCGGGAGGAATCAGCCAAGGCAACATTGCCTGGACCGACCGGAGGGAACGCCAAAGCGCACCCGCGGCTCCCGCGTGTGGAATGGCGCGGGATATAGGGGAAACAGTCGACCATGGCAAGAGCCAACGGCTCGGCCTGGCTCCAGAAATGCGCCTTTCCCAACCCATGCAGCGCCGAAACGTGCGCGTCTTCACGTTACGGTCTTGGTTACCTAGCTTAATATACCAACTATCATCATAAGCACGCTTATAATATATGCCGTTGAAATGACGAACTGGACTCCAACCGTCGGCAGCCTCATCCACGAGATCGACCGGCTCGTGAAGAAGCGCTTCGACCGTTTTGCTGAAACCACGGGCATGTCGCGTGCCCAGTGGCAGGTATTGGCCCGCGTTGCCAAACGCCAAGGCGTCAATCAGGCGACCCTTGCGGATCTCGTGGGCGTCGAGCCGATCACGATCTGCCGAATGGTGGACCGCCTCGAAGCCTTGGGGCTTGTGGAAAGGCGCCCGGATCCTACCGATCGCCGTGCTCGCCTGATCCACATGACCGAAGCCGCGCGCCCCGGTATCGAGCGGATGAGGGGGGTGGCCCAATCACTTTTCAATGAAGCCGTGGAAGGCATTTCACCGGAGGAAGAGGCGATCCTTTCGCGATTGCTGGGGCGCATTCACGCCAATCTTCTTGCGGTTACCGGTGAAGAGCCACCGATGCCCTTCCCGATACCAGCCGACGACACGAAAGCCGTCCGAGCCCTACCGGACCAGAAAGACTAATCCGAATGTCCGAGACCCCAGAACAGTCACATCCCCTCGCCACCAAGCAGGCTCCTTCCCCTCGCAATTCGCGCCGGCGTAGCATCCTCCGCTACCCGCTGATGGCAGCCCTGCCGCTCGCCCTCGTTGTCGCGGGTGGATGGTACTGGATCAGTGGCGGGCGTTGGGCATCCACAGAAAATGCCTATGTACAGCAGAACAAGGTGCTGGTTGCTCCGGAGGTCGAGGGGCGCATCGCCGAGGTCCTGGTCAATCAGAATCAGATCGTGAAGCCGGGCGATGTTCTTTTTCGCATCGATGACGCGTCCTATAAAATTGCCCTTCAGAGGGCCGACGGCGCTGTTGCGCTCGCCCGTCTGCAGGTGGAGGAACTTCGCACTCGTCTCAAGGATGCCCAGCTCAAGGCCGATACGGCGCGCAATACCCTTGCGTTCCAGGAGGTCCAATTCGGCCGACAGGAAAAGCTGAGGCAAACCGGTAATGCCACGGAGGCGCAATATGACAGCGCACGGCATGATCTGGATCTCGCTCGCCAGGCGCTGGCGGAAGCCGAGCAGGGCGTGACCGATACGTTGGTTGCCCTTGGCGGCGATGCGAGCATCGAAACCGACAAACATCCATCGGTGCTCGGCGCCCTCGCCGCGCAGAACAGTGCACGGCTGGATCTCGAACGTGTCGTGGTGCGTGCGCCGACCACTGGCACCGTCAGCCAGGTAGCCAACCTTCAGGTCGGTCAATATATCGGCAGCGGCAGCCCTGCCATGGCCATCATCGACACAACCAGCACCTGGGTGGAAGCCAACTTCAAGGAAACCGATCTTGGGCACATGCGCCCCGGCCAGCGAGCAGAACTGACCTTTGACGCTTATCCCGATGTGACGATCAAAGGGCACGTCGACAGCTTCGGCGGTGGTACCGGCGCCATCTTTTCCCTGTTGCCCGCCCAGAACGCCACCGGCAACTGGGTGAAGGTCGTCCAACGCGTTCCAGTCCGCATCGCCCTCGACGAGACAACCGAGCTGCCCTTGAAGGCCGGTCTCAGCGTCGGTGTCGATGTCGATACCGGATTCACCCGACCGGTGCCAACGTTTCTCCGAACCGCTCTCGACACGCTCGGCATTCTCTCTGGGCCCCAGAAGCTCGCCGCCAGATGACAACCAATGACGACCTGATCAACGTGCCGCATCGCGGCTTGCTGTCGATCGCCACCATGCTGGCGGTCATCATGCAAGTCCTCGACACGACGATCGCCAACGTCGCCTTGCCGTCGATGCAAGGCAGCCTTGGTGCGGCGCAGGACACGATCAACTGGGTTCTGACGTCCTATATCGTCGCCTCCGCCATTGTCATGCCGCTCACCGGCTGGATAGCCGATGCCATTGGTCGGCGCCGGCTGTTCCTGATTTCGGTCGTCGGTTTCACGCTCGCCTCTTGCCTGTGCGGCATGGCCGGAAGCCTCACGGAGATGGTGGCGTTTCGCGTCCTGCAGGGCGTCTTCGGCGCGTCTCTTGCTCCATTGTCACAAGCTGTGCTGCTCGACATCAATCCGCGCGAGCGGCACGGTCAAGCCATGGCGCTGTGGGGGGCCGGCATCATGGTGGCGCCGGTCCTCGGGCCTACATTGGGTGGCTGGCTCACCGACAGTTTCGACTGGCGATGGGTGTTCTACATCAATGTTCCCATCGGCCTGCTTGCGTTCCTCGGCATCGCCTTCACCATGCCGTCTTCGCCCCGTCATCGCAGATCGTTCGACTTTGTCGGCTTCGCCTTCCTTGGCCTGTTCGTTGGAGCCCTGCAGCTCATGCTCGATCGCGGCGAGCAGCTCGATTGGTTCTCCTCGCCAGAGATCGTCATAGAGGCCGCGCTCGCCGCAGCAGCGCTTTGGTGTTTCATAGTGCATTCGGCAACTGCCGAGCACCCCTTCATTCCGCCGCAAATCTTCCGCGATCAGAACTATGTGGCCGCCAGCATTTTCACGTTCGCGGTCTCGGTCGTATTGCTGGCAACCACAGCGCTCCTACCGCCGCTTCTACAGCGCATCATGGGGTTTCCTACGGTGACCACGGGTCTCGTGCTCGCACCGCGTGGGATCGGCACGATGATGGCCATGCTGTTGGTCGGCCGGCTGTTGCGCGTCATCGACCCGCGGATGATCATCGTCGTCGGGTTGGGACTGACCGCCTGGGGCCTCAGGGGAATGACGGGGTTCAGCCCGGACATGGATCGCTGGCCGATCATCTACACCGGCGTGCTGATGGGCTTTGGCCTTGGCCTCGTCTTCGTGCCGATGTCGACTGTGGGCTTTGCAACGCTACCGCCACAACTCAGGACGGAAAGCGCCGCGCTTTATAGCTTGGTCCGTAACATCGGGTCGTCGATCGGAATCTCGATGGTCTCTGTCGTTTTGACCCAGAACATCCAGGTCAATCACGCCGAACTCGCCGAGCGGATAACCCCATTTTCTCCTGGCATCAGTGCAGCCGCCCGTGCCGTGGAAATGAATGCTAGCTCCGGCCAGTTTGTCGGTATTCTGGACCAGATCACGACGCTTCAGGCAACAATGATCGCCTACGTCGATGATTTCAAATTGATGATGTATGTGTCTATCGCGGCATTACCGTTGGTGTTCCTGCTCCGCAGGCCCAAGTCCGGGCCTCGAAACCCTGTTGTTCCTGATACCGAATAACTCCTGTTCGAAGCGTCTTCTCAGCCAAGCGTTCACATTGGCTCGTCCGCGATCAGCGGCAGGGACGATCAAAGATCGGAAGTCTCGCCATCGCCTTTGCGGGCCAGGGCCTTTGCCTGCCCCACCCAGTCCTCGCGCTCGATACGGCCGGGAAATGCCAGATAAGCTCCAACCCATCGGGCCTCGGCCGGTGTCCATACGGCGATCTGATCAAGGTGGTAGATGCCCAGCGCGTTGAGCCGCGTGGCGTTCTGAGGGCCGATACCCCGGATACGTTTCAGATCGTCGGCATTACCTGGACGCGGTCCAGGCAATGCCGGGGGTCTTTCACCGAGCCGGTCGGCAGCAGCGATACGATCCAGCCCCGCCGAGACTTCGGCGGCCGGTCCGGTCAGCGCCTCCCCCACACTCGGCTCCATCACTTTCGTCTCTGGCTCCGGCGAAGCGGTAACCAACGGTTCTATGACGAGAGTTGACGTTGCCCGACCTTCGTCGACATCACCAGTGGCAATGGCGGACGCTTCGGCTGCCTCTGCAGCGGCCATCACCTCGGTAAACCGTTCGCTTCCGATCGTGCGGCGGCCGAACCACTGCTTGACCAGCACACCAACAAGCACACCGGCCCCGACGGCTATCGCCGTCAGAATGAACGTCTCGATAATCAGAACGGCCATGATGACCCCCGCTGGCAGACGACCCACAGATCGACTGCGCTCAGACCTCGATGCGATCAGAACCGAACCAGCCGATCACCAGTCCGGCGGCAAAGGCGATCAAGAGATAGGGCCAGAGCGTAATGGCAAGATAAAGCATCCGGACCTCCTGTTCATGGCAAGGCGAAAACGATCGCAATTCCGTCCGCCGTGCCCGCGGCACCCTTAGTCGTCAGTCGCGCAGGATCAACACCAATCTCTGAGAAAGCACCCGCCACGCTTCTGGCTCGTGCCTCGCCCAGAGTCTGAGCCCGTGCCGCATCGGCCTCACCGACCGTCGCCGTCAACACGAGCCGAGCGGAAGGGCAGCGGAGCGCCAACGCACCGAGCCGATCGATCACGCCACGACTGTCCGCTGAGATGGTCGCCGCTCCTTCGTCGAAATAGACCGGCGTTCGAGCAAGCACCGCATCAACAGCTTCGCCGCAAGCTGCCGCCTCGAGCGGTGCCTCGGCCGGCATGGGATTGACGGCAAGTTCAAGAGTAAACCCGGAAGGTACGCTGCCCGACAGTTCAGAGGACAGGCGCGCAGCCCCTGCGGCCGTGAAGGCGCTTCCAGTCACTCTGATTGTCGTACCCTCAATACTGACGTTGCCTTTGGCGAGGTGCGACGCTGCGCGGATCGCAAGCAAGGCAGCCTCACGCGCGCCTGCGGGCGTTCCCTTTGCCACTTCGGAGGAGTCAAGAATATCCGCCCTGCCAAACATCCTGACGGCTGCGTCCTTCAAGGTCTTGCGCGTAGCCTCGTCCACCAGATCGCCATCGATGGTTACCGTGTCGAGCCCACGCTCAACAAAAAAGCGGAAGGTGGCAGACGATGAGATATCGATAGAGCCTTTGACGAGGCCGAGTGGCAAGTTCGCCAGCTCGCTGCCGACGGCCGCGCTGCCGTTCGCCGAGGATGCTTTGCCGGTCACCGAGAGCACGTTGTCTGCGAGGCGCACTTCTCCTACGTCGAGTTGGGCCAGGATCGCCGTCGCCTTGCGCGCCACGGCAACAAGGTCGACGGCCGGATTGAGACCCGCTCCAAGACCGGACCGATCGACGAGACCGAGATCGTTTGATGCCCCCTCGACAACGGCCCGGATGGCAGTGCGAGTCGCCTCCGATGGCGCGGCTCCAGAGATTGTCAGTTGGTCGGCATCCTTGGCCATCGACCAAACGTAAGGTGACACCATGGGCGGCAGGACGCCATTTCCGACATCATAACCTGCGGGCGGATTGGCGATGGCTGCTTGCAACTCAAGAAAATCCCCGGAAGTTGCGGCAGCGCCCGATAAGGTCATGTGGGTGCCGGACAGAAGCGCCGTCCCCTCGTCGAGCTTGCCAAGAAGACCAATCGCAAACTTCGCCGCTTCGCCAAAGCCGGCAGGTGCGCCGTCGGCCAGTGTCGTCTCGACCACCGGATCTCTATCGTCGTCCTGGTCCCCTGTGAGCTCGCCCACCGCATCTGAGATATCGTCTCGGACGTCGTCAGACGGTACAAAACCTGTCACCGTCACGCGTCCCCGACTCTTTGAAACAGTCAACGTAAAAGGCTCGACGATCGGCAGAGCTATGGATTTCTGAAGGACAAAACCAGCCGGATTCCATGTTTCAAGGTATGCATTGAGTGTCCGATAAGCCTCAGGGCTGGCAGCTCGGCCCGACACGACCAGCATGTGATCATTAAGGGCAATATGGGCCGACGCCAGAAGATCGAGATAATCCACGGCCGCCGCCACCGTTTCGGCGAAACCTTCCGGGGCACCCGAGGCATAATCAAGGTTGTCAAACACGTTGCGCGGCCCGACGGCCTCCCGAACCGCATCAAGCAGCGTGTCGCGCGTTGATGGATCTGGCACGAAGCCAGAGACCGTAACACCAGTATCGTCTCGATCAACCGACCAGACAAAAGGCAAAGCCAGTGGTCTGGACACACTCACAGACCCGATGCTGTAACCCTCCGGCAACGCGGGGGCGAATGACTTCAATCGATCGTAGGCAGAGTTGCTCGCCGCCTCACCTGAAATCGTCAAGACCTTATCGGTCAGGGTTATCGTGCCGTGGGAAAGAAGAATCGGCATGCCGTAAACGGCCCGCAAGGCGTCGAAGTAACGATCGTCCGCCCTGCCGCGCGCCAGCAAACTATGGTCCACGACAGCAAGCCCGGGCGCGGCGGCGGCAAGTGCGCCGAGGATACGAGCTCGGTCAGGTAACGACGGCACGGCACCGGCCAGCGTGATCGTGTCGCCGTTTCGATCGAGTGTCGTCACATAGGGATGAATTTCAGGCAGGAGTCCGGTTGAAGACGCATCGACGGTTCGAACACCGTAGAGCCGGCTCAACCTCTCGATCGCCAGCTGACGATTCTCCTCCGACGGCGCCTCGCCCCGCAGATAGACATCACGGCCATGAATATCGACCGACGCCCAGCTTGTCGCCTCGCCGGCCAACACCTGTCCGGTCCGAGTTCCAAGATCGACCGCGATATCCGTGGCCTTGGAAATCAGAGCCGCTCCCGTAACTGCGATTGCAGCAGCCACCCCAAGTATCGCCGAGATCTGCCAGCGAACCATCTTCCCGCCTCCGGAAGCCCGAACGTTATACCCGCCGTCCTTCACGGTTCCGAGAATACGAAAGGGCCGTTGCGAAAAGCAATTACCCTGGGAGCACAGTCGTCAAACAAATGATCGACAAGGCAAAAAAGTCGTCGCTTCCAAATATTGCGTGTAACTCAAAAAAGAAAAGGCCCGGACGAGCCGGGCCTTTCCCTCAAACCCCGAAGGGATTGATATTACCACACGCGAACCAGGCGGGTAACGGCGGTCAGGTCGTTCCACTTCTTCTGGCTGCCGTAGTCAACTTCACCCTGCAGGTTCAGGCCCGGGGCGAGAGCATAGTCAACGCCGAGGTTGCCGTAGATGAAGTCGTCAGCACCAGTGCTCTTCGGGGCGTCGACGATCTGGTAGCGAACGCCAGCATAGACGGCCAGAGGATCGGTAACCTGATAAGAAGCAGCGAGGGCCAAATCGACGATGTTGTCGACCTGCAGGCCAGCGAGGTTCTTGTAGTTGTGGGCATCGCCCGTGGCGGTGTAGGCGGCCCAAGCGCGCAGCGACAGCTTGTCGATGAGCTTCAGGTTGGCAGTAGCCTTGACGCCGTAGATGTCGTTCTCGGTGTGGTCGTAGGTCCGATAGACACCCGACACGTCGAAGCTGCCCCAGGACTGGCCGGTGATACCGACGATACCCGAGTACTGAAGCTCAGCCTGCTCATTGGCAGCCCAAACGGTGCTGGTAGCAGTACCATCGTCCTTGGCATAAGCGCCAGCGCCAATGAAGAAGCCACCACCGAGGTTGTCAACCAGAACGCTGGCACCGGTCGAGGTGAAGTCGCCGGGACCCCAGGTCGAGTCGTTGATGCCATAGAGGCCGTCGCCATCGGCGACTTCGTCCTGACGACCAACCGTCACGTAGCCAACCTGAATGAAGGCCTGCGACAGGTTGATGCCCTTGCCAACGTCCGGATCCGAGTTGGTTTCGACTTCGAAGTACGAACGGACGACGCCGAGGTCAGAAGCCGTACGGGCATCGAAGCCAACATAGGCATCGGCACGGAACGTGACGTTATCGGCCTTACCAGCGGCCTTGGCCAAGGAACCACCGTAGTTGTTGTAGTTCACGCTGGCACGAACGCGGCCCTTGACGCGCAGGCAGGTCTCGGTGCCGGGGATGTAGAAGAAGCCAGCGCCGTAGGCGTCGCAAACCTTCACGTAGTCAACAGCGGCCGGAGCAGCATCGCCCGGCAGGTCGGCGGCGTAAGCACCCGTGGCGACCATCAGGCCGGCGGCGGTGCCGAGCAGCGTCTTCATGTTCATTTCCTGACCTCCAAAAGTCATCTAGAGAAAGAACCCTTCCCTGCCTGACAACAAACGGCCTGACCGTTATCATCGCTGGCGTGGAACCGGTTCCGGTTCTTTGCCGCCTTGCTCCGCCGCCTAACCACCCCAGGCAGATCGACTTCACTTGGCGGTGAGTTCCGTCTCCCGAAATCTCACGGTGATAGTGATGGCCGATCCTGAGCCGGTCTTCAACGAGAAAGACGTCGGTAAACCGCCCACGACGGCTAATCGAAAATCCATGTTGCAGTTTTGCAACTCCCGCCCCTCCCCCCCGGAATTGAGGGATTAACGAGAGGTTAAGCTTCTGCTTCAAAAGGAAATTGTCGGTTTCCAACCCATTAGCATCCGACTGTTTTCCACAGACCTCAGGGAACCTACTCATAACCAAATGGCTAGGAATGAGGAGGCATCATCCACATGGATGGTCGCCAATGGGTGGTGTGGTGAAGGCGAATCTTTCCTGCCAGAATCGCATTACGCTGGCGCAAAGATGAAACGAGAGAGAGTCATTTGGTGGCATATCGTGGTTGGATCTCGATATAGGCAACCTGGGCCTTGATGGCCGACAGCCTTTCGGGTTGGATGGCCAAGCCTTCCCAGAAACCTCTCCGGAACCGACAAATGTCCCCCCGCCCCTCGTCGCAGGCCGTCGCCGCCGGTCTCATTGCTGCTTTCGTTGGATTCGGCGGCGCCTTTACCGTGGTTGTCCGGGGGCTTTCCGCCGCGGGCGGATCGCCAGCCGAAGTCGCCTCCGGTCTCATGGCAGTTACGATCGCCATGGGCTTTTCCGGCATTATGCTCAGCTTGAGATACCGGATGCCCATCTCGGTTGCATGGTCGACACCCGGGGCAGCCCTGCTGGCATCCTCGGGCGCGGTTGCCGGCGGCTACTCCTACGCCGTTGGGGCCTTCCTGATCACTGGCGCCCTCCTGATGCTGTCGGGCGTAATCAAGCCGCTCGGTCGCGCTGTTGCCGCCATTCCAACACCCATTGCCTCTGCAATGCTGGCCGGTGTCTTGCTGACGCTTTGCCTTGCTCCCGTGAAAGCGGTTGCGGTCTCGCCACTCGCCGGCCTTGCCGTCGTTCTGACCTGGCTTGTGGTTGGCTTGTGGCGCAAGGTGCTGGCGGTACCCGCCGCCGTCATCGTCGCCGCCGTGATCATTGCAGTAACGACACCGATTCCAGAGGCCGTGACCAAGGGCCTCATGCCAGCCCCCCTTCTTGTCATTCCCCACTTCAGTATCGCGGCCCTGATCGGGACGGCGCTACCGCTCTATGTCGTCACCATGGCGGCACAAAACATTCCCGGAATGGCCGTTCTCAATGCCAATGACTACCGGCCGGAGTTCGGCCCCATCCTGCGAAACACCGGCGCCTTCACTCTTCTCGCAGCCCCTTTCGGAGGACATGCCGTCAATCTCGCCGCAATCACTGCTGCCTTGTGCGCCGGCCCTGACGCCGACCCCAGCAAGGATAGACGCTACTGGGCGGCCGTCATCTGCGGCATTGCCTATGTCATCGTCGGGCTGATCTCAGGCGCCGCCACAGCTTTCATCGCAGCCGCACCGCCCGTACTCATCGAGGCGGTGGCCGGCCTGGCATTGCTCGGAGCCTTTGGCGCTTCCACCTCGACCGCGCTATCGGCGACCGAAACCCGTGAAGCAGCAGTCGTCACCTTTCTGGTCACCGCCTCCGGGGTGGGCTTCCTGGGCATTCCCGGCGCCTTCTGGGGGTTGATCGCCGGGATCACAGTTCACCTCATCAACCGACTCAGAATCGCCTGACGAACGCACCGGACCCACTCAATGCTCTATCTCGTAAGACACGGACAAACGCTCTGGAACACCGAGGCTCGCTTCCAGGGGCAATTCGACTCGCCCCTTACCGATCTTGGCCGCGACCAGGCCACGCGCATCGGCCGGGCGTTGGCGACCGAAATTGGCAAGCGGGAGACACCGATCCGCGCCTATGTCAGTCCGCTCGGTCGCACACGTATGACGGCGCAACTGATCGGCCAGTCGCTGCCCATGAGCATCGTCGAAGATCGCAACCTGATGGAGGTACATTTCGGCAAGTGGGAAGGCCTGACGCGTGACGACATCCTCTCGCGCTTCGGCAGCGATCAAGCCATCCGACCAATCGACTGGCAGTTCCAGGCGCCGGAAGGCGAAACGCTGGACACGGTGCTGGCCCGCGTCAGCGCTTGGTACTCGAGGGCAGAGACACCGGCCGTCATCGTAACCCATGGGATCATCAGCCGACTTGTGCGCGGCATTTACGCCGGCCTCGGACATGAGGAGATGCTGACGCTACCCGTCTCCCAGGACGGCTATTTCCGACTCGACGGCGGACGCATCGAGTTCGTGCCAGCGCCCTGACCATATTTCTGGCTCGGAAGGGTTCCGTTGACCGAACCGGTCAAATCCTAGTGTGAAGGGCGTGATAGGCCGCCTCTGGCCTCGCCAGGATAGCGGTTATGACGTATGGTTCCTCCATCATGACCTTCTGGCAGCAATTCTCCGCCGTCATTGCCCGCATTCCAGATGCGGTCACCTGCGTATTCCAGTGCGTGGTCGACGTGCTGCGCGAAACCCTGTCGCCGGAAGCGCGTCGTGGGGTGGCGTTCACCTCCGCCATGATCGCCCTTTCGGCGAAGATGGCCAAGGCAGACGGCGTCGTTACTGCCGATGAGGTGGCGGTCGTTGAGCGACTGTTTCAGGTTCCGCCTGATGAAAAGCGGCATGTTGCCCGTCTGTTCAACCTCGCCAAACAGGATATCGCCGGATACGAGTATTATGCCGAACGGATCCATGCGCTCTATGAAGCCGACATGGAGACGCTGGAGGATATTCTCGACGGTCTGTTCGTGATCGCCACTGCGGACGGCAGCCTGCACGACGCGGAACTTGCGTTCCTTGAGACCGTAGCCGCCATTTTCCGTTTGCCGCAGGCAGCGTTTCATCGCCTCTTCGCCCGCCATGTCGGCGAGGATGCCCGCTGTCCATATGCCGTGCTAGGGTTGCCGCCCGGGGCCGACGACGAAGCCGTGAAGAAGGCTTGGCGCAGGCTTGTCGCCGAGCACCATCCCGATCGCCTTCAGGCACGCGGTCTGCCGGCCGACTTCATTCGTGTCGCGACAGAGCGAATGGCGACCATCAACGCGGCCTACAGCGCAATCACAAAGCAGGCGGCGTAGAGCTTTCGGTCGATCAGCTCGCGCCACGATGCAAACCGTCCCTTTCGGCTTGCCGGGGCTTCCGCTAAATACGGACGCCATGACAAACACATCCTTCCTTCCAGACGGCTATCATGCCCTCGCTCCAGGCAAGCTTGCCAATCTCGTTACCTTCCTGGAAATGACGGAGCGCCCCGACAGGCCGCGCCGGTCGGCACCGGCCGGTTATTCGCTCGAGCCGGTCGAACGTTGGGACACCGAAGCCTTCCTTGCTCTCTACCGAGAGATTGGCTGGGAATGGTTGTGGAGTTCACGTTTGCTGATGCAGCGGCAAGAGCTCGAGGCCAAGCTCGCTGCGCCGCACATGCGCTCCTGGTGCCCGGTAGAGGATGGCCGGCGGATGGGCATCGTCGAGATGGACCTTTCCAAACCGCAGGAAACCGAGATCTCCTTCTTCGGTCTCGTGCCCGATGCGGTCGGTGGTGGCATCGGCGGCTGGCTGATGCGGGAGGCAATCGAGTTAGCCTTCTCCCGTCCGGGTGTGAAGCGGCTCTGGCTGCACACCTGCCATTTCGACAGTCCGCAGGCCCTGCCGTTCTACATGCACATGGGCTTCACGCCATATGCCCGAGCCGTCGAAGTTCACGACGATGTCCGGCTTCTCGGTCGGCTCGACGAAAGCGCAGGCCCGCATGTCCCCATGATCAGGAATGGCCGACCTCCGGATCTCGGCTGAGACACTCGGCTCCTCTTGCGAACAAACGGGACTGGCGTCGCCGTCATCTTGTGGTATTGACCTTGCGGTACTAGCCCGAGGGTGTGCAACCTGACGGGCACGTACCGCAAGAGACCGACATGATCGCACCTGAGCGCCCGGCTCCCGTTTTCATTGATAGTCCCCCCCGCCTTCCCATGACGAGCTTCCGCGACGCCGAAGCCGCCGTCGACCGCCTCGTGGAAATCTACGCGCGCAACACAGCGTTCCTCCGGTCGTCCTTCGAGGCTGTGGTGCAAGGCGCCGTTCCCGAAGGGCGCATTCGCGCCTATTACCCGCTGATCCGGGTATCGACGGACACGCACGGCCGCGCCGATTCCCGCCTTTCCTACGGTCAGTTCAGTGGCCCCGGCGTCTACGAGACGACCGTATCGCGGCCTGAACTGTTCCGTGCCTATCTCGTCGACCAGCTGACTGTGATCATCCGCAACTATGATGCACCGGTCGAGATCGGTGAGAGTTCTTTGCCGATCCCGTTGCATTTTGCATTCTATGAGGGAGCGTACGTCGAAGGAGCGTTGATGGACACGCTGCCGCGCCCCCTGCGCGACATGTTCGACGTGCCAGATCTCGCCGTGATGGACGACGCCATCGTCAACGGCACACTTGATCCCAAGATTGGAGACCCGCTGCCGCTTGCACCGTTCACGGCGCCGCGTGTTGACTACTCCTTGCATCGATTGCAGCACTACACGGCGACCTCGCCACGGTTCTTCCAGAACTTCGTGCTGTTTACCAACTACCAGTTCTACGTCGACGAGTTCGCCACGCGGGCCCGCGAGATGATGGCCTCCGGCAAAAGCGACTACATCGCCTTCGTCGAACCGGGCAACCAGGTGACGCCGCTCGGCGAAGCCGCGCCGACGGAAGGCGAGGATCTCCAGCGCCTTCCCCAAATGCCGGCCTATCATCTCGTTCGCGAAGATCACTCCGGCATCACTCTGGTCAACATCGGTGTTGGACCGTCGAATGCCAAGACGATTACCGACCATGTCGCCGTTCTCCGACCGCACGCCTGGGTGATGCTCGGCCATTGCGCCGGCCTCAGAAGCAGTCAGGCTCTCGGCGATTACGTACTGGCCCATGGCTATGTGCGTGACGATCATGTTCTCGATGCCGACCTGCCGCTCTGGATCCCTATCCCGCCGCTGGCCGAAATCCAGGTGGCCCTCGAAGGCTCGGTCGCCGAGGTTACTGGCCTCAAGGATCTGGAGCTGAAGCGCATCATGCGCACCGGTACGGTGGCGACCATCGACAATCGGAACTGGGAGCTGCGCGATCAGCGCGAACCTGTGCAACGCTTCTCACAATCGCGCGCCATTGGGCTCGACATGGAATCGGCGACGATTGCCGCCAATGGCTTCCGCTTCCGCGTTCCTTACGGCACGTTGCTTTGCGTCTCGGACAAGCCGCTGCATGGCGAGCTGAAGCTGCCTGGCATGGCAAGCGCCTTCTACCGGAGGCAGGTCAGCCAGCATCTGACCATCGGCATCCGTGCCATGGAAAAGCTGCGCGAAATGGCACCGGAGCGGCTGCATTCACGCAAGCTGCGCTCCTTCATGGAAACGGCCTTCCAATAACGCTCCGGCCGTCTTCCCACCCCAACTCCGGCTCTGCCTGGCTCAACTGGACCTGGACCATCTTATGCTCACTATTTTCGACTGCGACGGCGTGCTTATCGATTCCGAGATCATTTCCTCAGCGGTGACCGCAGAAGTGCTCAACGCGGAAGGCTTCGCCATCACCGCCGATGAGGTGACGTCGCGTTTCGCGGGCCTCGCCAGCGGCGAGATGGAAGCGATTCTTGCGGAAGAAACAGGTCTGCCGGTCAGCGGGCGGATCAAGGAGCGAATTCAGGCGGAGTTCGACCGGCGCATCGTTCACGTCAAGGCAGTACCCGGCATTTCCGAGCTGCTCGATGCGTTGGATGGTCCACGTTGCATCGGCTCCAATGCCGACTCGGCCTATCTGAAGCGGGCCCTCACCAGTGCCGGCCTCTATGACCGCTTCAAGCCCTACGTGTTCTCGGCTGGCGAAGTTGGAACCAACAAAGGCAAGCCCGACCCGAACGTCTTCCTTTTTGCAGCCAAGGAGTTCGGCGTCGATCCAGCCCAGACGATCGTGGTCGAGGATTCGTTCGCTGGCGTAACGGCCGCCGTTCGGGCCGGCATGAGAGCGATTGGCTTTACGGGCGGCGCACATTCCTGGCCCGGTCATGCCGATGCGCTGATGGAAGCCGGCGCCGAGACGGTGGTACGCCGGCACTCGGACATTCTCGCCGTGGTCGACGCATTCCGGGACTGGGATGGCAGAGGCGTGTAATGGGCGCGTCCGTCACTGCTTGACGATTGCCTTCAGCGCATCGGCCAGCGAATAACGGTCGTCGCCCTCGCCCGAAACGACATCGGCGATCACCGGCCGACCGCTCTCCGTGACGACCCGGAAATGCACCTCGGATACCGCGTTACGCTCGGCATCCGAAGAATCCTCCATGCACGCGAAGCGCTTGAACCGGGCAACGACATCGATAGCCGCGCCGTCCTTCTTTCCCACCTGAATGGTGAGCCCCTCTAGCGGACAGCCGTCCTGTCCAAGGATGATCGGATCGTAGTCAAAGGGACTGCCCTGCCCTTCATCCGTATCGTAGGCCGGATGTTTGGTCGCCTCCGTATAGAGGGACTGCATGTTCTTGCTGAAGTTGCCGATGTGAGCCGCATCGAAATAGTCGCCAGCCTCGCCATCGGTGTTGGACCAAAGCGCCGTGGCTACATCCATGATTGCATGCACTGGCGCGGTGACATCGGCAGCGCTGGCAGGTCCGACAAGCGCGAGCGAGCCTGCGACAAGAAGATACTTCAGCATCGGCGACCTTGATCCTCGTCTTCCGTGAAACCATTGGAGCATTAAGCATTTACCAGCCGCGGCGCAATCATTGCGGCCTTATCCTTATGCCTATGCGCAAGCGCGCTTCACCAAGTGCGCCTCACTCCATCAAGCCTCATCAGGCCTTCTTGGCCGCTCGCAGAACAGCGGCGATCACCGCTGCAACGGCCTTGTAGAGATCGACAGGTATTGTTTCATCGAGCTTGAGCGTGGAGAGCGCATCGGCAAGCGCGGGGTTCTCCTCCACGGGCACACCCGCTTCTCGCGCCTTTTCGAGAATCGCCTCGGCGACGGCCCCCTTGCCGGTTGCGATCACCTTTGGCGCGTCAGGCGCGGCATATTGCAGAGCGATTGCCTTTCGGATGTCCTTTTCGCTCATAGCTGAAGATCCAGGCGATGGCTGGAGGCAGCCGCTGTCTCGTCTTGCCCTTCGGGCGGATGGCCACGGTGCAGGTCGACGCCAGCCACGGTCATCCCTTCCTGTTCAAGACCCAGCACGATGTTCTCTCTCTCAGCCTCCATGCGTACCAACCCGTCGTCGCTCTCGCACCAGACGCCGACGGCAACCCTACGTCCGTCCATCAGCCCAACGCGGACAGCGACGGGGCCGAGGGGCGCTATGTCAAAAGCAATATCGACCTGGAAAACCCGACGCGGCGGCGCGCCGGGCTCACTCGGTGCGTGATCGTCGCGCTCAATCCGAAGCTGAGCGATTGATGTGCCATTCGGTCCGGCAATCGGAATTTCCAGCATCAGGGCCTGTGGCGGGAGAGCAGTTTTCACATCGCGATTTTCGGCGGTGGCCGCTTGATGCAGGAAGACGCGCGACAACGAACGCTCCGCTTCGCCGAGCGCTCGACCGGCCAGCGCTTCGATCGAGCCCACCGCGTCATCACTTCCATCGGGAAGCTTCACAGCCGGCTGGCCACGAACGGCGCCATTTTTCCGCGGCGGTGACGGGCGATCCGAGCGGGCCGTGACCATGTCGTCGGCCGCTCCGTCAAGACTCGCCATGACATCCGCGTTGCGTCCAAGCCAGGTAAGCAGTTCGTGACGCAGGACATCCAACGCCCCCTTGAGATCAACGCCGAGTGCCAGCGGCGCTCCCGTCGCCTGCAGGGCAACCGGCAACGGGACTTGTCGGACAGGCGATTGGGGCGCGTTCACGGCGACCGGCGTCACCGTTCGAACCGGCACCGCAGCCGAGGTATCGGGGCGTGCGCCCCCTATGTCAGAAGTTGCCGGAGACTGGGAGGAAGGAGTCGGCACTGTAGGCGACTGAACTGTACCCGATTGCAACTGAGCGGCAGCGCCTGATTGTCCGCTCGGCTGGGCCTGAGCGTTTGGCGACGCAGGTACAGTAATCTGTTCGGCGGCAACTGGTCCGGCAGATGTCCTCGGCAATGTCTGTCCGCTCGGAATGGCGGGCAGGCTCTCCACGGTGGAGGGAACGAACGGCGCCCGATCTCCGGCGGGACGTGCCGCAGTTGGTTCGCTACCAACGCCTCCGATTGTGGAGGATGGGGCGGGTGCGGAGCGCCCTGCAGCCGCCGCCGGACTGGAGGAAGAAGGCACAGCCGCCGCTTGCGCTGCAGATGCGAGTGGTCGTCCCGGTACCCAGGGAGCAAACGAACGGGAGGCTGAGGCTGAACTGGGAGGTGATGCCGATGCGGTCGTCGGAGATGACGAAGCCGACGCTTGGGTGTCCGCCGAAGCCGTGGAAGCTGGCATTGGCGACGTGGCGGGCGTTGGACTGACGCCGCTTTGCGCCGCGGTCGGCGGAGCTGAGGCCTGAGGCGCAATCATAGGTGCCGCCGTCCCCGACGAAGTGGGTGGCGAAGAGGGCGGAAGGGCGCCACTTTGGAGAGATGTGGTTGGCTGACTGGTGACTTGCTCCGGCGTAGGGATTGCCTGTGCCGGTGAAGCGCCGCTTGCACCCATAGAAGCGGGCGGCAATGGAGCCCCAGCAACAGACATTGCAAGAGCAGGCGTTTCGGTAGTTGCTGGCTGTTGTGGATTCCACGGCTGCGTCGCAGTTGGGCCGGAAGCTGGCGCAGAGGGCATGGACACAGCGCCCGAGCTCGCCGAAGAAACGGGAGAGGGAGCTGCAGCCATGGTAGCGTTGGCCGGCAGGCTCGCCTGACCGGGTGTGGAAGCTGCTGCGATCGAAACGGCCGGTCCGCTCGGGATAACAGTCGGACCGATGGGGCTGCCGGAAGCGGCCGCCTGAGAAGTGGCGGCTCCGGCGGAAGCGGCCATCCCACCCTGCCGGGCATAGGTCTGCGCTATCGCGGGCGGAGGTGCTGGAGCATTCGGCGCTGCCGAAGAGGACGAAGGCGGAACCGGCCTCGTCGGCTGAGTCGGTGCCATCGGTGCCGATGATACCGTACGCGCCACCAACTGAGACCCGGCTCCCGGCGTGCCGGTCAACGCCTGACGGATAGCGGGCGGAAGCGCTGCGGCCATCTTCCCCGCAGCCACTGCCTCATGAAACACACCCGACGAGCGTATTGCTTCGGCCACCCGCTCCGCCGTCACATCGCCATCCCCAACACGGAAGGCCAACACCGTTTTGACCGCCACCTTCACGGTATCAGGCAGATCGGGTGAGTCCACGAGCTCGGCCAGCGTGGCATAAAGCGGTGCCAGCCCGCCCTGGCGCCCCAAGGCTTCAGCCACCGCCTTCTCGATCAGCGTTGTCTCAGGGAGAATGGCGATGGCCGGTTCAGCTGTCGCAGCCGCCTGAAGATCGAGAAGCGAACTTGCTGCTGTCTGCTGGGCGAGCGTCTTGCCCGGCTGACCGGAGTTCGCCTGGATTTCGTTGATCACCGGCGGCAGCGAGCCAATCGCCATGGGCGTGCTCCCGGAAGGGGGTTCCAGGAGGTTGCTTCGAAACGACCCGTCTGACAAGCCGTTACATTGGATCTATCGCAGTTTGGTGGGAACGGCAGCGTCCTGACTGCCATTCCCGACCCAAATTACCCCTGATGGGCCAGCTTCGGCTGGCGGGCAGCCAGCGTTTCGTCGACGCGGCGACGCGGCGCAAGCTGTGGCGCCGCCTTGAAAGCGGCGACGTCGCCCGACTTGGCCTTCTCGGCAAGATGCCGCAGCGTTCCGATGAACTGATCCAGGCTGGCCTTGGATTCCGACTCGGTCGGCTCGATCAGGAGAGCTCCATGGACGACCAACGGGAAGTACATGGTCATCGGATGATAGCCCTCGTCGATCATCGCCTTGGCAAAATCGAGCGTGGTAACGCCGGTCCCCTCGAGAAAGCGGTCATCGAACAGCACTTCGTGCATGGCCGGCCGATCAGGGAACGCCACCGTCATGACGTCCTTGAGCGAGGCCTTGACATAATTGGCAGCGAGTACCGCATCCTCGGAGGCTTGCTTGAGGCCATCCGCGCCATGACTCAGCATGTAGGCGAGCGCTCGAACGAACATGCCCATCTGGCCGTGGAATGCGGTGATGCGACCAAAGGGCTTCAACCCACGCTCGCCGGCGGCCTTGCGCGTCTCAACGAACTCCGCCGCGCCATCCTGGCCAAACCGCACGAAGGGCACTGGCGCATAACGGGCAAGACGGTCGGAAAGGACCACCGGACCGGCACCGGGACCGCCGCCGCCATGCGGCGTCGAGAAGGTCTTGTGCAAGTTGATGTGCATGGCGTCGACGCCGAGATCACCCGGACGAACCTTGCCGACGATGGCGTTGAAGTTCGCGCCGTCCGCATAGAAGTAGGCACCGGCGGCATGCACCGCCTCGGCGATCTCGATGATGTTACGCTCGAAGAGACCGCAGGTGTTGGGGTTGGTCAGCATGATCGCCGCCACATCGGGGCCGAGGCGTTTCTTCACCTCCTCGGGATCAACGGTACCGTCGGCGCGTGCGGGAACGCCGACAACGCGGAAACCGAGCTGGGCGGCCGTTGCCGGATTGGTGCCATGCGCCGACTCCGGCACCAGAACGACGTCTCGTGCCTCGCCACGATCGGCAATCGCTGCCTTTATCGTGGCCATGCCGCACATCTCACCGTGAGCGCCCGCCTTGGGACTCATGGCGACCGAGGCCATCCCTGTAAGCTCCAGCAGCCAACGGCCGAGTTCGGCGACGAGTTCCACCGCACCGCTGACAGTCGAAAGCGGTTGCAGCGGGTGGACATCGGCAAACCCCGGCAGTCGCGCCATCGCCTCGTTGAGGCGAGGGTTATGCTTCATGGTGCATGAGCCGAGCGGATACAGGCCAAGATCGATGGCATAGTTCTGGCGGCTGAGGCGCACGTAATGGCGCATCGTTTCCGGCTCGGTGAGACCGGGAAGATCGACGGGAACCGTGCGAACAAGCCCGCCCAGACGCGGTTCGAACGCACCGATGTCCTCGAGATCCACACCGGTCACATCGGCTCGGCCGACCTCGAACAGCAGAGGCTCTTCGATGGCGAGCCCCAGATTGCCCGTGAAGGTGGATACAGTGGCTGAGTTGGCGGCGACGGGCGCGGTCGGACGGCCCACGTTGTTCATGGTCATTGGTCACCTCCGAAGGTGAACAGCGTCGAAAGCAGGAAACTGCGATAGCGGCTCGGCGTTCTCACCGGGCTGTCATTGAAGAAGCGGTGCCGGGTGGGTTCCGCGCCCTGCGACTCGCCGCTTTCCTTTGGTCGCTTGTCGATCATGCCAGGACCTCCCGCAGGGCGGCCATCAGGGCCGAGCGGTCTTCGTCGGTGTTGACCTCGGTTGCGGCGACAATCAGCACGTTTTCAAGCTCTGGCCGATTTGGCTCGAGCCGGCTTGCCGGCACACCCGCCAGAATGCCTCGAGCCGCCAGTTCCTCGACGACGGCGGTCGCGCTTCTCGGCAGGCGCAATGCAAACTCGTTGAAGAAGGAACGGTTGAGAAGCTCGATGCCGTGCAGCCGAGCCAGCGCATCTGCGAGCCTCACGGCATTGGCGTGGTTGAGGCGAGCGAGATGCCCCAGGCCCTTGCCGCCGAGCAGCGTCAAATGGATCGAAAAAGCCAGCGCGCAAAGACCTGCGTTGGTACAGATGTTGGACGTGGCCTTCTCGCGACGGATGTGCTGCTCGCGCGTCGACAGCGTCAGCACGAAGGATCGCCGGCCATCGGCATCGACCGTCTCGCCGCAGAGACGACCGGGCATCTGACGCACGTACTTCTGGCGCGTCGCAAAGAGACCGACGTAGGGCCCACCGAAGCTGAGAGGATTGCCGAGCGATTGCCCCTCGCCGACCACGATGTCGGCACCCTGCACACCCGGGGGCTCGATCAGGCCGAGCGACACCACCTCGGTGAAGACGGCGATCAGCAGCGCGCCAACGGCGTGCGCCTTTTCGGCAATCGGCTTCAAGTCATAGAGATGGCCGTAGAAGGATGGCGATTGCACGACTACGCAAGAGGTCGTTTCATCGATCGCCGCGAGAACATCTTCGGTTCCCGTGATGTCGGGCGGCAAACTGTCCACCGTGTGACCTGGGAACCTGGTCACCGTCTCGACGACGCCGCGATAGTGGGGGTGGACACCGCCAGACAGCACAGCCCGATCGCGACGGGTGATGCGATGGGCCATGAGCACCGCCTCGGCCAGTGCCGTCGAGCCGTCGTACATCGAGGCGTTGGCGACCTCCATGCCGGTCAGGCGGGCAACCTGCGTCTGGAATTCGAACAGCACCTGCAGCGTTCCCTGGGCGATCTCCGGCTGGTAAGGCGTGTAGCTGGTGAGGAACTCCGACCGCTGGATCAAATGATCGACGGTGGCAGGAACATGATGCCGATAGGCACCTGCCCCCACGAAGAAGGGCACCGACCCAGCAGACGTGTTCTTCGCGCCCATGGCGCCAAGACGACGGGCGACGGCCTGTTCGCTGGCGTGCGGCGGCAGCTTCGGCAAACCGGCAAGGCGCTTTCCCGCCGGCAGATCCGAGAAAAGATCGTCGATCGAGGCTGCCCCGATGGCAGCCAGCATTTCGCTCCGATCGACGTCAGATAGAGGGAGATAGCGCATGGGCGGACTCCAATGACCTAATCAAGCAATCTCGTGTTTCCGAAGCCTTGGGTCGCGCTCACGGTGCAAAGCTGACTGATGCGAAATGCACCGCCTTCGCGGTCCATAACGCACCGGCAAGCCGCCACTCTTTGAAAGGCGAAGTCGCAACGCTTCGGAAAGGGTGCCGTTACAGCCCCTCGACGAAGGCCTTGTAGGCGGCCTCGTCCATCAGGACTTCGAGCTCGGCGGGTGCGGACATTTCAATCCGGCAGAACCAGCCGGCGCCTTCCGGATCCTCGTTGACGGTGATCGGGTTACTGGCCAGTGGATCATTGGCCTCGACGACCGTTCCGGAGACCGGCGAGTAAACCTCGCTTGCGGCCTTCACGCTTTCGACGACCGCCGTCTCCTCACCCTTCTTCACCTTGCGACCAACGGTCGGCACCTCGACGAACACGACGTCGCCGAGGTGGGCCTGCGCATAATCGGTAATGCCGAGAGTGGCGACGTTGCCGGTCACAGCGATCCACTCATGTTCTTCGGTGTAATACTTGGTCATGGCTTTATTCCGCTATCTCTGGAGGTTTTACTTGGGCGCGCGATGAAAGCGCGCCGGAACAAAGGGAAGGGAAACGATCTCGGCCGGCAGCGTCTTGCCGCGCACCACCAACCCCACGCGCGTACCCGGCCGTGCATGCATGGCAGCGACGTAGCCCATCGCGACCGGACCACCCACGGTAGGGCCGAAGCCGCCAGAAGTGACGACTCCGATGGCGAGACCGTTCTCGTCGACAATCTCGGTACCGTCACGGGCTGGCGCGCGTCCATCTGGCCGAATGCCGACGCGCCTGCGAGCGACGCCCTCGGCGAGTTGCGAACGAACAACCTCAGCCCCCGGGAAGCCGCCCTCCTCTCGACGACGCTTCTGGATCGACCAGAGCAGCCCGGCTTCGACCGGGGTCGTCGTCTCATCGATGTCATGGCCATAAAGACAGAGGCCACCTTCAAGGCGCAACGAATCGCGGGCACCGAGACCGATCGGCCGAACGCGAGAATCGCGCAGCAGGATCTCCCAAAGGCCGGCGACCGTGTCAGCGTGAACCGAGATTTCGAAGCCGTCTTCGCCCGTATAACCAGAGCGGGACAGAAAGGCCGGAACCCCTGCGATATTTGCCGGACCGACGTTCATGAAGTCCCAATCGGCAACGTCCGCGCCAAGCGAGACCAGCACATTCACGGCCTCCGGTCCCTGCAGGGCAACCAGAGCCCGCTCCTTGTGGATTTCGAGCACAACATCAGTTGGGAGGCGGGCGGCGATGTGGGCATAGTCCGCCACCTTGCACGCCGCGTTGACGACAAGGCCAAGCGTTCCGTCGGCATCGGGGGCACGATGCACCATCAGGTCGTCGAGAATGCCGCCGCGCTCGTTGAGAAGCTGGGAATAGCGCTGACGTCCAGGCTCGAGGCCGAGGATGTCGGCCGGCACCAGCGCCTCCAAAGCGCGGGCTACCGCCTGATGGTCCGGGCCGCGCAGCGTCGCCTGCCCCATGTGGGAGACGTCGAACAGGCCGGCCGCCGCGCGGCAATGCGCATGTTCGGCCAGAATGCCTTCGTATTGCACCGGCATCAGGTAGCCGGCGAACGGCACCATGCGCGCTCCAAGTGCCACGTGTGCGTCATGGAGCGGCGTCTTGAGAGGCGGCGCGGAGGTAGAATGCGTGTCATGGTCGGCATGGACGGGTGTCGTCATGCGTCAGCTCCGGAAAGAGGTGGGCGGACAACGGATTCCGTAACGTCCGCGCCCCCTCTGTCACGTAACCTGAGAGATTTCCCCGGACGCCTTGTCCAGGTTACTCCTTCGGTGAGTCGAGGCCTGAGCCTCGCCTGCTTTCCAGAGCGTCGCCCGCTGCGAGCGGTCCTTTTGCCTGAGAGTTTCCGGGGCGGTTGCTCCTTCGGCGCCGACGGTAACCACCGTCGATCTCTCCCGCGCAGCGTCTCGAAGCCTTCCAGCCTCGCGTCCGGGCACGACATTCCCGAACGTCCGCCAGCATGACCTGCCGGCGGCGGAATATCAAGCGGCTTCGGCCGACATGCGACCGCAGCCTACTTCTTCTTTTTGTCCTTGCTCTCGTCGAAGCCGACGTAAATCACGAAATTGCCGCGGCTCTTGTCTCCGGGAACCGTGACGTCCGGTGCAACGAAGTCCCAATCGGCAGCGGCGGTACCCGGAGCGATCGTGACGTTCTGCGGGTAAAGCTTCGAGTAGAGCACCTCATCGCCGTTGCGCACCAACACGACGCGAACTGGCAACGTCGTGGCGCCCACCGCCCCGTTGGGACCTGCGAGGAGACGGCCGGCCACGCCCACCTTGATGGTCGTTGTACCCGAGGCATCGGTCCGGCATTCACGGGCGAACTTGCGGATCGTACCCTGGAAGCGGACGGCGCTCAGATCACCCTGCTTGCCCTTCTCGAAGACCGCCAGCATTTGCGTGCCTTCGCGCACCTGCACGTCCGGACAGACGGCAACCGGCGCGAACCGCTCGAGCGCCTCCTGTTCGGCCTTGGGGTCGGTACCACCCGAAACCAGGGACCGCGGGGAAAAGCTGCTGATCGAGGAACAGGCCGAGAGCGTCAAGACAAGCGCAAACGCCGACAAAACCTTACCGCTGAAACCGACAGAATTCATGAGAGCGTTACCTCCGCTTAGCCGCTTCCATAGCATGCGGCCCCGACCTTGGCGACTCGTTCCATGTCGGTCATTCCTCATGGAGTCATCAGCCCGTACCTTCCGCTTTGCTAGACGTATTTCGTAGCGATTCCCACCCTGAAATATCGGCCCGGACAATGCGGGAGGTCGGTGAGAGCCGAGGAAGCCATTTCTGGCGAATGCCTGCGGGATCGCTGCCTTTCGCTTGACAGCCTAGGGGCAAACACTTCTATTCCGCTTCTTCAGCAAGAGGGACCACGGGTGACGCTGCCAAGGCTCAAGATCCTGCTCTGTGCGCCACGCGGTTTCTGCGCTGGCGTTGATCGGGCGATCCAGATCGTCGATCTGGCGCTCGCTCGCTACGGCGCGCCGGTCTACGTGAGACACGAGATCGTCCACAATAAATATGTGGTCGAGGAACTGAGGGCCAAGGGAGCCGTCTTCGTCGAGGAGCTCGACGAGATTCCCGATACCGATCAGCCGGTGATCTTCTCGGCGCACGGCGTGCCGCGCTCGGTGCCAGCAGCAGCCCAGGCGCGCAACCTCTTTCAACTCGATGCGACCTGCCCGCTGGTTACCAAGGTGCACCGTGAAGCGGAAATCCACCATCGGAAGGGCCGCCACGTCATCCTGATCGGTCACGCCGGACATCCCGAAGTGATCGGGACCATGGGGCAACTGCCGGAAGGTGCGGTAACGCTGATCGAAACCGTCGACGACGTCGGCAAGCTCTGTTTTCCGGCAGGAACGGTGCTCTCCTATACTTCGCAGACTACGCTTTCGGTCGACGATACCCGCATGATCGTCGAGGCACTCACCGTTCGCTTTCCCGATATCGTGCCGCCGCACAAGAGCGACATTTGTTACGCCACCACCAACCGTCAGGCAGCCGTGCGCGAAGTGGCGCCGAAGGTCGACGCCATGCTGGTGGTGGGCGCGCCAAACTCGTCCAACTCGCAACGCTTGCGGGAAGTGGCCGCCCGTGAAGGCTGCGCGCGTGCGCTGCTGATCCAGCGGGCGTCCGATCTTGACTGGGAAGCGCTCGCCGGCATCGAAACGCTGGGCATTACCGCCGGTGCCTCGGCGCCGGAAGTGCTGGTCGAGGAGATTATTGACGCCTTTGCCGCTCGCTACGACGTGTCCGTCGAAACGGTAAGAACGGCCGAGGAAACAATTGCCTTCACCCTTCCGCGCCCCTTGCGCGACATGGCCGACCAGGGCGGCCCGGAGCTTTAGAATGGCCGTCTACACGGATGTTTCCGATGAGGAACTCTCCGATTTTCTGACTCGCTACGATATCGGTGCGCTGGTCTCCTGCAAGGGAATCGCCGAGGGCGTCGAGAACTCCAACTTCCTGCTCGGCACCGATGCCGGCCGGTTCATCCTGACGCTTTACGAGAAGCGAGTGAATGAGGCCGACCTGCCCTTCTTTCTGGGGCTGATGGACCATCTGGCCGAACGTGGCATCATTTGTCCGCAGCCGGTGCGCGATCGCGACGGCAAGGCGTTGGGACGTCTTGCCGGACGCCCGGCGACGATCGTCAGCTTTCTCGACGGCATGTGGGTGAAACGACCTGAGGTCAGCCATTGCGGTCAGGTGGGCGAAGCTCTGGCCCGCCTGCACAAGGCTGGCGAAGGCTTTTCCATTCGCCGCCGCAATGGTCTTGGACCCGATGGCTGGCCGCCGCTCTATGCGGGAAGTGCCGATCGTGCCGACGAGGTCCTCGTGGGGCTCGGCGGTGAGATCGAAACCGAACTTGCCTTCATCGAGACGCATTGGCCCAAGGGACTGCCGGAAGGCGTCATCCACGCCGATCTCTTTCCCGACAATGTGTTTTTCCTCAAGGGCGAGCTTTCGGGACTGATCGACTTCTACTTCGCTTGCAACGACTTCCTCGCCTATGACCTCGCCGTATGTCTCAATGCCTGGTGTTTCGAGCCTGACGGAGCGTTCAACATCACGAAGGGGCAGGCGATGCTGGCTGGCTACACGGCGGGGCGGCCACTGACCGACGCCGAACGCATCGCATTGCCGATCCTCTGCCGTGGCTCGGCGCTACGCTTCCTTCTCACGCGCCTCTACGACTGGCTGATGACACCGCCAGGCGCCCTGGTTCGCAAGAAGGATCCACTCGAGTATTACCGGAAGCTGCGCTTCCACCGTACGGCGCCGACCGCTGCGGCCTACGGCCTCGAGCTTGCCGGGACGGGCGCATGAGCGAAGAAAAGCGCGTTACCGTCTACACAGACGGTGCTTGCTCGGGGAATCCCGGGCCCGGTGGCTGGGGAGCCATCCTCGTCTATGGCGACAAACGCAAGGAACTCAACGGGGGCGAGCAGCTCACCACCAACAATCGCATGGAGTTGACGGCAGCCTGCGCCGCGCTCGAGGCTTTGACGCGCCCCTGTGCCGTCGACCTCTACACTGACAGCCAATACGTGAAGGGCGGCATTACCGGCTGGATATTCGGCTGGAAGAAGAACGGCTGGAAAACGGCGGATAAAAAACCGGTCAAGAACGCCGATCTTTGGCAGCGGCTCGAAGAGGCTCGCCAGCGACACCGCGTGGACTGGCATTGGGTGAAGGGCCACGCCGGCCACGACATGAACGAGCGCGCCGACGAGCTGGCACGTCTCGGCATGGCGCCCTACAAGCCGGGATACGTGCCGCCCGATGGGGGCGCAGATGCCGCATGAAGCCGCCCCGATCCTTGTCGTCGCCAACCCGGTGGCCGGCAACTTCAACTATCGGCATCTGATGCGTCTGGCCGAGCGGCTCGACCGGCTCGGTCTCAAGTCAGACATCTGGCTGACCCGTTACTCCGGAGAGCTCGCCGACATCGCCACCGAGCTCTCGCCATCCGTGCGCACACTTGTGGTCGGCGGCGGGGATGGCTCCATCAACGAAGCGATTACCGGCATCGTCAGGCGAGGCGACAGCGGCCCGGCCCTCTCCATCCTTCCATTCGGCACGGCAAACGTTTTGGCCCATGAGCTGGGCTTGCCATTCTCGCCCGAGAAACTGGCCGAACGCATCGCGGCTGGGCGCACGACCCCGCTCTATCTCGGCAGTGTGGGCGATCGGCCGTTTTCACTGATGGTGTCGGCCGGCTTCGATGCCGACATCGTTCACGCCGTTGATGCTCCGTTCAAGCGGCGGTGGGGCAAGCTCGCCTATGCCTGGAGGGGCCTGACGCTGGCCCTTGGCAAGACGGGACGGGACGTCACCGTCACTGCCGACAATGAAACCTTCCGATGTCGGATCGCCGTGGTGACGACGGCGCGCTTTTACGGCGGTCCACTGTCCATCACGCGTCATACCCGGGCAACAGAGCCCGGCCTGCGCCTCGTGACGCTTGCCGACGACCGGCCGGCAACGCTGTTGAAAGCCGCCACGGCCCTTGCGCTTGGCCGACTCGACAAACTTGACGCCGTTCAGGACCGAGCCGTCGCCGAAGTGCGCTTTTCCGGTGACGGGATCAGAATGCAAATCGATGGAGATCGGCTGGAGACGACCGACGCGATCGTTCGCGCCGGCCGGACCATTGAAGTGATCAGTTGAATCTCAGAGCTTCTCGACAATGCTGGGCGCGCTGGAGCAGGTGGTCTCGCTGGCCTTTTCCTCGACCTGCAGTTCCTTCACGACGCCGGACTCGATGATGGCCGCGTAGCGCTTGGAGCGGGTACCCATGCTGGCCCCGAAGTCGTGGCTGAGCCCGAGTTCCTTTGCAAAAGCCGCGGAGCCGTCTGCGAGAAAAAGGATCATGTCGCCGGCGCCGAGCGCATCGCGCCAAGCGCCGAGCACGTAGGCATCGTTGACGGCCGTCACGACGATGGCATCCACGCCCTTGGCCTTGATCTCTTCGAACTTCTGAATGAAGCCGGGAACATGGCTCTTCGAGCAGGTCGGCGTAAAGGCGCCCGGCACAGCCACCAAAATGACCTTCTTGCCGCCAAACACCTCGTCAGTCGTGATCTCCTTCCTGCCACCATCGGCAGTCGGCGTCAGAAAGGTGAATGCGGGCAGCTTGTCTCCGACCTTGATCATTGCCGTCTTCCTTTTCGCAAACGCTATAAACCCCAGTGAATATACCTATTGGGCTACAGCGTCGAGACGACGGATGATCTCGTAGGCACGGTCTTTTTCCACCAGAACGAAATTCAGTTCCACGCCGTCCGGCCGCGCCTTCGCCGGCCCTTCCAAGGCGACTTTGAACCGGCGACGGTTACCGTCGGTGCCTGCGGGTTCGGGCGGAGTGGCATACCATTTGGCAGGTGCAGTAACGAACAGGTCGATCAGGCGACCATCGTCAGTGACGGAAACGTCGGCATCGCCCCGCGCCGTCTCCGCATCGAAGTCGAGATGATCAACGGTCAGACGATCGTCCTCCGCCCTGACGGGCACACGCGCCTCGGAAGCATCAATTTCGTCGCTTGCGCCCTGATCAAGGTCGGTTGTCGGCTCCAGACGGGCCGAAACATCGGCTTCGGCGGGCACGCAAACGTCGGCGCAGAGGCCATAGAGCACTCGCACTGTAAGTATCACCGGCATATCCGGCCGAACAGGCACGGCTCGGATCGGCAGGAGAAGACGACCTTCATAGATCATCGAAGTGCCAGCACCATCGATGTGGCGAACCGGCACCGGGTAGTCGACGCTGAAATCCTTGAGATTGGCGCTCTTGGCGACGTCAAAAATCGGCGGAATTCCGGCATCCCCCGGATTGCGCCAGTAGGTGTGCCAGCCATCGGGCAGATCAAGCTCCAGAGCCGCTCGATAGACGCCGTTCTCGAGACCGCCGGCAACAACCAGACGAGTCTGCACGGTTGGCGCCTCGAACGTGGAGGCACCGGCGGGAATGCCGCTCAACAAAAGGATGGGAAACGCAAATCTTAGGAAGGCCGATATCTTCAACGTAGTCGTCTCGGTTCGAGGAAACGTTCGCAACTAGATAGCATCGAGGCGCGGTTTTTACCTTGCGAAAAACGACAGCCTTCCTTTGCGGATCATATTGCCTTGTCAGGAGGGCCCATCGGTAAGACAGGCATCCTTCTGTCATAATCATCAGTGTTTTCTGTTTCTTAAGGGCTGATGGGCTTGATGAATGCACCTTTCGTATGAGCCCGCTGAGGATAGCATGCGCCTGTCGATACAGAAGTCGATAATCTTGGTCATTTCGACGTTGAGCCTCGCACTCCTGGCAATAACAGGAGATGGAGCTTGGACGGCCTATCGCGCATGGACGACGGCGGAAACGCTACGCAACCTGACCGGCATCGAGCGCAACCTGTTCGATGCAGTGTCTAATTTCCGGATCGAGCGCGGCGACACGCCGTCGGTGCTTGGCTTGCCCCCCGAACAGAGTGGCGAAGCAATCAAGGTGATTGCCGAGCGGCGTGCGGCCGCCTCAACCGGTCTCGACGCGACGATCGTCGGTCTCGAGAAGATTGGGAACGTTACCCTTAAGCCGGTACTCGACGATCTCAAGGCGCGCCGGGAGGCCCTTGCAAAGCTGCGGACCGCCGCCGACGGCGAACTCGCCAAACCGCTTGCCGCGCGCGACAAGGCCGTCGCCAAGACCTATCTCACCGAAGGCGGCGAAGTCCTGACCGCGATGGACAACGCCACGGGCACGATCGAAGGCGTTATCCAGACCATGGCGCCGGAGTTTGCCGCGCTTACCAATGTTCGCACGCTCGCCTGGAGTGCCCGCAGCTATGCCGGCACCGCCGTGACGGGAATGCTGGCGGCCATCACCGAGAAGCGTCCTTTCCGTGACGGCGAGGTCGCCCCGGTCAGCGCAGCGCTCAAACAGGCTCAGTCGTTATGGGAACTGGTCCGCAGCATGGTCGCTTCGTCCGCTATCCCGGAGAGCATCCGCCAGAGCTTCGCCGAAGGTGATGCTGCGTTCTTTACCGGTGACTTCCGTAAGCTTCAGGATGAACAGATCAAGAAGATGACATCCTGGCAGCCTCCGAGCGTCAAGTTCGACGACTGGCGCCAGATGGGCGCGAAGGCGACTGCGGCGGTTGGAAACGTCGCCGGGTCGGCCATCGATGCTCTGCGGGCACAGGCCGATCGTTCCTCGAACCTAGCGACGCGTCAGCTTGCAATCAACGTCGCCATGCTGGCAGTCACTCTGTTGCTGTCCGTTGCCGCCGCGGTCATCACCCGCGTCCGTCTAGGCCGGCCGATGGCCCTTATGACAGACGCAATGGGGCGCCTAGCCGCCAACGACACCTCGGTCGAGATCCCGGGGCTTGGCCGAAAGGATGAAATCGGCGCCATGGCCGCCGCCGTCGAGGTGTTCAAGACCAATGCCATTCGGGTCGGGGTGTTGGCTCGCGAGGCCGCGGAGCGAGACGCCAGCGAAACTGCCGAACGCCAAAGGCTGCGCGAAGAGACCGCTGCTGAATTCGAGGCAACGGTGGGCGGCGTCCTCGAAAGGGTCGTGGCGGCGATCGACCTGCTGCACAGCTCCGCAGAGACCTTGACCGGAAATGCCGAGGAGACGGCGATGCAGGCCGCCTCGGCCGCCGCTGCCGCCAACCAGGCGACAGCAAACGTCCAGACGGTTGCAGGTGCAACCGAGGAACTGTCCTCGTCGATCACCGAGATCGGAACCCGCGTTGCCACCGCCGGCTCGGTGGCAACGGAAGCGCGCGAGACCGCCGCGACGACGCGCGAGAACCTCGGCAGCCTTCAGGCCGCCGCGGACCAGATCGGAACCATCGTCGAGCTGATCGACAGCATCGCCGGACAAACCAACCTTCTGGCGCTCAATGCAACCATCGAGGCAGCGCGGGCTGGCGAGGCTGGAAAGGGCTTTGCCGTCGTGGCCGCCGAGGTCAAGCAGCTCGCCGATCAGACGTCGAAGGCCACCTCGCAGATCGGCCGTCAGATTGGAGACATCCAGTCTTCAACCGGCACCTCGGCCACCTCGATCGGTGCGATTGCCGAAATCATTCACCGGATGAACGAGATCTCCGGCGCCATTGCCACTGCGGTCGAGCAGCAGGCAGGAGCAGCCAGCGAGATCGCCCACAACGTCAGCGAAGCGGCGCGCGGCACCGCAGCAGTCTCCGAAAATGTCGAAGGCATTCGCAAGGCGTCGGAACACACAAGCACCGTGTCGATCACGGTACTCTCGGCTGCCGACGATCTGGCAACACAGGCCGGCGAGCTCCGTAGAGCCATGGACGAGTTCCTGGTGACGCTGCGGGCGGCATGACCCACAACAACCAGTAAATGCGACAAAGGGAGAAGGGCCAGTGCCCTCTCCCTTCGTTGCTTTCATGCCTTGAATAATCGCCATGGCGGTTCATATTGGTCAACTGGAGCCCCCTGCGAACCCCTGGATGCGCCATGGCCGGAAAGGCAGCCTATCTCGACGGTAAGTTCCTGATCGCCATGCCGGCGCTCGATGACGGCGACTTTGCGCGCTCGGTCATCTACATGTGTGCTCATTCGGCGGAAGGGGCGATGGGACTGGTGATCAACAAGCCACTTGATCACCTGTCTTTCCCTGACCTTCTGGTTCAGCTTGAAATCATCCCGGATGAAAAGCGCATCCGCCTGCCTTCAGAGGCACGGTCCATGCGCGTGCATCAGGGCGGCCCTGTCGATACCGGTCGCGGCTTCGTGCTGCACACATCCGATTTTCATCTCGATGCGTCGACGCTGCCCATCTCCGAGGATTTGTCGCTGACGGCAACCGTGGAGATTCTCAAGGCGATTGCCGAGGGGCGCGGTCCCGAACACTCGCTGTTGACGCTTGGCTACGCCGGCTGGGCGCCGGGACAGCTTGAGAGCGAGATTCAGGCCAACGGCTGGCTCATCACGGATTCGGATCCGGACATCATCTTTTCCGCCGCCGATGGCGATCGATATCGCAAGGCACTTGCCACGCTCGGCGTCGATCTCGCAGCGCTGTCGCCGACAAGTGGCCGGGCGTAGCGAGCGTCAGGATCTCTCCCGCGCCACCGCCCGCCAGCCAATATCGCGACGGCAAAAACCATCGGGCCAACGAACACGGTCGACGGCGGCGTAAGCCTTGGACTGCGCCTCGGAAACACTGTTGCCAAGCGCGGTGATGGCCAGGACCCGCCCGCCATTCGAGACGATCGCGCCATCCTTGGTTGCGGTCCCGGCATGGAATACCGACACGTCCGGCAACGCGGCGGCTTCGTCGAGCCCCTCGATCGGACTACCCTTGCAATAGCTGCCCGGATACCCCTCGGCAGCCATTACGACGGTCAATGCGGTGCGATCATCGAAGTTGGCTATGTTGCCCGACAAGCGTCCCTCTGCGGAGGCCAGCATCAGCTCGAGGAGATCCGACTTCAGGCGCGGCAGCAGCACCTCGGTTTCCGGATCACCGAAACGAACGTTGTATTCGATCAGCTTGGGCCCATCTTCCTCGATCATCAGTCCAGCAAACAGCACACCGACGAAAGGCGTTCCCCGCTTGGCGAGACAGCGCACCGTCGGCACGACGATCTCGTCCATGATGCGCATCTCCATCGCGTCGTCCACCACGGGCGTAGGTGAATAGGCCCCCATGCCGCCGGTGTTGGGGCCCTCGTCGCCATCTCCCACGCGCTTGTGATCCTGAGCGGCGGCAAGCGGCAGGACGTCTATCCCATCGGTAATGGCGAAGAAGCTCGCCTCCTCGCCAACCAGACAGTCCTCGATCACCACCTCCGCACCGGCAGCGCCAAACACGCCGGAGAAACAGGCGTCAACAGCGGCCAGAGCCTCCTCGACCGAGGTGGCAACGACCACTCCCTTGCCGGCGGCCAGACCATCCGCCTTCACCACAATCGGCGCGCCACGATCTTGCACATAGGCGCGGGCGGCCGCGGCATCCGAGAAACGGCCATAGGCGGCGGTCGGAATACCTGCCTCGGTACAAAGCTCCTTCGTGAAAGCCTTGGAGCCTTCCAACCGAGCGGGTTCCTTCTTGGGACCGAAAGCCTTGATGCCGGCCGAAAAAAGATCATCGACGAGGCCGGCCACGAGCGGCGCCTCCGGTCCGATGACCACGAAATCAACCTGTTCGGCCTTGCAGAAGGCGATGACCGCCGCATGGTCGGCAGGATCGATGGCAACCAACTCTGCAATCGCTGCAATCCCGGCATTCCCGGGTGCGCAGGTCAGACGGGAGAGTTTTGGAGAACGGCAGAGAGCGGAGGCAATGGCGTGTTCACGTCCACCGGAACCGATAAGGAGCACATGCATCTGAGGGCCTCCAACGTCGCCGAGCCGATGCCGCGCGCCTTACCATGGCAGGCGATGGAACGAAAGGCCGAAGGGCGCCAATCGTTGCCGTTTTGCGTGAGTAAGCTGTCGCATGCCGGCGTCGGGAAGGCTAAGCTTCAGCCATGAGCACGCCTGATTCCGACGAAATCGTCATTCCCGACGCGACGCGCGGCAACTGGGTCGACCGGCTGCTGCCGTATGCCCTCAAGCCCTATGCGCAGCTTGCCCGTTTGGACCGGCCGATCGGCTGGTGGCTGCTGCTCTTGCCTTGCTGGTGGTCGCTCGCCCTGGCAAGCGGAGCGTTCGGACACACCTTTCCTTCGCCCTGGTATGCGCTGCTGTTTCTGATCGGTGCCGTGGTCATGCGGGGCGCCGGTTGTACCTACAACGACATTGTTGATCGGGACATCGACGCCGCTGTCGCCAGGACGCGGACGCGACCCATTCCATCGGGACGGGTCAGCCGCTCGGCTGCCATGGGTTTTCTCGTGCTGCAAGCGCTCATCGGGCTTGCCGTTCTGCTTCAGTTCGACCGGTTCTCAATCGCACTCGGCCTTTGCTCGCTTGCACCGGTAGCCATCTATCCGTTCATGAAGCGGATCACCAACTTCCCTCAGTTGGTGCTCGGCCTTTCTTTTTCCTGGGGAGCGTTGATGGGCTGGTCGGCGGTGTTCGGTCGGCTCGATCCGCCAGCCTTTCTCATCTATGCCGCAGCCATCCTCTGGACGTTCGCCTACGACACGATCTATGCCCACCAGGATCGCGAGGATGACGCACTGATCGATCTCGGTTCGACGGCCCGCTATTTCGAGCGGTCGACCCCCAAGCTGCTGACCGTTTGCTACGGTGCCGCCGTCTTGCTGCTCGGAACGGCCTTCTACCTTGCCGACGCAAAGATCGCCGCCTTTGTCGGCCTTGCGGGCTTTGCCCGCCATCTCGCCTGGCAAGTGGAAAAGTTCGACGCCGACGACGGCGCCCTCTGCCTGCGCCTATTCAAGTCCAACCGCGACGCCGGCCTGATCCTGACGGCCGGTCTCGTCGTGGATGGATTGCTCAAGGGAATGTAGCCGCCGCATCAATACGGTTTGTAGCTCTTTTCCTCGAGGATCTCGGAGTTGAGATGCATGTTGATGCGCCGCTTTACCGCTGCCCGCAAATCATTGGTGCGGTAAACGCTTCGCGCCAGCTCGATGAACTCGGCATCGAAAGTGCGGACTGATTCCTTCTCACGGATCCTGTCTTCGATGACCCAAAGGCGCGAGTTGATGTCGAGAAGTTCTTGCTTCATGTCCGACAGGGCCGGATCGCCGGCAATGGCGTCTGCGACAAAACTGGAGAGCATTCCAAGCTCCTTCTCGACATTCAGAAGGGCTTCTTCCTGGACCATGTTCTTCTTCTTGATCTCCAGGATGGTAATCTTGTCGATGACCTCGCCCCACGACGTCGGCACAGCAGGGATTTGTCTCGTCACGTCAATCTCCAGGTTCGCTTTCGCACGCGATCGTTGAGTAACGCCTAATCGGATGCTAGTCCATAGGCTGGCAACCGCTTACGGAAGCGCACGAGGGCGACGTCAACATGCTGTGGCTTAAGAGGATTCTCCATTATTTCGGCGGATATACCCCGCGTTCCGTCCGGAATGAAGCCGGCATTCTCGTTGACGCAGCAGGACGCAAGCATATCGCGATACGGGCTCGCAGCAGCAATCGCAAACGCGCACCGTTTGTCGCCCCGGGGTTAGGCGACAGAATTCACTGCGTGACCTTGGGCTGGGCTTTCTCGAAAGCTCACGGCGTGCCTGTGGTATTGCACTTGAACAGGAAAAAGCACACGGGCGGCGCCTCGTTCGGCAACAAACGCGAGTCCTGGGATGAGGTTCTGAGCCTGTTTCCAAAGGGCCATGTGGAGCTCATGTTCCACGACTTCGAGCCGCGCACGGAGCGGGCCTGGATTTCCTATCTCGAAATCTGCGGCTTTCCCGCCGAGATCTTCTGGTATCAGGATCACCCAGGCAAGTTCGAGACGCCGCAGCCTCTCGAGATTTCACATTATCTTCGCGTCATTCCACCGGTGCCTGCCGAGGATCTTGGGCACGAGCTCAGCCTTCCCTCCCGCTTTGTCACGGTCCAATGGGATTCCATGCAATTCGGCCGCACCCTGCCGCCCGAACAGCAAGAAGAGGTGACCGAATGCTACAGGCGCGAGGGCTTCGAAACGGTGGTGGTCGGCGGCAAGGCCGCGGACCCGCTTCTCAAGAACTCCCTTCGCCACATAGCCTACGCCATGTCCAAGGCGGAACTGCATGTCGGCGTGGATTCCGCCTTCATGCACATGGCATTTCTATATCTCCCACACGAACGGATTCACATCTACAACCGGAAGCAGGGATACCAGTCGCACCATTTCCTGCGTGCGATCGATTCCGGCAGCGTGCTGAACCATCACTATCAGGATAGCTGACCGTCCATGCTTCCACGGTGCGTCGGATAGTTCACTCGTAGCTGATGATCTCACGCCAGTCGCTTAGCACGGGCATTTCGCCGGCGACTCCCATCTTGCGTCGCACCAGGAAGCGTGGCCGACGGGTAGCCAAGGTGGCATGGCGACGGCGGGGCGCGGGATCACCGACGGGAACGGTCGCCTTGGGACCGACCCGCTCAACACCGCCCGACGTCGTGACCAGCAACATCGGCAGACCCAAGCGATCCGACCAGCCCTGCCAATCGGCAGCGGCGGCTTCCATGTCACGCGTCACGGTGAGCGGAATGGACAAGGCCGGATCGCGATGGTGCAACTCGACGTGAGCCACGAGATCGTCGGTGGCGTTTGGCTCAATCCTGACCGAGACACCCTCGAAAGCGGCGAACGGCAGGCTCAGCGTCAGTGGCAAGCCCGACAGCTGGCGTCGAACAACGACACCATCGTCGTCCATATATATGGCGGCCTCCTGGACAGGCCGACCGGCCTGCCCGACGTTGACGCACCACTTTGCCGGCAAGTGTCCCGGATCGAGCCTAAGCGCCGTCTTCAGGCTCAGGGGAGTGGCTCCCGTCATGCTCTTCGCCTCACTCGAAATCTTTTGACTATCCCTGTCGGGCCAAGCGTCTTTTTTTGCGCCCGGTCCCGAAACCAAGGTCAGCATAGGGCGAACGTCATCCCCGGCGGCTTAAGGGATTGGGTAAACTTTTTCTCGATTTTTGAGAGGGTTAGCGGAATCTGAAGCGCCAATTCGCAGCAGGGCGTCAACCCTCGGTCAATCTTCGTTGATAAAAGCGCCAGACGTGCAAAGCCGCCGGGTTGTCACGCCGATGACAAAAAGGCATGGAGATCAAACCCTTGGATGGTCGCTTTCGCGCTTTGGCAAATGACCTTAGGGTGAAGACCAGCAAGGAGTTGCCGCATTTCTGTAAGAGGAAGGCGGTCTCGAGGCTTGTGGGCTGGGATGCCCAGCCCTAAACACAGAGCTTTCCGCAACCGATCGGATACCCGCATGAGTGATCTCGTCGACCTCGACCAACTGACCGGACAAGCTGCGCGCCTCGTCGAGGCAGCACGCGCCGCCGGCGCCGACGCCGCCGACGCCGTTGCCGTGCGCTCGGTCAATCAGGTCGCGAGCGTGCTCAAAGGCAAGGTCGAGAAAATCGAGCACGCCGAGAACGATGATTTCGGTCTCCGGGTGTTCGTGGGCGACCGAAACGCAACAATCTCAGCGACGCTCGGCTCCGACGTGCAGGCTCTGGCGGCCCGCGCCGTTGCCATGGCGCGTGCGGCTCCACCCGACCGGTTCGCCGGACTTGCCGACAGCTCGCTGCTGGCCAAGGCTTGGCCCGACATGGATCTCCTCGACGAGACGCCGGTTTCTGCAGCCGACCTTGCCGAACGCGGCAAGGCGGTCGAGGCGGCGGCGATGGCGGTCGATGGCGTCACCAACACGACCGGCGCCAGTGCCTATTGGGCGCGCGGCGGCATGGCTCTGGTCACATCGAGTGGTTTTTCCGGTGCTTATGAATCTTCCGGCCACGGCCACTCGGTGGCCGCGATCGCCGGGAGCGGCACAGGCATGGAGCGCGACTGGGATTCCTCGTCGAAAACTCATCTCGCGGACCTCGAAAGCGCCGAGACGGTTGGTACCCGAGCGGGAGGCCGCGCCGTGCGCCGCCTCAATCCGCGCAAGGTCACAACCCAAACCGCGACCGTGGTCTACGATCCCCGTGTCGCGACCAGCTTGATTGGAGCGTTGGTCGGTGCCCTTTCCGGTACATCGATTGCTCGCCGCTCATCCTTCCTGAAGGACAAGCTCGGGCAACAGCTGTTCGGCTCCAAGATCCGCATCACCGACAACCCGTTGCGGCGGCGTGGTTCCGGTTCGCGTCCTTTCGACGGCGAAGGCGTCGGCGCGACCGCTCTCGACCTCATTGAAGAGGGAGTCCTCAAAACCTGGCTGCTGGACAGTGCAACGGCGCGTGAACTCGGCCTGGAGACCAACGGCCGTGCCGGTCGTGGCACTGGGGCGCCGAGTCCCTCATCGACCAATGTCCTGCTGCATCCAGGGGAACAGTCGCCAGCCGACCTGATCTCGGCGGTGGGCACGGGTCTTTATGTCACCGACTTCATCGGGCATGGCGCCAATCTCATTACCGGCGACTACTCCCGCGGGGCCTCCGGCTTCTGGATTGAAAACGGCGAGCTTAGCTATCCCGTGGCAGAGATCACCGTTGCAGGCAATCTTCTCGACATGTTTCGGGAGCTGACACCGGCCGATGACATCGAGTTCCGCTCCGCCTTCACCTCGCCGACGGTGGCCATCGGGGGATTGACGATTGCCGGCCGCTGACAGCGCACGCATCGATGAGGACACCGCGCTCCTTTCGGATGCCGCGTTAGCCGCAGCGAGCATAGGTCTCTCCTTCTTTCGCCGCGATCCGCGCGTCTGGAAAAAAGCCAACGACTCGCCAGTCAGCGAAGCCGACCTTGCCATCGACCATTTTCTGAAGGAGCGGCTCCTGGCCGCCCGCCCGAACTATGGCTGGCTTTCGGAAGAAACGGAGGACGATCCGACCCGACTCGGCTGCGAAAGGGTTTTCGTGGTGGACCCGATCGACGGTACCCGCGGCTTTATCGCCGGCTCCGATCAGTGGACGATATCGCTCGCCGTCGTCGAAGGTGGACGACCTGTTGCGGCAGCGCTCCTGCAGCCATCGGTGAGCCACCTCTATACGGCAGGTTACAGGCGTGGCGCCTTCCTCGACGGCAATCATCTGCGAATGCAGCCACGCCCTAGCCTTGCCGGTGTGCGCGTGGCCGGCCCTGCCGTGCTGATTTCGCGTCTTTCCCGGCCTGTACCGACGTTGAGAAGCCGTGGCTATGTCGCGTCTCTGGCACTCAGGATCGCCATGGTCGCCGACGGCACGCTCGACCTCGCGTTCGCCCGCAGCGGAGCCCACGACTGGGACCTCGCTGCAGCCGATCTCATCGTCGCAGAAGCCGGTGGAGCGCTTGAAACCATTGACGGCGCGTCCATCATCTACAACCAACCAGGACCCGATCATGACAGCCTGATCGCCGGTCTGCCGATGCTGACGCGTGCCGCGGCCGCGGCCATCGGAACTTACTAATTCGGCACCCTTGCAAAATAGGTCCGGCTTGATGAAAAGAGGGATGGGCAGCCTGCGGGAGGCGCCCATTTGCGGAAGGCGGAGTTCACATGACGACCGAAGTCACGTCGAAGCAACTGCTTCATCTGGTCATCGGCGGCGAGATGAAGGCGCTCGATTCGACAGAGTTTGCCGATCTCAATGCCATCGACATCGTTGGTGCCTTCCCCAATTACGCGGCCGCCTATGCGGCTTGGAAGCAGAAGGCGCAAGCCACCGTCGACCAGGCCCAAACGCGCTACTTCATTGTCCATCTGCACCGCCTCATGGATCCGTCGACCTGATGCCCGGCATTGGCGAGCGACATGTAGCGACGTTGCGGATGATCAGACTCTCGTCTTCGGAGACGCCGGTTGCGATTTGACCGAAAAATCCTCGACAGCGCGATGTTGAGCCGCGCGCTGTCGCATATGCTCGCCTGGTACGTTCTGTCGGTCTATCACACCGCGCGGCGAACCGTTGTGCCCACGGACGCCTTCGACGTGGCTCGAGGCGAAGCACCGGCCATTTTCACCTTCTGGCATGGCCTCGCGATGATGGCGCCTGGTGCCGTGCCGCTCGATCTTCCCATCCTGCCCATGATCGCCAGAAACGCAGCAGCGGGGATTGTAGCCGACGCCGTTGGCACGCAGGGCTTCCGCACGATACGGGCCTCAGGTTCGCAGCACGTCCACTCCCAACACAAAAAGGGTGGCGCCACAGGCTTTCGCCAAGCGCTGAGAGAGCTCGCTGCCGGAAACTCCGTGCTCATGACCGCCGACGTGCCCAAGGTGGCACAGGTTTCTGGCAAGGGTGTCATCCATTTGGCTCGCCTGTCAGGCCGACCCATTATTCCAATCGCCTACGTGTCGCGGCGTGGCCTTCGGTTCAACAATTGGGATCACATGGTCGTCGATCTTCCTTTCTCGCGAGCCACGGTCCAACATGGCGCCCCGATCAGGGTTCCCCCCGATGCGGACGAACAGACCGTCGAAAAGCTGAGGCTCCTTCTGACCGAGGAACTTGATCGGATCACGCAGGACGCCTACCAACGCACGGGAATCGCAGATAAGTTCCACCCTGGCCCCTTGAGACAAGACACTGCTGCCAATGGCTGATCTTGGAGATGCGCTGCTTTCGACTTGGATCGCTCTGACTCGGCTTGCCAGCCCGGTTGGTGGGATCATCGTCGGCACGCGTCGCCGCCGTGGCAAGGAAGATCCTGCCCGCTCGGCAGAGCGGCTCGGGCATCCTTCGGCAGGTCGGCCGGAGGGCCCGCTCGTTTGGGTACATGCTGTCAGCGTTGGCGAAGCGATGGCGGCAATGCCGGTGATCGACCGGCTGACCGCCGAGGGCAAGAGTGTTCTGGTCACGACAGTCACCACGACGTCGGCTGCGCTGGTGGGCCATCGCCTGAAACCTGGGTTGATTCACCAGTTCGCCCCCCTGGACCTTGCCGGTCCGGTTGACCGCTTTCTCGCCCATTGGCGCCCGGATCTGGCAGTGTTCGTGGAGAGCGAGATCTGGCCCGTCGCCATTGGTCGCCTGGCCGATCACGGCATTCCCTTGGTCGTCGCCAATGCCCGGCTGTCGCCCCGTTCTTTCCGCGGTTGGCGGCGGGCAGCACCGGCGGCACGAGCCGTGTTTCGCCGCATGTCGCTGGTGCTGGCCCAGACCGACGATGACGGAGAGCGCTTTTCCAATCTTGGTGCCCCGGATGTCGCGACCTTTGGCAACATCAAGTTCGATGCCGGTCTTCCGGACGTCGGCATCGCAGACCTTGATGCACTGAGGGAAGGCGTTGGCGACCGGCCGATGGTGCTTGCGGCATCCACCCATCCAGGAGAGGATGAACTACTACTCACGGCCTTTCTCTCCCTGAAGGAGAAGCGCCCGGAGGCGCTGCTCGTCATCGTGCCGCGCCATCCGGTACGTGGCGGTGACATAGCCCTTCTTTCCGAGGCGGCCGGCCTGTCGGTGCGTCGTCGCAGCGCAGGCGAGCTGCCCGACGCTATGACCGAGATCTATGTGGCCGACACGCTTGGGGAGCTCAGTGCCTTCTTCCGGCTGGCCACTGTCGTTCTGATGGGCGGAACGTTCATCGACGGCATTGGCGGTCATAATCTCATCGAGCCGGCTCGTCTCGGTGCGGCCGTGATCAGTGGCCCTCACTTTTCCAACTGGATCGACATCTACCGCGCCTTCATCGAAGCGGGCGGATTGAAGATCGTCCGCTCCCCGGGTGAGCTCGCCGATGCCACGCTGAAGCTGATCAACGAACCTGCCCTGAGAGCGAAGCAGGCGGCAGTTGGCGAGCAAGTCGTCTCGGGTTCGGCCGGTGCCGTTGCACGAACCATCGACGCCATCATGCCGTTGATCGGCCGAGCCTCTGGTGGCCCGCCATGCTGACACCGGCCTTCTGGTGGAAACGCAAGGGTCTCACTGCCCTGTTGCTGGCTCCCCTAGGCCTTATCTACGGTGCCATTACCGCACGACGCATGCATCGACCCGGCGGCGCCGAACCGCCACTTCCGCTCGTTTGCGTTGGGAACTTCGTAGCAGGTGGCGCCGGAAAGACTCCCACCGCCATCGCGCTTGCCCATTCAGCCCGTTCGGTCGGCCTCGATCCATGCTTCCTGACACGCGGTCATGGCGGCCGCCTCAAGGGGCCGGTGCTCGTCAATGTTGATCGCCATACGGCTCGCGACGTCGGCGACGAGGCCCTTTTGCTTGCCCGTGTAGCACCGACGGTGGTCGCGCGACGTCGCGCCGAAGCCTTTGCGCTGCTCAGGGCGACGGGTACCGATCTGTGCATCATGGACGACGGCTTCCAGAATCCTTCGGTCAAGAAAACCTTCAGCTTCGTGGTCGTGGATGGCGTGGTTGGAGTCGGAAACGGCCTACCGTTGCCTGCCGGTCCGCTCCGGGCGCCACTTCGCCGTCAGATGATGCTGGCTGACGCGATCATCATCTATGGCGACAGCAAAAACGGTCAACGCGTCGTCCGTACCGCTTCTCGAGCCGGCAAGCCGGTGTTTCGCGCCGCCTTGCTCTCCAACGCGCCACCAGCCCCAGCCAATCGCAGGCTTTTTGCCTTTGCGGGCATCGGCCGTCCGGAGAAGTTCTTCCGCTCGCTCGAGGATGAAGGCTACCGGCTTGCGGCCCGTCGGGCTTTTGCAGACCACTATCCCTATCGCTTTTCCGATCTCACACGGCTCCTTGACGAAGCCGATGCGCTGGACGCCGTTCCGGTCACGACGGAGAAGGACGCCGTACGGCTGCCACGCGGTATCGTCGGCAGCAACTGGTCGCGGGATCGCGTCGCCGTCTTCGGTGTGCACACGCGATTTTCGGAAGAACGCGCCGTGGGCTCTTTGCTCCTCGATATCCGCCAGCGTTGGATGGCGCGACATTTCAGCTAGAGCCAGTATGAAGTTATGGCTGGGCTCTGGCTCAGCGAGCTCCGGTATGACGGCGATAGGCCGTGAGCGCCGCCTCGGCGTCGATATACGGCTCCTGATACTCGGCGGACCAGTATTTCAGATCCTGCAGCAAGATAGGACGACCGGTGATCGCGCAACGGACGTAATTGCCGTTGCGGAGGATCTGATAGTCGCCGTCGAGGTAGCGAATCTGCGCTTCGCCGCCACCGAATGGAGTGTCCATGCTATTCAACATGGATAGGTGAATAACCTCCAGTTGGCCGTCACGCAAGGGAATCATGCCGCAACCGCGAGGCGGTCGATCGACCGGCGTGCCAGCCAAAGGGCAGGTACGCCGAACAGAGCGGCACCGATGCTCCACCACAGGATCACCGCATCAGCGCTTCCATTCCAGACGCCGAGCCAGCAGAAAGGAAGCGTTCCGATCGTCGCCCGCCCCCAGTTGAAGAACGTCGAATAGGAAGCAAAGCCCAGATTGTTGAAAGCGGCGTTGGCAACAAACAAGGCGCCGGTGAAGATGAACGTCGGCGCAGCCCAAAGACAGTAGAAGGCGATCATTTCAGCGACACGGCCGCTCGCCTGAAATGCCCAGTTGATGGCATCGGTTCCCAGAAACAGCAGCAGCCAGATGACCCCGACGTAGACCGCCGTGAACACCGCACTGTCAGCGAGCGTCTTGCGAACACGATCGAAGCGTCGAGCACCGACATTCTGGCCGAAAATCGCTCCGACCGAACCTGTAAGTGCGAAGATGCCAGCAAAACAGAGGGGATAGATTCGGCCAATGATCGACCAGCCGGCGACCGCCTCGGTACCGAAGCGCGCGACATAGGCGGTCACCAGCATGTTGCTGACCGGGGTCGCTAGATTGGTAAGAATCGCCGGGAAAGCGATGGCGAAGAGCGGCCCGGCATCATGTCGGACGTTTGCCATGGTTGGCCAAGCCAGCGCGTTGAGACGGGGCACCAGGCCGTACCATCCGACCGCGAGAGCCACGAAGCGGATCAGCACCGTGACAATGGCTGCGCCCGTTACACCCCAGTCGAGAGCAAAAATGAAGATCGGATCGAGAAGAGCTGTGGCACCTGCGCCGGCAAGGTTGATCCACAGCGTCATGCGTGGCGCGCCAAAGGCCATCAGCACGCCGCCCATGGCCATGCTGAGGGCAAGCAGCGGCATCCCAAGCATGGTGATCCAAAGGAAATGGCGCGTCACCTCGAATGCTCGACCGTCGGCACCGAGCAGCGCCAGACATGGGTCGAGCACGGTCGCCAGCGCCACGGTCACAACCGAGGTTGCAACAAACGAAATGACAAGACCGGACGTGGCGACCCTCCGCGCGGCAGCACGGTCTCCCGCGCCGATACGCCGGGCTGTGTGCGCGGTCACGCCGATGGAAAAACCAATGCCGACCGACACGATGATGAACAGGACCGCTCCGGCGTAGCCCATGGCAGCGGTCAGAACCTCGTCGTTCAAGAGCGATATGTAGAGGAGATTGACGAGGTCGACGGTGAAGATGGCCATCAGCCCCAACGAGCCGAGAGCGGTCAGCGCCACGACATGGCGAAACACCGAACCCTCGACGTAGGCGGCGTCGGCAGGCGCGCGGGGGGCGTGCGTCATCGTGAGACCTCTTGTGCGTTCGGCAGCAGACGTAACAAGTGAGGCCGGAGGCCTCAGTTCAACATGTCGTCCGTAGCATCCTTGAGGTCCTGAATCTGGCAGCTTTCCTCGCCCGTAATGCCGGTGCATACCTCGACCGAGCCGCGATGGATCATGTCCAGCGAGACATAGAGGATAACCAGCAAGCCAATCCAGGCAATCCAGCGGAAGCGATGCAAGACGCGGGCAATCAGCGTCGCCGCGGCTCCCATCAGGCCGACTGATAAAAGAAGACCGACCACGAGGACGCCGATATGGTCACGCGCTGCACCAGCCACCGCCAGCACGTTGTCGAGCGACATGGAGACGTCGGCAAGGATGATCTGGGTCAGGGCCTGCCGGAAGGTCTTGCCAGCCGGTGCCGGCGTTACGTCGCAGGCGCCAGCGTCGAGCGCCTGCTCGGCAGCTTCCACACCGCGCGCCTCTTCATGGCGGCTAGACCGGATCTCGCGGAACATCTTCCAGCAGACCCACAGCAGCAACACGCCACCGGCCAACGTCAAACCGACGACAGCCAGCAAGTGGGTGGTGATAATTGCAAACAGGATCCGGAGCGCGACGGCGCCACCGATTCCCCAGAAAATAACCTTCCGACGGATGGTCGGATCCACACCGGCCGCCGCCATCCCGACGACGATGGCGTTGTCGCCTGCCAACACGACATCGATGAACACGACCTGTGCCAGAGCGGCAAGCTCAACCGACAGGAAATCCATTGAGAACACGGCGTCCGTCCCAACCTTGTTCGGCGAGACGCCGAGGGCTGCCGGGCACACTCCCGGCTGCCGGTGAGGTAGGACGTGCGGACGAAGAATTCAATGGGCTGAAGACGATTGGCGCCTCGTAACTTTTACGGACGAGCCAAATCAGAGCAGACCATGCGCGACAAGCGACTCCTCGAGCGCGGCTGGCGTTGTGAAGACAGCGCCGACCAATCCAGCGGCACGCGCGCCCTCGACATTTTCCGGCATATCGTCGGTGAAGAAGCCTTCCTCCGGCGAGAATCCCAACTGATCGAGAGCTTTCAGGAACACTTTGGGATCGGGCTTCATCGTAGCGAAGGAGGAAGACACCAAGAAACGGTCGCCGGCGAGGCGAGCAAGGTCCGGCGCCAGCGTGTGCCTGTAGGCATGGACCAGGGGACCGTTGTTGGTAAGAACGCCCACGGCAGTGCCAGCTGCTACCAGACGCTCGATAAGAGCAAGGGTACCGGGTATGAGGCGCATGCCGAGGCGGCGCGCCTCGACCCAGTCCTTGACGGCAAGCGGATACCCGAGCCGCTCGCGCCAGGAGTTGATATAGAGTTCCGGCGTCGGGAAGGCGCCGCCATCAGCGGCTGCCTCCAACCCCTCCCCCCAGATACGCTCGTTGATGAAGGCCGGGGCAAGTCCGGTGACCTTGGCCAGATAGGCGATGCGATCGGCACGAGTATAGGTGTAGACGACATCGTCCATGTCGAACAATGCGAAGCGGAGCGCGGTCGGCATGGATCAGGTCGCCGTCCCGCCAACGGTAACCGCATCGATCCGCAGCGATGGCTGGCCGACTCCAACCGGCACACTCTGACCGGCTTTCCCGCACATGCCGATGCCACGATCGATTTCCAGGTCATTACCGATCATCGACACGCGTTTCATTGCCTCTGGGCCGTTGCCGATCAGCATTGCACCCTTGATCGGCTCGCCGACCTTGCCGTCCCGCACGCGATAGGCCTCGGTGCAGTCGAACACGAACTTGCCGGACGTAATGTCCACCTGCCCACCGGAGAAGGAAACGGCATAGATGCCATTCTTCACCGAGGCGATGATCTCCTCTCGGCTCTTGTCGCCGGAGAGCATGTAGGTGTTGGTCATGCGCGGCATGGGAACGTGAGCGTAAGACTGACGACGACCATTGCCAGTGGATTCTGCCCCCATCAAACGGGCGTTCTGCCGGTCCTGCATATAGCCGACGAGGCGTCCATCCTCGATGAGCACAGTCCTGCGGCTTGGCGTTCCTTCGTCGTCAATTGTCAACGAGCCACGCGCCTCCGGCAATGTGCCGTCATCAACGATGGTAACGCCCTTGGCTGCCACCTGCTCGCCCATCAGCCCAGCGAAGGCGGATGTCTTCTTGCGATTGAAATCCCCTTCGAGGCCGTGTCCCACCGCTTCGTGCAGCAACACGCCCGTCCAGCCGGGACCGAGCACGACGTCGAACGTGCCGGCCGGGGCCGGTTTGGCTTCGAGATTGACCAAGGCCTGTCGGAGCGCTTCGTCGACGGCGTGCTGCCAGCGATCGGGCGTGATGAAGCCTTCGAGAGCCAGGCGCCCGCCTTCGCCATAGGAGCCACTTTCCTGGCGGTCGCCACTGCCAGCGATCAACGACACGTTGACGCGCACCAGAGGCCGAACATCCCTGAGGTGGACGCCGTCGGCGCGAATGATCTCGACGATCTTGTGGCTAGTGGTGATCGACGCTGTGACCTGCCGAACCCGTGGATCACGAGCGCGCGCCCAGGCATCGATCTCCGAGAGCAATGCCACCTTGTCCGAGAACGCTGGAGAGAGCAGCGGATTGACGTCGCCATAAAGCTTGCGGTTAGTCGGGCGAGGCGGCTCTGCAAGCGTGCCAGAATAGCCTGACGACACTGCTTTCACCGCTTCCGCGGCGCGGCGCAAGGCCTTCTCGGAGAGATCGTCGGCGTGAGCATAGCCGACAGCCTCGCCGGCTACCGCTCGAAGACCAAAGCCCTGATTGACGTCGTAGGTGGCCGTCTTCAGGCGGCCGTTATCGAAGGCCAACGCTTCCCCTTCCGAACGCTCCAGATAAAGCTCGCCATCATCGGCGCCGGCGAGCGCGTCGACGACGAGCCGCTGCGTGCTATCGGGATCCAATCCGGCGAGGGCGAGAAGGTCATGGCGTTCGGTCATCGGCGACAGCGTCCCATCAGATGTAGGATCATCCATAAAAGCAAACGTCCGGCGGCTCTAGCCTCCGGACGCGCAACATGTCGTGTTTCCGGCTGAGGCGTACAAGTGCAGCCGATCACGGCAGGGCATCGAAGCCCTCCTTGAAGCCCTTCAGCGAGATCGGGATGCCGATACCGTCTTCCGGCGAATCGTAGATGATGAACAGGGCCTTGCCGCCATTCTCGAGCTGACCGACCAGATCGTCCTGAAGGACCACTTCGGCATAGCAGCCGCGCGCCCGGCAGCGGACGAAACCAACCCGACCGATGTCCTTGTCATCGATCCGGAGACCGAGACCGGCCATCAGATAGACGCCCAGCGGAGCGAGGACCCGCATGATCTTGGCCTTCTTGTCGACCGTCTTCACGATCAGAACGGAAAGCCCGATGTTGTCGCGATCTTCTGCCGTGACGTTCTGCACCATCGCGCATTGCTTGTCGCGAGCCCCAACCGGCTGGTCGCATCGGATCTGCCAGTCGCCGTGCACGGACTCGACCTTGCCGTCAACGAACTCCTGCGCCGCCGCCGCAGACAGCGTCGCCGGCAGCGACCCCAAGGCAAGCAAAGCGGAAAGGCAGGCGGAAAGAACGGTCCTCATGACGGTCATGATCCTCTTGTCAACGTCCCAGACCCAGACGACCGGCAACGAATCGCCGGCCGATCCTTAATCCCACACTTGGCGCGACGCGAAAAGGTGGAGGTCAGGCGACCGGTGGTCCACCCGCAGCCTCGCCGACGCCAACTGGCGCATCCGATGCTCCCGGCACCCGGTCCGGAACACGCGGGTGCGCATCGGCTACGGCAACCGGGGCCACCTTGGCCACCGCTTTCTTGGCCTTCTCCATGAGCTTTCGAACCTCGTCGGCGTTCATGGGGGACCCGAACAGGTAGCCTTCGAGGTAGTCAGCCCCGAGACCGGCCACCTCATCGAGATCGACGGCGCGATCGACGCCCTCCACCACGAGCTCCAGCTCGAGGTCGTGGGCGAGCGAGGCGATGGTCTTGAGAAGCGCCTGCCGATGCCGACCGGAACTGCGAAGCACATTCTGGTCGACCTTCAGCGTGCCGGGCGGAAGCCGCTGCAAATAGCTCAGGGACGAGAAGCCCATGCCGAACTCGTCGACGGCGAAGCCGGCACCCAGCTCCTTCAGCTTCATCAGCATCTGCAGCGTGAACTCCGGGCTTTCCATCAGCAAGCTCTCGGAAAACTCCAGATGCAGTACGTCGCGGGGCAGACCGGTCCGGGAGAGAATGGCCTTTACCTCGTTCAGAAGCTCGTGTCTTAGCGCCTGACGGTTCGACATGTTGACCGACATGGTCAGGGTGTCGCCGAACGGAAGATGATCGCGCCAATCGGCAAGCTGCCGGGCAGCTCTGTCGAGCAGGAACAAGCTGAGCTGCGACACGAGGCCGGAGCGAACGGCAATGGGCATGAACTCGGCCGGCGGAATCGATCCCTTGCGGGGATGGTTCCACCGCAGCAGCGCTTCGAACCCGGCGACCGAACGATCGCCTGCCCGGATGACCGGCTGATAAAGCACGGTCAACTCGCCCTTCTCGATGGCGCCTCGCAGATCCTGCTCCAGCGCAGTCAAATCCGCAGACATGATGCGAAGCGCCGGGCGGAAAGTCTCGATGCGATCGCCGCCAAGCTTCTTGGCGAAGGCAAGCGCAATCTCGGCATCCTGGATCAGCGTCCTGGCCTCCTTGTCATCGGTATCGGGTACCGCGATGCCGATGGAGGCAGTCAGGAACACTTCCTTTTCGCCGACCACGATCGGCGCCCGCACTGCCCGCTTCACCGTATCGGCAAAGGCGGCCAGCCGATCCGAAGCCTGTTCGGAAACCAGCACGATGCCGAAGCGGTCCCCCTCGAGACGCGATAATGTGTCGAGCGGTTTCACAAGCCGGGCGAGCCGACGAGCCAACGTAAGCAGTATGGTGTCGCCGACCGACAGCCCCAGCGTCTCATTGACCTGCCGGAAGCGATCGAGATCGACAAGGAAAACGGCCGGCCTGCGCTGGTTGTCCACCTTGGAGCGTGCAAGATCGGAAGCGAGGCGATCGACATAGAGTTCGCGGTTCGGCAGCGACGTGAGGTTGTCATGAATGGCGTCGGTGAGTAGCCGCTCCTGCGCCAGCTTCATGTCGGTAATGTCGAGCAGCGTCCCGACGCAGCGGATGACCTCGCCATCGGAGCCGAGGATCGGGCGGGCACGCAGACGGAACCACTGATAATGGCCGTCCTGGGCGCGCATGCGGAAGGTCTGGCTGAGACGGCCCTTGCGCGTTTCAACGACGGCGTCGAGCGTCGCCTTAAACCGCTCCCGGTCCTGCGGATGCAGATAATCGAGCCAGTCGCGAGCCGGACCCTCGAGGCGACCACGTCGCAGCCCCAGGGTCTCCTCGGCTTCGGCCGAGGTCACGATCTGGTCGGCAAGCACGTCCCAGTCCCAGATCATGTCGCCGGACCCCGTGAGGGCCAGCGCCTTGCGTTCGCTGTCGTCAACCTGTCCCTGGGTGATGGCACCACCTGCGAAGGCATGCTGCATGACGGTAAAGCCGAGCAACAGCACGACCAGAACCAAGCCGCCGGCAAGAGCCGGTTGGGCAAGATCGCTGACGAGCCTTCCGGAGACCGCAAGCCCCGTGCCGGCCAGCCAGGCCAGGAACACCAGCCAGGTCGGAACGAGCATGATCGCCCGGTCGTAGCCGCGCAGCGCCAGAGCCACGATCAGCACGAAGCCGATACCGCCGAGAGCGGCCAGCGCCATGCGGGCAATACCGGCGGTGATCGACGGATCGTAGAGGGCGAGTGCGAACAAGCCGACCAGCGCCAAGAGCGTGATCAGCATCACATGGCTGTAGCGCACGTGCCAGCGGTTGAGGTTGAGGTAGGCATAGAGGAAGATCACCATGGTAACGGCGATCATCACCTCCGAGCCGGCACGGTAGAGCTGATCGGTGCCCGAGCCGACGGCGAACACTTTGTTCCAGAAGCCGAAATCAATGCAAAGATAGGCGAGAACGGCCCAGGCGAGAGCCGCAGTCGCCGGGAACATCATCGATCCCTTGACGACGAACAGGATGGTGAGGAACAGCGCCAGAAGGCCTGAAATGCCCAGCACGATGCCGCGGTAAAGCGTATAGGCGTTGACGCTGTCCTTATAGGCATTGGGCTCCCAAAGGCCGATCTGGGGGAGATCCCGTGTTCGTAGTTCGACCACGAAGGTGACCACCGTGCCGGGATCGAGCGTCACCAGGAACACGTCCGAATCCTGGCTTGTCTGACGCTCAGGCGCGAAGCCGGAGCTGGGTGTGATCGCCGCGATGCGCGATGCGCCGAGATCGGGCCACATGACGCGCGAACCGACCAGATGGAAATGCGGGGCAACGATCAGCCGGTCGAGCTGCACGTCGGACTGGTTGGACAGCGAGAACACCACCCAGGACGGATTGGAATCGATGCCCTTGGCTCGCACCTCTATACGGCGAACGACGCCGTCTGGACCGGGGGCGGTCGACACCTGGATCGAATTGCCGACGTCGCGCCGGTATTCGACGGCGTGCGTAAGATCGAGCGCCTTGACGTCCGGTTCGACGAGGATCGGCTCGGCCGCCAAGGCAGGATGTGGCGTAAAGCCGGCGGCGAACACCAGCAGCAACAAGGCAATGGCGGCGCGAACGAAGGCCAAGGACACTCTCCAGCTCGACTGGCGACAGTTCAGTTTCGTGAGCCGCGCCGGATACGCGGCGGCTTTGTCGGTGTGCGCGGAGGCCACAACGGCAGCCCGCCGGGCATTCTTCGCGCAGCGTCCTCCGAACGCGTGTTGCGAGAGATATATCCGAGGACGGCGGCCGTGCAAACCGCCCGTACCGCGGCTTCTCAGGCGCTACTATCGTCATCCACCATTCGCGACAGCAACACGTGATCCTGCCAGCGGCCGTCGATCAGAAGGTAACGCCGCGCATAGCCTTCGCGGACGAATCCGGCTTTTTCGAGAAGCCCGAGTGAACGATCATTTCCGGGAATGCAGGCTGCCTCGACCCGGTGAAGCCGCAGCTCGCCGAACGCGAACTCGAGAACCAGCTCCACCGCTCGGCGCATGTAGCCATGGCCGGCGTAGTGCACGCCCATCCAGTAGCCGAGGCAGCAACTCTGGGCAACGCCACGGCGTATGTTGGACAGCGTAATCCCTCCGAGGAGAACGCCATCATCGCCACGGAATATCAGGAAGGCGAAGCCGCTCTGGTCGGCCGCCTCGCGTTGAACGCGCCGGACACGACGCTTGAAGGCGGACCGCGTCAGATCTTCCGTCGACCAGGTCGGCTCCCACGGCTTCAGGAAGGCGCGACTTTCGGATCGCTCATGCACCCAGGCAGCATAGTCCGACACCGCCGGCAGGCGCAGGCAGACGGCGTCGTCCGCCAGCACCGGAAGGCTTCCGGAGGCCACGACGCCGAAAAAGGTCATGCCGCACTCGCTTTTGTCGATACTGCACCGCCCGCGATGGAGCCCACCGAGGGAACCTTGGCAATGGGGCCGATGGCCGCCAGCGTCGGATTTGGTGCAACGGTGATCTTTTCGAGAAACTCGCAGACCCTCTGCGGCGTCACGGCGTTGATACGAGTGACCAGCTCATCGAGCGGCAGCGTGCGACCGTGAAACATGATGTGACGGGCGATCTGGCCGGCGCGAGCCACCGGGCTTTCAAGGGCCATCAGCAGGCCGGCGCGAAGCTGCGACTGGGCACGCTTCACCTCCACTTCGGTCACCGCTGTCGATGCACGGGCAATCTCGTTCATGGTCTCCTCGACCACGGCACCGGCATCGCGTTCGCCGGTCGCGGCGGAGATTCCGAAAATCCCTGCGTCCTCGAACCCCCAATGGAAGGCGTAGATCGAATAGCACAGGCCACGCTTCTCGCGGATTTCCTGGAACAGGCGCGATGACATGCCACCGCCGAGAATGGAGGACGCGATCTGCGCGGTGATATAGTCATCGTGTCCATAGGCGATGCCTGGGAAGCCCAGCACCACCTGCGCTTCCATAAGGTCTCGCTCTTCGCGCGCCTCGCCACCGACATAGACGGCCCGCTCGGGAACGATGGACTCGGCCTCGCCAAAATGTTGGAACTTGCGGCGCGCCATGCGCACCAGGTCGCGATGGCCGAGTTTGCCGGCCGCCGCGATCACCGTGCGACCGCCGGTGTAGTGGCGATTGAGATAGCCACGCAGTGCGTTGTCCGAGAACCCCTTCACCGTTTCGATGGAGCCCAGAATTGGTCGGCCGATCGCCTGGCCCGGGAAAGCGGCCTGCTGGAACATGTCGAAGACAAAGTCTTCCGGCGCATCCAGAGCGGCACCGATCTCCTGGCCGATGACGTGCTTTTCGCGATCGAGCTCGTCCGGATCGAACAGCGAGTTCTGAAGGATATCGGAGAGGATATCGAGGGCGAGCGGAACATCGCCCGCCAGCACACGAGCATAGTAGCTGGTGCTTTCGATTGAGGTCGCGGCGTTCACTTCGCCGCCGACATTCTCGATCTCCTCGGCAATGTCCTTGGCCGATCGCTTCTTGGTGCCCTTGAAAGCCATATGCTCGAGAAGATGGGAGATGCCATTCTCATCGGCCGCCTCGGAACGCGATCCAGCAGCCACCCATACGCCCAGCGCCGCCGATGCCAGATGCGGCATGGAGTGCGTGACGACAGTGATGCCGTTTTCCAACTTAGTTACTTCGACGGCCATCCGACCATTTCCTCCCTAGTGGTTCGGCCCCGACATTTGCATTCACTTTATAGAGGCCTTCCGGCAGATGTCGGAGCCAAGAAAGCCACTGGCAGCCTTTGTTTCAGGGATCTTTTGAATTTGTCACCGGGTCTCGCATCATGTCGGACGACTTCCAAATGTCAAATTCACTTCCCTAAAAGGTCAGCTTTTCTAGCGAAACTCTGCATGGAACGACGCGCCACTCAACACAAAGTTTCGCCTGCCTCTTCACTTTTACCGGCGCTCCCCCTCGGACCATCCATTCAAGCAAGCACCCTCGCGCGCTGCCGCACGAAGGTCTCGATGGCAGTGAGGTCGTTGGCAAGCACCGTCATTCGTTCTGGCCGTCGCATCAGATCGCCAAGGAAGGCCGGCAAGGCCGGCCGCTCGCCGCACGCCGCTTCCACTGCGTCGGGAAACTTGGCCGGATGGGCGGTCGCTAGCGTCACCATCGGCACCGGTCCACCGGTGAAAGCCTCGGCGACCACCACACCGTTGCCGCCGTGAGTATCGATCAAATAGCCAGCCTCGCTGCGGAGACGCCGGATGAGTCCGGCTGTTGCCTCGACAGAAGCCCGGCCCGCGCCAAACTCTTGGCAAATACCTTCATAGGCGGCTTTGGGAAGTGTGAAGGCGCCCGACTGGGACAGCGTCTGCATCAGGCGCGTCACGGTGGTCGCATCGCGTCCACAGGACTCGAAGACGAGACGCTCGAAATTCGAGGATACCTCGATATCCATCGACGGTGAGGTTGATGGGACGACGCCGGTCACCTCGTAGCGACCGGTCTCGAGCGTGCGAGCGAGAATGTCGTTGACGTTGGTGGCGATCACCAGCTTCTCGATGGGAAGACCCATCTTCTTGGCAACGTAACCTGCGAAAATATCGCCGAAATTGCCGGTGGGCACGGTGAAGGACACCTTGCGGGCGGGCGCGCCAAGCGCCACGGCGGCGACAAAATAATAGACGACCTGCGCGGCGATACGCCCCCAGTTGATCGAGTTGACGCCGGAGAGGCACAGCTCGTCGCGGAAGGCGAAATGGTTGAACATCCCCTTCACGAGGCTCTGGGCATCGTCGAACGTTCCCTCGAGGGCAAGGCAGTGGACGTTGTCATCGGCCACCGTCGTCATCTGGCGACGCTGAACATCCGAAACGCGACCGTTCGGAAACAGGATGAAGATGTCGGTGTTGTCACGTCCTCTGAAGGCTTCGATCGCCGCGCCGCCGGTATCGCCGGACGTCGCTCCGACGATGGTGGCACGGACGCCGCGTTTGCCAAGAACATAGTCCATCAAGCGGGCGAGCAGTTGCATCGCCACGTCCTTGAAGGCCAGCGTCGGTCCGTGGAACAACTCGAGAAGGAAATGCCCCGGAGCAATCTGGGCAAGGGGAGTTACCGCCGGATGGCGGAAGGTACCCGTGTAAGCGACGTCGATCATGGCCCGCAGATCGGTTTCGGGGATGTCTCCATCGACGAAGCGCGAGATCACCTCGAAGGCAACATCGGCATAAGACCGACCAGCAAAAGATGCGATGGTCGCATCATCGATCGTCGGCCAGACCTCCGGAACATAAAGGCCACCATCGCGGGCGAGACCGGCAAGAACAACATCGGAAAAGCCGAGAACGGGCGCTGTGCCACGGGTGCTCACATACTTCACGGAGTTTCTTCCTGTCCTCAAACGGCGCCTGTCCAACCGTTCGCTTGTAATCCTAGAAATGCTCTAGCGGCGGCGCGACACCGCCGCAAGCACACTCGCAACCGGAAAAGATCGTTTTTTGCCGGCCAGCCTCGCGAAAGCGTCGTGAAGACGCCATATCGATCCGGCATGCCCGCCATCAGGAAGCAACTGAGCTCATCGTCATGACCAAAGCCTTACCGCCGTCGAATTTTCCTCGTATCGGACTGGCGCTCGGCGGTGGTGGTGCTCGTGGTCTTGCCCACGTGCATGTGCTTTCCGCCCTTGATGATCTCGGTCTGAAACCCTCGGCAATCACCGGCTGCTCCATCGGAGCCTTGATCGGTGCAGCAGCGGCTGCGGGCCTTTCCGGCGCGCAAATCGAGGATGAGATACTAGCCGCGCTCGGTCGACCCGCCGATGTCTGGGGAAAGATTTGGAAGCTTCGACCCCGTAATCTCGCCGAGATTGTCAGCGGCTTGCCATTGTTCGATCCCGAAGCGGTGATCAATGAGTTCCTCCCCGATCATCTGCCCGATGATTTCGCGACCCTCCCGGTAGCCTTTTCCACGGTTGCCGCCGATTTCTACGGTACGGCCGAGGTTGAGATCAGCGCCGGTTCCCTGCGGCGAGCGGTCGCCGCGTCGATTGCCCTGCCGGCCTTGTTCCGTCCGGTGGAGATCGGGGGGCTGACACTGATCGATGGGGGCGTCGTCAATCCTCTCCCCTTCGATCGCCTGCCGGAGGACATGGAACTAATTGTCGCCGTGGATGTGGTGGGCACACCCGTGCGCCCCGAGAAGAACCGCTTGCCTGGCGCTCGCGAAGCATTGTTCGGGGCCAGCCAGATCTTGATGCAGGCGCTTATTTCGGAAAAGCTGAAGTCGCGACAGCCCGACGTCCTGATCCGTCCGCCTGTAGACGGCATCGGGGTGCTCGATTTCACCAAAGCCCGCGACATTCTCGCCGCGACCTCAAGCATCCGCGAGGAAGTCAAGGTTGCCGTCGGACGCCGGCTTGACGCTGCGGCCTGAGCTAACGCCGTTCGGCGAAGAATGCCTTGAGAATTCGTCCGGCCTCGCTTTCGCCGATGCCGGAGTAGACTTCCGGTGCATGATGGCAACCGGGCGAAGCGAAGAAACGGACATTGTGCTCCACCGCCCCACCCTTCTCGTCGGCCGCGCCGTAGTAGAGACGCCGGAGGCGAGCAAAAGAGATGGCGCCAGCGCACATGGCGCAAGGTTCCAGGCTGACGTAGAGGTCGCAGCCGATGAGACGCTCGGAGCCCACCGTCTCTGCCGCGGCGCGTATGGCCAGAATCTCGGCGTGGGCGGTAGGATCCCTGAGCTCCAGGGTCCGATTGCCGGCAGCGGCAAGAACAACGCTGTCCCGCACGACCACTGCCCCGACAGGCACTTCTCCGCGGGCGGCGGCCGACTGTGCTTCCTTAAGGGCGATATCCATGAAGCCGGGCATGCTGATCCTCGGTTAGACGGAAAGGATATAGCCCGCGGCGCTCTTCACGAACATAGTTTGATTTCAAGCTGTCTTCGGCATCACAGACCGGCTGCACGCCGTCTGCTTTTCCTGCTAAGAGCGTCGGCATGATCAAGACACCCTCCCCTGCCCCCAAGGCGAAGAAATCCGCGGCCAAGGCCGACGATGGCTCCGACCGCATTGCCAAGGTGATCGCCCGTGCCGGCCTCTGCTCGCGTCGCGAAGCCGAAACCTGGATCGCCGATGGCCGAGTCAAGCTCAATGGCCGCGTACTGGACACACCGGCAATCACCGTCAAGGTCGGCGACAAGGTCGAGGTCGATGGGCAGCCGCTCCCCGAGCGTGACCGCACCCGCCTGTGGCTGTTCCACAAGCCGCGTGGCACCGTCACCACGACCTTTGACCCCGAGGGCCGGCCGACGGTGTTTTCGATCCTGCCCGAGGATCTGCCGCGTGTCATGACCATCGGCCGGCTCGATATCAACACCGAGGGCCTGCTGCTGCTCACCAACGATGGTGGCCTTGCCCGCGTCATGGAACTGCCGGCCACCGGCTGGCTCCGCCGCTATCGGGTGCGGGCCCACGGCGACATCGATCAGGCGCGTCTCGATGCCCTGAAAGATGGTATCGCCATCGAGGGCGTGCTTTACGGTTCGGTGGAAGCGACGCTCGACCGTCGCCAAGGCGATAACGTGTGGCTGACGGTTGGCCTGCGCGAAGGCAAGAACCGCGAGGTCAAGACGATCCTTGCTCATCTCGGCCTCGACGTGAACAGGCTGATCCGCGTGTCTTTCGGGCCGTTCCAGCTCGGCGAACTGCCGGATGGTGCGGTCGAAGAAGTGCCGCGTCGTGTGCTGCGGTCCCAACTCGGCGATCGTCTCGCCAGCGAGGCAGGAGCGGACTTCGAGCTCCGTGAAGACGATCGAGCTCCGATCCAATCGATCATTGCCAAGAATACCAAGGCCGCTCCGGGAGTCGCACCCAAGGAGAAGCCGGTGCGATCGAAGAGCGTATCGGCGGCGGCAAACCGCAAACGCCATGAGGCCGACCTCGATGCCCTGCCGCCCCGTCAGGCGTCGGGCCGAGGCGGCAAATCCGGAACAGGAAAGCCGCCAGTCAGAATTGCAAAGGCCGAGAAACCTCAACGCGCCAAGCTCACACTCAAGACGGATGCCCCCGAAGAGCAGCGCACCGGTCGCTTGAGCCGCCGTACCGAGACGGAGGACGCACCGCGTGCCTACAAATCGGGAAAGAGCTTTGAGGTTGACCGCAAGCCGCGCGCCCATGGCGATGAGCCGGCGCGCGTGCGTGGCGATCGGCCGCAGAGGGGCATTGTACCGAAGGGCAGCCGTATTCAGGACGGCAGCCCGATGAGCGCTTCGAGAGGCAAGGGTGGCGGACGGGGACCGAAGGATGGCGGTGACCGCAGCGGTTCAGGCAAGCCGAGGGGACGCGATGCGGATCGTCGCCGGTAAGCATCGGGGAGCAGCACTGGCAACGCCGGCCGCCGGGAGCCTTGCCATCCGCCCGACATCGGACCGTCTGCGCGAGAGCGTTTTCAACATCCTCGAGCATGCCTTCGAGAACGTGTTCGAGGATGCCCGCGTCATGGATGTGTTCGCCGGCACTGGTGCCCTTGGCTTCGAGGCGATGAGCCGTGGAGCCAAGACTTGCCTGTTCGTCGAGGAGGCTGCGGAAGCGCGCGGCCTTATTCGACGGAACCAGGAAGCGCTTGGTCTTATGGGCACCACCCGCATCTTCCGCCGCGACGCCACCTCGATGGGGTCGATCGGCCCGGCGGAACCCTACACGCTCGCGTTCCTCGATCCGCCTTATGGCAAGGGCCTTTCTGAAAAGGCACTGGCCTCGCTGCTGGCCGGCGGCTGGCTTTCGGAAAGGGCTCTGGTCGTCATAGAAGAAACCGCCAAGGCGGAAGTTGCGTTACCCGAGGGGTTGGAGCGGCTCGATCAACGCAGTTATGGCGAGACGCAGGTGATCTTCGCCCGGCGGAACTGACCGACCGATCAACGGATTTCCGCCAGCAGAGACTCCACCTCGCCGGGATCGATAGACCGTCGCGGGAAGCAGACCCTTCTAACGCTCTTGTCGAGAACATCGACGCCATCAGGATCGACCGATACCAGCCGAGTACCGGCAAGGCGGAGGCTGTCCAGAAGCGCCGCCTCGGCGGTCTCAAAGGCTTCGGCAATGTCTGGAGGCACGAGAAGATCCGAAGCGGCAAGGCGAGCGATCCGGCCGAAGCCGGCGACGAGATGGATGCTTTCCACCGTCATGCGGTGAATGGCAAAGTCTCCGAAGCCCGCGTAGGCCTCCGCCTCCGGGTGGCGAGCCAGGAAACGGGACAGAAGACGCCGAGCGATTCCGTCCTCCTGTGCCACGCGCTGGAAGCGTCCGGCGACCGTGACGCGCGCGCCCGTCAGCGGATCATCTCCCTCGCCGGCCGGCGCCTGCATCAGCAGCGAAGCCCGACCGTCGCGAGCCAGATGGCGGGTGTGAGCGGCGAGGCCGGAAATGAGGACGAGCGGCGCCCCACTGATGTCGGTCGCCACCGTCACGAAGGTAACGAACGGTGTTCCTTCCGAGGTAAGCGTACCCAGCGCAGCCGTCGAGGCCGACCGCACGATCCGGCGCGTCACGCCCGGGGCATCGAAGCCAACATCATCCATTCGAACCCTCCATCAGCCACCCGCGACTTGGAACCGAGCCGACACCGCAGCCAAGCGAGCAGTACCCAGAACACCGCAACCTTCATCCCTCTGGAGAGACATTCACTGCTTCGCGGTCGAATGCGGATGAAAAAGCGAGTGAATTCTTGATCTTTCTACATTGTTGCCCAGATTCTGCTCAACTCTGCTACAAAGGTCCGGCTGTCGATACCGACCGATTATGACATGAAGAGCTGAAGCTCGGAACTGACGGGGACCTGGGGCATGCCGACCATCGCGCTCGTGGACGATGACAGAAACATCCTGACGTCCGTCTCGATCGCCCTCGAATCGGAGGGCTATCGCGTTGAAACCTACACCGACGGCGCGTCCGCTCTCGATGGCCTCACCAAGGCGCAGCCGGATCTTGCCATTCTCGACATCAAGATGCCGCGCATGGATGGCATGGAGCTGTTGCGTCGCCTCCGGCAGAAAACCGACATGCCCGTCATCTTCCTGACTTCAAAGGACGACGAGATCGACGAGCTGTTCGGCCTCAAGATGGGCGCCGACGACTTCATCCACAAACCATTCTCGCAGCGCCTCCTGGTCGAGCGCGTCAAGGCGGTGCTGCGCCGCGTCGCTCCGCGCGATACCACCGCCGCGCCGAAGCCGACCGACGCCAACCGCAACATCGAGCGTGGCAATCTCGTCATGGACCAGGAGCGGCATACCTGCACCTGGAAGGGACAGAACGTGGTGCTGACCGTCACCGAGTTCCTTATCCTGTTCGCACTCGCGCAACGTCCCGGCGTGGTCAAGAGCCGCAATGCGCTGATGGACGCGGCCTATGACGATCAGGTCTATGTCGACGACCGCACGATCGACAGCCACATCAAGCGTCTGCGCAAGAAGTTCAAGGCCATCGACGATGACTTCGAGATGATCGAGACCCTCTACGGCGTCGGCTATCGCTTCAAGGAAACCTGAGAGCGGCGGCTGTAGATGCGAGACGGCAGATCGGCTCGATCTCACCCCACAAGGCGAGCTCGGAAGCTCCAGTAAAAACAACCGATTACTGGTGGTTCTTTTGACTCCGGCTTTTGCCACGGCTAGCATCGGCCAGTGGTGAGCGCCGGAGTCGAGCCACTAGCGGGAAACGATATCGATGAGAGGAAGCCAGGAAGCCGATCGGGCCGATGGCGGGCGTATCCAGACGATGCGCCGGCTCATTCCGGTCATCGCCCGACGCGTCAAGCGGTTTGCGGCGACATCGATCGGCACCTCGCTCAGCCGCCGCATCCTCGTCCTCAACCTCGCCGGGCTGGCGGCGTTGGTGGCCGGCATTCTCTATCTCAATCAGTTCCGCGCCGGGTTGATCGACGCACGTGTCGAAAGCCTCCTGACCCAGGGCGAGATCATGGCCGGGGCCATCGCCGCTTCGGCCTCGGCGGTATCCAACACGATCACCATCGACCCGGAACGCCTTCTGCAAATGCAGGCCGGTGGCGAGATGACCGCGCCGAGCGACACCGAAAGCCTCGATTTTCCGATCAACCCCGAGCGGGTTGCGCCGCTGCTGCGCCGGCTGATCACGCCGACCAAGACGCGGGCGCGCATCTACGACCGCGACGGGATCCTGATCCTCGATTCTCGGTTCCTCTACTCCAGAGGCCAGGTTCTCCGCTTCAACCTGCCGCCGACCAAACCGGAACCGCCATCGCTTCTCGAACAGGCGATCAACGCCGTCACGTTCCGCCTGAGGCGGTTCGACCTGCCCGTCTATCGTGAGCTCGGTGGCGGCAACGGGCGTGGTTATCCCGAGGTCGAGCAGGCCCTCAACGGGGCGCCCGGCACGGTGGTGCGGGTCACCGATGCCGGTGAAATGATCGTTTCGGTGGCGGTGCCGGTGCAGCGCTTCAATGTCGTCGTCGGATCCCTGCTTCTCTCCACCGAGGGGGGCGATATCGACGCCATCGTCACCGCGGAACGGTGGGGTATCTTTCGCGTGTTTCTGGTGGCGGCCGCCGTGACCGCCACTTTGTCCTTCCTGTTGGCCGGCACCATCGCGCGCCCACTTCGCCGCCTGGCTGCGGCGGCCGACCGCATCAGGCGTGGCGTCAAGCAGCGCGAGGAAATCCCCTCCTTTGACCGTGAAGACGAAATCGGCGATCTCGCACGCGCCTTCCGCGACATGACAAACGCGCTCTATAGCCGCATGGACGCCACCGAAAGCTTCGCTGCCGACGTCGCGCACGAGCTCAAGAATCCCCTGACGTCGTTGCGTTCGGCCGTTGAGACGCTGCCTCTTGCCAAGAGCGACAACAGCCGCGAGAGATTGCTCGACATTATCCAGCATGACGTTCGCCGCCTTGATCGGCTGATTACCGACATTTCCGACGCGTCACGCCTTGACGCAGAGCTTGCCCGCGAGGACGTGGAGCCGCTCGACGTCGGCCGGCTCGTCGAAGGCGTCGTCTCGTTGGCGCGTGAGACAGGCCGCCATCAGGAGATCGGCATCGATCTCAAGGTTGACCGCGGCGATGGCAACAAGCCCCTGATGGTCCTGGGCCATGACAGTCGGCTCGGCCAGGTGTTCAATAACCTGATCGACAATGCCCGTTCTTTTTCGCCGGAAGGTGGTCGGGTCGATGTGACAGTTCGTCGCGACGATCAGATGATCGAAGTGATTGTCGACGACCACGGCCCCGGAATTCGGGCGGAGAAGATCGAGCGGGTGTTCGAGCGCTTCTACACCGACCGTCCGGAGGGTGAAGGCTTCGGCAACAACTCCGGCCTTGGCCTGTCGATTTCCAAGCAGATCGTCGAAGCCCATCGCGGGACGATCGTAGCGATCAACCGCACCGATGACCCCAAGGCTCCCGACAGGGTAACCGGAGCCCGCTTCGTGGTATCGCTACCTGCGAACCTTGTCCAATGATGCCGCCCACCATTCACGCCACCGCCATCGTGATCGGCGAAACTGGCGTTTTGGTCCGAGGGGTGTCGGGCGCGGGAAAGACATCGCTTGCCTTCGCGCTCCTTGATGTCGCCAAACGGACGGGCCTCTATGCCGCGTTCGTCGCCGATGATCGCGTCATCCTCGAAAGCCTGAATGGTCGTCTCCTTGCCCGCTGTCCAGCGACCATTGCCGGCCTTGCGGAGCGACGCGGCCGGGGTGTTGAGAAGGTTGAACATGTACCATCGGCAGTGATCCGTCTCGTCGCCGATCTTGTGGATATGGAAATGATGGCCCGCATGCCGGAAACAACTGAAGAAGAGACCGAAATTGGCGGAGTGAGACTTCCCAGGCAAGCGATTCCGAACGGCCAAACATCCGTTTCGGTGCCTCTGCTCATCGCGGCACTCGTGGAAATGAACAAGATTTAACGATCGTAGCCGTAATTCCGACAAACCATACGCTTTTCCCCTAAAGCCCCCGTAGCTCCGGCTTTTCCGGCTCATATCGAGTATCTTTTGTTGAGTTGACCGCCCATTTCCACATCGGGCGGGGGTGCCGGACCGGCTCGCAATCCGATTTCCTCTTGCAAGAAATCCCGCTCTGGTGAAGATGTGGCCCGTTCCAGCTTGGAGCGAAACCAACATGGCGTGCCGCATGATCTTCGCAATCTACAGGGATCGGACCCCAGCATGATCGGGTTGGTTCTGGTGACACATGGTCGCCTGGCAGACGAATTTCGGTCGGCACTCGAGCATGTGGTCGGTCCCCAGGCCGATTTCGAGACCATCTGCATCGGCCCCGAAGACGATATGGAGCAGCGGCGGAGCGACATCATCGCCTCGGTTGAGCGTGTCAACTCCGGCAAGGGCGTCATCCTTCTTACCGACATGTTCGGCGGCACACCCTCGAATCTCGCGATTTCCGTAATGGATATCGGCGACGTCGAGGTGATCGCCGGCGTCAATCTGCCCATGCTGGTCAAGCTGGCAACGGTACGCAAGGAGCGGCCGCTCGCCGAGACCGTCACCGAAGCCCGCGACGCTGGCCGCAAATACATTTCCGTCGCCAGCCAGGTACTTGCCGGATCATGACAGACGACATTTCCGATGGTGCCATCGTCCGCGAGCTGAAAATCCTGAACAAGAAGGGCCTGCACGCCCGCGCCTCGGCGAAGTTCGTCCAGTGCGTCGATCGCTTCGAGGCCGAAGTCTTCGTCCTGAAGGACGGGCAGAGCGTATCCGGCACCTCGATCATGGGATTGATGATGCTTGCCGCAGGCATCGGATCGTCAATCGAAGTGCGTGCCGCAGGTGCCGAGGCCGAGGCGGTTGTCGACGCCATCGCTGCGCTGGTGAACGACCGCTTTGGCGAGGGCGAATAAGGGCTCCATGTCGTCACTCCGTGTCGTCCCAGCCACGGCGGAACGTCTCGCCTCCCTCTCTTCCTGGTTCCCAACGCCGGAAGCGCTTGTGCAATGGGGCGGAAGCGGACTTCGCTTTCCCCTCGACGCCGATCAGATCGGCAGGATGCTCGCCGAGACGACGACCGAGCCGCCGCTCCGGCTAGCCTTCGTTGGGCTTGTGGAAGACGAGCCAGCCGCACACGCTCAGTTGGTTCTCGACTGGACCGATGGGATCGCCCGTCTGGCCCGCTTCGCCATCGCCCCTGGGCATCGCGGCCATGGGTTGGCGCGACCATTTCTCGGAGAGGTGTTCGCACGGCTAGACGACGCCGGGGCCTTTCCTCGGCTGGAGCTCAATGTCTATACCTTCAATACGCCGGCCATTGCTCTTTACGAGTCCCTCGGCTTCGTTCGGGAAGGCGTTCGCCGCTCGTCGGTAAAAGTGGGGAACGCACGCTGGGATACGGCGATCTACGCCATCATCCGCGATCGCTAAGGCTACCTTCGACCGAACAATCGCTCGATATCGGAGAGTTTGAGCTCAACGAAGGTCGGTCGACCATGGTTGCACTGGCCGGAGTTGGGCGTCCCCTCCATCTCGCGCAAAAGAGCATCCATCTCTTCGACCCGGAGGCGCCGGCCGGCACGGACTGAACCATGGCAGGCCATGGTGGCGGCGATGGCATCGAGCTTCTCCTTGAGACGCGTCGCCTGGTCCCATTCGGCAAGATCGTCAGCAATATCGCGCAGGAGCGCCGCCGTATCGGTCCGTCCGAGCAGTGCCGGAATCTCCCGGATGGCAATGGCCCCGGGTCCGAACCCCTCGATAACAAGACCGAGTTCAGCGAGTTCGTCGGCGCGTTCGATGAGGCGGTTGACATCCTCCTCGGGCATGTCGACAACGTCCGGGATCAACAGCATCTGCGTCTCGACGCCGCTGGCGATTTCCCGCTTCAGGCGTTCGTAGACAAGGCGCTCATGGGCGGCGTGCTGGTCGACAATGACCAGACCAGTCTCTGTTTGAGCCACGATATAGGTTTCGTGAATCTGGGCACGCGGCGCGCCAAGCGGCCGGGACAGGCTTTCGGCAGTCGCCTCGACAAGGCCCGGGCGGGCGTCGGCGGATATCGCTTGGTTGACGACAGAGAAGCTGCCCTGCGACGGGCCTGCGTCGAAAATCGCATCTTCTTCCGCGAAGCCGCGAGACTGGGGAACCTCGTCGGAGATCGGTCGATCCGGAGCCGTGCGCCAATCGAAAGTCAGCGGTCGGCTTTCGTAGGACCTGTTGTGCCAAGTCGAAGGCGTTGCCGCAGGCATTGGGCGAGTGGCAGCCGTTGCCAAAACGTCGAGCGTGGCCGCACCATGGGTCGAGGCGGCGCGATGACCGGCGTCGGCATGCGCCCGGCGAAGCGCACCGACCAGCAGGCCGCGCACCAGCCCTGGGTCGCGGAAGCGGACGTCCGCCTTGGTCGGATGAACGTTGACATCCACTTCGTGGGGATCGAGGTCGACGAACAGAACCGCTGCGGGAAAGCGATCGCGAGCCATGACGTCGGCGTAGCCGGCACGAATGGCGCCAAGCAGCAGCTTGTCGCGGACAGGCCGGCCGTTGACGAACAGATACTGGCTCTGGGCGTTGGCCTTCTGCAATGTCCCGAGCCCGGCAAGGCCAGTCAGCCGGACGCCTTCACGCAATGCATCGATCTCGATCGAGTTATCGGCGAAATCGGCGCCCATTACCTGCAGCGCACGCCCCCTGAAATCGCCTTCCGAGAGTGCCGGATAATCGAGAGGGGAACGATCGGAGCCCGCCAGTGAAAAGCGAATCTCGGGGTGAGCAAGAGCCAGTCGTTTGACCACATCGGTGATCGCGCCAGCCTCGGCGCGCTCGCTTTTCAGAAACTTGAGGCGAGCCGGCGTCGAAAAAAACAGATTCCGAACCTCGATACGAGTGCCTTGGCTGAGGGCGGCCGGCATGACCTCCGACCGGCTGCCACCGGATACAGTGATGGCCCAACCGTTTTCCTCGGACGCATGCCGGGTTTCGATCCTGAGGTCGGCCACCGAACCGATCGACGGCAGAGCCTCGCCGCGAAAGCCGAGGGTACGAATGTCGAGAAGGTCATCCTCGATCAGCTTGGAGGTACAATGCCGCTCCACCGCCAATGAGAGATCGGCTGCCGTCATTCCGAAACCATTGTCCGTGACGCGGATCAGGGTCTTGCCGCCACCTGAAGTCACGATCTCGATGCGGTCCGCTCCGGCGTCGATGGCATTCTCCACCAGTTCCTTGACCACGCTCGCCGGGCGCTCCACCACCTCGCCGGCAGCAATGCGGTTGATGGTAACGGGCGAGAGCTGGATGATGACGGACATGGACAGTTGGGATTCGCGTGTGCCGGGGGATCGGAACGGCGAGCATAGCCGAAGCGGTTATGCGGAGCGAGATCGACGCCGACCACAAAATCGTCAACACCTCCCCCCATCCACGGGTCTATAGTCGGCCGAGGATTACGGGGAGCATCAATGAGAAAAGTCGAGATTTCGGCCACGACGTCGATCGTCGTACTGACGGGCGCCGGCATATCGCAGGAATCGGGCCTCGACACCTTTCGTGACGCTGGCGGCATCTGGGCGCGCTACGACATCGATGACGTCGCCACGCCGGAAGGTTTTCTCCGCAACCCACCACTGGTACATGAGTTCTACAACACGCAGCGACGCGAGGCTGCCTTGGCGCTCCCCAATCCGGCACACGCGGCGCTCGCCGAACTGGAGAAGGCTTGGCCAGGACGCTTCCTCCTGGTTACCCAGAACATCGACGGCCTGCACGAGAAGGCCGGCTCCAAGGCGCTATTTCACATGCACGGCACGCTTGACGGCTTCCTGTGCCAGGCTTGCGGCCAGCGCGGTCCCTGGTCAGGCGACATGTCGACCGCATCCGCCTGCCCACTCTGCGACAGAACGGGCGGGGTCCGGCCGGACATCGTCTGGTTCGGCGAAATGCCCTACTACATGCCGGAAATCTACCGCGCGCTTGGCGAAGCGGATCTGTTCCTGTCCATCGGCACGTCGGGCACCGTCTATCCGGCAGCGGATTTCGTGCGGGAGGCACGACAGGCAGGCGCCATCACCGTCGAGTTGAACCTCGAAGCTTCCCGCAAGGGGCATGGCCTGTTCGACATGGAAATCGAAGGCAAGGCCGGCGATTGCGTACCAACTTTCGTCAACGATCTTCTGAACAGGCACCTCTCATAAAGCGCGCCATTGTCACCGCTCCAGCCTCCAGGCGGCATAACATCTCCGGACGGCCTCCGCCGAAGTCAGGTGGATCCTCGGCAAGTCCAGGTCTTGGAACATCGCGGCATAACGTCGGCGATTGCCGGGTGTGGTTACCGAGATGTGGCGGACCATTTCCCACTTGATGCTATCACGGCCACCGGAAAGGCCACCCTGCCGGTCGGACTGGAACAGGGTGCGCCGAACGTAGCGCCAGAGACTGAGCAAGGTCGAAACATCCAACAGGATGAGGCCGGTTGCCCGCTCAAGACGCTGGGGCATGCAGATGGAATAGTTGCCATCCATTACCCAGCGCTCCCCCTTGATGGCCTCATCATGCAAGGCAACGAACTCCTCAGTCGGCCGAGGCGTCCAGTCGGTGTCAGGAAGGTGATAGAGCTGATCGAGATGGACAACGGGGACCCGGCGCTTCCGTCCGATCGCCGTGGCAAGCGTCGACTTGCCGCTGTTGGAAGGTCCAAGGATGCAGATTCGATCGCCCAGCTCCGCTAGCTCCACGATGCCAGGCCCTTTCCCGCCATCCACTTCACTGCCTTGACCTTGTCATGTCTCCCCCTTATCGGGAGGGCATGCAAGAGTTCGACATGATCACGGGGCTCTCGACCCTCGCCGAGACCTACGACGGCGTCATCTGTGACGTCTGGGGCGTTCTTCACAACGGCGCCTCGCCCTATCCAGCGGCGGCTGAAGCACTTTCCCGCTTCCGTGCGCTCGGCAAGGCGGCTGTGCTGCTCACCAACGCGCCGCGTCAGACGGAAGCGGTGGGAGAGCTTCTCAGTCAACAGTACGCCATCGGTCCCGAGAGCTACGACGAGATCGTCACATCCGGCTCGGTTGCGCGAATAGTCTTCGAGAACGAACCACGCCGACGTCTGTTCCATATAGGCCCATCGCACAACCTAAGCCTCTTCGACGGCCTCACCATCGAGCTCGTTGACGAGAAGCAGGCGGAGTACGTGGTACTGACCGGCTTGTTCGATGACGAAACCGAAAGTCCGGAAAGCTACCGGCCGATGTTTCGCCGCCTGATCGAACGTGGTCTCAGAGCCTACTGCGCCAACCCGGATGTGATCGTCGAGCGCGGGGACCGTCTCGTCTATTGCGCGGGCGCGCTCGCCAAGCTCTACCTCGAGCTCGGCGGAGACACCGTCATCATCGGCAAGCCGTACAAGCCAATCTACGACGCGGCTCTGGCCGCCATCGAGCGCGCACTTGACCGTCCGGTCGACAAAAGCCGCGTGCTGGCCATCGGCGATGGCCTGCCAACCGACATCAGAGGGGCGTGGAATCAGGGTATCGATGTGCTGATGGTAACGGCGGGAATCCACGGTGCCGATTTTGGCGACCTGATGCAGCCAGATCCTGCGCGACTGGCCGCGCGGCTCAAGGCGGAAGGGCTTGGCATCCGTGCCGCCATCCCGCGACTTGTCTGGTAGCAAATACAAAAAGAGGCCACGTTGGGCCTCTTTTTAGTACAGGCGACAAAAACCCCTCAGAAGAAAGCGTCCACGTCGTCCTGGCTGACGCCTTCGCCCTTGAACTGCGGGCCATGCAGCATCAGTTCGCGAGCGCGCTTTTCGGACGCCGTTTCATCGCCGGCAGCATCGGTGATGCGCATGATCTTCAGCTTCTCCACCAGGGTGGTGATCCGCTTGTCGAGCGCATTCAAGGTGGAAACGACCTTGGAGATTCTCTGCCCGGTGATGTCCTGGAATGAACAAGCCTGGAAGATGTCGATCACCTTCTCGCCGACCAGCGACTGATAGGCATCGACGTCGGCGGCATCGGCGCCCATGATTTCCTCGGCCGCCGACATGATGGTGTTGGTGGCCTCTTCGGTCGCCTCGACGATCGCATCGAGCTCTCGCCCGGCAGTAGGGATGTGCTCATCGCGCATGTCGCTGAGACGAAGCTGCGCGAGTTCTTCCTTCATGTTGGCGATTTCGCGAGCCATCTCACCAAGTTCTGAATAGATGGCAAGGTCCATCGTCTTGAAGAAAGATTGAAAACTCTCGGCCATCAGCTCGGCAAGGCGCATGACGTCTTCGAGCGAGACATCCTCTGCCTTCCGACCGTTGCGAAGAAAATCGATAATCTTGGCCACATGTTCTGAAGACATGTCAGACATCGAAGGGCCTCTTTCTGAGGTGCGCGACGGCGTCCGCCGGAAAGGGGCGGCAACATGAACGTCTAGTCGCGGGAATATGACAGCAACGTCGCGCCTTTCCGGGATCGCGGTAAGCGGCCTCAACACCGCTCCGCGTTCTCCCGGTCCGCATCGGCATCAATCGCCAAAGACGGCTTCGATCTTGCTCTTCAGCGTCGGAGCGTTGAACGGCTTGACGATGTAGTTGTTCACGCCAGCCTTCTTGGCGGCGATCACGTTTTCGGTCTTGGACTCGGCCGTTACCATGATGAACGGCGTCTTGGACAGGGAGGAGTCCGAACGAACCTGCTTGAGCAGTTCATAGCCAGTCATCGGTTCCATGTTCCAGTCGGAGATCACGAGACCGTAACGGCGCTCCTTCATCTTGCCCAGAGCTTCGGTACCATCAGCCGCCTCATCGACGTCCTCGAAACCGAGCTGCTTGAGCAGGTTCCTGATGATTCGGATCATGGTCTTATAGTCGTCGACCACTAGAACCGGAATCGATGTGTCAAGTGCCATCGTTTACTCCACACTGCCGCGGCGCCACCCGCGCCTCGATGACGAGCTCAATGCACGGGCGGGTGAACGTCCCTGCCGGGGCCCGTGCTTGAAGGAAACCATACAGCGGGGACCTGAAAAGTCGGTTAATTCTGATCCCCAAGGCTTTTTGGGCTCTTGCCAGTCATTGAGGTGCTTGATTTACAATTCGTTTTTCCTATGAATCGTTTTTATGGCGCTGTTCGGCGGTTTTTGCTCGAGTTTATAGTAAATTCTCGGCTGGCTGGTTTACGCTTTACCAACCATGTCGGAGATTCCCTTAGCCTTCGGACGTTTTCAAAACACCGCGATGGCAAGGCCAGCTTGGCATTTAGCGGCTTGACCTTGCCTGGGGCAGAAGGCACGGTCACGCCGCGTTGCCAGGCGACCTTCTGGGCATGGCGCGCTCCAGGCGATACCAGATTCCAGAGACCATGCCCTCATTCCAATCCGTCGACCGTCAGTCCATTTTGCCGTCCTTAAGAGGCGGAGCAGTCGCCATCGGCAACTTCGATGGCGTGCATCGCGGTCATCAGGCCGTTTTGGAAGCAGCCCTTGCCGTGGCACGACAGCGTGGCATTCCCGCCGTCGGCGTGACCTTCGAACCGCATCCGCGTGATGTCTTCCGGCCGGATCATCCGGTCTTTCGCCTGACGCCGGCTCCAGTCAAAGCGCGCCTCGTCGAAGCGATGGGGCTTGATGGCCTTGTCTCCATTCCTTTCTCGCAGACTTTCGCGACCCAGAGTCCGGAAGAATTCGTGGAGAGAGTGCTCGTCGAGGAGCTCGACATCCGTCATGTCGTCGTTGGCTGGAACTTCCATTTCGGACAGGGGCGGCATGGCACGCCACAGAAGCTTCGCGAGCTCGGCGAACGGTATGGCTTCTCGGTCGATGTGATCGTGCCTTTCGAGACCGAGGATGGTTATACCGTCTCATCCAGTGCGGTTCGAGATCGTCTCGCCGAGGGCGTCCTTGCCGAGGCGACAGGTCTTCTCGGATGGCATTGGTTCTTCGAAGGCAAGGTGGTCGATGGCGACAAGCGCGGCCGCACCATTGGCTTTCCGACGGCCAACATTCGCCTGCCGTCACAAGTGAGACTTTCAGAAGGGGTTTATGCTGTCTTCGCCGAGATAGACGGCATTCGTCGGGCGGGCGTGGCAAGTTGGGGACGCCGACCGACCTTCGACAATGGCGCTCCGGTATTCGAAACCTTCGTGTTCGACTTTTCAGGCGATCTCTACGGCAAGACGATCACCATCATGCCGATCTCCTATCTTCGGCCGGAACTGAAGTTCGACGGCGTTGCGGGGTTGATCGACCAAATGAATCGCGATGCCGAGGAAGGCCGGGCACTGCTTGCCGCCTTCGACAGCTTCACCGCGCTCGATCGTGCGCTCTGGCCGGGTTGATACCCAATCGAATGATGAGATGATGAAGAACACGCCAGAGCAGACCGGCTTCCTTTTGTAGGATTCCGCTTCGATAAAATGTCGTTTATTAACAGGTCAATGCCAATATATCCGCACTCTCCAGTAGCGGATAACGGACATGCTTGGCAAAATTCGCATCGGACAGCAGATTCTACTTAGCGTCATCATCGCTGGAATCGGCTTTTTGATTATCGCAGCCAATCTGTTTTACATGGGCGGGCAAGTCGATACAGCCACCACACTCGCCCGGCTGGGCCGAGAGGTCGGCACCGATGCAGGCCACTTCCAGGAGCTGATGCTGCAAATCAGACGGGGAGAGAAAGACTTCCTGCTGCGATCCGACAAGACATATGCCGATCAAACGCTGGCGGGAGTCGTCGAAGCCGAAAGGGCGCTTGCCGGTCTGCGCGGAAAGGCGCAAAGCCTCGGCGACGGCCGGATTGTTGCCGCCATCGACGCGATCGCACAGCCCGTGGACGCCTACCAAGCAGCCTTCGCCAAGCTGGCGGCAACGCGAGTTGCCATGGGACTCTCACCCGACCAGGGGCTCGAAGGGGACCTGCGCAAGAAAGTACACGACCTTGAGGACGCCTTCAGCGCCTTGAAGGACAAGGACCAGACCATCCGCTTGCTGATGCTGCGCCGCTTCGAGAAGGACTTCATGTTGCGGCGAGATGATGCCTCGCTGGACAAGCATGCGCGGATGGTGGTCGAGTTTTCTGCGGCCATCACCGCTTCGCCCGTCGATGATGCACAGAAGGCCAAGCTTTCCGCTCTGGCAACGGGCTATGACTCATCCTTCAACGCATGGGTAGCTGCCGCGCGAGCCATGCAAGCCGATCAGGAAACCGTTTCGGCAGCCTATGCCGCGCTCGAGCCCCAGGTGGCAATCATAGCCAAGGCAGCCGACGAACTCAGCAACAATCTGGACGCTACGGCCGAGACAGCGCGTCTCACATCGAACCGCATCGCCTATCTCACGATCGTCATCGCCATGCTGACCGCGACCGGATTTGCACTGGTCGTCTGGCGCTATGTATCGAACGCTCTTGCTCGCATAGAGGGATGGATGGGGCGCCTCTCGGCTGGCGAGTACGAAGCGCGATCGGCCGACACGACCGCGCGGAACGAAATTGGCTCGATGGCCCGCGCCCTTGCCGATTTCTCCGGCAAGCTCGCCGAAGCGGAGCGGTTGCGTGGTGAAGCGGCCGAAGCGGAAACCCGCCGTCGGCATGAGCGCGCCGAGGAAATGCGCACCCTCATGGCCACCTTTGATTCCAGCGTCGGCGAAATCATCGCCACGGTATCGTCGGCTGCGCAGGAGCTTCAGGCGGCGGCTGGCACGTTGACCGACACCGCGGCCAGTACGTCGACCAAATCAACTGGCGTCGCCAAGGCGACCGAAGTGATTGCCGATCAAGTGCAGGCGGTTGCCGCCGCCTCGGAAGAGCTGTCCGCGTCGATCGGGGAAATTGGCCGCGGGATAAGCCAATCGCATCAGATTTCCGCACAGGCGGTCGGCGAAGCGCGCGAGGCGGCGTCGACGGTCGGCGACCTTGCAACAACCGCGGAGAAAATCGGCGAGGTCATCCAGCTCATCGACAGCATCGCTTCGCAGACCAACCTGCTAGCCCTCAACGCAACCATCGAGGCAGCGCGGGCCGGCGAGGCTGGTCGTGGGTTTGCCATCGTCGCCGCCGAGGTGAAGAATCTTGCAGGTCAGACGTCCCAGGCCACTTCCCAGATCAGCGACCAGGTGGGGCGGATTCAGACCGCGACAGGCAACACGGTGGAAGCCATCCGGCGTGTATCGGAGATCATAGACAAGGTGAACACCATCGGGGCATCCATCGCGTCGGCCATCGAGGAGCAGGCCGTGACGACCCGGGAAATATCGAACCGTATCCACGATGTCGCCGCGGAAACCGGACGAACCTCGGCAAGCATCGGCGACGTTCTGATGGCTGCGGAAGAAACCTCCGGCGCAGCGACGCAGGTGCTCGCTTCTTCCGGCGACCTGTCGCAGCAGGCATCGAACCTGTCGATGCGCGTGCGTCATTTCATCTCCAACGTCACCGCAGGCTGACATATCGGCCGAGCGGCAGATAAGCGTGGAATGGTTCGCCGGTCGGAGAAATCTGCCGGCGAACTCTTTATTTCGCCGCGCTTTGTCGCTAGAGCTTTTCAACGAAATGAACGGGGCCGAGCCGGCCGTTCCGGTCGGCCCGATCCCGGCGCGTCACGGTGAGCCGCGTCGTGCCGTTTTGGTATCTTCTGTCGGAACAGGCCATGTGCACCCGAGCCTTTGGCATCCTGACGTGCCGGATCAGAGAGCGAATTATCGGCCCGGCCCCGATCGGTCGCCGCTGAGGCGGTGGGATCGAGGGACCGGGAGCCGAGCCTCTGGCCGATTGCCGGCAACGCCACCGGCCAGCCCCATTTCTTGCTGCATTTACGAGACATTCAATGACCGACACGCCTGCCCCGACGTCCGAAGCGACGCCGTCCCGTGACTATTCGCCAACGCTCAACCTCCCGGCCACCGCCTTTCCGATGCGCGCAGGTTTGCCCGAGAAGGAGCCGAAGCTGATCGCCCGCTGGGACGAGATGAAGCTTTATGAAAAGCTGCGCGCGACCGCCAAGGGCCGCGAGAAGTTCGTCCTGCATGACGGCCCTCCCTATGCCAACGGCCATCTGCACATCGGGCATGCGCTCAACAAGATCCTGAAGGACATCATCACACGCTCTCGCCAGATGATGGGCTACGATTCCAACTACGTCCCCGGATGGGACTGCCACGGCCTGCCGATCGAGTGGAAGGTTGAGGAAGAGTACCGCGCCAAGGGCAAGAACAAGGACGAAGTGCCGATCAACGACTTTCGCGCCGAGTGCCGCCAGTACGCAGAAGGCTGGATCAAGGTACAGGCCGAGGAGTTCCGCCGGCTGGGCGTCGAGGGCGACTTCAAAAATCCATACACCACCATGGCGTTCGCTTCCGAGGCCGTAATCGCCACCGAGCTTTTGAAGTTCGCCGTCTCCGGCCAGCTCTACCGTGGCTCCAAGCCGGTGATGTGGTCGGTTGTCGAGCGGACGGCGCTTGCCGAGGCCGAGGTGGAGTATCAGGACTACCAGTCCGACACCATCTGGGTGAAGTTCCCCGTGACGTCCGGTGCCACCGAGCTATCCGACGCGTTTGTCGTCATCTGGACCACCACCCCCTGGACCATTCCCGGCAATCGCGCCGTCAGCTACTCGCCGAAGATCGCTTACGGACTTTACGAGGTGACCGAGGCACCGGAAGGCAACTGGGCCAGGACTGGCGAGAAGTACATCCTGTCGGATGCTCTTGCGGAGGCGGTGTTCAAGCAGGCCAAGGTGACCGGCTACGCGAAGCGGGCTTCCGTTCCGGCGGGGGCGCTTGCCGCACTCACCTGCTCCCATCCCCTCAACGGCCTCGGCGGAGGCTATCAGTTCGACGTTCCCCTGCTCGCCGGCGACCATGTTACCGACGATACCGGCACGGGCTTTGTCCATACCGCTCCCGGCCATGGTCGCGAGGACTTCGAGGTGTGGATGGACTACGGCCGGCAGTTGACGGAACGCGGCATCTCAATGGCGATCCCCTTCACCGTCGACGACAACGGCTTCCTGACCGATGAGGCACCCGGCCTCGTCGGCCGCCGCGTCATCACCGACAAGGGCGAGAAGGGCGACGCCAACCAGGCAGTGATCGATGCGCTGGCGGCGGCCGGCATGATGGCGGCGCGTGGCCGTCTCAAGCATACCTACCCGCATAGCTGGCGCTCGAAGAAACCGGTCATCTTCCGCAACACGCCGCAGTGGTTCGTCTATATGGATCGTCCGATCGGTGGTGATGCGGCCGGCTCCAACGCGACGACGCTACGCGCCCGGGCGCTTGCTGCCATCGACAAGACCGCCTTCTATCCGCCCGCCGGACAGACGCGCCTGCGTTCGATGATCGAAAACCGGCCCGACTGGGTGTTGTCGCGTCAGCGTGCCTGGGGCGTGCCGATCGCCGTGTTCCGCAACACCGAGACAGGGCAGTTGATCCCTGGTCCGGATTTCGCGCACAACGACGCCTATGCCGCTCGGATCCGGGAGGCTTTCCTCGCCGAAGGTGCCGATGCATGGTTTGCCGACGGGGCCAAGGAGCGCTTCCTGAAGGGCTTCGTCGATGACCTCGCGGCCTGGGACCAAGTGCGCGACATCCTCGACGTCTGGTTCGACTCGGGATCGACCCATGAGTTCGTGTTGAAAGGGCGCCCCGATCTCAAGTGGCCGGCCGACGTCTATCTCGAGGGCTCGGACCAGCATCGTGGCTGGTTCCACTCCTCGCTCCTGGAGTCCTGCGGCGTCAATGGCGTTGCACCTTACAAGACCGTGGTGACGCACGGCTTCACCATGGCCGAAGACGGCCGCAAGATGTCGAAGTCGCTTGGCAACCAGGTGCTGCCGCAGGACGTCATCCGGCAATCCGGCGCAGACATTCTGCGTCTGTGGGTCGCCTCGACCGACTACTGGGAAGACCAGCGCATCGGCAAGAAGATTCTCGACGCCAACTCGGACGCCTATCGCAAGATCCGCAACACGCTGCGCTGGATGCTTGGTACGCTCGCCCACTACGAAGGCGATGCGGTGGCCTATGCCGATCTGCCGGAGCTTGAAAAGCTGATGCTGCACAAGCTCGCCGAGGTCGGCGTCCAGGTGGTGGAGGGCTACCGGGAATACGACTTCAAGGCCGTATTCTCCTCGGTGCTGAATTTCATGAACATCGAGCTCTCGGCCTTCTACTTCGACGTTCGCAAGGACGCGCTCTACTGCGATCCGAAATCGAGTCTCAAGCGCCGCGCCGCCCTTCATGTCGTCGCTCTGCTCTATGACCATCTTGTCAAATGGCTGGCGCCGCTGATCCCCTTCACCACCGAGGAGGCATGGCTCGAGCGGCATCCGGGCGATACATCGTCCGTCCATCTCGAGCTGTTCCCGACGGTGCCCGAAGTCTGGACGAATGCGGGGCTCGACGAGAAATGGGAGAAGGTGAAGAGGGTTCGGCGCGCGGTGACCGGCGCCCTCGAAATCGAGCGACGCGAAAAGCGCATCGGCTCGTCCCTCGAGGCGGCGCCGGTTGTTCATGTCGAAGACAAGGAGCTTCTTGCCGCGCTCGACGGGCTCGACTTTGCCGAGATCTGCATCACATCGCAGATTGCCGTGACAAATGCTGCGGCACCGGACGGCGCCTTCCGTCTGGACGACGGTACGCCAGTTGCCGTGGAGCCGAAGCTTGCCATCGGGCGGAAATGCGCCCGTTCGTGGAAGATTCTGCCCGAAGTCGGCAGCGACCCAGACTATCCGGATGTGACACTCCGTGACGCCCAGGCGTTGCGCGAGCTGGCAGCCGGCGCATGACGGCGGCGCCGAGCGATCTTTCGACGCGACGGGCGCGGATTGCCGCGCTCGTCGTCGTTCTATTGACGCTCGCCGTCGATCAGGCAAGCAAGTACTGGGTGTTGAACCATACGAGCCTGCCAGACGGCGATCGCATTTCATTGCTGCCCGTGTTCGATCTCGTACTCACCTGGAACATGGGCATTTCCTATGGCCTGTTTCAGCAGAACGAGGCGCTCGGGCGCTGGATGCTGATTGGCCTTACGGCAGTCGCGACGGTGCTGCTTGCCACTTGGCTGTGGCGGTCGCGCAACCGGCTGGTGGCCGTCCTTGCGTTGGGGCTCATCATCGGCGGCGCACTCGGCAACCTCATCGATCGCATTGTGTTTGGTGGCGTGGTCGACTTTCTTTACCTGCACTATGGTTCTTTTTCCTGGTACGTTTTCAATCTAGCCGACTGCGCCATCGTTGCAGGGGTGGGCGCACTCCTGTATGAGTCTCTGCGCTTGAGGCCACAGTGACGCCTCAAAAGTCGGCTAGCGGCTGACCGAGACAAGGGTCGAGCAAAGCGACCCGGGACGAGAGCGAGAGTGACGATATCGATGACCAATCTGCTGACCGGCAAGCGTTGCGCTCTTCTCGCCATTGCCGTTTTGGGCCTCTCTGCCTGTTCGGCGCTCGGCACCTCGGTGGCCGATGACGACCCCGAGACCGAGGTTCCAAACGTTTCGATGGGCCGCGCCGTCATGGAGGGCCTTGGCGCCGTGCCCTCGCGCAAGACCGCCATTGACTATACTCCGCGCGCTCCACTCGTCGTGCCTCCAAGCAAGACGGCCTTGGTGTCTCCCGCAGATCCCAAGCGCCTTGAAGCGAGTGGGACTTGGCCGGAAGACAACGACCTCAAGACCCGCAAGAACCTGGCTGATGCCGCGGCTCGTGAAGCTGGACGAGAGGACAAGGATCAACTCCCTGCATCCGAGCTTCTGGCAGTCCGTGTTCCCGATGCACGGTCGGGCTCGTCGGACATCACAAAGAGCGATTCCGACCGGCGCCGGGTTATGCCCAGCCAGCTCGGCGCCATGCCGCGCGATAAGTCGAGCAGGCTCTACGATGGCAGCGGTCAACCGGTGCGCAGGGCCTTGGTCGAACCACCGGTCAGCTACCTGCAGCCGGCCCCAGGCGTGCCTGTCGTAACCGATGACGGCACTCCGCCCGAGCAGCAGAAGAAGTGGTGGAAGTTCTGGTAAAGAACCAGATACTTCATTCTTGCTTTATGCATTAAAAAAAAGCCGCGGATCTCGCGGCTTTTTTCGTTTCCGGATTGGCACCCTGTCAGCGACGTAAAGCCCCAGCCCGCTCGCTTCCCATCGAGGTCGATCGCGTCGTTGTACCGGCCGCCGCCTGGGCCGCGCCAAGCACTTCAGGCCGAACCTGACGCGGACTGGAAAAAAGGTTGCCCTGCCCGAAGCCCAAACCATAGTCGAGGAGGTCAATGACCTGCGCTTCCTGCTCGACGCGGTCGACGATCAAGGTCAGCCCCTGCCGCTGCAAATGACCAGCCATGTCTTCGACATGGATATCTCCGGTGACGAGCGGTGCCCGACCAAGCAGCCGGTCGGCCGCGACCTTGACCGAACGGAAGCCGAGATCGGCCCACCGGCGGAAGTCGACACGGAGATCGGTGACGTTGTCGATCGAGAAATGGAACCCAAGATCGGCGACCGCCCGAAGACTTTCAATTTCAAGCGGCCCCATTTCGAAGAGAGCTTCCTGGCGGAACTCGAACTGCACCAACTCGGCCACGGCTCTGTTCTGGGCGAGGAAGCTTTGGAACTCCCGAAAGAAGGCCGATGAGGCCAAGCTTTCAGCCGATAGGTTGACGTAAAGACTGACATCGCTGTTGCGCTGGGTGAGACGCTTCAAGATCTGGAACGAGCGGATCACCTGGAAGGTATCAAGCTTGGCTATGAGCCGACTCTTCTCGGCAACCGGGATGAACTCCGCCGCCGGAATCAAGCCGGCCGCCCCCTTGAGGCGCGTCAATACCTCGTAAGACCGGACAATTCGCTGGGGTAGCGTCACCACAGGCTGCAGATGAAGCTCGACCTGTTCATCCCGAATGAGATGCTCCACCTCTCGTTCAAAGGCCGGATCAGTATCCGGAACGAAGAGGGAGTTTTTCATGCTGGCAGAAACGCCATCCCGACCGTCGCCCCCCCGCGAGCTCCGTGCCTGCCCCTCTTCCATGTAATCATCCGGACGCACGCGCCGCTGCCGTCGTCCAGTTGTTTCCTCGGCTTCTCGCAGATGCCGTTCCAAGGCGCCAAAGCGGGCGTTTACACCATCCAGACGACCATCAACGGTAGACTCGAGCTCTGCCAATGTCTCGGTCACCTGCCGGAGCAACTCGCCCACAACCTCGACTTCAGCGGCAAGCTCCCCGGTCTGCTCGCGCACGCGGCCAGGCAAAGCCTGCTCCAGACGGTTGAGTCGGGCGGCGATCTTCTCGATCTCGGCTTCGCCATCGCCCGCGACAGCGGCGATCTCGGCCAAACGCCCCTCAAACCAGGCTCGCTCCCGCCGACGCTCCATAGGTTGTTGCAGGCTGATCATCAGCAGCATCAGGCCAATGCCGACCACCAGTGCAGCGCCCGCCGACAAGCCGAGCTGGAAATACAGCACCACCGCAGCCGACGCCGCGATTACGCCCATGGCGATCAAGATCATCGTCGATGACGACCGGTTCATTCGCCTGCCCACTCCAACACGATACCACGCAACGAATCACATCACATTGTTGCCGTTTTCGCGCGAGGAAGCGAAGTCGGACAATGGTTTTCCAAGGCTTTTCGGCCCGTTTTCCATTCTTGTACACTACTGTTGATGGCCTTGGCCCGTCCAATGCCGCCTTGACCATCACCGACTGTCGTCCCATGTTCGTTGCGGCTCGTTGACGAACGGTCATCGACGGCAGAAAGCGTGGAGACGAGGCATGATTGAACTCAACGTCAAGGGCATGATGTGCGGTGGCTGCGCCAGCTCTGTCGAGAAGGCCATCAAGCGCGTCGATGCAGACGCAGCGGTCAAGGTGGATCTCGCAGCGGGCAAAGTGAGCATCGATACCAAGGCGGACGCCAAGGCGCTGGGTGAAGCCATCGAGGCGGCCGGCTACGAAGTGGCTGTATGACCCTGGTTGCCGGTCCCTCCGCGAGCGCTGCAGCCGAGCCGCCATTTCCCATCGGCTTTCCGCAATCCGACGGCCTTTGAACTGGGCGGCTTGATATCCTGTTAAGGGTTATCAACGCTTTATTTACCATGATCGGGGCAGAGTTCGGCCAGTACACAATGCAATTTGCAACTGTCTGGCAAGGAACGCTTTCCGATGTCGGTTGGCCCGCGCAGCACATCGACGGTTCGTCTTTTGATCGTCGATGCAGACGTCTCGTCGCGACGGGTCGTACGCAAGGCGCTTGAAGCACGCATCGCCCGCCCGATGCTCATTCTCGAGACGGCCGAGCGGGATGCTGCCCGGGTGATGGCTGGCAAGCAGACCTTCGACGTCATCGCCGTCGATCTCGAAACAATAGGCGGGCCGGCGGCGTTTCGCGCCTTCACCGAGCAACTGACGCCCACCACAGTCTATGCCATGGGCGATCCGACCGACGTGCAGGCTGCGGTCGCGTGCGTTCGCTCGGGCGCTGCCGACTTCATCGAGAAACCTGTCGACGGCAATGCCTTCGCTCGGCGCGTCGAGAGGCAGTTTGTCGAGAGCATTGCCAATGCCCCCGATGAAGTCGATGGTCTCATCGGCTCATCTCAGGCAACACGTGCGCTCGCTGACCAGATCCTGCGCGTCGCGCCATCGCTTGGACCGGTGTTCATTTCAGGAGAGGCCGGAAGTGGCAAATCGCTGGTAGCCCGTTCCGTTCATGCTCGGTCTCGTCGTCGCAACGGCCCCTTCGTTACGATCGATTGCTCGCGAACACCGGTCGACCGCCTGGTGGCAGACTTGTCGGAGGCCGATGGCGCATTGGCCGCGGCCGATGGCGGCACGTTGTTCCTCGATGAGGTCGGGCACCTTCCCGACCCCGCCCAACTTGCTTTGATGCGTTTTCTGGACACCGGCGAGATTGCCGGCTTTGATGGAGGACATCGCCTCTCGGTCCGCATCATCGCCTCATCGCGACGTCCACTTGACGATCTCAGCGGTCCAGCCGGCCTCCGGCAGGATCTCTATTTCCGGCTCAACGTGCTGACCCTGGCCGTGCCGCCACTTCGCGACCGCACGGAAGATATCCCTCTGCTGGTAGATGCCATGGTGCGGCAGATCAACCGCGACAGCGGCTCGCGCTACACGCGCTTCACCGCCGCCGCCGTGCAGTGCCTGGCCGGCCGCGCATGGCCAGGCAATGTCGCCGAACTCAGGTCGGCGCTTGAAACCCTGATGGGACTCTATCCCGGCGATCTCGTTACTGCCGACATGGTGGTCCCGGTAATCGTCGCGCCGGCGGCCATTGCCGCTGCACCACGAAAGAAGCTGCCGGCCGAAGTCAAGCCGCTCTGGGTGGAAGAGGCGCGGGTGATAGAGGAAGCGATTGCCGCATTCGATGGCAACATCGCCAAGGCGGCTGCGGCCCTGGAAATCAGTCCATCGACCATTTACCGCAAGCGGCGTGACATTGAAGACGCCATGGCTGCTCGCAGTGCCTGAGTAGTTCTGCGAAGAGGCTGACCTGACCTTGGAAAATGGCGCCAGATCAGTAAGATAGAATTGAACCACATTCGCCTGGCTGCCTGTGGCGCCTCAACCGGCGCTCGCTGCAGATAACCGCGATGTTTTGTGGAAGGGCAAGGTAATCGCTTGAACATCCGCATTTCGATCAGGCCGCTTCAGCCTGCGCGGCGGATGTTCTGGGGGAAGGACGAGCGGTCATGCACGGGTTGCGTTTTCTTGCTGCTTTTTCCGCCTGCGTAATGGCGGCATCCACCGCCCTGGCGGGGCCGATCCTCGACGAGGCCAAGTCGGCTGAGGCACTGCTTGCCCAAGGCAAGGCTGTCGAAGCGCTGGCTTCACTGGAAGCCGCTTTCAATGTCGCATGGGATGCCGCACCGCTTGGCTTTTCGGAAGCCACCTTCGTTACAGGCAAGCCAGCCGGCTTCGGCATCTACTCCACCCGCCCCAATGCCGTCTTCCACCCGGACGAGCAGATGCTCGTCTACGCCGAGCCCTTCGGCTATGGCTTTGGCAAGGAAGGCGATCTGTTCAGGATCGACTTCTCGGCCGACTTCGAACTTCGGACACCACGCGGCCAGATTCTGCACGCTCAGGAAGGCTTCGCCTCCCTCGATATGGTATCGCGCCGCCGAAACAAGGAGTTTCAAGTCTATATCGTTTATAACTTCAAGGGCCTGAAGCCCGGCGATTATGTGCTGGTTACCAAGCTCAGTGACCGCAACTCCGACAAGAAGGGTGAGTTCGAGCTACCATTCACCATTGCCGAAAAGCCGGCCAATTGACCGTCATGACACAACAGCTTCTCATTCGTCCGGCAGCCGATGCGGATGGTCCCGGCATTGCCCAGCTGATCGCTTCAGTGTTTGAGGAGTATGAGGGCTGCCCGTTCGTAATCGCCGAGTTCCCGGAACTGGCAACCCCCGCCAGTCATTACGAGAACAGGGGCGGCAGACTATTCGTCGCCGAGTTCAACGGCATGATCGTCGGCTCCTTTGCCATCTCGTCTCCGGATGGGAACGGAGTCTTCGAGATCAACAAGGTTTACCTTTGCAAGGACCAGCGAGGCTCCGGCCTTGCGCAACGGCTTTATGCCCTTGCCGTGGAGGAAGCTCTCCGCCGTGGCGGAAAAACATTGAAGCTCTGGAGCGACACTCGCTTCCTGTCCGGCCATCGTTTTTATGAGAAGCTCGGCTTCGTCCGCCAGCCTGTCGTCCGCTTCCTCGCTGACGCCACGGATGGCTGGGAGTTCGCCTACCGGCTGGAACTGGCTCGCTGAACGTCGCTTTGCCGCGCGACTGCTGCCATGTTTCGCCCAGGAAGTCGTTTAGGCATCGCCCGTGGCCTTGCAGGCGCCCCTGCCAAAGCGTAGAAGCCGCGTCCTGGCTGCGTCCTCGCCGCCTTTCCGGAGATGTCATGCAGCCGTCGATGCGCCTTCAGGCGGCAGGTGCCGCCATCCTAGCCGTCGTCCTGTTTTCGGGGCTGGACGCGCTGGTCAAGGCGACCACCTACGGCACGCCGTTGGCCATGGTTGTTTTCCTCCGTTACGCGGCCGGCTTGATCTTTTCGGGAGGATCGGCGGCGGCGCAAGGGCAACTCCGCATCGGGTGGCCGACAGTTCGGCGAGCCATCGGGCGATCACTGGCGGGATTGGCCTGCGCAGTGTTGTTCTTTGGAGCGCTCAAGCAACTGCCGCTCGCCCAGACGGTTGCCCTTACCTTTACCTCGCCCTTCTTCATGGTGCTCATCTCGGCGGCAATGATCGGAGATCCGGTGACGCGTCGTTCGCTTTTCGCGGCCGGCTTCGGCTTTTTCGGCGTCGTGGTCATGCTTGCGGAGAAGCTGAGCTCGGGAGTTGGGAGCCCCCTCGGCTTCGCCATGGCCCTTGCCTCAGCCATTGCCTATGCTCTTTCCATGATCATGTCGCGTCGTGACACCGTACACGACAGTGTGCCGCAGATGATCCTGGTGCAGAATTTCATCAGTGCGGCGGTCGTCCTGCCTTTTGCGCTCTACTGGTACCAGCCGATACCGGCCAGGACGCTCCTCATGTTCCTGGCGATCGGGGCGCTCGGCACCGGCGGCAACTATGCGATCACCTGGGCATACAAGCACGCTCCGGCAACGTTGCTCGGCCCCTTCGAGTTCACCGCACTGATCTGGGCGGTTACTTTCGGCATGGTGTTTTTCGCCGAGGTGCCAAGTCTGCACACGCTGATGGGAGCGGCAATCATCATCGGAGCCTGCCTCGTCGTGGTTCAGCCGGTCGCTGCCGTGCGCCCAAGTGCGGACAAGACTTGTTCGTAAAACACCGGACCTACCCTTGACAGTCAGGCGGCATGCGCCTATCTCCGGCGCGCTTAGCACTCATCATGAGTGAGTGCTAACAGCAAATTTTTCCGCCGCGGTCTGCGAGGCAAAAGCGCGCAAGCCACGGGCATTTTAGAAACGAGGAGCCGAACATGAAGTTCCGTCCCCTGCACGACCGTGTTGTCGTTCGTCGGTTGGAGTCTGAGGAGCGCACCGCTGGTGGCATCATTATCCCGGACACCGCCAAGGAAAAGCCCCAGCAGGGCGAAGTCGTGGCCGTTGGCCCTGGCGCTCGCAACGAAAAGGGCGAACTCATCGCTCTCGACGTCAAGGCTGGTGACAAGGTGCTTTTCGGCAAGTGGTCGGGCACCGAGGTGAAGATCGACGGTCAGGACCTCCTGATCATGAAGGAATCCGACGTGATGGGCATCATCGGCTGATCCACTCAGTCCGTTCCGTCCTCCGTTAACCTCTCATTTCAAGGAAGAAACCCATGGCTGCCAAGGAAGTCAAATTCGGTTCCGACGCTCGCGAAAAGATGCTGCGCGGCGTGGACATCCTCGCCGATGCCGTCAAGGTCACGCTCGGTCCCAAGGGCCGCAACGTCGTCATCGAAAAGTCCTTCGGTGCTCCCCGCATCACCAAGGACGGCGTGTCGGTCGCCAAGGAAATCGAGCTTGCCGACAAGTTCGAGAACATGGGCGCCCAGATGGTCCGCGAAGTTGCTTCGAAGACCAATGACAAGGCTGGCGACGGCACCACTACCGCCACCGTTCTCGCCCAGGCCATCGTCCGTGAGGGTGCCAAGGCGGTTGCCGCCGGCATGAACCCGATGGACCTGAAGCGCGGTATCGACCTCGCCGTCGCCGAGGCCGTCAAGGACCTGAACGCCCGTTCGAAGAAGATCTCCACCTCGGCCGAAGTCGCCCAGGTCGGCACGATCTCTGCCAACGGCGAGACCGAAATCGGTCAGATGATCGCTGACGCGATGCAGAAGGTCGGCAACGAGGGTGTCATCACCGTCGAAGAAGCCAAGACCGCCGAGACCGAGCTCGAGGTCGTCGAAGGCATGCAGTTCGACCGCGGCTACCTCAGCCCCTACTTCGTGACCAACGCCGAGAAGATGGTCGCCGAGCTCGACGACCCCTACATCCTCATCCACGAGAAGAAGCTCTCCAACCTGCAGGCTCTCCTGCCGGTGCTCGAGGCTGTCGTCCAGTCGTCGCGTCCGCTGCTGATCGTTGCCGAGGACGTCGAGGGCGAAGCCCTTGCCACGCTCGTCGTCAACAAGCTGCGTGGTGGCCTGAAGATTGCCGCCGTGAAGGCTCCGGGCTTCGGTGACCGCCGCAAGGCCATGCTTGAGGACATCGCCATCCTGACCGGTGGTCAGGTGATCTCCGAAGACCTCGGCATCAAGCTCGAGAACGTGACGCTGGCCATGCTCGGCCATGCCAAGCGCGTTTCGATCTCCAAGGAGAACACCACGATCGTCGACGGCGCTGGTGCCAAGGCCGACATCGAGGCCCGCGTTGCCCAGATCAAGGCGCAGATCGAGGAGACCACCTCGGACTACGACCGCGAGAAGCTGCAGGAGCGTCTGGCCAAGCTCGCCGGTGGCGTTGCCGTCATCCGCGTCGGTGGCTCGACCGAAGTCGAAGTCAAGGAGAAGAAGGATCGCGTCGATGACGCGCTCAACGCCACGCGCGCTGCCGTCGAAGCCGGCATCGTTCCGGGCGGTGGTACCGCTCTCCTGCGCGCCAAGGCCGCTGTTTCCAAGCTCAGCTCCGACAACCTCGACATCGAGCGCGGCATCAAGATCGTTCTCGCTGCCCTCGAGACGCCGATCCGCCAGATCGCCGTCAACGCTGGCGTCGAAGGCTCGGTCGTCGTCTCCAAGGTGCTCGAGAAGGGCGAAACCTTCGGTTTCGATGCTCAGAACGAGACCTACGTCGACATGATCCAGGCCGGCATCATCGACCCGACCAAGGTCGTGCGCACGGCTCTGCAGGACGCCGCTTCGGTCGCTGGCCTGCTGGTCACCACCGAGGCCATGGTTGCCGAGCTTCCGAAGAAGGAAGCTGCCCCGGCCATGCCTGGCGGCGGCATGGGCGGCATGGACTTCTGATCTAGAAGATCTGAACATCCATAAAGGCCGCCCATCACTCAAGATGGTTCAAGTCGGCAAAAGCCGACTAGAGCTGGCGGCATGGACTTCTGATCCAAAGGATCTGGATGACGATGGGGCGTCGCGACAGCGGCGCCCTTTCTTTTTGTCCGCCAACAGTTGTGTCTTACAAAAGCTTCATCCGCGCCGCCGCAATGTCGCCGTGATCAGGCCGTGCTGTCTCGCCAAGAAAACTGGCGGGATCCTTGCCGAGAACAATGAATTTCATTGTATCGACGCAAGGATTCTGCGTCAGTTCATCGAAGCATCCGCCGTCCCGGGGACACCTGATGAAAGCACTCCTAGCGTCACTCGCACTAGCTTGGCGCCTTGCCGTTCCGTATTTCAAGGAAAAGCAAAAAGGCGAACTCGCCTTCCGATGGTTCAAGATTCACCTACAAGAGCGCTGGATTGCCCTCAGCCTTCTCGGGATCATCCTGGCAATCAACGTCGGTCAAGTCTATTTAAACGTGCAATATAACGCCTGGTACAATCGTTTCTACACGGCGATGCAGGATCGTAACGGACCGACTTTCTGGTCTGAACTTGGCTTCTTCACCATCGTTGCCTTCTCGATGATCGCCTCGGGGGTCGTCGAGATCTACCTCACCAGTTGGCTGCGAATCCGCTGGCGCGACTGGATGACCCAGCGCTTCATCAATCGCTGGCTGGCAAATTCAAACCACTATCGACTCGCAACGAGCTATGGAAAGACGGACAATCCCGACCAGCGCATAGCCGAAGATATCAGTGATTTCATAACCACCACTCTCAGCATTTTCGTTCAGATCTTCAACACTGTTCTGACGCTCTACGCCTTCAGCAGGGTGTTGTGGGGCATATCCGCGGCCTTCCCCTATTCCATTGGAAGCTTCGACTTTGCGACTATTCCCGGCTACCTTGTTTGGGCGGCTATTCTGTATTCGATCTTCGGAACCTACCTGACCCATCTCATAGGGCGCCCGCTGATCAAGCTGAATTTTCAACAGCAGCATTTCGAGGCCGATTTCCGCTATTCCATGATGCGACTTCGCGAGAACTCCGAGGAGATCGCGCTTCTCAAAGGCGAGGCGGCGGAGAAGAAGGTGTTCGCCAATGCGTTCGGTCGCATTGTTGCCAACTGGTACCGCCTGATGGATGCCAATCGGAATCTACGGACTTTCACCAGTTTCTACGATCAATTCTCTGTCGTCTTCCCCTTCCTGATGCTGGCCCCGGCCTATTTCATCGCCGGATCGACCATGCAGCTTGGCATCCTCATCCAGACGTCGCAGGCCTTTGGACAGGTACAAGGGAATTTCTCTATCTTTGTTTCGCTCTACGGAGCGATCGCCAACTGGAAAGCAGTCCTCGACCGTCTCACCACCTTCGAACGGGCAATGTCGGCCGCCGAGGTCGATGCGGCCAAGCCCGGCGTTGCCATCAAGCCGATCGCTGGCGCGGCGATCGTTGCCGACGGTGCCGTCGTCTCCTTGCCAGACGGCCGACCGCTTGTTCGCCTCGACGGCGCGGTCTTTGGGAAGGGCAAGTCAGTGCTGATCTCGGGACCATCGGGCGCCGGCAAAACTTCGGTCTTCCGGGCACTGGCCGGCATTTGGCCGTTTGGCACCGGTGAGGTCGGCATCCCCGAGGGCGCGCGCGTCATGGTGTTGCCGCAGACTGCCTACCTGCCGCTCGGTACCTTGCGCGACGCGCTGGCGTATCCGAACTCGGCCGACATGCAGGATGATGCTCGCGTTCGGGACGTTCTGTCCGCCGTTGGGCTTGGCGCCTTTGCAGATCGACTGGACGATCTCTCCGAAGGGCCAAACCTTGCCGCACGCCTCTCCGGCGGTGAACAGCAACGTGTCGCCATCGCCAGAGCCATCCTAGCCGAGCCCGACTTCCTGCTGCTCGACGAGGCCACGGCCTCTCTCGACGAGGCCTCGGAAGAGTCGCTCTACCAACTGCTCAGGAAGCGATTGCCGAAGACCGCCATCGTCTCGATAGGCCATCGCTCTTCGCTCCGTCCGTTGCACGATGAGCTCGTTGAACTTCGGAAGCAGGAGGAGGGACCTTTCGTGCTCGGGGTCGCGACGCCCATAGCTCCTGCCTGACAGAGATAGGCAATCTCATAGATACCTGAACGGCGCTTTGCGACGCATTGTTTCTTCATCAGGAACAATGCGTCGCTTTTTTCATGTCTATGCCGGAAACGAATGCGTAGCTATACGGACAGCAACGGCGTCAGGCGATGCCGCCCGATGTTTCTCGAATATGGGATATCCGACATGGACAGCATCAAGGCCCCGGCCCTGCTCGCCGGACGTATTCTTCTCTCCATTCTCTTCATCACCTCCGGCTGGGGCAAGATCGTCGGCTACGCCGGCACCGCCGGCTACATGCAGGCGATGGGCGTACCGTCCATCCTGCTGCCACTGGTCATCCTCACCGAGTTCGGCGGCGGTCTCGCCATCCTCGTCGGCCTCCAGACGCGCATCGTATCCTTCCTTCTGGCCGGGTTCTGCGTCATTGCCGGCTACCTGTTCCATTACAAGGCGATCAGCGGCACCGCCGGCCAGGAGATGATGGACATGATGAACTGGTTGGCCTTCATGAAGAACATCACCATTGCCGGCGGCTTTCTCACGCTGCTCGGCTCTGGCGCCGGTGCATTGTCGGTCGATGCCAAGCTCGGCAAGGCCTGATCGAACGACACAACCGAAAGGGCGGCGGGCAGCCTTCGCGCCTGCTTCGCCTTGCCCTTTCGGCGCTTATCGATTACTTGGAAACCCGCGCGCCCCGCTCGCGGGTTTTCGCGCGTTTTGGCCTGTTACGGCCGCTATTTCAGGGCACAGGACTGATGTCGGATTATCTCAAGGCGCGCCTGCCGCGCGGTCTCGTCGATCGTACCCCCGCCGAACTCAAGGCGACTGAGGCCATGATCGAGACCATCCGACATACTTACGAGATCTATGGCTTCGAGCCGGTGGAGACGCCGCTCATCGAGTATACGGATGCGCTCGGCAAGTTCCTTCCAGATCAGGACCGGCCGAACGAAGGGGTCTTTTCCTTCCAGGACGACGATGAGCAGTGGCTTTCGCTGCGCTACGATCTTACGGCGCCCCTTGCCCGCTTCTATGCCGAGAACCATGAGAAGCTGCCGAAGCCTTATCGTAGCTACCGCAATGGCTGGGTCTTCCGCAACGAAAAGCCCGGTCCCGGTCGTTTCCGTCAGTTCATGCAGTTCGACGCCGATACCGTTGGCGCCCCATCGGTAGCCGCCGATGCCGAGATCTGCATGATGATGGCAGACACCATGGAGGCGCTCGGCCTCAAGGGGCAGTTTGTGGTTCGCGTCAACAACCGCAAGGTGCTGGACGGCGTGATGGAAGTCATTGGCCTTGCCGGCGACGATAAGGCCGGCACGCGCCTCACCGTGCTTCGTGCCATCGACAAGCTCGACAAGATCGGCCCCTCCGGCGTGCGCGACCTGTTGGGCGCCGGTCGCTGGGAGAATCCTGAGGAGAAGTCTGGCGATTTCACCAAGGGCGCGGGCCTGTCGACCGAGGCGGCCGACGTGGTGCTCGCCTTCGTTGCCAGCGGCGCCGACAGCGCGGCGGATACCGTTTCCAATCTCGGCAAGCTGGTGACCGGCAGCGTTCGCGGCAGCGAGGGTGTCGAGGAACTGAAGCTGATCGCCAACCTCGTCGAGGCTGCCGGCTACGCGGATCGCGTCAGGATCGACCCGTCGGTAGTGCGCGGCCTCGAGTATTACACTGGGCCGGTGTTCGAGGCGGAACTCACCTTCGAGGTGAACGGCGACGATGGTCGCCCCGTGCGCTTTGGTTCGGTGGGAGGCGGCGGTCGTTATGACGGGCTGGTCGGCCGCTTCCTCAAGGAGCCGGTGCCGGCCACCGGGTTCTCGATCGGTGTCTCGCGCCTGATGGCGGCACTCCGGACGCTCGGCAAGATGGGTGTCGACAAGGTCAGCGGCCCGGTGTGCGTTCTGGTCATGGACAAGGGCCCGGAAGCACTCGCCGGCTACCAGAAGATGGTGTCGGAACTCCGCGCCGCCGGCATTGCTGCCGAAATGTATCTCGGCGCATCGGGCATGAAGGCGCAGATGAAATACGCCGACCGCCGCAATGCACCCTGCGTCATCATCGAAGGCTCCAACGAGCGTGACGCGGGCATCGTTCAGATCAAGGATCTTGCCCTCGGCAAGGAGCTGTCCGCAGGTATCACCGATAACGCCGAATGGCGCGCGGCGCGCCCGGCTCAGAAGGAAGTCGCTCGCGCCAACCTCATTGCCGAGGTGAAAGCCATCGTCGAAGCGGCTGGAGGCGCGGCATGACTGACGCCATCCAGATCGCTATCGACAGTTTCAGGGCCGCCGGCTTCACCGCCATCGACGTGCCTGTTCTCCTGCCAATGGAGGACTTCGTCCGCATATCCGGCGAAGAGTTCCGGCGCCGCATCTTCGTGACCTCTTCGAACAACGGGCACGACTGGTGCCTTCGACCGGAGTTCACCATTCCGGTCGTGCGTACCATGCTGGCCGCAGAACCGGCCGGTGGCCGCTTCAGCTATTCCGGCCGCGTTTTCCGAAACGGCCGCCCCGGCGAGGCCGACGAGGTTTGGCAGGTTGGTGGCGAGATTCTTGGCGACCATGACCCGGTCGCCACCGACGCCGCCGCTCTTGCCCATGCCGTGGCGATCACTGCCGCCTGCGGGGCGCCCCATCAGCGCATCATCGTCGGTGACGTGGCCCTTTTCTCGGCGTTGCTGGCGGCGCTTGAAATTCCTCCGGCTTGGCGAGCCCGCCTCACCGCGCTGTTCGGCGAGCCGGAGAAGATAGCCGACACGCTTGCGCGTCTCGAACAGCGCCGTTTCGGCTTTCCGGGCTTTGCGGCGCATGCCGAGATCATCGAAGCCCTCTCGGCCTTCCCGGCCGAGAAGGTCGGGCAGCTCTTTGCCGATATCCTGTCGATTGCCGGCGTGAAGACGGTTGGCGGCCGCACCACTGGCGAGATCGCGGAGCGAGTGCTTGAGCAGGCCCTGCTGGCCGCCTCCGACGGCGTGCCGACGGAAACCATCGCGGCCATTTCCGACTTCATGTCGATGCAGGACGAAAATGGTGGAGACCTGTCGATTGCCGATGGCGTTCTACGCCTCGAAGCCTTGTCGAGCCGCATCGGCGATCGTCCATCCTTCCGCGCCGCTGTCGACCGCTTCAAGGCGCGCGTTGCAGCCTTTGCAGCGCTCGGCGTCGATCTGACGACGCTACACTATGCTGCCGGTTTCGGCCGGCGCCTCGGCTACTACGACGGCTTTGTGTTCGATATCCACGATGCGAACCGCATCGAGGTGGGACAGGTCAGCGGCGGCGGGCGGTACGACGGCCTGGTCCGCCACTTCAAGGCCGCCGAGGCGGTCAAGGCGGTCGGCTTCGCCGTCTGGCCCGAACGCTTCCGGAGGGCGTCATGACCGAACCGTTGATCGTTGCCGTGCCATCCAAGGGTCGGCTCCAGGAACAGACGCTCGCCTTCTTCGAGCGGTCCGGCCTGCCCATCCGACAGGCGCGCGGTGCCCGCGATTACTTCGGCACCATCGACGGCCTGAAGGGCGTCGAGGTGCAATTTCGTTCGGCATCGGAAATCGCCCGTGAAATCGGCGCAGGCAACGTGCATCTAGCCGTCACCGGCATCGATCTTTTGCACGAGACGCTGGGCGGCGACGATGGCACGCGCGTGGTCGCCGAGGAAGCCCCCTATCCCGCCCATGTCGTGACGCGACTGGGCTTCGGCCGTGCCGATGTCGTCGTGGCAGTACCGCAGGCCTGGCTCGACGTGCAGACGATGGCCGACCTCGCCGACGTGGCGGCTCGCTTCCGCCTGAAGCACTACCGCCCCATGCGCGTCGCCACGAAGTATGTCGCCCTGACGCGTCGCTTCCTCACCGCCCACGGCGTTCATGATTACCTGATCGTCGAAAGTCCAGGAGCGACGGAGGGAGCCCCGGCTGCCGGCACTGCCGAGCTGATTGTCGATATCACCTCGACGGGTCAGACGCTGGTCGAGAATGGCCTCAAGATCATCGACGACGGCGTCATCATGCGCTCGGAAGCCGCGCTGGCCGCCTCGCTTGCGGCCCCTTGGACAGAGGCCGCCCGCTCAGCCTGCCGGGGAATGCTCATCCGCATCGCAGCCGACGATAGGGCACGCTCCGTGCGTCGGATCGATGCCGTCATACAACCGTCGTCGGTGCTGCCGGACGAGCTCAGGTCGCGGCCCGACCTGACGCTCCTGTCGCTCCATGACGAGGGTCTCAGCCTTCTTGTTCCGAAAGCCCACGCGCAAACCGAGGCCGAGATGCTGATCGCCCGCGGCGCCACGACCGCCATCGTCTCCTCGGTCGAATATGTCTTCGAGGCGAAGAACGCGCTCTATGAGAAGCTAGTGGAGCGAATTTGACATTTGAGTCCCACGCGACATAGGGCTCGAGTTCAAACATCAACTTCAGAAGCTTAATAGAACCAACAACTTGCTAGCGGTTCTCATGACTCCGACATTTGCTCCGAGGATCGTATCGGGTGGATACAAATGTCGGAGTCGAACCACTAGAGGCCAAGTCAGGCTGACCGAGCCATAAGTCGCGGAGCCCCCTCTCTTGGCATGGCTCCCGTCAGCTCGGCCGCACAAAGAGGGCGCGATCCTTCTCGACGGCATCGCGCACGTCGCATCCCTCGAGATGGTCGTTGACGAGCCCCATGGCTTGCATGAAGGCGTAGACCGTCGTCGGTCCGACGAAACTCCAGCCTCGCTTGCGAAGCTCCTTGGAGAGAGCGGTCGACTCCGCCGTCTTCGGCTGGATGTCGCTCATCGTGAAGACGGCGGGGCGGCTTTCCGGAGCGGGTTCGAAACGCCAGATGAACGAGGCGAGCGACCCGGCCTCAGCCTGAAGTTCCAGTGCACGTCGGGCGTTGTTGATCGTCGAGACGATCTTGCCACGATGACGGACGATGCCGGCATCGCCCACCAGCCGCTCGACATCGGCATCGGTGAAGGCGGCAACGGTCGGAATGTCGAAGCCGGCGAAGGCAGCACGGAAATTCTCGCGCTTTCTCAAGATGGTGATCCAGGCGAGGCCCGACTGGAAACCTTCAAGGCATAGCTTTTCGAAGAGACGCGTGTCGTCCGAGACCGGTCTTCCCCATTCCTCGTCGTGATAGCGACGATAAAGCGGATCGTTGCCCGCCCAGAAGCAGCGCTTGATACCGTCTTCGCCAGTGATGATGCCGTCCATGCCGTTCGCCCCGCCATAATGCTACTGGCGAGACCTTAGCGACGTTGGCCGCCCTGAAGTGGCAGCAGCAAAAACGGCGGCCGGATTCCGGCCGCCGCAAACCATCCCATCGAAAGCTTTTCAGGCGAACAGCGCGTCAATGTCGTCCTGCGTTGCGCGATCGGCGGTGGGCAGTGCCGGACCGTTGAGAAGCGCGGCGTCACCGACGCGGCGGAGCGATTCATCGGCTTCGATCGAGTTGAAGGCTTCCATGCCACCCCAGATTTCCATCATCCGGTTGACGCGGTCTTCAATGAAACGAAGGACATTGACGACCTTGGTGATGCGCTGTCCGGTGAGGTCCTGGAAGTTGCAAGCCTCATAAATCGCGAGCACGCGCTCCTGGATGTCGGCGGCCATCGCCTGGCGATCACCCTTGAGATGGGCGACGAGGTTGTTGGCATCGTCGTCGATCTTTTCCACAGCCGACAGAATGTTCTCCGTCGCCTGCTCCGTACCTCTGACCACGGCATCGAGCTCATCGGTGACGCGGCTCATGTCCTCGCCCTTGAAGCCTGAGACGTGCAGGCTGGCAATTTCCTGCTTGGTGCGTGAAATCGCTTCCTGAATGGTTTCCATTTCCGTCTTCAGCTTGTAGGCCTCGGTGAACTGCTTCTGGTAATCCGCGATGATGTCCTTGCTGATCTCCTGATGCGGCTTGACCAGCTTCTTGATCTCGCTGAGTTCATGGAGGATCGCGTCCGCACCAAAGCCGGTTGCCTGCTCAGACACCGCCCCGACGCCAAGCATAGCTTCGATTCGATAAGCCTTGCGAGCCAACGCCATATTCCACTCCTCGCATCCGCGGCAGAAAGGTTTCGCTCGATCATGCGACGCCGCTGAGTTGCTAAACTCTAGGGCTAGGCGGTTAACAACGCGTATGTTGGAAACAATGCCAGAGAAAAATTCGTCCGGAGTTTCATATAGTTGCCAGCTTTCTAGATACCTTTTCTTAACCATGCCGGCAAATCGGTCAAATTGAAGGGAATGGGGTCGCATCTCGTTCACCATTCCTAGAGCGCCCTCTCCTAGCCTTGTTCTCGGTGCGCGGACAGCCGGATTGCTGACCGTGCCATACCGATCAACCGAGGTTCCCACCGATGAGAGCTGCCGCCTTGTTCCTCGCAGGGGTTGCCGCCGTCGTGATCACGACCGGTTCGGCCGTCGCCCAGGCGGGCCGTTATCTCGCTCCACCGCCAATCGTATTGTCGCCCAATCTCACTGATCCCTGGGTCATGCAGCTTCAGCCGGGAAACGTTCCGATTTATGCGGCGCCACAGGCGCGCAGCCCTCGGGCATGGTCATCGCCAGCTGAAGCCCCTGCTGCAAAGGTGGCCCGCAAGGTCGATCCGCGCTCGCTGCCACTGGCGCCGGAGTTTCTGCCTCAGGAAGTCACATATGATGGGCCGGCCGCACCAGGCTCCATCGTCATCGATACCGTCAATCGTTTCCTGTACCTCGTCGGGGATGGTGGAACGGCACGTCGTTACGGCGTCGGTGTGGGGCGTCCCGGCTTTACCTGGGCGGGCGAACACCGCATCACGCGCAAGGCCGAATGGCCCGACTGGCATCCGCCTGTCGAGATGCGCCAGCGGCAACCTGGGCTGCCTGTGATGATGCCGGGCGGTCCGAAAAATCCGCTCGGGGCACGTGCGATGTACCTGGGATCGACGCTCTATCGCATCCATGGCACCGCCGAGCCCTGGACAATCGGTCACGCCGTTTCCTCCGGCTGCATCCGCATGCGCAACGAAGACGTCACGGATCTCTATCAGCGCGTAAAGGTCGGCACCCGCGTTATCGTGTTGTAAGCGCCGCACCCGAGCATTTTTTGCCTCAGGCCGGGTCACGCGTACCTTTTTCTGCGGCGGCGGTCTCGACACAGAAGACCGCCGCCTTCTAGTTTCACGAAATTATCGTGATTCGCCTATGTTGCGCCGGTTGGCGCCCCCACCCTTTCAGGTCCGTTCATGGTGAAACTATCCGTCGTTCCGGCGCGCCCGCTCATGCTGGCGTTGATTGCCGGATTTGCTCTTTCCGCATGCGTTTCATCGAAGCCGGTGGAACCTCCCACACCGCCGCCGGTCGTCGAAGCTCCCGCTCCCGTCAAGCCGCTGTCCTACCTGCCCGACGACACGGCCGACGATGCGCGTGATCTCAACCTGACGGGCGACCAGTTGCCCCCGGAGCGTTTCCGTCGGACCGAGATCGACTATCAGACCGACGAGCCCCCCGGCACGGTGATCGTCGATACCGGAGAGAAGCATCTCTATCTCATCGAGGAAGGCGGAAAGGCGCTTCGCTACGGCGTCGGCGTCGGTCGCGAAGGCTTTGCCTGGAAAGGCACGGTCGAGATCGGCAGCCGTCAGAAGTGGCCGCGCTGGTTCCCGCCAAAGGAGATGGTGGCTCGAGAAAGAGCGCGGGGACATAACATCCCCGACATGATGGAAGGTCAGGTCGGCAACCCGCTAGGTGCCCGCGCCCTCTATCTCTATGACGGCACGAAGGATACGCTGTTCCGTATTCATGGCACCTTCGAGCCGAAGAGCATCGGGACCAACGCATCCTCAGGCTGCATCCGTATGGCCAATGCCGATGTGATGGATCTCTATGAGCGTGTCCAGGTTGGCACACGCGTGGTGGTCCGCTGACCGCCTCCCATGCATCGAAAGCCCGCCCCTCAACATTTTGGGGCGGGTCTCAGACAGGGTTCAGAACTGATCGATCCGCTTGGTGTAGGCGTCCAGAACACAGCCACGCGGATCGCCGGTCTGAGCGCATTTCAGCATTTGCGATCGCCAGGCGCGCTGCGACGCCTTGAGTTCCGGGACCTGATCGGCGCTGGCACGCGAGAGCGCTCGTGCGAAATCCCGGGCCAGTCTCAGATCGAGGTCAGCGAGCGCATCGTCGCCGCAGATCATCTTCTCGACTTCCGCTCTGGCACTATCGCAATCGAAACTGGGTTGCGCCGCCCTGACCGGCAGCGCCAACATCGCCAAAAAGACGATGGCAACGAAGCCAGTACTTGCCGCCAGCCCGCTCATGACTCGTTCCCTTTTTGCTGCGCAACGACTTCGAGTTGCAAAATCGATCAACTGATCTCGGAGTGACCCGTCGGTTCTCCAAAGATTAGCGCATGATCCGGCTGTCCGTCCATGGCCGCCTTTCGTGGACTGAACAGCCACATGGCTAAAGATACTGAAACATTGGCCCTTTCGAGGACAAAAGCCGGCTTTTGGGAGTCGGTAATATTTTCGTCAGCCCCGATGCCGAGGGCACGACGGCCGCCGTTTCGTTCGCCGATTGCGAATATCGATCGTTGCGCGTATCACCTTGTCCACGAAATAAATGGAACAGGGATATAATGACCGCGTCGAAACTTCGGGTTGGCCTCTTCGTGACCTGCCTGGTCGATTTCTTCCGGCCCACAGTCGGCTTTTCGGCCGTCAAGCTACTCGAGGACGCCGGCTGCGATGTGTTCGTGCCGGCGGCACAGACTTGTTGCGGCCAGCCAGCCTACAATTCGGGTGACCGCGCCGGTGCGCGGGTATTGGCCGAGCAAGTCATTGCCCTTTTCGAGACGTTCGATCACGTCGTGGTCCCCTCGGGATCCTGCGCAGGCATGATCAAGACGCACTATCCGGACCTTTTCTCAGGCGAACCCGGCTGGCAGCTTCGCGCCGAGCGGCTCGCCACCAAGACGCACGAACTCACCTCTTTCCTGGTCGACATACTCGGCGTCTCCCCACGACCCGTCACGTGGGAGGGAACGGCAACCTATCACGATTCATGTTCCGGCCTTCGAGAGCTTGGCATCAAGGCCCAGCCCCGCCAACTACTGTCGGCGGTTGATGGGCTGGCTGTCAGGGAGATGCGCGATCCCGAGGCTTGCTGCGGCTTTGGCGGGACATTCTGCGTGAAATATGACGAGATTTCCAACGCCATCGTCGACCGGAAGGCGGCCGACATCAAGGCGACCGGCGCCGACTTGCTGCTGGCAGGGGATCTCGGATGCCTTCTCAACATGGCCGGCAAGTTGAAACGCGATGGCAGCAGAGTTGAGGTTCGCCACGTCGCCGAGGTCCTGGCCGGCATGACTTCCGGTCCGGCTATCGGAGAGACCCGAAAATGAGCGCCAGCCTGACTTCCGCATCATTCCCGAAGAATGCCCAGGCGGCGCTGGCCAATCCGCAACTCCTCAAGGCGATCGCCCATATCGAGGAAACGCTGGTCAGCGGCCGGAAGAGGGCCGCCGACGCACTGCCGGAGTTCGACGCCCTGCGCGATACCGGCCGCGACATCAAGGTACATACGCTGAAGCACCTCGACCTCTACCTCGAAGCCTTCGAGAAAAGGGTGGTTGAGGCTGGCGGCTTCGTCCACTGGGCCGCCGACGCTGCCGAAGCCAACCGCATCATTCTCGACATCTGCAGGGCAGCCGGTGCACGCCGGGTCACAAAGGGCAAGTCGATGATCACCGAGGAGGTTGGCCTCAACGCCTTCCTCCAGGAAAACGGCATCACGCCGGTAGAGACCGACCTTGGCGAGTACATCATCCAGCTCAGGGGCGAGACGCCGAGCCACATCATTGCCCCAGCGGTGCATGTCAACAAGGAGCAGGTGGCGGCCGACTTCCGGCGAGCGCATACAAAGCTCGATCCCAACCGCAACCTCGAAGAGCCGACCTCATTGCTCGCCGAGGCGCGCGGCGAGCTCCGCGAGCGCTTCCTTTCAGCCGATGTCGGCATCACCGGTGCCAACTTTTTGGTCGCCGAGACAGGGTCGACGGTCATCGTCACCAATGAAGGCAATGGCGATCTGACCCAGATCCTGCCGAAGACGCACATCGTCCTCGCCTCCATCGAAAAGGTGGTGCCGACGCTTGAGGATGTCGCCACCATCATGCGCCTCCTAGCGCGCTCGGCGACCGGTCAGGAGATGAGCGTCTATACGACTTTCTCCACTGGCCCTCGTCGCCCCGACGATCCCGACGGCCCCGAAGCCTTCCATGTGGTGCTGCTCGACAACGGCCGCTCGGCAATGCTCGGCACCGAGTTCGAGGACATGCTGCGCTGCATTCGATGCGGCGCCTGCATCAACCATTGCCCGGTCTACCGCTCCGTCGGCGGGCACGCGTATGGCTCGGTCTATCCCGGCCCGATGGGTTCCGTGCTGACACCCTCATTGCAGGGGCTCGAAAAGTCAGCCCATCTTGCCAATGCATCCACCCTATGCGGTCGCTGCGAGAGCGTCTGCCCGATGCGCATTCCCCTGCCCAAGATGTTGCGGCATTGGCGGGAAAAGGAGTTCGAGCGGCACCTCACGCCGAGGAAGACGCGCTTTGGTCTTGCCGTCTGGCGCTTCCTGGCTGGGCGACCGCGTCTTTATGGCGCAGCGACGCGGTTCGCCGCCTGGAGTCTCGCTCGTCTCGCCGGAAAGCAAGGGACGCTCCGCCAAGCACCGCTTGCCGGCGCCTGGACACGCTGGCGGGACCTGCCAGCGCCGGAAGGCGGCACCTTCCGCACCGAATGGGCAAAGCGGGGGCGGAAATGACATCGAGCCGTGACGCCATTCTGGGGCGTATCCGCAAGTCTCTGAATGCTTCGGACACCGACGCTCCGCGCCGTGCGGCTGTTCACCATCGCTTGACCGACACGCCGCGCAACATCGTTCCGGCGCGCGGACAACTGCCGCATGCCGAGAGGGTGGAACTGTTTGTCCGCAAGGCTCGCGAAGTGTTCGCCAGCGTCTCTCGCCTCGACAGTCACGACGATGTCCCCACTGCTGTGGCAGAGTACCTCCGTGAGCGAAATCTGCCGCAGTCCATACGGCGCGGCAATGACCCGCGCCTTGCCAGCCTGCCGTGGGAGCGGCAAGCCCAGCTGGCGATAACCGTCGGCCGAAGCGACGGCAAGGATCTCGCCGGCCTTAGCCACGCCGACGCAGGCGTTGCCGAGACTGGTACGGTGGTGCTGACTTCCGGAGCGGATAATCCCACTACGCTCAATTTCCTGCCCGACCACCACATCGTGGTGGTCGACGCCTCGACTGTGGCCGGCGACTATGAGACGGTGTGGGCCAATCTTCGGCAGCGCTTCGGCGCCGGGACGATGCCGCGCACGGTCAATCTGGTGACTGGCCCTTCCCGATCCGCCGATATCGAGGAAACGCTTCTGCTCGGCGCCCATGGTCCGCGCAGCCTTCACTTGCTGGTGGTAGGGTAATCGATGCCAATCCTGACGCTCGTTTTCTACACCGGCGCACTCGCCGTTGCGGCAGCCTCCCCTGGTCCCGGCATGACGGCCGTCGTGGCACGGGCGCTCGGCGGCGGGTTCAGGGCCGGCATGACCTTCATCGTAGGCATCGTCTTCGGCGACCTGTTCTACCTGACGCTCGCCATCTTCGGCCTCGCATCGCTGGCCCAGGAGTTCAATCTTGCCTTCCTGGTGATCCGCTACATGGGCGCTGCCTATCTTCTATATCTGGCCTACAAACTCTGGACATCACATGCCGATCCGGCAACCGTGGCGGCAAAGGTACGCTCCGAAAGCGCGTGCCGGACGGTGCTGGGTGGCTTCACGCTGACGCTCGGCAATCCCAAGACCATCGTCTTCTACATGGCGCTGTTGCCATCGTTGATGCCGATCGAGACGATCACGCTCACGGGCTATTTCGAGCTGATCGGAATTTCCATCGTGACGCTGACTGCCGTCGGCGTGATCTACGCAGCGGCGGCGGCCGGCGCGCGAGAGTTTTTCCGTAGTCCCAAGGCCATGCAGCGCCTCAACCGCACCGCTGGCGCCATGATGGCTGGCGCTGCGGCTGCGGTCGTCGCGCGGTAGACTCGCTTCCTTCCGAGGCTGTCACTCGGCCGCCATGCTCATGGCCTGCTCGGCGGCACCGAGGTTGCCGAGCGACGTGACGATATGCTTGGCAAGCGCGTCGTGGATCGGGCTCTTGGCATGCTCGGCGCGCAGGAGGCCGATCTCCGCCGGCTCGAGCTCGGGGAATCCTTCACACAGGCCGAGGATACGCATGTTGGCCTTGAGCGCGCTTTCCGGCAGCACCGACACGGCGAGACCAGCCAGCACGGCGCCTGAGAGCGCCAGAGCGGCGCTGGAAATATAAGCCACGCGGAAACGCCGCCCCTCGCGATCGAGGGCGCGGACGACATTGGCGCGCCAGCAGCAGTCGTCTGGACCGAGCGCCAGCGGCACGGGGTCGAGTTCGTGGACGCTGTGGTCGCGCGAGCCGACCCAGAACAGAGGCTCCCGCCGGATCACCTCGCCACGCAGGGAACCGTAATAGCCGTGGTTGATGATACCGAGGTCGAGCCGACCGTCGCGGATCATGTCCGAGACGGTCACCGAACGCTGGCACTCGACGGTAATCTCGATCAGCGGGTTGATGCGCGAGAAGCCCGCCAACACCGGCGGCAACAGGCGATCGGCATAATCGTCGGGGATACCAAGACGCACCGAACCGGTCAGGCCAGGATCTTCGAAGGCAGCCAGCGTCTCGTCGTTGAGGCGAATGAGGCGTCGCGCATATTCAAGAAGACGCCGGCCGTCCTCGGTGAGGCGACTCTGGCGGCCGTCGCGGGAAAAAATCGGCTTGCCGACACGATCCTCGAGGCGACGCATCTGCATGGAAACCGCCGACTGCGTCTTGTGAACGACATCTGCGGCGGCCGTGAACGAACCCACCTCGGCGATGGCGACGAAAGTCCTTAATTGATCAAGGTCGAGAACGTTCATCTTCAACAATCCTGATGAATGCCCAATCAGCGTGGTTGCCGAGGAGTGTCGCCGGTTTTCGGGTGGCGCCCCATCGCCCCGCGTGATCTCATGCTGTCACGGCATTGATATCAAATTCCGTCATGGAAAGCATCAAAAACATGCGTTGGACTGATTGATAGCCCTATGAGATAAATCCACTATCGAAACACGGCAGAGGCGTTCCTACCTCAGATACGCGATGCTGCCATGTTCTGCCCAACAGGCAGTTCAAGTTCGCTGGAGCCAAGAGAATGACCCTGATCCTTGATCATTCGTCCTCGAGCCGCGTCTCCCCCCTTCGCCCCTTGAACGAGGCGATGCGTCTCGTGGGTGCCCTGTTCAGCCGCATTGGCGCGCTGATTGCTGCGGAAATTGACCGCCGGCAAACCATGCAGCTGCTCGAGTTCGATGCGCACGCTCTAAAGGACATGGGGATTTCCCATGCCGATGTCGAAGGTGCGCTGCTCGTACCGATCAATCGCAAGCCGAGCTATTCGCTGGCTGCCCGACGTGCTGAAGCCCGACGCGCCGAGCGGGAGCAGGCCCTTGAGGCCGCCGCTGCGCTTCGTGATTAACACGTACGTATTTCATAAGAGATCCACATCAGTCCGACCTGAAACATTCATCAGGCTTATGAAGTGGTAAATGAAATATCAACGGGGCTTCCATGCGAAGCCCCGTTGTCGCCTTCACCCTGAACCTCAACCCCTGACCCAACGCGCAACGCGCAAACCATCCAAAGCCCCTTATGGAGCCGATCATGTCCACGACCCTCGCGTCCACCACCTACGCCACCGCTTTCGTCACGACGTTCACCTCGCTGGTGCGCGCTGTTGCCGAGCGCACGGGGTTCGTCGCGAAGATTATGGTCAATCGCTGGATGGCCAAACAACTCTGCGATTTCACCGATCACGAGCTGGCCGATATCGGTCTCAGCCGATCCGACGTACGAGCAGCTCTTGATGGTCCGCTTCATGCAGACCCATCGCTCAGGCTTGCTGCCGTCGCTCACGGCAACTCGGTGAACATGAACAGTGTTGTCGTGCGTCGCGCGGAAAGCGTGGATTTCACGCCCTTGGTCAGGGGGAGGGAAGAATGATTGCGCCTAGACTGGAAGACTGCGTCAACGATCTCTGCCCCATCACCCGTCGCCCCGTGAGCCCCGACGCCCTGACCTATTACAAGGGCAAGGTGGTCGGCTTTGCCGACCGGCAGGCGCGCGACACTTTCCTTGCCGCGATGCTGGCTTTCGAGACGGCTATCCAGCCGCCGCCGGTGGTTCGCTATTCCATGCCGCTCAAGAAGCGGCAGAAGGATCTCGAAGCGGCCTGACCTTCGCATCATGCGAGTACGCCGACACCCCGGCGTGTTCGCTCCAGGGTCCGGTTCCGCCTCCCGTCCGGACCCTTTCTATCCCGGCCCCCTGCCGGAACACCTGGCGGCGTCGCAAGGCGCCGCCTCTTTTTTTGTTGCTGCCGGGCATGCTATTGGCGTGGTCATGGCCCATTCCGATTTCCGCACGCCGCGCGTCTTCGTCGCCGCGCCTCTCACAGGGGCGCCGGTATCGTTTGACCGCGATCAGAGCAACTATCTCCTCAACGTGCTGCGCCTCAAGGAAGGCGACGACGTGTTGGTGTTTGATGGTCAAAACGGAGAATGGCGGGGACGGCTTGGCCTTGCCGGTCGGAAATCGGCCGAGCTTTCGGACCTGCGCCCAAGCCGGCCGCAACCTCCTGCCCCGGATCTTCTGTATCTTTTCGCGCCACTGAAGCACGCTCGCCTGGACTACATGGTGCAAAAAGCCGTCGAGATGGGAGTGGGAAGAATGCGCCCCGTCCTGACGCAACACACCCAGGCGAGTCGGGTGAACATCGAACGGATGCGTGCCAACGTGATCGAGGCCGCCGAGCAGTGCGGTGTGCTTCATGTTCCTGCTGTAGAAGAGGAAGAAAAGCTGGACCGAACATTGGAGCGCTTCCAGCACGATGAGCCTTTCCGCCGTCTGGTGTTCTGCGACGAAGGCGAAGAGACTACGAACCCGCTCGCCACCTTATCGGCGCTGCCTCGCGGACCGCTCGCCGTTCTGATCGGCCCTGAAGGTGGGTTTTCCTCCGAAGAGAGGCGCATATTGCGTGCCCTGCCCTTCGTCACGGCAGTTCCGCTTGGTCCGCGTATTCTGAGAGCCGATACGGCTGCGGTGGTCGCTCTCACCGTCATCCAGGCAACCCTTGGTGACTGGTGACCGCCTCCTGACAGGAACGCGCCGAGGCGAGGAGCAAAACGTTTCCCGCCGATCGCTTGACGACAATTGAACAAACCCTGCCGGGCGGTTAGGTTGCCGCCCAATCCGAGGGAGCCTTTTCATGGCGCGCGACACGTCCGATACCACGCCGATCACGTCCATCGCCGATCTCGTCGAGCGGATCGCCGGCGGCTGCAAACCGAAGGACCGCTGGCGGATCGGCACCGAGCACGAGAAGGTTGGCTTCCGCAAGTTCAGCCACGAGCCCGTGCCTTACGAAGGCCCCGGCGGTATCCGCAAACTGCTGGAGGGCATGGAAGGGCTGCTCGGCTGGGAACCCATCGCCGACCAGGGCCGGCCGATCGGACTCCTTGATCCAACTCATGGCGGTGCCATCAGCCTGGAGCCTGGTGGCCAGTTCGAGCTGTCCGGCGCGCCACTCACCAATCTGCACCAGACGGCGACCGAACTGCAGGCGCACATGATGCAGGTGCTAGAGATAGCGACGCCGCTCAAGATTGGCTTCCTGGCTCTTGGTGCCAGTCCGATATGGACACTGCCCGAGACCCCGGTCATGCCGAAGTCGCGCTATGCGATCATGTCCAGCTACATGCCGACAGTGGGTACACGTGGCCTCGACATGATGTTTCGCACGGCGACAGTACAGGTGAACCTCGACTTTGCCTCCGAAGCCGACATGCGGCGCAAAATGCAAGTGTCGATCGCCCTTCAACCCGTCGCAACCGCGCTGTTTGCGAACTCGCCCTATCTCGATGGCAGGGCAACTGGTCGCCTGTCGGAGCGCTCCGAGATCTGGCGCGATACCGACAATGCGCGGGCAGGCATGATTCCCTTCGTGTTCGAGGAAAGCTTCGGCTTCGAGCGGTATGTCGAGTGGGCGCTCGACGTGCCGATGTATTTCGTGAAGCGCGGCGACACCTATCATCGCGCGACCGACGTTACCTTCCGTCAGTTCATGGCTGGTGGTTTCCGCGATCGGCTGCCAGGCGTCAAACCGACGATCGGAGACTGGGACAATCACCTCGGTACGTTGTTCCCAGAGGTGCGTCTCAAGCGCTACCTGGAGATGCGCGGGGCCGATTCCGGCTCGACCAATCACATCCTGGCGCTGCCGGCTTTCTGGGTCGGGCTTCTCTACGATCAGCCCTCGCTCGACGCCGCCTGGGATCTGATCAAAGGCTGGAGCGCCGAGGACCGGCAATGCCTGCGCGACGACGTGCCAACGCTGGCGCTCAAAGCGAAGATCGGCGGTCGGACGGTGCAGGATATCGGCCGCGAGGTGGTGGCACTGTCGCGCGCCGGTCTCGCGCGGCGCGCTCAGCTCAACCGCTGCGGCCAGGATGAGACCCACTATCTGAGGCCGCTCGACATCATTCTCGACCGAGGCAAGACCGAAGCCGAGGTTTTGCTCGAAAAGTTCGGCAACAATCTCGATGGCATATTCTGTGCGCTCGACATGCAGCCGATGGGCGACCTCGGCTGCCTATGATCCCGCCTGGGTTTGACGCTCCGACTTTCGGCCGCCATGATCGCCCGACGCTTTCGAGTCGCCGGGCGCGGCTCGCTCCAACCCTGCCGGACGACGATAGGTGACTGAAGCCCATTCCAACGCTGCCGAGTATACAGTCTCGGAGATCTCCTTCGCGCTCAAGCGCAGCATCGAAGACCAGTTCGGTTTCGTGCGCGTCCGTGGCGAGATCTCCGGCTACCGTGGCCCTCATTCCTCCGGTCACGCCTATTTCGCCCTGAAGGACGAAGGCGCACGCATGGAGGCCGTGGTCTGGCGTGGCGTGATGAGCAAGTTGCGCTTCAAGCCCGAAGAGGGCATGGAGGTGATCGCCACCGGCAAGCTCACCACATACCCCAACTCCTCCAAATACCAGATCGTCATCGATGCGCTGGAACCGGCAGGAGCCGGCGCGCTGATGGCGCTCCTTGAAGAACGCAAGCGCAAGCTCGGTGCCGAAGGGCTGTTCGATGCCGACCGAAAGCAGCTCCTCCCCTACCTGCCGCGCGTCATCGGTGTCGTCACCTCGCCGACCGGGGCGGTCATTCGCGATATCCTGCATCGCCTCGCCGATCGCTTTCCCGTGCACGTGCTGGTCTGGCCGGTAAAAGTGCAAGGCGAGAACTGCGGGTCCGAAGTGGCTGCCGGTATCGCCGGGTTCAATGCGTTGCCCGAAGGCGGCTCTATTCCGAGACCGGATGTCATCATTGTGGCACGCGGTGGCGGCAGTCTCGAGGATCTGTGGGGCTTCAATGACGAAGTGGTGGTACGCGCCGCTGCGGCGAGCGACATCCCGCTCGTATCCGCCGTTGGTCACGAAACCGACTGGACGCTGATCGACCTGGCGGCCGACGTGCGTGCACCGACGCCGACCGGAGCGGCTGAAATGGTGGTGCCGGTGAGGCGCGAACTGATGGATCGCGTCGATGATCTCGGGCGACGGCTCACCGGCGCCAGTCTTCGCGCCATCGATCTTCGGCGGACCCGCCTCATTGCCGCCGCGCGTGCGCTGCCGCGCGCCTCGGATATCCTGGCTCTGCCACGCCAGCGGTTCGATGCTGCTGCCAACGCCTTGCCCAAGGCGCTTGCCGCCAACACGACGCTGCATGCCCGGCAGTTCGACCGCATTACCGCCCGTCTGACGCCGGCAAGCCTTCTCCGGACCCAGGTCCAACTCGCCGAGCGGCTTTCGGTATTGTCAGCGCGCAGTGGACGCGCAGTAGCGGAGTTGGTCGCACGGCGGCGGGGGCGCCTCGATCAGGTGACGTCGGTGTTTGACGCCGTCAATCACATGGCGACGCTGAGGCGCGGTTACGCGCTGGTGCGGGATGGAAATGGCAAACCCGTATTTCGCGCCAGCGGCCTGTCAGCAGGGGCTGCAATCGAGATCGAGTTCTCGGACGGCCGTGTCCGCAGCCGGGTTGGCGACGAAGCGCCGCCTGCGGCCGAAACGAAACCACTTCCGCGTCGATCCAGGGGAAAAGCGGATCCTGACGACCAGGGCAATCTTTTCTAGTGGACACTCAGGCGGAGCGCATCTGTCCATCGCTCGCATCGCCAGGCTGGCGCGCAACGACCACACGATTGCGACCGGCCCGCTTGGCGGCATAAACGGCCTTGTCGGCCTGCTGCAGCATCTGCTCGAACGACGCGGCAGTGTCCGGATAAGCGGAAATGCCAGCAGAAAAGGATATTTCGGCATTCCCTATGCTGGTGACCACAGGCTGTGACCGAATGACGGCCCGCCAAGCCTCGGCGCGGGCGCGTGCTTCTTCGATATCGGCGTTGGGCATCAACACCAGAAACTCCTCGCCGCCCATTCGTACCGCGACCTCTCCGGGACGGAGCGAACGGCTGAGGATGCCAGCGAGCGAGACCAGCGCATCGTCGCCAGCCTTATGGCCAAAGGTGTCATTGAGCCGCTTGAAATGATCGAGGTCCAATGAGACGGCTACGAGGGACCGTCCGACGGCATCCGCGGTATCGATCATCCGATGGGAAATACTCTCAAGAATGCGCCGGTTGTTGAGACCAGTCAGGCTATCGCGATGCGCCATCTCGTGCAGTTGTTCCTGCAAACGCAGGTTTGCTTCGAGGCGCTCCTCCATCAGCCGCGTCGATACGTGAAGGCTTTCCTGGGCGCGTAGATAGTTGGTGATGTCACGCAGCACGTAAGCGACGCTTTGCGAATGCCGAACGGCGTCGACGACTACGGATCGCACTTCATATGTGCGATCGCCGCGCTGCCAGCGGCGTACCAGTTCGCTGCCGTCGAACAGGCTGGCTCGGTCGGCTGGCCCGAACGTGGTCCCCAGCTCCGAGAACGGCTTTCCGACAAGCTGTCGTCCATCGAAGATCGCCCGCATGGCGGCGTTGGCCTCGGCAATCATGCCACTGCCCGAGACGACCAGAATACCATCCGGATGGGCGGCGACCACGGCACTGATGGCGACCGGGGCAAGTGACAGGAACTGATTTCGGCTGACCAGAATGCTGTAGATCATCGGCACGATGACGTAGGCGAGCGGTGTCGGATCGAATCCAAAAACGCGGAACCCGGCAAGATTGTACGCGGCGTTGGCGATCCACGGCACCATTGCCGAAACCAGAAGACCGATGAACTGCGCGCGATGGACCTGTGGGGCATGGATTGCCGCCCATAGCGTCCGGATGGCCGTCAGCGCCATGAAGAAATAGATCGCGATCATCGCCGCGAAGAACATCGCGCCATGGTCGTAGCGCAGTTGATGCGGATAGGCCGGCGTCGGGTCGGGCGTGACGGAAACGTAGATCAGATGATGCAGGTCGTTCGTCATCGCGATGGTCAGCACCACCAACCCGGCGGCTATGGCTAGCCCCGTGTGAATCGAAGCGTTGGGCAGATCGGATCCGCGGATATAGGCGGTCATGAACAGCATCCACGAGATCGGTGTCGTGATGATGCCGTACCAGGCAAGTTCGGAGTAGAACAACTTCGCCGCAGGATCGGGCGAACTGACGTCGAAAAACGCACTGACCGCCCACCAGCAGCCGGATGCCATCAGCATCAGGTAGTCTGTACGTCCGGGAAAATTGCCGACGCGCAACGTATGCCACGTGGTCAGGACCGTCCCGACCACGACACATGCCAGAATGATGGCGGCAGGCTGCACGAGTGTTCGAGCTCCGGGACAATTTTTCGTTTAGGGCGATTGCGCGACGTTATTCTGCGGGTTCTTTCAAATTGGTTTCGACTTTGTGCGTAGTCTCGCGAAAAAATGCGAACTTCGTGTGGCCGCTAGGGCTAGACAGGTGGCGCCGCAACGGCTTTCGTTGGAGCCGACCGTCAACGCAGTCGCTCCTGTCGTCTGCCCTACAACCGAGACAAAGCAATATGACCGCCTATCGCACGCTGAACGGTTTGAAGGTTGCCACCGAGCTCGCCGATTTCATGGAACGAGAAGCGCTGCCCGGCAGCGGTCTCGAACCCGGTCGCTTCTGGGCGGCGCTCGCCGACATCCTCAAGCGTTTCGGTCCCGAGAACAGGAGCCTCCTTGAGGAGCGCGATGCGTTGCAGCGGAAGATCGATGGCTGGCACACGGCCCATCCGGGTGCCGTCGATCCGGCTGCCTATCGTTCGTTCCTCACGGAGATCGGCTACCTCGCTCCAGAGCCGGAGCCTTTTCTCATCGAGACAACCGGTGTCGATCCGGAGATCGCCGAGATCGCCGGTCCCCAGCTTGTCGTCCCGGTCATGAACGCCCGATATGCGCTCAATGCAGCCAACGCCCGCTGGGGCAGCCTTTACGATGCCCTCTACGGAACCGATGCCCTGGGTACGATGCCGCCCAAAGGAGGCTTCGACGCCGAGCGAGCGAAAGCCGTGGTGGCACGTGCCAAGACAGTGCTCGATGGCGCAGCTCCACTTGCCTCGCGCAGCCATGCCGATGTCGCGGCCTACATCGTCAATGCCGGACAGCTCCGGGTGCGCTTTTCGGACGGGAACGAAGAAGAGCTCGCCGATCCAGACGTGTTCGTCGGCTATCGCGGCGACCCCGAGGAGCCGGCCGGCATCATCCTGAAGCGGAATGGTCTTCACATCGACATCCACATCGATCGGGGACAGCCCACGGGAGCGAGCGATCCCGCCGGCATCGAGGACATTCTGGTCGAAAGCGCTCTCACCACCATCATGGACTGCGAGGACTCAGTCGCCGCTGTGGATGCCGAGGACAAGGTGGCCGTCTATCGCAACTGGCTCGGACTGATGCGCGGCGATCTCGAGGCGAGCTTCGAAAAAGGTGGAACCGTCGCGACGCGCCGGCTTGCCGCCGACCGCAACTTCATCAGGCCCGACGACTCGGATGGCATTCTCAAGGGTCTCAGCCTGATGCTGGTGCGTAACGTCGGCTCGCTTCTGATGACCGACGCCGTGCTCGATGCCGCCGGAAATGAAACGGCCGAATGCCTTCTCGATGCCTTGGTCACCTCCGCAATCGCATTGCATGACGTTGGTCCGAACGGTCGCCACGCCAACAGCCGCACCGGCGCCGTCTACATCGTCAAGCCGAAGATGCATGGACCGAAGGAAGTGGCCTTCGCCGATCGGCTGTTCTCAGCGGTGGAGACGGCACTCGGGCTCAAGCCGCTTACGCTCAAGATGGGCATCATGGACGAGGAGCGCCGCACCTCGGTCAACCTTCGTGCCGCAATCGCCGCCGCCAGGTCGCGCGTCTTCTTCATCAACACAGGTTTTCTCGACCGCACCGGCGATGAGATCCACACCTCGATGCTGGCCGGCCCCATGGTGAGAAAGGGCGACATGAAGTCGTCGGCCTGGATTGCCGCCTACGAGGCGGGCAACGTCGATGCCGGCCTTGCCCTCGGCTTTTCCGGACATGCCCAGATCGGCAAGGGCATGTGGGCAGCCCCCGACCGGATGGCGGCGATGGTCACGGAGAAGATCGGGCATCCGCGCGCCGGGGCATCCACCGCCTGGGTGCCCTCGCCGACAGCGGCGACGCTGCATGCCCTGCACTATCTCGAAATCGATGTCGCCGCCCGGCAAGCCGAGCTTTCCAGTCGCGAGCGCGCGTCCCTCGATGCACTGCTGACGCTGCCAATCGCTCCGGATCGGCCATGGAGCGCCGCAGAAATCACCGAGGAACTCGACAATAACGCACAGGGGCTTCTCGGCTATGTCGTTCGCTGGATCGATCAGGGGGTGGGCTGTTCCAAGGTGCCCGACATTCATGATGTCGGCCTGATGGAGGACCGGGCCACGCTTCGAATCTCCAGCCAGCATATCGCGAACTGGCTGAAGCACGGCATCGTCAGTCGCGAACAAGTGATGGAGACGCTTCAGCGGATGGCAGCCGTTGTCGACAGACAGAATGCCGGCGACCCCGCCTATCGCCCCATTGGCACCGACTTCGCGGGATCCCTGGCTTTCCAGGCCGCCGTCGAGCTTATCCTGACGGGCGACCACCAGCCAAACGGCTATACCGAGCCGGTGCTTACCGCGTTTCGACGTAGGCGAAAGGTCGAGATCGCCATGAGGTGAATTGATTGGCGCCAAGACCTATCTAAGGATTAGGGCGTCGGCGGTTTTCTGGTATCGAACAAGAGCTTGCCGCCGGTGCCGGGTCGCCAGGGCCCTTTTTGAAGTCGCTGAGGAGGCGCCGCCATGACCGTCAGGGACATCTTTACGATCATCGACATTTACAACGACAAGATGAACGCCTCTGCGGCGGCGCTGGAATTTGCATCTCGACGAAAAGCCCACGTAACCGGTCTTGCGCTGGCGCTTGAGCCGATCGCGCCAGGCTTTCTGGCTTCTCCTGTGCCAGCCGAATATCTCGTTGAGGCGATCACCAACGCCGAGAACTCGGCGAAGGAAGCCGCGACCGCCTTTACAGCCGAAGCGGCGAGGCTCGGCGTTGACGCCGAGGCCCGAACTTCCACCGTTTATTCAGGTGGAACGCCGGCCATCGTGCGGCAGGCACAGCTCTCGGATCTGATCATCGTCGGTCAGGACGATCCCGAGCACGGCGAACCCATGCGCGCCGCGATCATAGAGACCCTGCTGTTCGAATCCGGCGTACCGGTGATGATCATCCCGTCCGCCTGGAACAAGCCGATCACCTCCGAAAGGGTCATGATCGCCTGGGATGGCTCGTCGACGGCAGCGCGTGCCGTGCATGCGGCGTTGCCGGCGTTGCGGGTGGCCACGTCGATCGAGGTGGTGATGGTGGCGGGCTCCAAGAAATGGTCGGGTGAACCCGGCGCCGATGTCGCCGCCTATCTTGCCCGCCATGATCACAAGGTTACGGTGACGACGCTGCCACGATCGGCCTCCGAGGTATCGACCGTGCTTCTCAATCATGCCGCAGAAAGCGGATCCACCTTGCTGGTAATGGGCGGCTATGGCCACAACCGCTTCCGTCAGTTCGTGCTCGGTGGTGTCACCCGCGACATGCTGGAAAAGATGACGATTCCCACGCTGATGACGCATTGACCCCAGGCTAGGAGCGCGGCCAAACCGGCCGCGCTCCGGTGCTTCCTTCGCCGAGCTTTCGCCCGACATGAGCCTCCAAAGCCTCGACCCCTTCTTTCGGCCGAAGCGCGTCGTGCTGATCGGCGCGACGTCGCGGCCAAACTCGGTCGGCTCGGTGCTAGCGCGGAATCTCACCGCCTTCGGCCTCGATCGGGTCGCCTTCGTCAATCCCTTCGTTGCCGAGATAGACGGTATCGCCGTTCATCCTTCGCTGACCGACCTCCCGGCTCCGGCCGATCTGGCGGTGGTCGCCGTGCCTCCAGAGGCAATCGTCGGCGTCATGGAGGAGATCGGCGCCGCAGACATTCACCACGCCGTGGTTATCACCACCGGGCTTGGCCATGGGCAGGGGAGCCTTCTCGAGGCCATGACGGCTGTTGCCCGGCGGCACGGCATCCGCGTACTCGGACCCAACAGCGCCGGCTTGCAAATTCCACCGATCGGTCTCAACGCCAGTTTTGCCCAACGTGCGGCGGTAACCGGTGATCTCGCTTTCGTCTCGCAATCGGGCACCCTAACTCATGCGGCCCTCGATTGGGCGGCAAGGCATGGCATCGGCTTTTCCGGGATTGCCGTACTCGGGGATGCCGTCGATGTGCATTTCGACGAGATGCTCGACCATTTCGCGCTCGACCACCGCACGCGCGCGATCCTTCTCTATCTCGAGAGCATCGGCGACGCGCGAGCCTTTCTGTCCGCGGCACGGGCCGCCGCCCGTTCGAAGCCGGTGGTGGTCATCAAGGCCGGACGCCACGCCGCCGGTGCCCGCGCGGCGCGATCGCATACCGGCGCACTGGCCGGCGTCGATGCCGTCTATGACTGCGCCTTCCGGCGTGCGGGTCTCCTCAGGGTAGCAGACCTCGACGAGATGTTTGCCGCGGCCGAGACACTCAGCCTGGTCCCCCGCATCAGAGGCAAGCGTATCGCCATCATCACCAACGGTGGCGGAGCGGGCGTATTGGCAGCCGACAGCGTCGTGGATCTCGGTGGGGAAATAGCAACCTTGAGCGAGGAGACCGTCTCGGCGCTGGATCAATCGCTCCCGCCCGGCTGGTCGCGTGGCAATCCGATCGACCTCATCGGCAACGCCGCCGCCGATCGCTATGGTGCCGCGACTCGCGCCGTACTCGCAGATGACGGCGTCGACGCCGTGGTGGCGATCAATTGCCCCACCCCTCTCGCCCCCTCGCGGCTCGCGGCCGAAGCGGTTGTGGAAGCCGTCTCCGGCTATCGTCGCGGTCACTATGACGGCAAACCGTTGATCGCCGCATGGCTCGGCGAGGACGATGGCTGGAGTTCGACCTTCGCGAAGGCCCGGATTCCGGCGCTCGAGACACCGCATGGCGCCGTCGAAGGGCTCATGCAACTCGTTCGACAGGCCGAGGCTCAGGCAGCGCTGACGGCAACGCCAGCCGATGTTTTGGCAGGCTTTTCACCCGATCGGAACCGAGCGGCTTCGGTGATCGCTGCGGCATTGGCCGATGACCGCCTGTGGCTCAAGGCGAGTGAGGTCGTCGAACTTCTCGCCGCCTATGACATTCCAATTGTGCCGGCGCTCGCCGCCGCAAACGCAGCGGACGCTCGGCATCTGGCTGCCGAGCTTTTGAAACAGCACCGCTCGTTGGTGGTGAAGATTGCGTCGCCGGACATCGTTCACAAGTCCGACGTGGGTGGGGTGGAGCTCGAACTGTCCAGCCCGGAGGCGGTGGCAGCCGCGACCGAGGCGGTGATCGCCCGCGCCAAAGCCGCTCGTCCCGGCGCCCGAGTTGAGGGTGTCACGCTTCATCCCATGATCGTGGCACCCAAGGCGGTCGAGTTGATTGCAGGTGTCACCGACGATCCAGTCTTCGGACCGGTCATGGTGTTCGGACGTGGCGGCACAGCCGTGGAAGTAATCAACGACAGGGCATTGGCGTTGCCGCCCCTCGATGCCAACCTCGCGCACGACCTGATCGCTCGGACGCGCGTCGCCCGTCAGCTCCAGGGTTATCGCGACCGTCGGCCCGTCGACGTCGATCGGCTGGCCGGCATCCTGCAACGGCTCGCCCAACTTGTCGCCGAGCATCCGGCGATAGGGGATATCGACCTCAATCCGCTGATCGCCGAGGCGGACCGGCTGACGGTGGTGGACGCGAGGGTGACGCTCGTTCCCAACACACCTGCGTCAGGAACCGCCGTGCACCACCCCCGCCTGTCCATACGGCCCTATCCGACCGAATGGGAGGAGCACTTGAAATTGCCCGGCGGCCGGATGGTTTTCGTACGCCCGGTGCGTCCGGAGGATGAAGGACGTTACCTCGCCTTTTTCTCAAAGATGACCGCCGAAGACATGCGCCTGCGCTTTTTCCAGCGCGTCCACGACCTCGGTCATGCCTTCGTAGCCCGGTTGACCCAGATCGATTATGCCCGCGCCATGGCCTTCATCGCCCTCGACCCGGACAGTGGCGACATGCTTGGCGGAGTGCGTTTGCACGGCGACCCCGGCGGTGGCGATGGGGAATACGCCGTCTCAGTGCGCTCAGATCTCAAGGGGCTCGGCTTGGGGCGAACCTTGATGACCCAGATCATTCGCTATGCGCGCCGGGAAGGCTATGCCCATATCCACGGCGAAGTGCTTGCCGAGAATCGCCAAATGCTCCGCATGTGCGAACGGCTCGGGTTCGTGCTGACGCCCGACCCGGACAGTCACGACATCATCAAGGTCGACCTCGACCTCAGGTCGATTACCGACTGACCTAAAGTCTATTTGTCGTACTTTTCTTGTCGAAGAGTGCTGCCTTGGTGACACTCCAACTTGCGACCTGCGATTTTCAGGTTGTTTCCGGACTTTGGCGGACGCCTGGGCGAAATGACTGAACTTCGGCGATTTTTAGCTTTGTCAAACGATTGCAAAAGCCGACAATTTTTCGCGCTTTAGGTGTGTTTCATCCACTTTTTCTTTACCGGCCCGCAGCACTGTTCCCCGATACGCACGTCGAGCCAGCGTGCCGTCTTCATGGCGGACGCCAATCCGGGGGGAGAAGATGTCGCTCACGGCTTTCCTGTCAAACCGATCGATTTCCATGAAGATCGGCGGTGGACTTATTTCCCTTGCGGTGTTGGCCGCCGTCGTCGGGGGCGCAGGGTTTCTCGGTCTCAATCGTCTGGGCTTTGCCGTCGACATGACGTCGAAGTCGGCCTCCGTGTTGGCAACGGTCAACGACGCCGGCAACGCCGTGACGACGTTCATCCAGAACCGCGACAACGGAGCGGCTTCGGAAGCCGGGCACCTGCTCGATCAGGTCAACGCCAGCCTCGACGACCTGGGCGGCAAGGCGGATTCGGGACTCGCCCCGGCCTATGCCGCGGTGGATCAGTTCCGCGCATCGATCAGTGTCCTGTCTTCTTCCTCGGATGCCGTGGCCTCAACCGCCGCCGCAACCATGGAACTGCTGTCCAACATGCAGAGCCGGGCCAGCCAGATCGAATCCGACGCGGCTGCGAAGGCCAAGGACTTCCAAACCAAGGGGGCTGACGCGGCCAAGGCGGCCAACGCGGCGTCCGACCTCGCAGTGGTCGCCTACAAGATCGAAACGTTGGTGCTGAAAGCCAACGAATCTCTGGCAAAGTTCGCTGCCGACGGTGATAGCAAGAATGTCGAGGCAACCGCCCAGTCTGTGTCGGCTGCGCGCTTGCTTGTGGATCAGATTCGGCCCCTCGGCACTTCGGACGACATCAAGTCGCAAGCCGACTCCATCGAAGCTACCGCTCAGGGACTCGGGGCGCTTTTGCAAGGCATGAAGGACACCAGCAACCCCTTCTCGGTTGAGCAGAAGCGGATTCTTGTCCTGGACCGCCTCGCCAACCTGACGAATGGCACCGAAGAAATCATTCGCCTCGCCGGCTTGCAGCGCGACGCGGCCGTCAACAACATGCAAGCCGCGCTCACCGACGCCGCGAAGGCGCGTGAGCTTTCGGACCTCGCGACCATTTTCGGCAGCGAGATCGATGAACTGGCACTGCAGACGACGACCTATCGCTACGATCCGGAAGCAGTCAGCACCAAGATGATGTTGAAAGCCGCCGATGCGGCCAAGGAGACGGGGCAGAAAATCGTTGCCGCCGGCGGAGTCGATCCTTCCAAGGACATCGACCGCTTCAAGGAAGCCTTCACGAAGCTCATCGATGCATCGAAGGCCTTTGCGGGGGCTCGCGACGATTCGCGTGGCCAGTCGGCCGCAGCCATATCCGCCATCAAGGCAGTCGTCGATGACCGTGCCGCCGCCGCTAGCCGCAATCGGGCCTCCAGTACGCTCACCATGTCGGGGACGCTTGGCGCGGCTCTTGTGTTCGCGCTCATCATCGGCGTCGTCCTGTCGCGCTTGATCACTCGCCCGATCACCGCTTTGACCGCCGCCATGCGGCGGCTGGCCACCGGCGACACGGACATGGCGCTTGATCTGGCCAACCGCAAGGACGAAATCGGTGGCATGTTCGGGGCAGTGCGCGTCTTCCGCGACAACGCCATCGAACGCCGCAGTCTTGCCGAACAGACAGAAGCCGAGCAGAGGGCAAGGGCGCTTCGCCAGGAGACCATCGAAGGCGTCATCAACGAATTCCGCCTGGAGATCGAACAATTGGTCGGCACCGTTGCCGGTAATGCCGATCAGATGGAAGCGACGGCTCGTGCATTGGCTGCCATCGCCGAGGAAGCGCGTGAGCGAGCCGGCACCGCGGCCTCCGCTTCGGAGCTGGCTTCCGACGGGGTCCAGACCGTTGCCGCCGCCGCCGAGGAACTATCGGCCTCGATTGGCGAGATATCGCGCCAGACCGGCACCGCCACCGCCGTTGCCCAACGTGCGACTGGCGAGGCGAGAAAGACCGACGCCACGATATCGGGCCTGGCCGACGCGGCCACGCGCATCGGCAATGTCATCACCCTGATCAAGGCGATTGCCGAGCAGACCAACCTTCTTGCGCTCAATGCCACGATCGAGTCGGCCCGGGCCGGCGAGGCGGGCAAGGGCTTTGCCGTGGTTGCCTCCGAGGTCAAGAACCTTGCCGGCCAGACAGCCAAGGCAACCGAGGAGATCGCATCGCAAATCGCCCAGATCCAGCTGTCGACCGGCGAGGCTGTCGCAGCCATTCGCGCCATCTCCGACATCATGGGCGAAGTGGACCGCACGACCAATGTCATCGCGACGGCGGTCGGCGAACAGGGTCATGCCACCGCCGAGATTTCATTGAACGCCCAGAAGGCTGCCGGTGGAACCAAATCGGTGGCGGACGAAACGCTGGCCCTCACGCGTGTTGTCGGCGAGACGTCGCAATCGGCCAGCCAGGTGTTGGCCGTCTCCAACGACATGAACGACCAGGCCACTCGCCTGCGCGAGGTGGTGGAGCGGTTCATCAATCGGGTGATGGCTGCCTGAGACTTTTTCGGGGGGAGGAGAAAACGGGCGGGCCTCAAAGGCCTGCCCGTTTTCGTTTATGCCCCCGAAAATGCAATTAATTTCTTTTTATCATTTTCTTGCATTTTGAACGTCGAGGGGCCATAGTTTTCAAGGATGGAGAGTGGCCGAAGCACCGGCCCAATATTGGAGTTGAGGACATGGCTTCCAAGCTTGACCAATTGCGCGAGATGACCGTGGTGGTCGCCGATACGGGCGACATCGACGCCATCAAGAAATTCAAGCCGGTCGATTGCACGACGAACCCGACGCTGGTGCTGAAGGCCATTGGCCTGCCCGCCTACGAGCCGATCCTTGCCGACGCCGTTGCGTGGGGCAAGAAACAAGCCGGCTCTCAGGAAGCGGCAATCAAGGCGATTGGCGACCGTCTCGCCGTTGCCGTCGGTACCGAGCTCACCAAGCTGGTCGCCGGGCGCGTTTCGACCGAGGTTGATGCCGACCTGTCGTTCGACACCGCCGCAACCGTCGAGAAGGCGCGTGCCATCATTGCCGCCTACAAGGCCAATGGTGTGGAACGCGAGCGGATCCTGATCAAGGTTGCCGGCACGTGGGAAGGTATCCGCGCTTCGGAAATCCTTCAGAAGGAAGGTATCGACACCAACATGACCCTGATCTTCGACATCGCCCAGGCCATCGCCTGTGCCGATGCGAAGGCCTTCCTGATCTCGCCGTTCGTCGGCCGCATCCTTGACTGGTATGTCAAGGCCGAGAACCGCACCTTCACGCCGGATGAGGATCCGGGCGTCATCTCTGTGCATGGCATCTACGATTACTACAAGGCGCACGGCATTCCGACCGTGGTGATGGGAGCGTCTTTCCGCTCGCAGGGTGAAGTCGAAGCCCTGGCCGGCTGCGATCGCCTGACGATTTCGCCTGCCCTGCTCGATTCCCTGGCCGCCGACAACGGCACGCTCAAGCGCGCCCTGTCGCCAAACAAGCCCGGCCCGAAGCCGGCCGTGGTCAACCTCGACGAGAAGTCTTTCCGTTGGGCCATGAACCAGAATCCGATGGCCACGGAAAAGCTGGCCGAAGGCATTCGTCTGTTCGCCAAGGACCTCGGCGAACTGCGCAAGATCGTCGCCAAGCGCTTCGTCGCCTGACGACTGGTGGCTGGCGGGCACCATCAAGTCGGTACCCTCCGGCCCTCTCCCCGGGCCGGCACGTCGACGACGGACGACGTGCCGGACGCCGGAGCTATCTCTTGGTTTCCTTCCCGCCCAAGGCGAGTGCACCATGCCCCGGCCCCGCCGCAGCGAAGACATGATTGTCGAGATTGCTCGCCTCCGATACGAGCAGCGCCTTCCCCAGATCGAGATCGCCCGCCTGCTCGAGATCTCCGAGGCGACCGTCAGCCGTGCACTCAAGTCGGCTCTCGATCTTGGCTACATCGAGTTTCAGGTCACCCCGAAGGCGTTTCGTGACAGCGCGACCGAACAGCGGCTGAAGGCCCATCTCGGTCTGCGTCTCGCCGTTGTCGTCGAGAGCCGTGCCGGCACTCACACACCGGCGGATACCCTGGGCAAGGCGGTCGCTCGGGTCATTGAAGACACGCTGAAGAATGGCGATGTGCTGGGCGTCTCCGATGGAGCAACAGCGGCAGCGATCGCCGCGGCAGCTCGTAGGTCACCTGCACGCGATCTCGATGTGGTGGCCCTGGTTGGTGGCGTCGGTGCGCCCGAGCACTACACGCACTCATCGGAGGTCTGCCGCCGGCTCGCTGCCGGGCTCGGCGCCCAAGCGTGGCAGTTGCCGGTGCCAGCCATCGTTGATGATGCCGGAGCCGCGCGCCTGTTGCGCGAAACCGGTACCGTACGCGGCGTCTTTTCGATGATGGATCGTCTCGCCATCGCCGTGGTCGGCGTCGGGGCCATCTCAGCCACGGCCATGGTGTTCCGCGAGGGGTTCATTGCTCCGGGCAAGCTTGAGGAAATCCGGGCTCACGGTGCCGTCGGCACCATATGCGGCCGCTTCTTTGGCAAGGATGGGCGGCCGGTCGGCACCGAGTTCGATGATCGGACCCTGTCCATCTCGCTTGAGCGTCTGTCTCGTGTGCCGCTGTCCATCGCCGCGGCATTGTCGCCGCAGAAGGCCGAGGCAATCCGCGGCGCCGTTGCCGGTGGCCTCGTCAACGCGGTCGCGACCGACGTCGAAACCGCCGAGGCGCTGATGGCTTTGAAGGCCGGATGATGCTGACAGGCCACGACATACGGCCGAGATAATCTGTGCCCGATGCCAAGGGGGAGATTATCTTGACCATTGCCGATGACATCATCGCTCTCGAACGAAGCGCACTTGACCGCTGGTGTGCTGGCGACCCCGATGCCTTCCTCGACCTGTCGGCCGATGACGTCACCTACTTCGATCCGTTCCGCGAAACGCGCCTCGACGGCAAGGCGGCGTTGACAGCTCTCTACGGCGAGTTGCGCGGCAAGATATTCGCTCCCCGTCACGAAATGATCGAACCCAAGGTGCAGGTCGTTGGCGAATCCGCCGTGCTGACCTTCCGTTTTGTGTCGTGGAATGGCAGTGAGGGCAATCGCGTCGCCTGGAACTGCACGGAAGTGTACCGGCGCGATTCTCAAGGGTGGCGGATCATCCAGACCCATTGGTCGTTCACCGGTGCCGGTCTCTCCGCATAATAGCCGAGCCTGACCACTTGGCCGTCTCCTCTCCAAGGCAAGTCCAACGCCCAGTCCGCAGGGCTTGTTGGGTGCACTTTCCTCATGCGCACCGGTGCCCATCTTGCTCGAAAATGCTCTATTGGGTTTTCCGCTTAGGCATTGCTATGTTCGGTGGCAATCGCAACAACGGGCGGATGGAATCATGGCGGATGTACGGGCTATCTGCGCGATCGGTCAGCGTGGCCAGATTGGGCTCAACGGCGAGCTACCCTGGGAAGGCAATCCGGGGCGAGAGTTCGTAGCCGACGTCGAGCGCTTCTACGAGGTGACGCGGGGACATGTGATGCTGGCTGGGCCGCACACCATCTCAACCCTACCTGGCTTCATGCAGTTCGATCGCACGTTATGTTCCGTCCGCTCCAGCGATCGCCCCGAAGAGGTGCTCGCGCGGTTCTCCGATCGCGTTGTCTATGTCGCGGGCGGACCAGCGGTCTGGGAGGCCTACGCAGGTTTCATCCGCCACTGGGATATCAACCGCCTGCCCTACGACGGCCCAGCCGACCGCTGGTTCAAACCAGAATGGCTGGTGGCGACCCGCTGATCCCTCTTTACCAAGTGACGACAAAAGGGCGCCGGAGCCATGTCTCCAGCGCCCTTCTTGTTTCCAAGCCTTTGAAAAGCGTTTCTGAAATCCGAACGCGACTGGCTTTGTTTCCGCCTCAGAGGCTCTTCAGCCACTCCATGCGCTGACCGAGGTCGGGGGCATCGAACACCAGTTTGCCGGCAACGATCGCCTGGGCACCAGCCTTGCGAAGAACAGGAACCGTGTCCTCACGGATGGCACCGTCGGCAACCAAGACGATCCGGTGATCGGACGGGACGCCTGCTATGTACTTCTGGGCTTCCTGAAGGCGTTGCGTGGCCGACTGGCTTATGCCCTCGCGCTCGCCAATGCCGGCGCCGAACAAGGTGACCAACTGGACGCGCGGCAGATGGCGGATCAGCTTGGCAACCGGAGTATCGACTTTCAGCACGACACCCGCGACCAGCCCCAGTTCCTTGATGCGGGCAATGCCGCTGTCGGTCAGCAGCGTGTTTTCGGCGTGGATCGAGATGGCGTCAGCGCCAGCGGCGGCGAACTGATTGATCTGGTTGATCAAAGCCGGCTCACCCACCATCAGGTGGACGTGTATGGGCTTGTCGGTGATCGAGCGGATGCGGGAGACGATTTCCGGAAACATCAACAGCGTGTCGGCAAATATGCCGTCAGAAGCGTCAATGTGGATCACGTTGGCGTAGGGTTCGACGCGGGCCACTTCGTCGGCAATGCGCAGGAGATCAGACGACCACATCGAGAACTCAGTGATCAGGTGGTCGGTCGGGAGGCGGTCGATCCATCCGGCGGCGGGGCGGTTCATCAGGCGATTCTCCGGGGGTCAGAACATACGTAGCACCGAGCGGCAGGCAGCCCTCACCCACCAACTCACATGCCGTGTTCAAGATTGCGCACAAGTACTTGGATAGCACTAGTGCTTTCGTAGCGAAGAGGGCTTTTTTCCCGGAAAGCCAAGCGCCAACATAGCTCCTCTTCCGATAACGCAAAGCGGCGGGGCACAACCCCGCCGCTGCGTTCGTCTCCAGTTCCTGTCGTCAGGCAACCAGGTCGAACAGATGACTGGTGCTGCTCGAAGAGGTTGAGGTGCCGTCGGCGCCATAGGAAGTCTGGCTGCTTTCGGCGAGAGCCTCCTGGAGCTGCTTCAGAATGTCGGTAATCGAGCTGCTGGACGATGAAGTGTCATCGGTAGCATCCGTCGCCTGATCACCCTCCGGCGGCGGCCCGGGAGGCGGCCCACCGGCACCCTGCGGTCCACCCGCTCCATTCGCCCCCTTGCCCTTGGAGAAGGTGTCGTCGAAGACCTTGGCCAGCTCATCGGCTTGGTCGGATGTCAGCGTACCGGCTTCGACTTGTTGCTGGATAAGATTGGCAATCTTATCCTTCATCTCATCGCGCGACGGCGGCTTGCTGCTGGAAGTTCCGCTCGAGCGATTGCTTGATAAGGTCGAGTCGATGTTTTCCAGCGCTGTAGTAAGTGCGGATTGATCGCTCGACTTGATGCTGCCAGCGCTTATGTCCGATTGAAGCGTCGACTGCAGCCGGGCAAGCGGCGACTGGTGAGTAGTTGTTGAAGAAATCGAGGTCATTTTTACCCTCGGGCTAGAGTCTTACGCATTACTTCAAGCAGCCAAGCGCCCGGACCGTTAACGAGTGGTAACCAATGTGCCGGCGCGGTAACCGGTCGTTTCGATGGTCACAAAAAGAAACATACGGATACAAAATAAACGTCAGGCTCAGCCGCCTGAATGCTAAAGCTCGGTCGTTAAATGGAGATGGCCCTCTTCATGCAGAACCACATCCTGCTGGTCGAAGATGATAACGACATCAATACGCTGGTCTCACGCTATCTCAAGGCTAACGACTGCCGCGTATCTGTAGCTCGCGATGGTCGGGAGATGGATCGCATCCTGACGACATCCCGTGTCGACATCGTGTTGCTTGACATCATGTTGCCCGGCGAGGATGGACTCAGCATCTGCCGGCGTCTTCGGAACAGCTCGACCATCCCCATCATCATGCTGTCCGCCCGTGGCGAAGAGATCGACCGGGTGGTCGGTCTCGAGATCGGTGCCGACGACTATGTCGCCAAACCATTCAGTGCTCGCGAACTTCTGGCGCGCATTCGCGCCATCCTGAGGCGGAGCAGCCTGCCTGCCGCCAAGGCGACCCGATCGGAAGCGCGTCGCCTCAGCTTTGCCGGCTGGGTCATCGACACCAGGGAGCGCAGCCTGACGACACCCTCAGGGGCCAAGGCGACGCTGACGGGTGCGGAATTCGACCTCCTTGTCGCTTTTGCCGAGCGCGCCGGCATTACGCTCAGCCGCGACCAGCTTCTTGAACTCACCCAGGGCCGCCTCGCCGCGCCCTTCGAGCGCTCGATCGACATCCTGGTGAGTCGCCTTCGGCGCAAGCTCTCCCCGGACGACGACAAATCGGAGTTCATTCGCACCATCCGCTCCGAAGGTTATCTGTTCACGCCGGAAGTCATCGCTTCATGATCGGCAGGATCCTGCGCCTGGTGTTCGATTCCGTGGCCGGCCAGATGATCGTCCTGCTGGTACTTTCGATTGCGACCATGCACGGACTTCTGACCGCATATTTCTTTCTGTCCAATCCTCGGAACCTTTTCGTCGCCTCGCCAGGGGAGACAACTGGAGAGATTGGTGCCGCGGCCCATATGCTGGCCGCCGCCAGTCCGAACGAGAGGCCTCGGCTCGTAGAGCTGCTGAAAGAGACGCTGCCATCCCTCGCTGCCTGCTCTACTCCGGTCCCCAGCGATGCCGAGGAGGTCAGGTTCGGGCCGCTTGCCTCGCGATTGGGAAATGCCGCTTCCGCTCATAAGGTGTTCGATGGCCAGCCGTCGCCAGGTGACGAGCTGGCGGGACCGCTCTTTTTGCTACTCTCGGACGGGAGCTGCTATCGACTTGAACTACCCGAAAGGCGCGGGCCGCGCCTATTCGGGCCAAGCACCATCGTGCTTGGCTTCCTGTTGCTAACAACCATCGTTCTGGTCAGTTGGGCCATGGTGGTTATCATAAGGCCGCTTCGGCGTTTCGAGACGGCCGTCGAGCGATTGCGCGACATGCGGTCAGACATCTCGGTTCCCGAGATCGGGCCGCGCGAGTTGCGATCGACAATCTCCGCCTTCAACCGCATGCGTGCCCGTATCGGCAAACTGATGGCGGAGAAGACCACAATGCTGGCGGCCGTCAGCCACGACCTCAGAACGCCGATCACCCGCCTAAGGCTGCGCGCCGAGTTCATCGATGATGAAACGATCCGCGAGCCGATGTTGGCAGACCTCGACCACATGGCGGCGCTGGCCCAGGTAGCGCTCGTTCATCTATCGGGGACCGACAGTCCGGAGCCGTTCGACCAGACCGATCTGCCGAGCCTGTTGCAGACTGTAGCCGATCAGTTCGCCGATCTCGGTCACTCCGTGTCCTACGAGGGACCAAGCCGGCTTGCAGCAAGCGTTCGTCATCGCGACATCCTGAGGGCAGTCACCAACCTTGTCGAAAACGCCGTCCGCTATGGCAACAAGGTCGTGGTGTCGCTGAAGAAGACGCCCGGCCGCCGGTTGAACATCACCGTTGCCGACAACGGGCCGGGCATACCGGCGGCGGAGCGCGAACACCTTCTGGAGCCTTTCGTGCGCGGCGACAGCGCTCGCAGCTCACTGCCAAACTCCGGGTTTCGGACTGGGTCTCACCATCGCTAGGGACGTTGCCGAGGCCCATGGCGGTCGGATCATCCTGACCGACAACTCGCCACATGGCCTGCTGGCCATCCTGGAAATCGAGGGATAACCATCCCCTTTAAAGAGCACGGCCGGCGAGTTTCCCCGCCGACCGTGACAATTCTTTAAGATGTGACGCTTGTCAGCCATCCTTGGCAAGGCTCGCCACCGTCCAACCGAACATTTCGGTATGGATGATGTTGACCTTGAACTCATAGCCGGCCGTCTTGTCATTGATGGCCTTGGCGGCATCGGCCGCCTTGGGGTCGAGCGCCTCGGCCGTGATGCGGATCCATCCCTTGCCTGCGTCATCGGCAGCCGGCACTGCGGCTGTGGTCACCGCCAGACCGTCCGTGGTCTCGTACCGCAGGCGGGTCGCGTTGCCAAGTGAAACCGGCGTTTCCTTGCGGACATCGCTGAAGTCGAAGGCTTGCAGGAAAGCGGTAACCCGGTTGGCCTTGCCCTCATCGGGCGCCTTGCCGTCTGGCAGTGCTGCCGGAAGCAGCTTGTCGCCGGTGCGCGTGAAGTCGACGGAAGCACCAGAAGCGTCGGTCAAGGTCACCTTGGCCAGGGTCGCCGGCTTGATGTCGGTAAGGCGAGCATCGAACCAGTCGGCGCGGGCTGTCGGCATGTCGAGCGAGCCGCGCACCAGATAGGTCTGCGGGTTGCCGTCAAGGCGGACATATTGCCCGCCTCGGCTACCGCCAACCGTGTAGTCCTTTGTACCGGCATAGATAGCCGCGAGGGGCTTACCCTCCTTGTCGAGGAGGGCAACCTTTGTTGCCGCACCCTTCTCCGCTGCAGGGTCCGCAAGCCCCAGATCTTCGTAGCGGTCGGGCTTGTCAGTCTTGTCCTCGTCGATGGTCAGCGCGGCCAATGACGATACGAGCTTCCGCACCTCATCGATCCGCGCCGGATACCCCGATGCGTCGACGAAGCGGTCGCCGTCGCGCGTCAGCATGGTGGTGTCCTTACCCATTGTGACTGCGAGACGATCGACCGAAGCGGATGTTTTCACAAGGTCAGGCAGCAGCGCCCGGCCACGATCGGCAACCGCGCTGCTGGCGGAGGTGCCTCCAGCGACGACCACGGCCGCAACGACGGCGGCGGCAGTGACGACGGCAAGGCCGATAAGCGATTTCGGCGTCATGTGATGTAACTCCTCGCTGGAATCAGGCTTTGCGAACCGGCACTGGCCGCCGGGGGCGACGCAGAGCGAAGACGAGCGCAATCAGCGCCACCGCCGCCGGCACGACACCGATGATCAGGATCATGATCCAGTTCTTGAGGCTCGCAACGTCGGCACGCAGGTTGTACTGCACCTCGCGGAGCTGCGCGCGCGCCGACAGAAGATCGGACTTGAAGGTCTCGACCGCCTTCGCCTGATCGCTCGACACCAGCTCGCCGTCCTTGGCTTCGCCAGTCGCCGAAGCATCCTTGAGCTTCTTCTCTGTATCGGCGATGCGCTGCGTCAACTCCTGCTGCTTGGCCAGGAAGCGTTCCTCGGCCGCACGCTCCAGAGCGTCGATGCGAGTGAACGGGCGCCAGGAGACGGTGCGGCTGCGCAGATCGGCCAACGCCACGCCACCGGCCATCTGCTCCACGGCATTCAGCAGGAAGTCGCCGTTGTTGGCAAAGGCCTGGGCCACCGGCCGACCAAGCACATTCTGCTTCTGCAGCCAGTTGCGGTCGGACAGCATGTCGGCGTCGCCGACCAGGATCATGTTGGGCGCAGAGGCACTTTCCTTGACCGGCGTGCCTTCGGACGTCGAATCCTTCGGCTTGCCATCGGGGAAGGCGGTGTGAAGTTTGCCCTCGAGGCGCGCGGCGACCACCGGACGACCATTGGCCTTCTCGATCTTGGAAAGGAGGGCTCGCGGATCACCATAGGGATCAGCGGCCTCACCAGCCGGGAGAAGACCTGCGTCGGCGGAGGCATACATCAACGGCTTCAGCGTCGAGTCCTTGCCGGTGGCGGTGAAGCTGCCTGCCGTGGTCATGACGACGGCCTGGAGCTTGGAAGTCACCGCATCGCCCCGGTCGAAACCATCGTCGTGAATGGCGAACCAGGGATAGTTGGCGACCTCAGCCTGACGACCACCGATGTTACGGACGGTACGGATGGCCCAATCTGGGTCGCCGACCGCCTTCTTGGCGTCGAAGCCAACGCCCCAGGCATCGAACATCTTCTGGAAGTCGGTGGCGTTGTTCTCGGCAGGCACACCGGGTTGCGGCCCCGCCTGTGTCTCGGCGAAGGGATCAGCGAACACCAGCGTGGCTCCACCCGAAAGCACCCACTGATCGAGCGTGTAGAGGGTACGGTCAGAAAGCTTCTGCGGCTGAACCACAACGACCACACGGGTGTTGTCGGGCAGCTTGTCGATATCGCCGCCAACCGTCTCGACGCTATAGGTTTCCTTCAGCATGGAGAGGATCTGGGCAGGCTCCTGACCGGCCATCGGATTGCCGGCCAGACCGAGACCATCGAGCAACGCGACCACCGGCTTCTTGGGCTGGCCGAGTTCGGCGACCAGACGCGTCAGATCATATTCGAGGAAAGCCTCGCGATCCGGCGTGAACACCGGAATGTTGGCCGAGCCGTTGGTGGAGTTGGTGGCTGCCAGACCGAAGTAGATCGGATCGGAAGTACCATCGAGGCTGATGCGGTTGATGCCGAGGCCGACGGCGCGATCCTCTTCCTCGGAATAGGGCTGAGGATCGATCACCTCGAGGGTGATCTTGCCGTGCGACAGGCTTTCATAGGTATCCAGCATGGCGCGGACACGCGACGCATAAGCCGAAAGCGCCGGAGCGGCCTCGTGCAGGCTCGCCGACATGAACAAGCGCATGTGGATCGGCTCGCCGAGCTTGTCCAGCATGGCCACCGTGCCATGAGACAGCGAATAGAGACCGCCATCGGTAAGATCGATGCGGCTCGAACGGAACAGCGTCGCCGACAGCGAGTTGACGGCGAGATAGAGGATAATGGCCAGAACGGCGCCGACGGCGACGAGACGGGACTTCGGAATCCTGTTGAGTTTCGACATCGTGGAACCTCAGGCGGCTTTCTTGGCGTCGACGACCTGGACGTTGATCCAGAGCGCGAGCACGATGGTCGACACGAAAAGGATGACGGCGGGCGCCTCGAGGACACCGCGTGTCAGCCGGTCGAAGTTGGTGATGAAGGAGAGCGACTGAACGAGGTCGACCACGAAGGCCGGCGCCCAGCCGCGCAACGCCGCCAGCACCAGATTGGTACCGGACATCACCAGAAGGAAGGACACGATGGCCGCCAGGATGAAGGCAATCACCTGGTTCTTGGTCATCGCCGAAATGCAGGCGGAAATAGCCAGGAAGGCGCCAGCCATCAGGAAGGAGCCGAGGTAGCTCGCCACGACGATGCCATTGTCCGGAGAGCCAAGGTAGAGTGTCACCAGCCAGAAGCTCATGGTGAGCACGAGCGCCACCGCCGTGAAGGCCCAACCGGCCAGGAACTTGCCGATCACCACTTCATGGGCGCGCACCGGCAGCGTCATCAAAAGCTCGATGACACCGGAGCGGCGCTCGTCGGCCCAGAGCCGCATGCCGATCGCCGGCATCAGGATGAGAAACAGCCAGGGATGCCAGGCGAAGAACGGGCCGAGATCGGCCTGGCCTCGCTCGAAGAAGCCACCGGCGAAAAAGGCAAGCCCGGCCGAAAGGGCGAGAAACACCAGAAGAAACACGGCGGCGAGCGGTGTCGCGAAATAGGCGCGGAACTCGCGGCCGAACACCAATGCAATGGTGCGAAAAGAGGTTTTCATCTCGGATCGTCTCCGGAAGGGAAGCGGCGTCAGGCGGCCTTGCTGCCGGTGATGGAGCGGAAGACAGTCTCAAGGCTCGGGCGCTTGCCGTCGACGGCAGCCGCATCCAAGAGAGCCGACGGCGTCGAGTCAGCGACCACCTTGCCTTCGGCAATGATGACGACGCGGCTGCAGATCGCCTCGACTTCCTCGAGAATATGAGTGGAGATGACGATCGCCTTGCCCGGCGCGATCGCTGAAATCAGCTCGCGCATGTCGTGCTTCTGGTTGGGATCGAGGCCATCGGTCGGCTCGTCGAGGATCAACACTTCCGGATCGTGGATCAGCGCCTGGGCAATGCCGACGCGGCGCTTGAATCCCTTGGAGAGCGCATCGATCGGACGGTTCCAGACGGCCGCGAGATTGACCCGCTCGACCATTTCGGCAAGACGGTCGCCGAGCACGTTGCTTGCAAGGCCACGCATGCGACCGACGAAGGCGAGAAAATCGGCCACCGTCATGTCACCATAGGCTGGCGCTCCCTCGGGGAGGTAGCCGAGATGACGGCGCGCGGCGATGGGATCTGCGAATACGTCGTGGCCGGCAATCGAAGCGGTGCCGGCATCCGGCTCCAGAAAACCGGTCAGCATCTTCATGGTCGTCGACTTGCCGGCGCCGTTGGGGCCAAGGAAGCCCACGACCTCTCCACGGCTAACCTCGAGGCTGACGTCATCGACGGCGCGCAGCCTCGAAAACGTCTTTACCAGGCCGCTGGCCTGAACGAGTTGCATGCCTTTTCCTCCAGCGTTCGAAATCGTCCATCCGGGGCGCCAGGCAGCGCCGGGCCGGTTCGGCCGGAGCTACCACGGGCGGGCAAGCAGGGATATCGGATTCTTGGCAAAATCGTGTTCAAAAACAGACCTTACCGAATGTTCATCAACGAACGGCCTGCCCATCGGTAGCGCCCCGTAGATGACTGCGCCTCAGGCGGTACCTGCACAACAAAACGCCTTGGCCAATCCTTAAGCGATGGTAGACTGCCAAGCATGTCCAGCTATGCCATCCTGCTTGGCCGACAGCGCCATGTTTTCGACGACCTCAAGGCCCTCATGGCCGCCGCCTCGCCGGAAAAATCCGGCGACCGGCTGGCCGGCATCGCGGCCGATACCAACGAGCGCCGTGTCGCCGCCCGATACCTTTTGGCGGACATTCCGCTCAAGACATTTCTCGAAGAGCCGCTGATCCCCTACGAGGTCGACGAGATCACTCGCCTGATCCTCGACGGCCACGACGCCGGGGCCTTTTCGCCCGTCGCCCACATGACGGTCGGTCAGTTCCGCGACTGGCTTCTCTCTTACGAATGCACCACGGCTTCGCTTGCGGCGCTCGCCCCGGGACTGACGCCGGAAATGGTTGCTGCCGTCTCGAAGATCATGCGCAACCACGACCTGATCGTCGTGGCGGCCAAGACGAGCGTCGTGACCGGCTTTCGCACGACGGTCGGACTCAAGGGACGTCTTTCCAGCCGCCTGCAACCCAACCATCCGACCGACGATCCCGAGGGGGTTGCCGGCTCGACGCTCGATGGCCTGACCTACGGCATTGGCGATGCGGTGATCGGCATCAATCCGGCCGGCGATAACCTCGAAGCCTGTGTGCGGTTGATGGAGCTGTTCGACCGGCTCCGCCAACGCTTCGACATCCCGATGCAGTCCTGCGTGCTGACGCATGTCACCACGTCGATCAAGGCCGTCGAGGCTGGTGCTCCGCTCGATCTCGTCTTCCAGTCGATCGCCGGCACCGAGGCTGCCAATCGCGGCTTCGGCGTCGATCTCAGCGTGTTGAGGGAAGGTCGGGAAGCGGCGCTCAGCCTGAAGCGCGGCACGGTCGGTGACAACGTGATGTATCTCGAGACGGGCCAGGGCTCGGCGCTTTCCGCGGATGCCCACCACGGCGTCGACGAACAGACGGTCGAAGCGCGCGCCTATGCCGTTGCCCGGCACCTGAAGCCGCTGCTCGTCAATACGGTCGTCGGTTTCATCGGCCCGGAGTATCTCTATGACGCCAAGCAGATCATCCGTGCCGGCCTCGAAGATCACTTCTGCGGCAAGCTGCTCGGCGTGCCGATGGGGGTCGACGTCTGTTACACCAACCACGCCGAAGCCGATCAGGACGACATGGACAACCTGATGTTCCTGCTCGCCTCTGCAGGTGTCAACTTCCTGATCGCCGTCCCCGGCGCCGATGATGTGATGCTGAACTATCAGTCGCTCAGTTATCATGACATCGTCAGCTTGCGACACTCCTTCGGCAGGCCACCGGCGCCAGAGTTCGAAGCCTGGCTCTATCGCATGGGACTTATTGACGGCGAAGGGCGCCTGGCCCCGCAGGCCAGTTCGGTTGCACGGAACCTCATCGATTATCATCCTGACTTGCGGGCGTCGGCATGAACAATCCTATCGACATCGATCCGTTTGCCCGCTTTCGCACCGTTACCCGCGCCCGCATCGGCTTGGGACGCGCAGGTGACTCCCTGCCCATTCGGGCCGTGCTCGACTTCCAGCTTGCCCATGCCCGTGCCCGCGACGCCGTGCACGGGCACGTCGATTTCGCCGCCATGGCTGCCCGAATAGGCGAGACATCACCGGTCATCCGGTTGAAGTCGCGCGCCACCGATCGCTCGATCTACCTTGCTCGCCCGGATCTTGGCCGCCGGGTCGATCCGCTGTCGCTGACACAGGTCGAAAAAGGCGATTGGGACGTCGTGTTCGTCATTGCCGATGGTCTCTCCGCGGCGGCCGTCGAGGCCCATGCCGAAATCGTGCTTGCCGCCTGCCTGCGCCGGCTCGGGGATCTCAGGGTCGCTCCTGTGGTGCTGGGCGAGCAGGCACGCGTCGCCTTCGGTGACGAGGCTGGCGAAGCGCTCGGTGCCCGCATCGTGGTGGTTCTGATCGGCGAGCGGCCAGGCCTATCGGTTCCGGACAGTCTCGGTGCCTACCTGACATTCGGCCCGAAGGTCGGCCGGCGCGACAGCGAGCGCAACTGCATTTCCAATATTCATGCCGATGGGTTGTCACACGAGACTGCTGCCGACAAGATTACCTGGCTGATCCGCGAGGCACTGCGGCTCGGGCTTACCGGCGTGGACCTCAAAGAGGATATGGGCGGCGCCACGGCACTTCCCGTTGCTCCTTGAACATAGATTTTTGAACAATCCGTCGCTTACGCGACCCTTCGCTAATACCTTCGTATCCGTTGCTGCACTAATATCACTTATTGGGATGAGCAGGCTCGAGTTGCGGAGGAGTGGACGATGCGCCTCAGCGCATTTCTGGCAGCAGCGGCGGCGCTGATCGGCGCGACTGGCGTTGCGATGCCCGCCGAAATGCTGACGATCGCCGCGGTCGATAACGCCGACATGCTGCGGATGCAGGAGCTCACCGACGATTTCGTCGCGCACAATCCCGACATCCACCTCAACTGGGTGATTCTGGAAGAAAGCGTGTTGCGCCAGAAGATCGCGACCGACATCGAGACCCGCGGTGGCCAGTTCGACGTCATTACCATCGGTAATTACGAAGTTCCCATCTGGGCGCGGCAGGGCCTGCTCAAGCCACTGGACAATCTGGGCAGCACCTTCGACGAGAAAGATATTCTACCCGCCATCCGGAAAGCCATTTCCTACGGCGGCAAGCTCTATGCCTCGCCATTCTACGGCGAGAGCGCCATGCTGATGTATCGCACCGACCTGATCGAGGCCGCTGGGTTGGAGATGCCACCGTCGCCAAACTGGACCTTCGTCTATGATGCGGCGAAGAAGCTGACGGACAAGGCGGCCGGGCACTACGGAATCTGTCTGCGTGGCAAAGCCGGCTGGGGCGAGAACATGGCGCTCCTCACCGCCGCCGCCAACTCCTTCGGCGCTCGATGGTTCGACTTTGCCTGGCACCCGGAGTTCGACACGCAGGAATGGCGGCGAACACTGGAATTTTACGTCGACTTGCTGCAGACGGCGGGACCGCCCGGAGCCGCCTTTTACGGTTATACCGAAAATCTCGACCTGTTCCGGTCCGGCAAGTGCGCCATGTGGATCGATTCCACCGTGGCCGCCTCCACGCTTAGCAATCCCAAAACCTCGGATGTCGCCGGCCGCGTCGGCTTCGCGCCATTTCCAAGCTATGGCAGCCTGGGTAACCACGGCAACTGGCTCTGGACCTGGAACCTCGCCATTCCGGCCGGCACCACAAAAACCGAACCTGCCCAGCGCTTCATTGCCTGGGCGACGGATCGTGAGTATGCCGAGCTCGTCGCCGCCCACGAAGGCTGGGCCTATGCCCCTCCGGGCACGCGCAAGTCGCTCTACAACAATCCGGGCTACCGGTCGGCAGCTCCCTTTTCGGGCAACACGCTGACTGCGATCAACACGGCCAATCCCGATCAGCCGACGATCAAGCCGGCGCCTTACACAGGCAGCCAGTTCGTGGCGATCCCGGAGTTTCAACGCATCGGGAACGCCGTGGGCCAGATTTTTGCAGCCGCGGTTGTCGGTCAAATGAGCGTGGCGCAGGCACTTGCCTCGGCAAACGAGCTGACGCTCAGGGAGATGGCACGAGCCGGATACATCAAGTCGCAGTGAAACAGCTGCCAAATTTGTCGCCGCACAACGTCCGAGGTGCCTGCCTAGCCTAGGTTCCCCTCCATTCCCCGCCGGTCTGGCCGGCAAGAAGGGCTAGAAGCCCCCAGGATGGAGACGGACAGATGTTTTGCTACCAGTGTGAACAGACTTCCCGTGGCACCGGCTGCGTAACGCGCGGCGTCTGCGGCAAGTCGCCGGAAGCCTCGGACCTGCAGGATGTGCTCCTCCATGCGGCCAAGCGCCTGGCGACCCGCTACGCCACGGCCCCTGCCGCCGAGCGGCCGGCAAGCCTCGCCCCGATGCTCGAGGACGCCCTGTTCGTCACCGTCACTAACGTGAACTTCGACACCGCTTCGATCCTTGGCAAGATTCGGGAAGTCGTTGCCGCCGCCGGCAGCACCGCCGGTGTGGCAACCGAAGCCCCGGAAGCCGCTCTGATCTCCTGGTCGCGCGCCTCTATGATCGACGCGCGCAAGGCGAGCCTCGGCGACGACATCACCGGCCTGCAGGAACTGCTTCTCTACGGCCTCAAGGGCATGGCGGCCTATGCCCATCATGCTCGCCAGATGAACCGCACCGATCCGGTGGTCGATGCCTTCATGGTCGAAGCGCTGGCCAAGCTCGACGCTGGCGTTGCGACCGTCGATGAGCTGCTCGCCCTCAATCTCAAGTGCGGTGAAGTCACGGTCAATGTCCTGGCATTGCTCGACGCCGCCCATTGCGACACCTACGGCAAGCCGACGCCGACGCCGGTGCTGATGGGACACGTTCCCGGCAAGGCGATCCTCGTCTCCGGCCATGACATGGTAGACCTGAAGGCCCTGCTCGAGCAGACCGAGGGCAAGGGCATCAACATCTACACTCACGGTGAGATGCTGCCGGCCCATGGCTATCCGGAACTCAAGAAGTTCAAGCACCTGGTCGGCCACTTCGGTGGCGCCTGGATGTTGCAGCAGCGCGAGTTCCCGAAGTTCCCGGGCGCCATCCTGATGACGACCAACTGCCTGATGCAGCCCTTCGAGGACTATGAAGGGCGTCTGTTCACCCGCAACCTCGTCGCCTGGCCCGGCATTGCCCACATCGAGGACCGTGACTTCACTCCGGTCATCGAGGCGGCACTGGCCGCCCCCGGCTTTACCGACAGCGTCAAGACTGGCGAGCATCTGGTCGGTTTCGGCCATGACGCCGTGCTGGGCGCGGCCGACAAGATCATCGGCGCCGTCAAGGCCGGTGAGATCAAGCACTTCGCCGTCATCGGCGGTTGCGACGGTTCGGAAGGCGAGCGCTCCTACTACACCGACCTCGGTACCACCATTCCGAAGGACTGGGTGATCCTGACGCTCGGCTGCGGCAAGTATCGCCTGCTCGGCCATGACTACGGCACCGTTGCCGGCCTGCCGCGTCTCCTCGACATGGGCCAGTGCAACGACAGCTTCTCCGCCGTCAAGGTGGCGCTGGCGCTGGCCGATGCCTTCGGTTGCTCTGTCAATGACTTGCCGCTCTCCATCGTTCTCTCGTGGTTCGAGCAGAAGGCGGTCTGCGTGTTGCTCGCCCTCCTGCACCTCAACGTCAAGAACATCCGCATCGGACCGCGCCTGCCGGCCTTCCTGACGCCCGCCGTCCTGAAGGTTCTGGTCGATACCTTCGGCCTGAAGCCGGTTGGCGAGGTTGAAGCCGACCTCAAGGCGATGTCGAACGCCGCCTGACCGGACGCTGTCTGGCGAGGAGGGAATACGAACCGGCCGGGCATCGCTGCCCGGCCGGGGTTTCCACGAAGAGCCGTTTGCGCGTAATCAGACGCCGACGGCGATGGCCTGGAGGCCAAACAAGACCGTCAGGAATGCCGCGGCAACAGCGATCCGCAGGCAGAAACCAGCAGATGGACACGTAAGTGCCCGACCCACTTCCTTGACCATGGTGACAATCACGGCCGCCTCCCTGTTGCGTTCGCAGGTCACCTATGCACCATGAGATCCGGTTAGTTCCTCCCACGCCGGACCGCACGTGACTGAAAATTAGAATCAAATCCGGCTAAGAGTCACTCGAAACGTTTAGACTAAGTATTCGGAGGGATGACTGTCGCCTGTCGCCAAGGAGTTGTTCAGGCTATATCTTTCCCAACAGATGTAAGTTTTCCTGGAAAACCGATGAGCACAGTGGCCGCCTCTCAGGAAGAAGTTCTCGCCGAAGGCATTTTCGATCGCGCGGCTGTGAAAGCCCTGTTCGAACTCCCGCGCGAGGTGCTGTTCGCTCGCGCCGATGCCGTGCGCAAAGACAACATGGGCGATGAGGTCTTCCTGCGCGGCATCGTGGAGTTTTCCAACCTCTGCGCCAATGACTGCCTCTATTGCGGCATTCGCAAGTCCAACCATGACGTACGCCGCTATCGGATCGAGGAGGATGAAATCCTCGAGGTGGCTCGTCGCATGGAGGGCTGGCAACAGACGACCATCGTTCTTCAATCGGGTGAGGTCGCAACCGAAAAAGAGGACGGGCGAATCGAGCGCATCATCAGGCGGATCAAGACCGAGACGCGCCTCGCAGTGACAATGAGCGCCGGCAACCGCCCGCGCGAGACCTACGGCCGCTGGAGAGAGGCCGGCATGGATCGCTATCTCCTGCGCTTCGAAACGTCGAATCCCGAGCTCTTCGCGTTCCTGCATCCCGACTGTGACCTCGATGAGCGCATTCGCTGCCTCAAGGATCTGCGCAGCCTCGGCGTGCAAGTGGGCTCGGGCTTCATGATCGGCGTGCCCGGCGAGACGCTGGACACCCTTGCCGACAACATTCTGCTTTGCCGCGATCTTGACCTCGACATGATCGGAATCGGACCGTTCATCGCCCACCCCGATACACCGCTTGCTGGCCAGCCGAATGCTTATGCCGGCGATAGCGACATGTTCTTTGCCGCCGTCTCAGCGCTTCGCATCGTCAATCCCAAGGCACATATTCCGGCGACGACGGCGTTCGACGCCATCTTCCCGCATGCCGGTCGCGACCTCGTCCTGCAGCGCGGCGCCAACGTGTTCATGCCCAACGCCACGCCAGGACGCTTCCGCAAGAACTACATGCTCTATCCCGACAAGCCGTGCGTCGATGAAGACGACCACCAGTGCTCAGGTTGCGCCGCCGCCCGCATCTGGTCGATCGGGAGAGTGATCGGCCAGGGGCCGGGACATTCGATCAAGACACGGCAAGCGGGATAGAGTCCTACGCCACTTGCGCAAATCAGGCGGCGAAATCCTTGACGAAGGCCTCGACCGTCGCCTGCAGATCAGCCGCCTTGGTGGATAGCGCCGACGATAGCGACGTCAGTTGCAATGCCGCCGATCCCGTCATCTCGGCAGCCTGTCCTACGCCTGAAATGTTGTAGGTCACCTGCTGCGTTCCAACCGCCGCCTGCTGGCAGTTGCGGGCGATTTCAGTCGTGGCGGCATCCTGCTGAACAACAGAGCCGGCAATCGACGAAGCAATTTCCTTCATCGAGCCGATGACCTTGACGATCGCCTCCATGCTTTCCACGGACTGACCGGTGGCCGACTGGATTTCCTCGACCTTGTGGCTGATATCCTCGGTTGCTTTTGCCGTCTGGTTGGCCAACTGCTTGACCTCGGCAGCAACCACGGCGAACCCCTTGCCGGCATCACCGGCACGAGCCGCCTCGATGGTCGCATTCAGCGCCAACAGATTGGTCTGATCGGCGATTCCCTTGATGAGGTTGACGACGTCGCCGATGGCATCGGCCGCCGAGGCCAAGGTGGAAATGCGGCTACTCGAGACCTCGGCCTCCCGATAGGCAGAGTCTGCCACTTCGGCTGACTGCCCTACCTGACCGCTGATTTCTCGAACCGACATGGCCATCTCCTCGGATGATGCCGCTACGGTCTGAACATTGGTCGCCGCCTCTTCGGCGGCCGTCGCTACCGCCTGTGCCTGGCGGGAGGTCTCCTCGGCGGTGGCCGACAGGTTGTGCGCCGAACTGGCCATCTCTTCGGATGCGCTCGAGAAGCTGCTGGCCAGATCATGCATGCTGACCACGAACTTGCTGGCAAGGGCCTCGCGACGGGCCAACCGTTCGTGTTCCTCCTGCTCTCGAGTGGCTTGCAAGGCACGCGCCTCCTCAGCCTCGCGTAGGTGTCCCCGCAGCGTTTCAAGGGACTTGGCGATAGCTCCCACCTCGTCGGTCCGATCGGTATCGGGGACAGGCTCATCCAGATGCCCCTGCCCGAGTGATGCGACCACAAGCATGCTGCGGCGGATCGGGACGACAACCATTGACTTGACGAGGTAGACAGCCAGAACAACGACCAATACCAACGCGCTCACCATGCCGATCAAGGTGTTGCGCGATACCTGCATCGTGCTTGCCGAAGCGTCGGCGCTCTCCCGGTCCATGGCCTTGCCGATAGTGCCATTGACCGCGACCCCAGCCTTGATCACATCGACCAGAGCCGGTTCGCACCGGTCCTCCATTACGCGCGTCGCCTGATCCATGCCCTCGGTCAGAGCAGACATTGCGGCCGCACACCCGCCTGTCACCGCCGAATTCAGATGATCAGCCACTTGTTGCAGATCGGAGGCTGCCGTCGGCAACAACGTCTTGGCATCGGCTATGTTCTGCTGAAAGCTGGCGAGCGCGTCCTTTTGCTCTTTCATGGCCAGATCGCGCCTCTCCGGCGTCTGGGCCATGATAGCGGCGCGCAGGGCAACCTCATATGCGGTGATGGCCCTGGCCCCGCGCGTAAACTTGATCACCCCCTGCACCGAATGGGTGATGAGCATCTGATAGGTATTGTCGATCGACAGGAGACGCAAACTGGAAAAGACCGAACCGCCTGCACTGACGCCCCCCAACAGAAGCAGCAGACTGACGACTTTCCAAATCAACGGCCAATTACGAAACGACATCTTCCGCTCCAACTCTGGGTGCCGCCCGCTCGTTTCCTTGAGGTACAGCACACGCGTGCGCTCTCGCAAAACTGCTACCCAGATATTGAAATGCGCTTAATATCCTAAGCAGATCATACAGGTGTTATTTCTTACAATATGGGGGCGGTTTGGCTTTTGATCCGCCGCTCGCGATCGACGAGACACGGACATGTTGAGCACAAGCTTCAGAGAGAGGGGCGTCACCCGGTGAGCGCGGCAGAACGCCGACGATCGTTCCACATCGGAACCTTTCCTGCCTGTCGGCCGTTGTCCGGAGCATCAACTGACAGGAGTTCCGAAATGAACAAGATCCTTGCAGCTTCGCTCCTTGCTGGTGGTCTCGCGGTTGCTCCAGCCGCCTTCGCCCAGGAAGGCACCGTCTCGGGTGCGGCAGGCGGTGCAGTAACCGGTGCCGTCGTGGGTGGCCCAGTCGGTGCCGTCGTAGGCGGCGTTGCCGGCGCCGCGGTTGGCACCGTGCTCGATCCCCCGCCACCGGAGGTTCGTACGGTCGTGGTCCAGCAGACCACACCATCAGTGGTCTACCAGCAACCGGTAGTCGTCGGGCAGCCACTACCAACGACCGTTGTGCTCTATCCGGTGCCCGGCTACGACAATTATTACTATACCGTAGTCAACAACGAGCGGGTCATCGTCGATCCGCAGAGTCGGACAGTGTTACAGGTCGTCAACTAATCCAGTCACCAACTGATGACTGAAAGGCGGGGCTCCTGTCCCGCTTTTTCATTGGGCTACGCTCACATGCCCTAGGGAAATACGCGCAACGACCCGCCCGCTGGGGACTGGCGGCTACCATAGCTTGCCGACACCCAGATGCGGAACTTTTCCATCGGCTACCCGTTATCAGGGCATCAACCGAAGGAAAGCCCAAGATGAAAAAGATCCTCGCAGCGTCGCTGCTCGTAGGCAGCCTTGCAATCACTCCGGCGGCTTTGGCGCAGAATGGCACGGCCGTCGGTGCAGCTGGCGGCGCCGTCACAGGTGCGGTGGTAGGTGGTCCGGTGGGAGCCGTCGTAGGTGGAATCGCCGGCGCCGCCGTCGGTACCGTAGTCGACGAAACACCCCATCGGAAACCCGCGCCTTCCGCCAAACGGCACCATCGATGCCCTCCGGGCACCGAATGGTCGTCGGCCAAGCATTGCGTAACGCGGTAGCGTTCTGACGATGCCGGACACAGCAAAGCCTGCTACATAGGCTTGAACAACGAGCGGCGTTCCGTCGGCCAGCAGAGAGGCGCGGTGCCAGTTCGTCTATCGCCGATCTGGAGGCGTCTGAAAGCGGGGCCAGCTAGCGCGCCCCGCTTTTTCATTGGGCGGCATTGGCTCTTTCAAAGGCGATGCGCGCCGAGGGGAATGGGCCAAGCGAGCGATGCAGAACACCCTGCACGCGGCTGATGGCAACGCCATAATTGGTAATCGGCACACCTTGCCGCTCGGCCTGGCGGATCCTCAGCAGCGCCTGCTTGCGGTTGACTGTGCAGGCACCACACTGCACGACGAGAGCGTAAGGGCTCAGGTCGTCGGGAAAGGCCCTCCCCGCCATGGTTTCGAACTCGATGTCACCGCCGGCGTATTGCCGGAACCACCTGGGAATCTTTACTCGTCCGATATCATCGGCCATGGAGTGATGGGTGCAGGCCTCGGCGATCAGCACGCGATCGCCCGGCTTGAGCTGATCGATCCGCGCGGCGCCTTCGGCCAGACGCACGAGATCTCCCTTGAAACGGGCCATCAGGATTGAGAAGGTGGTCAGCGGTATGTCATCCGGCGTATCGGCCGCCGCCTTCAGTACAATCTGACTGTCACAGACCACGAGATCCGGCTTCCTGCCAAGCGACCTCAGCGTCGAGGCCAGTTCGCGCTCCTTGACGACGGTACAGCTCGCGTCGGCGTCGAGAATGTCGCGGATCGCCATCACCTGCGGCAGGATCAATCGTCCCTTGGGCGCGGAAAGATCGATCGGGACGACGAGCACCACGTGGCCACCAGCCGGCACGAGATCGGCGAGCAGATGCGGCACCTCGAAGGAGCTTTCCGGCGCCGCCTCCAGGATCACCTCACGCACGCGGGAGGCGTCGGCTTTCGAAGCCGTGGAAATGGAGGCGAATGGAATGTCGCGCGCCTTGACCACCGCCAGGGCCTCGGACGGTGGCGCCCCAAGATCAGCCTTGGTGAAGACGACGCAATAGGGCGTTTCGCGTTCGGCGAGCGCATCCATCAGCTTGGTTTCGTCGCCACCAATCGGGCCGTCGGTGACGATGATGCCGAGATCCGTGTGGTCGAGGGCCTTGAGCGTCTTTTCGACGCGCATTTCGCCGAGATCGCCGACGTCATCGATGCCTGCGGTGTCGACGAACAGCACCGGGCCGATGGGCAACAGCTCCATCGCCTTCTCGACCGGATCTGTGGTGGTGCCGGCAACGTCAGAAACGATCGAGACTTCCTGGCCGATGAGCTGGTTGACCAGCGATGACTTGCCGACGTTGCGCCGACCGTAGACGCCGATGTGGAGGCGAAGACCCTTTGGCGTAGCGAGCATGGTCTGGTCCTTGTCTATTTCGTGCCGAGGGCGGTCATGGCGTTGGCTGAGAGAAGGTGCTCGAGATCGGAGGGCTCGATCAACTTGCGTTCGAGGACGATCTCGATCACCGAGCGCCCTGTGTCGCGCGCCGCAACCGCGACCTCGGTCGCCGCCTCGTAACCAAGGCGCGGCAGCAGTGCCGTAACGACGGCCCGGCTTTCGGCAACCTGCTTCCGGCAGGCCGCCTCGTCAACCGACAGGTCTTCGACACAACGTGTCCGGAAAATCGTTGAGGCCGCCTCCAGCAGGCTGATGCTATCGAGCAGGGCATCGGCGAGAAGCGGCAAGAAGGCATTGAGTTCGAGCTGGCCGTTCTGCGCAGCCAGCGTCACCACTTGATCATTGCCCATTACCCGCATCGCCGCCTGCGCGACCGCTTCGGGAATCACCGGATTGACCTTGCCGGGCATGATCGACGAACCGGCCTGGACAGCCGGCAGCAAGATTTCGCCAAGGCCGGCCTGCGGGCCGGAAGACAGCAGTCGAAGATCGGAAGAGATCTTGAACAGATTGACGGCGTTGGCCTTGAGAATACCCGACACCTCGACGAAAGCGTCGGCATTCTGGGTCGCATCGACGAGATTCTCGGCGCGGGCCAGCCCCAGCCCGGTCACTTCGCGCAGTACTTCGGTGACCATGAAGACGTAATCGCGGGGCGCAGCAATGGCGGTGCCGATGGCGGTCCCCCCAAGATTGACGACGCGCAGCCGCTCCTCGCACTTGAAGACGCGCCAGCGATCGCGCGACAGCGCCTCGGCCCAGGCTGAAAACACTGCACCATAGGCAATTGGACAAGCATCCTGCAGCTCGGTCCGAGCAATCTTGACGACGCCCGACCACGTCCGCTCCTTCTCCTGGAAGGCCACCTGCAAATCGGCAATCGCCTTCTCCAGGTTTTGGAGCAGGCGGATTGCGGCGATCTTGAGCGCCGTCGGAAAGGTGTCGTTGGTCGACTGATTGAGATTGACGTGGTCGTTGGGATGAACGCGGAGATGCTGTCCGCGCCGGCCGCCGAGCAGTTCCTCGGCGCGATTGGCGATCACCTCGTTGACGTTCATGTTGAGCGAAGTGCCCGCACCGCCCTGCAACGCATCAACGACAATCTCGGACAGGAGCGTACCGTCCTCAATCTCGCGGGCGGCGTGGATGATCGCCTCGGCCGCGTCATCGGCGAGAAAACCAAGACGATGGTTTGTCTTGGCAGCGGCGATCTTGACCGCCGCATAGGCCTTGACCAGTTCGGGATGCGCCGGCCGGCCCGTCAGCGGGAAATTCTCGCGCGCCCGCGCCGTGTGTATGCCCGAAAGAGCATCCACCGGAATGTCACGCTCGCCGATCAGATCGGCCTCGCGCCGCGTCGCCATCGCCTGCCTCCAGGCGACGTCCCCTCAGCGGTAGACGTCGCGCTTGCCCTCGCGCACCTTGCGCATCATCGTCTCGGAGTAGCGGGCGATCTTCGGCTCCATGGTCGCAACCTCGGCAGCAACGGCTTTCTCGCCAGCGGCGCAGGTCTCGTCGGAACCGTAGTCGAGCATGTACTCCATGAACGACGACAGGGCGTTCGGGCCGCACATTTCGCGGATGAGGCCGGGCTTGGCAAGGTCCATGAAGTCGGCACCGGTACGCCCCATGCGATAGCAGGCCGTACAGAATGAGGGAACACAACCACTTGCGGCAATGTCGCGCACCACCTCGTCGAGCGGACGATGATCGCCGCGGGTGAACTGGGCGGCCTGTTCCTCGACCGGCGTAGCGTAGCCACCGGGGTTGGTCCGGCTGCCACCGGAGATCTGCGATACGCCGAGACGGAAGGCATCGCGGCGCATCTCGGGATTTTCGCGCGTCGACAGGATGATGCCCGTATAGGGCACGGCGAGCCGCAGGATGGCGATGATCTTCTTGAAGTCGAAGTCGGAAACCATGTGCGGCGGGGCCATCGACACGTCCGAACCGACCGCGGGCTCCATGCGTGGCACCGAAATGGTGTGAGGACCAACGCCGAACGCATCCTCGAGGTGGGCGATGTGCTGCATGGTAGCCAGCACCTCGAAGCGCCAATCGTGCAGGCCGAACAACGGGCCGATACCGACGTCATCGATGCCGGCCGCCATGGCGCGGTCCATCACAGACACACGCCAGTCGAAATCCGCCTTGGCGCCCGACGGATGCATCGCCTCGTAGACCTTGCGGTTATAGGTCTCCTGGAACAACTGATAGGTCCCGATTCCGGTCGCCTTCAGGCGGCGAAACTCGTCGGTCTCCAGCGGAGCGACGTTGACATTGATGCGGCGGATCTCACCGCGGCCCCGCTTCACCGAATAGACACGTTCGATGGCGTCGACGAGGTACTGGAAGCCGGTCTTCGGAAACGCCTCGCCACCGATCAACAGAACACGCTTGTGGCCCTGGTCGATGAGGGCTGCCGTCTCGGCCTCGATTTCCTCCATGGTGAGGATCTTGCGGTCGAGCTCCTTGTTGGACCGACGGAACGCGCAATAGACGCACTCGTTGAGACAGATGTTGGAGAAATAGAGAGGCGCGAACAGCACGATGCGGGGACCGTATATCTCGGTCTTCACCTTCTCGGCGGCGTGGAACAACTCGCCCACGAGATCGGGATCGGTTACGGCACAGAGAACGGCAACGTCATCTTCCGACAAACCACCCAGTAGCATCGCCTTCTCAAGGATCTCGCGCACGCGGAGCTTGTCCGCTCCGGCAGCGGTGGCGGCGATCTCGGTCTCGATGCGGGTTTCATCGAGCCAGGTGATCCGTTCGGTCTTCGTCATCGTTGCAGCCTTTCACCGGCCCGTCCGCCGGAGCGATTTCTGCAAGCGACACTGCCCGATCTCATTCACGGACGATTTGCGTAAGATCAATCCTAACTCGGTTAAACTGGAATAGTGGGGTAATCAAAGCTAGAAAAGCCGCATCTACGCGGCATTTCACTTATGGTAATTTATGCTGTTTGCAGGCCAACATTCCCTGTTGACCCAAAAGCGGGTAGGCTCGAAACGAGTCAGCGAGGTTTTTCACATGAGCGACAGGGACCACGAAGCCTTGTCCGGCGACTCTACCGGACGGCAAGGCAGCGCTCGCAATCGGGCCCGCCTGAGGGACGTTTCCCGTTCGTTGCCGATCGCCCTTCTGAGAACACGCGAAGCGATGATGCGGCAGTTCCGGCCGGTGCTGAAATCTGTCGACCTCACCGAACAGCAATGGCGCGTTCTGAAGGCGCTCGATTCCGTGCCCGAGATCGACGCCACAGGCCTTGCCATGGCGACCTTCCTGCTGCCGCCGTCACTGTCGCGAATCTTGCGCGATCTCGAAGGACGACACCTGATCAACCGTCGCCCCGACCCCGCCGATCTCAGGGCTTGGCTGATCTCGCTTACGCCGGACGGGCAAAAGACCATCGACGCAGCGGGCGTATGGGCCGAGACGGTTTATGCCGCCATAACGGAGCGGATCGGGCAAGAACGCCTCGATACGCTGATGCGGCTGCTGAGGGATATTGAGCAGGATCTCGATGGACAGCCGGTCGAACAAGAAGGCGAGGCCCCCGGCCTTCATGACGACTGAGCGGAGGGAACATGCCGAAGACTGGATTTGACGGCGGTGCGTGGCTGAACGAGCCATCCCGCTGGAGCGTTGACAGCGATCACCTGACGGTGACGACGGAACGTGAGACAGATTTCTGGCGAGAGACCTACTACGGCTTCGTCCACGACAACGGCCATGCCTATCTGGTGCCGACGGAAGATGGCTTTACAGCCTTGCTGCGCATTCGGGCCAACTACACGGCCAACTTCGATCAGGCCGGCCTCATGCTGTATCTCGATGACCGGCATTGGCTCAAATGCGGCGTCGAGCTGACAGATGGTGATCGCTTCCTGTCGGTCGTGGTGACCAATGGGCGCTCCGACTGGTCGGTCTGCCAGCCGTTCCGCGAACTCGATGATTTTCGCCTGCGAATGACCGTGAAAGAAGGGGCCGTGCTGATCCACGCCTCTCGTGACGGTGTCTCCTGGTCGATGCTGCGGGTGGCCGCTTTCGCACCAGCGTCAAGCTATCGCATCGGGCCGATGACCTGCTCGCCGTCGCGGGCCGGTCTCGAAGTGACGTTCTCCGACTTCTCGATTGGCCCGGCTTCCACCGAGCCGCTGCATGCCGAGGTCTGAGACGATCGTGGGGTTCCAATGACCGCTGTTCCCGCTATCCAGCTTGCTGATGTCGGCAAGGTGTTTGCCGCCGATGCCGGAGGAACGGTGACGGCACTCGCCAATGTCGACCTCGAGGTGGTGGCTGGCGAGTTCGTGGCATTGATCGGCCCGTCGGGTTGCGGCAAGAGCACAATCCTGCGGCTTGTCGCCGGTCTCGATCAGCCGAGCGAGGGATCGGTGGTGGTTCATGGCGGCAAGCCGGAGACCCTCAGCCGCGCCCACAAACTGGGCTTTGCCTTCCAGGACGCGGCGCTGCTGCCCTGGCTCGATGTTCGTGACAATGTCGCCATGCCGTTCCGACTGGCCGGCGCCGAAGAAAACATGGACCGCGTGGCAGCGCTGATCGACCTCGTCGGGCTGACAGGTTTCGAGCGAGCAAGGCCGGAGGAACTATCGGGCGGCATGCGCCAGCGTGTCGCGATTGCTCGCGCCTTGGTGCTTGAACCGGAAGTCCTGCTCCTCGACGAGCCGTTCGGTGCCCTCGATGCGGTCACGCGACGGCAGATGAATCTCGAACTGCAACGCATCTGGAGCGCCACGAGGACGACGACGCTCCTGGTCACGCATGCCGTCGACGAGGCCCTGTTCCTTGCCGATCGTGTTTTGATCATGAGTCCGCGCCCAGGCCACGTCGTCGAGGCGGTTCCGGTTCCCTTCAGCCGGCCGCGGGCGCCCGCTCTTCTGCGGGAAGCCGATTTCCACGCCCTCGAGGACAAGTTGACGGAAGCGCTCATTCCCGAAGCCAATGACGATACGATAAGCATGCAGCCTATTGCGTAGCTGCTTCCAAGACGCTAGGTAAACTCCACGTTTCGGTCGCGGGGCATAGCGCAGTCTGGTAGCGCACCTGCTTTGGGAGCCATGGGCTCAACTGAAATCAGTCTATGAATTCTGAGACTTGCGCTTTGCGTGCTTGGCATTCCGGGATTTTTTCCGGGAGTCGGCGCGCTCCATTCCTTCGCGAAGGTCGTCGAGGGAGGCGTGGGCATAGCGGGCTGTGGTGGTGATGTCCTTGTGGCCGGCGAGTTTCTGGGCGAGTTTGAGGTTGCCGGTTTCGCGCACGAGGCGGGTGAGCGCCGTGTGGCGAAGATCGTGCAGGCGGAAGTCGGTGACCTTGGCCTTTTCCCGGTCGCGGCGCCAGCGACTTTTCAAGCCCTGGTAGGTGATGGGAACGATATCGCCGCGCTGAATGCGTCGGCCGGCGTCGCGGCGCTGGGCGATATAGGTGAAGACGTGCTGAGGATCGTAGTTACGCAGGGGCCAAAGGATATCGCGGATTTCCTGGGTGATGGGGATCAGGCGTTTTTGGCTTGCGGCGCCGCGGCGGCCCTTGCCGGTGATTTCGATGGCGCTCGCCGTCCAGTAGACCTTGTCCCATGTGAGGCCGACGACCTCCTCGAGGCGGCATCCGGAGGCCAGCATGAAGCGGATGGACGGCAGGTAGTCGTCGCGGATGGCGTCGAAGATGGCAGCCTCTTCCTGGTCGGACGCTTCGCGGATCCGCTCCTGCGGCTCGGGCAATAGCAAGTCTGCCCAGACAATCGGCTGCAGATCATTCACCTGCCAGACGTTTTCGGCGCGCTTGAGAACGCGGCGCAGCGGCTCGGTGAAAGTACGGTTGACGGTGCCATTCGCGATCAGGCGCTTGGATTTTTTGCCGCCGGTGGTGGCGGCGCGCCGGCGGCTGATGGCCTCGGCTATCTTGGCGGAATCTATGGACTTGACATAGGTGTCGGCACCGAGCAGCGCGGTGATGTTGCCCATGTAGCCCCAGATATCGTCCTCGGTTTCGGCAAACCTGCCGACTTCCTCGTAGTATCTGGAGCAGGCGGCGCCGAGCTTCATCGGCGCCTTGGCCAGTTCGTGCCGCTCCTGCTGGGCGGCTTCTACGCGCGTGAGCTCGTCCTTTTCGAACTGCTCGGCGTCGCGTTTGGTCGTGCACTTCGTGGAACCTGAAAATCGTAGACCACCGCACTGGAAGTCGTACTGGTAGAACGGCGACTTGTATTTGCCATCTCGGCCTTTAGGTCGGTAGACCGACATTTCCGCTCCTCCAGGAACGCTTCGATATCGTCGCGGCCAAATTTGCGCCGCTTGCGCTGCCGGCCGATGCCGATCAGCCGACTGGAAATCTGCCCACGATTGACGAAACCCCGCAACGTCTTTTCGTCGAGGTTGAGCAGCTTGGCCGCTTCCTTGAAGGGGATCAGCAACTGATCGGCAAATGCGCGATCGAGGGCAGAGGTGGATTGGTCCATGGTTGCCTCCCCTCAAAACGGCACTTCGTCGTCGAGATCTGACGAGAAGTTGCTGGCGCTGCCTGGCGGCGGGGCGGGCTGGCGAGTGCTGGTAGTGCCGTAGCTGTCGGGATCGTCGGCGGCGGGCGGCCGGGTGCTGGGCGTGTGGTCGAGCAAGGTCAGCGCGCCGCGGAACTTCTGCAGCACCACCTCGGTGGTGTAACGCTCGACGTTGGCCTGGTCGGTCCATTTGCGGGTTTGCAGCTGGCCCTCGATGTAGACCTTCGAACCCTTCTTCAGGTACTGCTCGGCCAGCTTGGCGAGGCCCTCGTTGAAGATGACGACCTGATGCCACTCGGTGCGCTCCTTGCGCTCGCCGGTGTTCTTGTCGCGCCACATGTCCGACGTGGCGATGCGCAGGTTGACGATGGGGTCGCCGGCGCCATTGCGGCGCACGTCGGGATCTCGGCCGAGGTTGCCGATGAGGATGACTTTGTTGACGCTGCCGGCCATGGGTCAGGCCTCCTGCGATGGACCAAGGGTCACAGGTATGCCGACCTTGGCGCTGGTTGCGTTGAATTTGGTTCGGACGGCCTGATCCAGATCGATGCCGGCCGACAGGGAAACCAGATCGGCGCAGATCACCACGTCGGCGAGTTCGTCCGCCAAATCCTGCTTGGTGCTTCTGGAGCCAACCCAGCCGCGGTTTTCGCGTTCGAGTTTCTTGATGACATTGAGCGCTTCGCCAGTTTCGCCGGCTAGCTCTATGCCTCGGAAGGCAAGGTCGGGTTGCTGGTTGGGATCCGGACACCAAATCTTCTGCCGGGCGATGTTGGCTGCGCGCAGGCCTATGAAGGACAACCCGGCGGAATGACCATTGACAACTTGTGGCGTCGGCGTTTTCTGCGTTTCCAGATTGGCCATCGCAACCTGAGAGAAAACCAATTTGCTGCCGTCCGCCTTGTGCAACCGAAAATAGAGGTCATCGCTCCAGGTGAGAACCTTGACATAGCAGGGCTCATCCTCGGTGTTCCGGCCGACTGCGACATAGTTACTGGCGAACTCGTCCATCGTCTCGGCGTAGGTGTCGGTATCGCTCGGCTCCATAAACCCATTGGCGCCTTCCGGCAGCGCGTCGTCACAGGACCAACTGCCATTCGGGTGCAGCGTTATCTCGAATGTGCCGTGGTCGACGACCCAGTTGAAGCGGACGATGTCGCCGATGTCGACGCGCACCGGCTGCTGCTCGCAGACATCGTCGGAGAATAGCCACTTGGCGCCGTTCGGATGGGTGGCAATCCAGTCTTCCGGCCGGGCGCGTGGATTGGGGCAGATATCCTCGATGAAGATGCTGGGCACCCAGCGGCGGAGGGAGGTTAGATCAGCCATGGTCGTCTCCAAGGTCGAGCGGTAGCGTTCCATCGTCCTGGTCGTCATCGTCTTTGACGACGTCGAAATCGTCGGGCGGCGGCAGGTAGCGGCCGGCGGGTTGGTAGGGCTTGTTGGCGCGCAGCGCTGTGGCCTCATCGGTGAGCGTCAGCGAAAAGATGGAAGCGCCGCCGTACCAATGGGTGGTCCAACCCTTGGCTTCTGGGTTGCCCTCGTTGGGAACATCGACGCGGAGCATCTTGGCGCCGAAGCGTTCTTCCTCGCGGATGCGGCCGGTATGGCGGCGATGGCCGAACACCTCGACGACAGCCCATTCGAAGGCGTCAGGCTCGGGCGTGGTGGTGGCATCGGTCTGGGTTTCGTTGGTGTCAGCCATAGACATTTCCCCTGTAGAGTGCCGGTGCGCCGGTATCTGGGTTGATGAAAGGAGCGCTGAGATTTTCCCGCTGGCAGTTGGGAAGCTTGTCGCCCCATTTTCCGCAGTCGTGGCATGGTCTCGGATTGCATGCCCCGTTTTGGGGAAACCCATCGGCGCACACCATTTCGCCCAGCCGATAGGACTTGCATGCATGCTGAAGCATAAGGTCGTCAGCCATGGTTGGCGGCTTCCTGCTGCTGCGGCTCTCGTTTGGCTGTGCTGTCGCTTGTTGACAGTTTGTGGCCGGTCAGCGCTTCGACGAAACCGCGCAGGTCTTCGCCCTTGCCGGCCTTCATCTCGATGGTGGTGCCGCGTTTGGAATGGCGGATGGTGGTTCTCATGTGTCCGTTCCTTTCGCCCTGGCCTGTTGGCCGCTTGGGGTGAGGCGGGCGCCGGTGACGAGGCGGCCGGCGTCGTGGAAATCGAAGATCTTGACGAGCCCTTGCTCGGCCAGGCGGTCGATGCGATAGGCGGTGACGGCGGGGGCGTTGCGGCGCTGGTAAAAGCGGCGATCGCTGGTGCGGAACAGGCGGCCGCCGGCCAGAAGGTTGAGCGCCGCGTGATCGTCGGACGACAGGCGCGGCATGGTCAGGTCGCCCCCGAAATGAGTTTGCGGAATAACTCGTCGATGATCCGCTCACTTCTCTCAGAGGCACACTTGCGAACAGCATCTGCCGTTGCCGGATGGCAGATGAGCTTATCTCCGATGAGATAACTCTTAGAACTCGGCTTCGATGTAATCTTGATATTTTGAGGATGTTTGCCGCGTCGGCGCCTTGCCCGTCCTGGAGAACGGACGCGGGACCAGTCTTCGAAAGTCTCGACTAATGTTACATCCTCGATAAGTCTCAATTCCGGCGTACAACTTTCCATCCGAAAGCCAAGCTCGCGGAATGGAATTCCCATAGCGCGGTCCATATCTTCGCGAAACTTGTCGATATCCTGCAGAAACTGCCGTGGGGATGGATCGCCAACGAAGTAGATTGTGTTGGTGAGGGTGTCACTCATCGCTCAAACCCTCATCGGCATCAGCACCACCAGGCGGTCGGCGCCGCTGGCGGGCTGGGTGGTGGGAACGAAGATGGTGGGGTCGCCCGGCTTTTCCGGCAGGCGGATGGTGACGGTTTCGCTGGCCAGCGCGGCGAGCACGTCGGCGAGGTAGCGGCCGTTGAAGCCGGTTTCGAAAGGCGTGTCGGGGCCGCCGGACAGGACCATCTCCTCGCTGGCGCTGCCGGCGTCGGGGTTGGTGGCGTCGAGCTTCAGGGTGCCGGCGCCGAAGGTGAGCTTGAGGGCGCGGCCGCTGGCCGAGTTGATGGTCGCGACGCGATCGATGGCGGCCGAGGCCTCGGCCTTGTCGATCACCGCTTCCGACGTCCAGTCTTTCGGGATGACGCGGGCGTAGTCCGGGAAATTGCCGTCGATCAGCTTGGAGGTGAGCACCGTCTGGCCGATCTCGACGCGGATCTTGCTGTCGCTGAGGGCAAGGGTGATGCGGTCAGCGCCGGCCTTCTTGCCCTCGCTGGCCAGCTTGGCGATTTCGCCGACGGCCTTGCGCGGCACGATGATGCCCGGCATGCCCTCGGCGCCATCGGGCGCGGCGCGGCGCCAGCGGCTGAGGCGGTGCCCATCGGTGGCGACGGCAACCAGCTGGCCATCGGCCACGTGCATGAAAATGCCGTTGAGATAGTAGCGGATTTCCTCGGTGGAGATGGCGAAAGCCACGGCGTCGATGGCGTCGGCCAGCATGTCCGGCGCCAGCGCGAAGCTGTGCGACATGGTGCCGATATCGATGTGCGGGAAATCCTCGGGCGGCAGGGCGTTGAGCTGCGCCTTGGCGCGGCCGGCCTTGACCGACAGCGTGGCGCCGGCATCGGTGACGAGCGACATGGGGCCGGACGGCAACTTGGCGACCAGACCGGAGAACAGGCCGGCCGCGACGGTGATGGCGCCCGCTTGCGTGACCACGGCCTTGGCCTTGACGCGCACTTCCATGTCGAGGTCGGTGGCGGTCAGCGTCAGCGTGTCGCCCTCGGCCTCGAGCAACACATTCGACAGGATGGGGATGGTGTTGCGCCGCTCGACGACGCGGGCCGTCTGGGCCAGGGCAACGTGCAGGGCATCGCGCTCGATGGATATGTGCATGATATCTCCGTCAGCGCTGAGCGATGCGGCCGACAAAGTCGCCGCCTAGAGCGCGTTCAAGATGGATAAGGCCGTCTTCGCGGCGGCCAACGAACAGGTCGGCGCGGGCTTCTTCGAGCTCGGTGTAATCAACCTGAAAGGGATAGACTTCCTCTACCAGACCGCCATAGACGCCGAGACCATCGGAGTCTGCCTCACTTTCAGGGACAAGAGCCTCGTTATTGCCGAGTGCAAGTGCAATACCTGGCTCAATAATGTTTCGACGGACAAGTTCGCCAAGAAGAACATCGTCCGTTATGGCTTGGAGTTCTTCTAGAGGGGGCTTAATCCACGTTCCGAGCGTGCCTCTTGGACTTGTGAAAGCCATGGTTGGCTCCTGAGACATGGAGGGCGGTCAGAACGGGATGTCCTCATCCTTGTCCTTGGGCGGTTGGTAGGGCTTGAGGCACTTTGCAGGGAGCTCGCGCGTTTCGATCTCGCGGTAGCCTCGCGAGGCCCATGTGCACTCCACCATCGGGCTGTTGCCGCCACCTTCCGAGCAAAGGTCGATTTTGGTGATGGTCATTGGGTGGCCGCCCGAGGCCAGCATCACGACCTCGCCGATGTCTATCCAGTAGGGCTGTATCGGCTTGGGTGTGGCAATGGCTGTGACTTTGCGAGTTTGACGAGTTGGCATGGCAACCTCTTGGTTTGAAGGGCGTGGCGGCCGGCTTTGATTGGGTGGCGCCGGCCGCCTTTGTTGTCAGCCGGCTTTGACGGAGGATGACCGTTGATCACCACGTCCCCGGCGCATGGGCTTCTCCTGGGTTTCTGGCGACTGCCCGTCATCAGGGTTCAAGGCAGCCCGGTTGTGCTCCAACAGCGGGAACCGACCCGCTAGCGACGCCTTGGCCCGGCCACCGCTGGCGCGGCTCCGGGCTTGGGGCGATCGATCGCCGAATGTGAGGAGGGTCAGGCGGCTTTTCTTCGGGCTGCCTTTCTTTCCTTGAGGGCGGCGCGCCGATCGGCTCGCTCGGTCAGCATCGCTTGATGCGCCCTCGCCTTCTCGATGCCGCGCTGATGGGCGCGGATGACCTGGCGGGATTGAAAATCGGGCATGTAGGCGAAGGCTTCGGCCGGGCGGGGCGTGATCTTGATCGGCTGGAACCCGGCCGCCGCATGGACGCGTTCGTGTTCCTTGGCGCCTTGCTGGAGGACGCTGCCGAGAGCCCTCCGACGGGGCTTGGCATCGGCCTTGGCGGCGCTGGATTTCCGCCCGGAATAGAGGGCGTCGCCGTTGTAGCGCGCAGCCATCGGGCCGCCGAAAAGCATGACGGAAGCGGCCAAAGCGTATTTTCCGTATTGAAGGAGCATGGTTGTCTCTCCATGAGCACTGGCGCTCGGCCAAGCCGCCGGATCGCACCCGGTGGCGAGGCGTAAGGTCAGCCGGGAATGCCGCTTTCGGGGAAGCCTTCGAACACCGGCAGTTCCGTCTTGGTGCGGATGATGTCGAGGTCGGTGCGGACACGATCGGTGACGGCGAGATCGGGCCGGAAGATCTTGAAGGCCCACTTGAGGTGTCCGCCCGACAGCCGGTAGCGCAGGCGCACCGGGACGCGGATCGGGTCGCCCATGAAGAAGGGGGCGATCTGCAGGATGAACAGGCCGGGGACGGTCAGCTTGTTGCCGCCGGCGTCGCGGTGCTCCTCGGTGAACACCACGGAACCTTCGCCAGACTGCAGGGTGACGGCGTTCTTGACCTCGGTGGCCGCGAAGACCTGCAGGCCGCGGCTCAGCTGGATCAACTCGGCCGGCGTGGCGATCTTGGTCCCGAAGGCCTGCTCGTAGTCGTTCACTTCGCCGATCTGCGGGCTGGAGAGATCGGCGATCTGGTCCTCGATGAAGGAGGCGAACTCGGCCTGATCCATCCACTCGTCGTTCTGGGCGATCCAGAGCTTCCAGGGATCGGACAGCGGGAACTCATAGGCGATGCGGTGTTTCAGCCAGGCCGGAGCGCCATCGATGGCGAGCGCGTGGTAATCGACGACGGCGAGAACGGAAGGTTTTTTCCAATCGCTGTTGGCGAAGACGGCGGTATCTTCCGTCTTGTGGCGGTTGGTGAGGTCGATGAAGCTCTGCAGCGTCAGCGCCTTGGCGGTGCCCGTCTTGCGGGCCGGCGACAGGCGATATTCCTCGATCAGGTTCTTGATCGAGAAGGTGCCAGGGCTGTCGCCCTTCTTGATGCCGATCGGGATGTTGCCCGGCAGGCCGCGCCCCAGCCCTTCGATATCGCCCAGCTGGGCAATGGCGACGCCGCTGGCTTCCTTGCCAAGCTCGGAAAGCTTGTCGATGGCGCCCTGGTCGAAATGGATGACTTCGCCGAGGGTGGCGGCGCTAATGCCATGAAGTGCTTCGGGTTCGTCGAGCTTGGTGGCGTCGACTGTTTCGTCTGTCATCTGTCTGTCCTTTCGGGGTGGGGAGATCACTCGGCGGCGCGGACTTCGCGCGGGCCGGCGAACATGTCGGCTTGTTGCGGATGCTCGGTGGAGAGCGAGCCATCGTCGAGGACCCAGCACATGGTGTTGCGCCGGCTTTCCTTGGGCAGCTTGCTGGCGATGGCGGAATCGATGGTGAGGACGCCGTCCTGCACTTCGAAGTCGAGGGTCAGCGTCAGCTTGCCCTTGACCTTCTTCTTGGGGATGTTGGCCAGCTCCTTGAGCTTGGCGGTGACGGTGACGATCTCCGTGCCGAGATCGGCCATCAGTTGGCCGCCTTCCAGGAAGCCGAGAATGCCTTGCGCGTCGCGGATCTTGTTCATGGAACCCTCCGAGATGCCGACCAGCTCCTGATGAACTGGCCGGCTGTTGCCCCTGAAGGTTCGGCTGGCGAGCCCTTAACTCGATGCCGATCCAACCGAGGGAAGATGGGCGCGCTGACAATTGCGCTGACGGGCGCGCGCCGCCTAAACCACCGGTGGGGCGGGCCGGTGGCTGCAATGGGTCGCAAGGCTCGCTTCAGGATCGAGATGAGCGCGACCAGGAATTGAAAAAGGGCTTTCAGCATGGTGCCCTCAGGCGGCTTTGGCGGGCTGGATGCGCCATTGTTCGAAACGGCGGTACCATTCGGCGGCGGCGCGGCTGCGCGTCCATGGGCGCAGCTCGCCGCGCGTGCGGACAGCTCGGGCGGCCAGCACTTCGGGCGGCCAGATGGCGTCGTAGGGTTCGGTGAGCACGTCGCCGAGGATCTGCCGCCGCTCGGTGTCGAGCATGCGGATGTCCATTTCCTTGACGGCGTCCTCGATGTGGCGCGGCAAAGTTTCCGGCAGGCCGCAGAGCTTGCGCAGCTCGCGATCGAGCGTGGCCTTGCAGCCTTCGATGGCGACGGACACCGGGCCGCGGCCGGCCAGCGCCTTGCGCAGGATGACGAGCGCTTCCGGGCCGATGTGGCGGCCGAGCAGCACGGCCATCGCCGCCTCGAGCATCTTGGCGGCCGGCGTGGTGAAATCGCCGAAGAAGGCTTCGTGGGCGTCGTGCATCAGGAAGGCTAGCGCCAGGGTGATGTTGCTGGTTTCGGCCAGCAGCGCCTCGGCGCCGACGACGCAATGCTGCGCCACCGAATAAGTTGGAACAGCTGCCGCGCTGACCAGCTTGTTGTCGTCGGCATGCGCATCGAAGCGGGCGATGCCAGATAACGGCGCGGCCAGATCGGCCCAGATGTCGATGGCCGAAAGGTTCGGCCGGGCCAGATCGATGGCGCGGCCGCTCGACAGCTGTTTCCAGATGGGCGCGGTCATGCGCCACCGCCGAGGCCGTAGGCCCACATCAGCGCGCCGACGACCAGCAACACCAGCGCCAGGGCGTCGATGGCGGCGTTGAGCCCGGCCAGCGCCAGTTCCTTGGCGCGCTGGAAAGCGCGGACGGCCGGCGTGCCGGGAAAGCCGTTCAGCGCCAGATCGAAATAGAGCTGGTCGTCGCTGGGGTCCGGCTGGCCGGTTTCGCGGGCCTTGCGGATGGAGGCGCGGATGGTGTCGCTCATGGCGACGGGATCGGAAACGAGAATGGTCATGGCTGGCCCCCAGTGCTGGCCTCTTGTCAGGCCGCGGCGCGCGCGGCCTTGCAATTTCCGGCGTATTCGACGCTGGGGTTGGCACCGTCCGTCAGGACCAGACAAAGCTCCGCGCCATCGCGATAGGTTTCGACGACGGTCCGCACGGTCTTGCCGCTGCGCACCGTCACCTTGTCGCCAGGCTGGAAGATTGGGCTTGTCGACGCTGACATGGTGATGACCCCGCATCGCGCCGCCTCTTCGTGTCGCATGCGACAGATTGGCGGCTGATGGGGTATGCATATCACCGGTTATTTCTGGAAGTCAACCGGTTTTAGCTGGCGAGCAAACTGGACACCGCAACCATCGGCGATCTGCTACAATCGCCAGTGGTTAGGCAATAGAGATCGAGCCATGTTCGACCTATATGTGGGCTTGCTGATAGGGTCGCTTTTAGTGGTGCCCCTCGCCGCCATTTTGGCGGCCTGGAAGCATTTGCGGGTATTCGCCGGATTTTTGGCTGTCTTCGGAGTGTTTCTATCTCTCTCACTTTTGCTTTTCGCTCATGCACAGCAAGAGAAAGATCAGCGGACCAGCAATACAAATACCCAAGAAAGCCAATTATCTTGCAAACAAGACTTACAATGTTGGGGTGATAAAAACATATTTTCAGCTATAAGCGTCTGCAAGCCATCTATAGAAAAACTAGCCGGAATTGACTATAGATTGACAGACGGTTTACTTGACTTAAAGTTCACTAGATTTAAATGGGAAAATACTGAGAAATCGACCGTTATTTACTTTGGTGATGCAATTCAGTTCCAAAATGAAATTGGAAACTGGATCAGGCATACATATTCATGCGTTTATGACCCGCGCACAAATACAGCCGCTGAAGCGAACGCTTGGCCGGGACACCTTTAAACTCCGAACAACTCCCGCAATGTAAGAACCCTGTGAACGGCAACGATCGTCGACCGCTTAAACTCAATTCGTCCTTCAGGGTTGAGTTGCCGGACAACCACAGCTTCCGAATTGGTATGATCAAGCTCTTTGAGCCAGCTCTCAATAGGGGCTCCCGAATGTGTTTTTGTTTGAACGATGACATCATCACCAGGCCGCGGGGGCCTATCGGGAGATACGAAGATAAGATCTCCAGAGCGATAGCGCGGGGACATTGAGTCTCCATGAACGTATAAAGCATATACGTTTTTGGCTTTCATCATCCCTGGCGGCCGCTTAACAGCATCCACCTGCTCGTCAATTTTAAAACTATTAATCGCAGATGCAGCGGCAATGCCATAAACCGGAACATCGTCTCCATAATACATCGATGTTGATGGTATGGATTGTAATTCCGATATCGGTCGTTCATCGCTGTCTAATACTGCCACTTCTCCAAACTGAAGACCTGCATTCTTCATAGTAAGCAAGAGCTCTGCGGTCGTCCAATCAAGGGCTTTCGCCAGCGGGGCGATGTTTTTCGAACGAACATCACCTTTCTTGCCGCGCACAATGTCGGAGACGTAATTCTTGCTCAGCTTGCCGATGCTTTCGGCTTGGGCTGGACCACGCTTCAATTCCGCCAAGCGTTTGGAGACGATTTCTGCAAGTGTGCTCATTCCTGAATTATCCGGTAATGGGCGCCAGTTTGCACGCCAGTAATAGGCGGTTGACGCGCCGGTTATTTCTGGTATTCATTGGGGCATGGAAAAGCTCCTCGCCACACACCTCACCGAACTCTCCACGCGCTACGCCAAAGCCATGGGCGTTTCGCTGGCGACGTTGTCGGAGAGGGCCGCCGGCGATTGGCGGTTCTTCAAGCAAGTGGCGGATGGATCGCTGAATTTTCGCATCCGCTCCTATGACCGGGCAATGGCCTGGTTCTCCGACAACTGGCCGGCGGATGCCGAGTGGCCGTCCGACGTGCCGCGCCCGCAGCCTTCAGACAAGCAAGGCGATGCATCATGCTGAAAGCCTTCATCATCACTCGCGTTGCCAGGATGCTGCGGCGCCTCGAGCCGAGGCGGCAGCTTTCGCTTTCGGTCCGCGCCGATCTGATTTCCCCTCCGGCCTCCTCCTCCCGGCCGGCGCCATCCTCGCCTCCTTCCGTGGATGGCATTCCCTCCGCCGATGTGCCTCCTCCCGCATCGGCGGAGCCCCTTTCGTCCGCGGCGCCGGCCAGGGCGGTCCGCTTCGTTGCCCTCAAGGTATGGGCGACGCGGCTCGGCATCGTCGGCCTGGTCGCCATGGGGTTCGGCACGTTCACCCTTTTCATCACCCGGTCCGTCGTGGGGCTGGCGATCGGCGCGGCCGTCGGCGTCGCGCTGTCGGTACGGCGCGCGCTGCGCATTTCCGCCGACGATATCGACTTCTGACCTCGGGAGGCCGCCGTGGAACTCTTGGTTCGCATCGCCTTCAAATCTTTCGATCTCTTCGGGCTGCTCCTCATGGTCGCCCTGTCGATTGCCGCCGTCTCGGGCCTCGTGCTGGCCATCGGCTGACTGTTGTTTTTGCCGATCGGTCGCCTACCGACCAGCGGAATTCATTGCGATTTTTCCGGAGAGTGGAAATGGACTTCAACCCGGTCATCAAGACGGCCATCGACGTGCAGATCAGCGCCCTGAACGGCGTTGAGGCCGCCGCCGAGCTGGTGGGCATGGGAAAGAGCCAGCTGGCCGCCTATCGCCACCCCGATCGTGGCGAGCGCATCCCGCTGGTGGTGGCCATGCAGCTCGACCAGATGGCCGGAAAGCCGGTGATTTTGGAGCGCGCCGCGGCGCTGCTCGGCTACCGGATGGTTCGTATCGACCAGGACGACGACGCCTCGGACATCACCATGGCGCTGGGCCTTCTGGCAGCCGCCGCCGGACAGTTGATTTCGACGGGCATCCAGGCCGGCGCCGACCGCGTCTATACGCCGCAGGAACGCCGCGAGATGGGCCAACTGCTCGCCGCCCTGTCGAACACATCGGCGCAACTGACGCAGGCGCTTGGCGAGGCCGAATAAGACCATGCGCCGCCTCGTCGAGGACACAGCCATCACCATCACGCGCGGCGCCTGCCGCTTCAGGGTGCGGGTGTTCCGCTGGACGGGCGGCAAGGCAAGGCGATCGGCGATCTGGTCGCCGGCAGAGATGGACAAGATCAGGAAGGCGATGGGGAAAGCGAGATGAATGCACCGACCGACTATCTCGATTTCCTGAAGGCCAAGATGGTGACGGCGCCGGTTGCCGGCCTCGACCTGGCCAATAGGATCGGCGCCATCAACCCGGCGCTGCGGCCGCACTGCAAGCTGATCGTGCCATGGGCGATCAAGGGTGGCCGGCGTGCCATCTTCGCCCGCTTCGGCCTGCACAAGACGTCAATGCAGCTGGAGATCGAGCGGCTGATCCTGGCGGCCGAGGGCGGCGCTGGCTTGATCGTCTGCCCGCTGGGCGTGCGCCAGGAGTTCGCCCGCGACGCCGAGCTCTACTTCACCGGCGACTGCGCCGTTCGGGTCAAGTTCATCCGCCGGGCCGAGGATATCGAGCCGGGTGTCATCCACCTGACCAACTACGAGACGGTGCGCGACGGCAAGCTCGACCCGCGTCTGTTCACCGTGGTCAGCCTCGACGAGGCCTCGTGCCTGCGCGGCTTCGGCGCCTCGAAGACGTTCCGCGAGTTCATGCGGCTGTTCGCCGGGGTGCGCTACAAGTTCGTCGCCACGGCGACGCCCTCGCCGAATGATTTCATCGAGCTGTTGGCCTATGCGGCTTTCCTCGAAATCATGGATGTCGGCGAGGCCAAGACGCGGTTTTTCAAGCGCAACAGCGAGAAGGCCGACAAGCTCACCATCCATCCGCACAAGGAAGAGGAATTCTGGCGCTGGGTTTCCACCTGGGCCGTGTTCATCTCCAAGCCCAGCGACCTCGGCTGTTCGGATGATGGCTATGTGCTGCCGGAGATGGATGTGCGCTGGCACGAGATCCCGGCCGACCATGCGCACGCCGGCTTCGAGGCGAGCGGCCAGGGTCGGCTGCTGAAGGAAGCGGCGATTGGCGTGCAGAACGCGGCGGCCGAGAAGCGGACCAGCCTCGACGCCCGCATTGCCAAGGTGCTGGCCTTGCGCGCCGAAGCACCTGGCGAGCACCGCATCATATGGCACGACCTCGAGGCCGAGCGGCACGCGATCGAGAAGGCCATTCCCACGGCCAAGGTGATCTATGGCAGCCAAGACCTCGACGAGCGCGAGGGGCGGGTGATCGACTTTTCCGACGGGCGGTTCGCCGAGCTGGCCGCCAAGCCGTCGATCGCCGGATCTGGCTGCAATTTCCAGCGCCACTGCGCCTGGGAGATTTTCGCCGGCATCGGCTTCAAGTTCAACGACATGATCCAGGCCATTCACCGCGTGCAGCGCTTCGGCCAGACGCGGCGGGTGCGGATCGACCTCATCTACACCGAGGCCGAGCGGCCGGTGCGCCGCGAGATCGAGCGCAAATGGCGCCAGCACATCGAACTGGAGGAGCGGATGGTGGAGATCGTGCAGAAATACGGCCTCACCCAGGCGGCCATGGGCGACATCCTCGTCCGCTCCTTGGGCGTCGAGCGGGTCGAGGCCTATGGCCACAACTACCGCTGCATCCACAACGATTGCGTCGAAGAGGTGCGGACGATGCCGGAGGCCTCGGTCGACCTGATCGTCACGTCGATTCCGTTCTCGACACAGTACGAATATTCGCCGAGCTTCAACGACTTCGGCCACACCGACGACGACGAGCACTTCTTCCGGCAGATGGATTTTCTGATCCCGGAGCTGTTGCGGGTGGTCAAGCCCGGCCGGGTCGCGGCGATCCATGTGAAGGACAGGATCACGCCGGGCGGCATAACCGGGCTGGGCTTTCAGACCGTGTCGCCCTTCTCGGACATGACCGTCGAGCGCTTTCGCCGGCACGGCTGGGCCTTCATGGCGCGCAAGACGGTGACCACCGACGTGGTGCGCGAGAACAACCAGACCTATCGCCTCGGCTGGACCGAGCAGTGCAAGGACGGCTCCAAGATGGGCTACGGCCTGCCGGAATACGTGCTGCTGTTCCGCCGGCCGCCGACCGATCGGTCCAACGGCTATGCCGACGATCCCGTCCGCAAGGACAAGAAGATGTGGGTGGAGGGCGAGGCCGGCGCCGTGTGGGACAACGTAGACGGCTATTCCCGCGCCCGCTGGCAGATCGATGCCCATGGCTACACCAGGTCGTCGGGCGATCGGCCGCTCGGGCCGGAGGACTATCTCGGCCTCGATGCCGGTGACGTGTGGAAGCTGTGGAAGCGCGAAAACCTCGCCCATGTCTATGATTTCGAGCACCACGTGAAGGTGGCCGAGGCGCTGGACATCTCCGGCTGCCTGCCCGTCACCTTCATGCTGCTGCCGCCACATTCGCCGCATCCGGACGTCTGGACCGACATCACGCGCATGCGGACCATGAACACCCTGCAGGCCGGCGCCGGACGCGAGCAGCACCTCTGCCCGCTGCAGTTCGACATCGTCGACCGGCTGATCGTGCAGCTGAGCCAGCCCGGCGAGACGGTGCTCGACCCGTTCGGCGGCCTGATGACCGTGCCCTATTGCGCCATCAAGCTCGGCCGCAAGGGCATCGGCATCGAACTGAGCAAAAGCTACTGGCTGGACGGGGTGAAATATTGCGAGGCGGCCGAGCGGGAGGTGGAAACGCCGACGCTGTTCGACCTGATCGGGATGCAGGCGGAGGCGGCGGAATGATCTACGGTTCCGTTTGCTCCGGCATCGAGGCGGCAAGCGTGGCATGGCATCCGCTCGGCTGGACGCCGTCATTCTTCTCGGAAATCGAAGCCTTTCCCCGCGCGGTGCTGGCGCATCATTATCCGGAGGTTCCGCTGCATGGCGACTTCACGACGATCGAGGCGGGACAATACCAGCCAATCGACCTTCTTGTCGGCGGAACCCCTTGCCAGTCCTTCTCCGTCGCAGGGCTCCGCGCTGGCCTCGATGATGACCGTGGCAACCTGGCGCTCGAATTTTGCCGCCTTGCTCGCCGCCTTGGCCCCCGCTGGATCATTTGGGAGAATGTCCCTGGCGTGCTCTCGCTGGACGAAGGGCGAGCTTTCGCCTCCATCCTCGGAGGGCTGGCAGAGTGCGGGTATGGTCTCGCCTACCGAGTGCTGGACGCTCAATATGTCCGAGTGGACGGCTACGCTCGCGCCGTCCCCCAACGACGGCAGCGTGTGTTTGTTGTCGGATATCTTGGAGACTGGCGACGTGCCGCCGCGGTACTTCTTGAGCCCGAAGGCTTGCGCAGGGATCCTCCGCCGCGCCGAGAAGAGGGGCCGAACGCTGCCTGCGGCACTCTTGGAGGCACTTCGCCGGGTGGCGGATGGAGGTTCGGACCCGACGAAGCCGCCGCTGGACAGCTCATCGCCGGCCCCTTGACGGCCGGAATGGCAAAAAGCGCATCCCGATTGCCTCACGAACAAGGCACGCTGGTGGCGTTCGACCCGACGCAGATCACCAGCCCGGCAAACCGTTCGAACCCGCAACCGGGCGGGCCATGCCACACGCTCGCGAAGGGTCAGCAAGCCCCGGTCATCGCCGACGTGGCGCCGACGCTGGATGCCAGCTATGGCCGCCTTCAGGGATGCTCGGGTCAGGATCTCAATCAAAACCATGGGCTTCTCGTGGCCTTCGGTGGCAACAACACGCGCGGTCCGATCGAGGTTGCGATGGCTCTCAATGCTCACGGCGGCCCGATGGGGCGAATGGATTTCGAGAGCGAGACATTCGTTGCGGTTCCTGACGTCGCCGCAACGCTGACGCTTGGTGCCGAAAGTGCTGGCAAAGGTGGCTGCGCCGGCAGGCGCCGCGAGGACGACCATAATCTCGTCGCCCACACCCTCCGCGCCGACGGCTTCGACGCCAGCGAGGACGGGACGGGGCGCGGCACGCCGCTGGTTCCTGTCGCGGAGACGCTGACAGCGTCCTGGCACCGTTCGCAAGGGCAGAAGGCCGGCGACAATGTGGGCCTGATGAACCCGGTTCGCCATGCATCTGGCGTCCGCCGGCTGACGCCGACCGAATGCGAGCGGCTGCAAGGCTTTCCCGACGGTTACACGCAAGTGCCCTATCGCGGCAAACCCGCCGCCGATGGCCCGCGCTACAAGGCGATCGGCAATTCCATGGCGTGCAACGTCATGCGCTGGGTCGGCCGCCGCATCGAGATGATGGAGCAATGACCGTGCAGGACCAAGGCTCCATTCTCTCTTCTGCTCTCGACTATGCGGCGCGCGGCTGGCGGGTCTTTCCTTGCGACCCAGGACATCGCAAGCCGAAGGCTGCCCTGCTGTCGACGCGCAAGGATGCGGATGGCAAGGCCATTCCCGGCAGCGGCTGGATCGAACAGGCGTCGAGCGACCCCGACAAGATCCGCGCCTGGTGGAAGCGCTGGCCGGATGCGCTGATCGGCGCCATTCCCGGCGCGGCCGGGGCCTTCGTGATCGACCTTGATCCGAAGGGTGAGCCCATCGAGGCTGTCGAGGCGCGACTGGTCGAGGCGATCGGTGCGCCCCTGCCCGACTGCCCACGGACGCGGACGCAGAGCGGCGGCATCCATCTGTGGTTCAGGAAGCCGGCCGGCAAGCAGTTTGGCAACCACAGCCTCGGCCTCGACAATATCGATATCCGGGTGGATGGCGGCTATGTGATCGTCGCCCCGTCGCGCATGCTCTCCGGCGCCAGCTATGAGTGGATCGGCGGACGCATGTTCGATGAGACGGCGCCGGAAGTGCCGGCACGCGTGGTGGAAATCATCGAAGCGCGCAAGAACCACGAGGCAGAGGCCTTGCCTCAACTGCCAGCCGCCGCGCCCGTGCAGCATGTTCGCCCCGACAACCCCGCTGAAGTCGCCCGGCGGCGCTATGCGCTTTCCATGCTGGATGGCATAGGCCGTGACATCGCGACGACACAGACGCGGCGGGGTACGGCCTTGTATGCCGGCGCGGCGAAGGCTGGGCGGATGGTGGCCTGTGGAGTGATCTCCGACCGCGAGGCGCTGGCCGTGCTGCAGGATGCCGCCGACGCCTGCGGGCTGACCAAGAAGGACGGGCCGCAGAGCGTGGCGCGCGAAATTGCCAACGGCCTTTCGGAGGGTCGCGCCGACCCGGACAGCAAGGTGCGCGACAAGTTTGAGGAGATCGGCCGAGAGGCTGAGGAACGCGCCGGCCGCCGCGCCGTGCGGCCGCCTCCGGTCTCCAGCGAGGACGACTATGGCGAGGTGATCAGCAAGGGCACCGGTGCCTCGGCCGAACAGCCCGACGATGAGCCATTCGACGATGGCGAGATCGAGGATGACGCAGATCTTCCCGTTTCCAGCCCCGCGAACCCCGACAAGGGAACCGACATTTCCGAGAAGCTGCGCAAGGCATCGGCGCTCGACCATTCCGACACCGACAACGGGAAGCGGCTGATCATCTATTTCGGCGACGACTTGCGCGTGATGGCCTTGGAGGGCGAACGGAACTTCGGCTATCTCGTGTGGACCGGTCGCTATTGGGACATGAAGTTCGGGCCGGATGCCGCCGTGCGTATGGCTCAGCGGGTGGGCGACTATATTCAGCTTGAGGCGGATTTTCTGGTTGCGACCCCGGCCGAGACTGAGGCGATTGCCGCCGGTGCCGATGCCGCCAAGGCGCTCGACAAGCTGGAAGCGGAAACGCCGCGCACCGACTGGACCGATGCCCAGAAGGCCAAGGCGAAGGTGCTGGAAGAGGCGATCGACGAAGGCAAGGCCGCGCGTGCCGCATTGGACCGCCGCAAGGTTGCCCGCCGCAAGTTCGGCATCAGTTCCAAGAACAAATCGCGCGTCGAGGCCATGCTGCAGATGGCGGCGCCGCACCTGACGGTGCCCTCAAGCGCCTGGAATGCCAACGCCTATCGGTTTGCGACGCGCAGCCATACCCACGTTTGGGAGACGACCGGCGACCCCGACAACCCCAGAGGGAGGCGCCTCAAGACCGTGTCGGGGCACAATCGCGAGGACATGCTGACCCGCATTCTGGATATCGAATACGATCCTGATGCGCAGGCGCGGCGCTGGCGGGGATTTCTCGACCAGATGCTGCGGGATGGCTCGGTCATCGCTTACGTGCAGACGTTCAATGGCCTGTGCTTGACGGGCATTCCGATCCAGAAGCTGCTCTTCCACTATGGCTTCGGCGCCAACGGCAAGTCGATTTTCCTTGAGGTGATGAGCCGCGTTCTCTCTGAGCTCTCCGTGACGCTGGCCGCCGAAACCGTGTCGGGCACGGCCGAGCGCAATGCCCAGGGCGCCACACCGGATCTCGCGAGGCTCTACAGCCGATGGGCCGTGCGCATTCCCGAACTGCCCAAGGGCGTGCCGCTGCGCGAAAGCCTTGTGAAGACGCTGACCGGCGGCGAGGCCATCCCTGTTCGAAATCTGTTCAAGGGTATGTTCGAGTTCGTGCCCGTGGCCAAGCCGCAGGGATCCGGCAACGGCTATCCGACGCTCGATGGATCCGACTACGGCATGATGCGCCGCCTGTCGGTGGTGTTCTGGCCGGTGACGGTGGCCGAAGAGGATCGGCGCGACTTCAACGACATGGTCGACGAGTTCATGCAGGAAGCCTCGGGCATCCTCAACTGGCTGATCGACGGCGCATTGATGTACTTCGACCAAGGGTTGCAAGAACCCGACAAGGTGAAGGCGGCGACGGCCGATCTCAAGTCGGAAATGGACCCGGTCGGCCGGTTCAAGGAGGCGTGCATTCGCACCCGCGAAGGGGCGCGCGTTCAGGCGCGAGAGATGTTCATCGCCTATGAGAATTGGTGCAATGCCAATTCCGTCAAGCCCTTCACTGAGGCGCGCTTCGGCCGGATCATGAAAACCAAGCTGGCGACCGTCGAGGATCGGTTGAGATATTACGTCGATGTCGAGCTGCACGACGTGCCCGCCAAGCGCTCGGCCTGGGAAATGGAAGATGCGCCCTGATGCAACCATGCGGCGACGAGGGTTTTCGAGGGTTTGCGAGGGTTTTGCGAGGGTTTCGGGGCGCGGGGATGGCGGAAATCCGCCACTTGCGAGGGTTTTCGAGGGTTTCCGCGCGGCGCGCGTATAGAAAACCATGACCAGGCCGAATGGATGATTTCGATGAAAGAAAACATATCGATGCGCGGAAAACCCTCGAAAACCCTCGCAAGTGTTTATAAGTAATTGAAATACAACAATAAAATAGGCGCGAGGGTTTGATATAAACCCTCGCAAACCCTCGAAAACCCTCGCAAGAGGACAGGAGTGGACAAAATGGGCGTCGTCACAATCGAAAAGCTGCTGCATTGGGCGTTCGTCGAGCAGATGCCGACGCCTGACCAGGGTGCGATGATGTCGGTTTGTGGGTTCGGGCCTTGGAGTGCCTTGGGAACGCGGGTCGATAGCAGCCCATCTGGAAATGGCATGTGGTGGGTGACTGGCGAGGTTGATCCAGATGCGGTGACGGTGGTGAATGCCGTCGCGGCGCTCGATAGCCTTATGGTCAGGGAAGACGACAGTCACGACATCATGGCCGGCTGGCCCGATTTCGGAGCGCTGGGCGAGGAGCAAGTAGCAAAAGCATGGTCGCTGCTTACCATCCCCGCCGATGAGGGGCGGTTAGCGCTGAAGGCGCCGCTGTCGGCGTTGGTCAGGCGCGTTGCCGTGCTTGAAACTTGGCCTGTCTGGGAGTGCGGCGAGCCGCGTGTGGATGTGGCAAAGGTTGAAGGAAAACCCGCTTGGTTCCGCAAGATTTCCCAGCCGGTCGAATGGTCGGCAGATGGAAAGGCAATGCGCTGGGTTGAGGTTGAAGTAGACGGTCGCAACAAGATTTCACGCCGGCCTTATGACGGCGCCTATCGCAAATTCATACTGACGCCGGATGTAAGTGGCGCTCTGGCGCGGCGCATCGAGTATGGGCTGACCCATGCGGCGCTCACACGGCTGGCCGAAGATCTCGACGGGTTGGGTGGCCGAAAGATCCTGCCGCCGATGTGTTCGTCAATGCCATGGGCATCGGGTGCAAAAAATCTACAGGTAGGGGCTTGACCTGCGCCAAGTGGCAGGAGTAGGTTTCGCTCAGGGTGTAAACCAAGATACGAACCCCGGTAGCGGAGACGCTGCCGGGGTTTCTGTTTGGAGAGATCATGCCTTGTCATTGCGCCGAGCGTCGGCAGGTGATTTCGATCGCTGCCGGGCTCGTCATGCGCGGCAGGTTGGAGGCTATTCCGCCGGCGGCGCATTTCGTTGTGCGCACCATGGCTGAGGATGCCAAGGCTGGCGTGAAGGCAACGGTCGAAGCCGCTCGTCGCAGGATCGTCCGTGCTGGCGCTTGAGTTCGAGCATCGTGATATCGATGCTCTCGGGCGTGGCCTGTCCGCTGCCGGCAAGAGCATTGCGGTCAAGTCCATGGCGCGCGCCATGCAACGGCTTACCCAGATGGCCCGGACGCGCATTGTGCGCGAAAGTGCCGAACGTACCGACATGCCGGTCGGTAAAGTGCGGGCCATCACCACGGCGCATTTCAACGCCGGCAGCAACACGATCGAAGTCATCGAGCGGTCGGGCTGGATACCGCTTGCCAAGTTGTCTCCGCGCCAGACGCGGAAAGGCGTGAGCGTTCCCGGCCGAGGTTCATACAATCACGCCTTCATGGCCATGATGAAGTCTGGCCACTATGGCGTGTTCCGTCGTGTGACGGGCGAGGACATGGACCCGCGCCACGCCAAGGAAAAATACGGTCGATCGAAGAAGCAAGCGATCCGGGAACTGTTTGGCGCCAACCCTGCGCACGATGTGACCAACAATCCAGACGAGTTCATGAAGGTGCTGGCCGAGCTGATCGAAACCAACCTGATGCCTCGCTACCTTCACGAACTCGACCGCATGCTTGCCGAGATCAAGTGATCCGCACCCGCCTGCCCAGCCCTCGGCTGATGTTTCACACGTCCTGTTTCACGACCCAAACGATGTTTCACAGGTATGTTTCACAGTAGGGACCGTACACCCGTTCCGCCCACAGGCGGGCCGGGACGACCCCAAAAAGTTGCCAGTGAAAGGGTCGAAAATATTGGGTTGACGGGGTTGTCAGGTTGATGGCTGGAGGTTGACGCGTTGACGGTTGTCATGTGGACCATTCGGCAGATTGCCGAGCGTGACAAAGTCAGCAAGCAGGCGGTTTCCAAGACGGTTGCCAAGATGCGCGCCGACAAGGGCGAGGATGGCATAGAACTGGATGGCCTGGGACGCGTCGCCAAGGTATCGGTGGCGCACTATGACGAGTACCGGCAGCGGTTCGTAAACCCTGCCAAGGCCTCGGCACCTATCAGATCGGGTGACGATGTACCAGTTGCAGCCGCTCAAGACCCGCCGCGGCGCCAGGAAGATAGCTTCGACGAGGCTCGGCGGCAGAATGAGTGGATCAAGAACGCCCGCGAGAAGCTGCGTTACCAGGAAGACACCAAACTCCTGATGCGCGCCGATCGTGTTCGGGAAGCGCAGACGATGGCCGGAGCCGAGATCAAGGCGATCGTCAGCCGGCTGCCGAACAAGGCGGACGACCTGGCAACGGCACTCGGCCGGTCTGGCGTGCATGGTCTAAGGCTGAAGTTGCGCGACATCGCGAATGAAATGCTGACGCAGATCGCCGACAAGCTGAATGAAATCGCCAACACGGCGCCCGACGAGGACGAGCTTATCGAGGAAGATTGATGACGGCGCATCCTGGCGCGCTCAAGGCGGTTGCTTCCGGCATCGCCGAGAGTTGCAGACCTCGCCCGCCGAAGCCTTTTTCCGAGTGGATTCGCACGAACATCGAGTTGGTGGACGGCCCCAAGAAAGGGGAACTGTGGTCACCGGAGGATGCGCCTTACCTCGTTGAGGTGGCGGAATGCCTGTCGATCGAAAACCCTTGCACCGAGGTGTCGGTACGCAAGGCGCAGCAGACCGGCGTATCGATCCTGGCGCTGGCGTGGTGCCTCTATCTCGCCGAGGTGGCGCCGGATAACATTCTCTACGGCGTGCCGGGCCTCGACGCGCTGCGCGATATCAACTCCGGCAAGCTGCAGCGGCTGATCGACAAGCACGCCGAGCGAACCGGGAAGACGACGATCTTCCCGGTAAAGGATCGGAGCGGGACAGGCTCGACCGCCTCGGAAAAGAAGTTTGCCGGCGGCAGCCTCTACATGGCGAATGCCAATGCCGTGATGGATCTGTCGGCCAAGACGATCCGGTATGGCGTTGAAGACGAACTGTCAAAATGGTCGACGCTACCAAACGGCGCCGATCCGGAAAACCTGTTCTTCGGGCGCTTCACAGCGTTTCGTCGCTTGCAGGAGTTCAAGATTTTCCGGCTTTCGACGCCGGAACTCGATAGCGGAAACCCGGCCGATGATGCGCCTGGTCATTGCCGGATCGACCGGCATTTCCAGCGCTCCGACCAGCGGTACTGGCACGTCAAGTGCCCGGCCTGCGGCAAGGAACAGGTTCTCGGCGACAAGCAACTTGTCATTGACCGTGACAATCCGGAACGTTCGACACTGCGTTGCCAGCATTGTCCGCATGAGATCACCGAAGATGAGCGGGTCGATGCGGTTCGTCGCGGGCGCTGGATAGCGACAAGACCCGGGCCGGGGCGGCATCCTGGTTTTCACATCGACGCGTTCATTTCGCTGATGATGTCGATCGGCGAGATCGTCAAGGACAAGAAGGAATACGCCAGGAAGGGCGAAGCCGGCGAGAAGGACTACGCTAACGTCGTCTGCGCGCTGCCATTTGCGCCGAAGGGGAATGCGCCCGATCACAAGAGGCTGATGGAACGGCGGGAGGATTATCCAGCCGAGACCATTCCGCCAGGCGCGCTGATCTTTACCGGCGGCGCCGATATCCAGAGCTACGGCATTTATCTGGAGATGGTGGCGTTTGCCGAGGATCGGCAGAGCTGGACGGTTTCCGCGGAGTTCTTTGAAGGCGCGACGGATAACCCGACGGTCGGCGCGTGGGCATTGCTCGAGGAGTACATCGGGCGAGAGTTTCCGGACGCATGGGGCGTGTTGTGGCGGCCCGATGCGGTTGCTATCGACAGTGGCTATCGCACCAACCAGGTATTGGAGTTCTGCCGACGCCATCCTGGAACCTACGCCACCAAGGGCGAAGGAAAACGAGGCGTTCCGGCCATCTCGCCGCCACAGCGCAAGAGCGTGACCCGCAAGGGAAAACGCAAGCGCTACGGGTCATCGATGAGTTGGCCGGTTGGTACATGGGCTCTCAAGCAAGAGCTTATGGGCAACCTGCACAAGACAGGCGTTGCCGCGGGAGAGGTGTGTGACCCACCTGGTTACGCTCACTTCCATAACCAGTTGGGCGAAGAGTATTTCCAGCAACTGACGTCGGAATACTTCAAGCAAACTCTGGCCAACGGCCGGCTGCATGAAGAATGGGCCAAACGACGCGAGCATAACCACTGGCTCGATTGTCGGATCGGCGCCATGGCGATGGCCGAAATGATTGGCTTGACCCGGATGACGCCGATCGAATGGGCGGCGCTGAGAGCACGGCGAATGCCTTCGCCGCAAGCCGATCTTCTATCGCCGGCTCCTGTCAGGGTGCAGGCGCCCGGGACACCTGAAAAACCGCAACCGGCGGCCGCGAAAGCGGAAAAGCCACGCGTCAACCGTTGGGCATCGAGGTCGTAAAATGGGAATGCTGGTGAGCGTAGCCGAGGGGGCAAAGAAGCTGGTTGGCCAGCTATTGCCGCCTCGCGCTCAACCGGAAAAGCCCGCCGCCTCGACCACCGAGAACCGCCCAACCGCCTATCTGCGCGACAGCGGATCGCATGTCATCGCATCGCGGGCGGCTTCGGTTCGGCTGCACAATGACGAGGTGCGGCGCGTCTGGGAGCGGGCTGGAGCGCTGGCTATCGATATGATCCAGAACAGCGGCCGGCTGAAGGGCGCTTGCGACCAGATGCTGGCCGATGTGATCGGCAACGAGCTGATGTTGCAGCCGCGCCCGGATCTGACCGGATTGCGCTATAGCCCGGAAGAGCGGTCGGCGCTGATTGCCCAGATCAAGACGTGGTGGAAGCGCCATTCATGGGATGCCGCCGAGTTCGACTTCCGCGGCAAGTGGACGGCTGCCCAGCAATGCGACATCGCCCTACGCTATTGGCTGGCGTGGGGAGAATCGACCTCGCTTATCCTTTACATGGACGAGGCTGACCGTCGCCGCTACGGCATTGCGACCGGCAACAAGCTGATGATGACGCCGCCGCACCGGCTGGTGCGAACGACTAGCGAATATGAGAACCTGTTTCAGGGCGTGACGACCGACGACAACGGCCGGCCGGTAAGCTACCGCTTCCGCGAACGCGTCAACGGTGTGGACATCGACACAGACTATCGGGCCTTCGACGATCGCGGCCGTCCGCTGGTGGTGCATGCTTTCGATCCGATGTGTGCCGAAGACATGCGCGGCATCTCGCCGATGGCGCCGATGATGCGCAAATATTTGATGGGCGAGGCCCTCGACGACGCAACGTCGCAAATGGCCTTCCTTCAGACCGTCTACGCCATGGTTCTGACCTCGAAGTCACCATCGGAAGAGGCCTTCGAAGCACTGCAAGCCATGGCAGATGGTGGCGGCACGCTCGGAGAACTCGGCCAGGACTACCTCGATTACTTCAAGGCGCGGATGGACAAGGCGGCAGAGGCACCCATCAGCGTTGGTTCGGCGCCGACCGTGTCGCATCTTGCGCCTGACGAGGATCTCGACTTCAAGACAGCGGGTATTCCCGGGCCGCAATACGAGCCATTCTGCAAGGCGTTGCTGCGCGAACAGGCAAGGTCGCTGGGCGTGACCTATGGCGGCTATACCGGCGACTATACCGACGCCACCTATTCGAGCGTCCGGATGGAGATCGGCGGCATCTGGCCGATCGTGCTGCGTCGTCGCGACCGGCTGGTCGCTCCGCATCTGCAGGCTGCCTACGAGCACGGCCTCGAGGAAGAGGTTGCCGCCGGCCGTATTCCGATCAAGGGCGGCTATCGCGCCTTCATGGCCAACCGCAAACGCATTTGTTACGCGAACTGGCAGGGACCGCCGCCGCCGACAGCCGACGACCTGAAATCGGCCAAGGCCCAGGGTGCGCGCATCGATGCCAGGACGTCGGCCGTTGAACTGGAATGCGCGGCCAACGGGACCGACTTCGAAGAGCTGTTCACCATGCAGGTCACCGAGCACAAGCGGTACAAGGCCGAGGGCATGAAATCGCCTTACGAGGAACAGATCGCGGCCAATGCCAATCCGGATGCCGGCAACGGGAGCGTGGCCAATGGCTAATCTGACCATCAATGGCCAGACGGTCGACGGCGATGACCCGTGCGCGCTGTATCAGGCGCTTTATGCGCTGAAGATCCAGATGCTGGCCGGCGAGAGCGTTACCGAGATCGAGGTGCAGGATCCGGTCAGCCAACGGCGTACCGTTTTCAACAAAACAAGCCAGACGGATCTTGACGGAGAGCTTCTGAAGCTCGCGACCGCCTGCACGCGCAAGACGACAGGCCGTCCCGGCCGGTTCGCCAAGCGGTTCACGCGCATCTACTGAGGACACATCATGCCCGCGCAGATCATTGACGGTGAGCTCGTGCTCTACGGGTTCGTTGGCGACAGCCTATGGACCGAGGGTTTCACGGCCGGCGAGGTGCTGACCTGTCTCGCCGAGCTCGGCCGCGAGACCGACATCACCGTGCGCGTCAACTCGCCGGGCGGTTATCTCGACGACGGCGTCGCCATATACAACGCTTTTGCCGCACGCAAGGGCAAGACGACCTGCGTCGTCGATGGCGTCGCCGCATCCTCTGCCTCGATCATCGTGATGGGTGGCGACGAACGGGTGATGCGCACCGGTTCGCTGCTGATGATCCACGACCCGTCGACCATCGGCTACGGCACCGTCGAGGACTTCCAGAAGGTGATCAACCAGCTGGAAGCCGGCATCGGCTCGTGCGTCAGCATCTATGCCGAGCGCACCGGCGAAACCCCTGAAGTGACGCGCGCCACCATGAAGGCCGAGACCTGGCTCGACGCCGAAGAGGCCATCAAGCGTGGTTTTGCGACATCGTCGGATGCCGCACCGGCCGAGCCGGTGACCGCCTTTGACTATCGCGTTTACGCACATGCCCCGGAACCTCTCAAGGCGATGGCGGCAAAGAATGGCTGGTCGCTGAAAGCGATCGGCAGCAAGGCCCGGGCGTCCGCCTCGGCCGAACCCGGTCAGACCAGGGAGCCCTCCATGACCGAAAAGACCAAGGCGGACGCAAACTCCGCCGACGCCGCCAAGATCGAGGCCGATACCAAGGCACGGATCAAGGCCATTACCACCTGTGACGAAGCCAAGGGCCGCGAGGCTTTGGCCGAGCATATCGCCTTCAACACCGAGATGTCTGCCGAGGAAGCCAAGACCATGCTGGCGGCATCGCCAAAGGTCGAGGCGAAGGCCGCCGATGAGAATGACGATGCGCGCACCTACGAGCAGGAGCGTCGCCAGACCAACCTCGCCAAACCCGGCGAGCAGCGCAAGTCCGGCGCTATTGATCGGTCGGCTTTGAAGGCCGCCGTCGATCGCACCAACGCGCGCAGCAACCGTTGAGGAGGGAACGATGACCGTTCTCAATCAGGATCTCCATACGACCGGCTCGTACCTTGTTTCCGAAGCGAACGGTCGACTTTCCCGCGATGCCGGTATCATTGCTTCTGGCTCTGGCGTTCTGAAGGCCGGGACTGTTCTTGGTCAGCGGACAAAGGGCGCTCTTTCAGCCGCGGCTGTTGCCGGTTCTCCGGCACCGGCTGGAGCGACCGTTACAGCCTCCCCGGCTGTCACGGCTGGTGTCACCAAGGTCGGTGTCCATATCTTTCGTTGTGAAGTAGCCGGTCCAACCGGTACTTGGCAGCACGAGGATCCAGAGGGTGTCTACGTCGGCACCGTCACTACCGGTACCGCCTACACCGGACAGGGCATGACGCTGACCATCACCGATAGCGGCACCGATCCCGCGATAGGCGAGGTGATCAAAGTCACCGTCTCGGCTGCCGCTGGCGACAACAAGTATGTCCCGCACGATCCGGCAGCTACCAACGGCGCGGAAACGGCTGTCGCCATCCTGTACGAGGGTTGCGACGCGACCAGTGCCGATGTTCGCCGCACGCTGACCAAGCGCAACTCCGAGGTCACCGCCGCCGAACTCGTTTGGAAAGCAGGCCTGACCGACGACCAGAAGGCCGCCGCTCTCGCTTCGCTGGCCATCCGCCACATCATCGCTCGATAAGGAGGCCCAGATGGCTCTCGTTTCCGATATTTTCAACCAGAATGCCTGGGGCGCTATCGAGTTCCAGGAAGAGGTGGTCGAGCGTGTCGACTACCAGCCGCAACTTCTCGGCAGCCTCAATATCTTCGAGCCGATGTATTCTCGGTCTCGCACCATTGCCGTTGCAAGTCGCGATCAGACTCTGACCCTGATCCCGACATCGGCAAACGGCGAGCCGCCGGCCGAATACATCCCCAAGGGTGCGCAGCTTCGCAAGTGGGATGCTGTTCGCCTGGCCAAGGGGTCGACGATCTTCGCGATTGAACTCGCTGGTGTGCTGGCTCTCCCCTTTTCCGACCAGACCCGCGAGGTTTCCGCCGAGGTGACCGACCGCACGGCCGGTATCAAGGCGGACATGGAACTGACCTGGGAGCATATGCGCTTTGGTGCCATCCAGGGCAAAGTGGTCGATGCTGATGGCACGACCGTGTTGTTCAACTGGTTCACCGAATGGGGCATCCCAGAACCGGATGAAGTCAACTTCGAGCTGAATGTGGCAACGACCGACGTTCGCAAGAAGTGCCGCGATCTCAAGCGCGCGATGCAGAAGGCGGCCAAGGGCGTCTGGACGCCGGCAACCCGCGTCGGGTGTCTGGCGGGCGATACGTTCTTTGACATGCTGGTCAACCATCCGCAGATCAAGGAAACCAAGCTCGGCAACGAACGTTCGCCGCTCCTTGAAAACATCGAAGGATATTCGTCGATCGAGATCGAGGGTATCACCTTTATCAACTATCGCGGCACTGACGATGGATCGTCCATTGCTATCGGTAGCGAAAAATCGCGCTTCTTCCCGATCGGTGCGCGTGGCGCTTTCAAGGTTGGCTATGCGCCCGCTAACGAGTTCAAGCCGTTCCTCAACATGCGCGGCCAGGAGTTCTATGGATTGCTCCTTGAGGATAAGTCCGGCCGTGACGAGTGGGACCGCGTCGAACTCTACAGCTATCCGTTGTTCATGCCGACTCGCCCGGGCATGTTGATCGGCGGCAAGGCGCAGTAACGTGAAACTCGACGCCGCCATGGCGCGGATGGACGCCGTTGTCCTCGATGCCTACGACAACGACGACCTGGTGTTCCAGCCGCGCCGGGCGGGCACTGTGCCGGGTTCGACCGGCGCCGTGCGGGATGCCAACCGACCGCCGGAAAACGATCCGACGCGACCGGTTCAGACCGTCAAGGGCAGCTTCTGGCTTCGCCCGGATCCCAACAGGATGCCGCGCAGTTTCTCGCCGGATCCCGGCGTGCAGGCCGGCGCGGCAACCGTTTCCTATGATGCCATGGCCAGCGTGTTCACCTCGGTGTTCAGCGAGCCCGTGCAGATGGGCGACCACTGCACGGCAGGCGGCCATACCTACAAGATTGAGGCCTCGGCCAGCCATGGCCTCGGTCGAGCGGTTTATTACCTCAACAAGGTATCGAACTAATGCTGTCGGCTGAAGCGTTGCGCCTTGCCGCGATCGAGGTATTGCGGCCGACCGCCGCCATGCAAACCGGCACGGGCTTCCCGACGCTGGCGCGCGAGCACGTGCTCGACAGTCGCGCGGCGTCGCTGCACGACCTCGACCTGTCGGCGCCCTATACGCCGACGCTGGCGCTGTACAGCCCGGCCGGTCGATCCACCCGGCGCGGTCCGCACTCGGACGCAATGGACACCGAGGCCATGGCGACGCTGGAAATCGTCGCCGAGTTGTCGACGCAGATCGTCGACAACGTCAACGGTAACTTTGCCGACGCCATGGAGATCGCCGACACCGATGCCAAGGCGCGGCTTGTGCTGTCCGCCTTGTGCGCACAAGTCCGCTACATGCTGGAGTGGAGCCCGACCGGCGCCATTTTTCGCCGCATCGCCGTTCGCATCATCGGCGTCAGCGAGGAAACCCACGCCGTTCCGCAACTCGGCCTGCGCTGGAGCCGGGTGTTTCTGACCTACTCCTGCGAAGTGCCCGACGACGATTTCTCGACGAGCGGACTACCGGAGCCGCTGGCCAGCTTTTCCGCCGTGCTGCCGGCCGAGAGCTACGCCAAGGTAAAACTGGTCGAACTGGCCGAGGCATTCAATCCGGTGGCGCCGTCGCCTCTTGAGGAAATCCGCGTTGCCGTCGGCGTCGAACGCATGCCGGCCAGCATCACGACCGGCGACGTGACGGCCTCCGTCGTCACCAGCGAGGACTGATCCATGGACATCGTGAAAGTGAAACCGCGCGACGGACTTTCCGTCGTGATGCCCGATCGCGGTCGCCTCGCCAAGGCAAGCGGCGAAAACGTCGATCGCGAGAACCCGTATTACGCCAAGGCCATCGAGGATCGCGACCTGATCCTGGTGTCGGCCGAGGACGAAGCCATCGAAGCCGCCGGTGGCGGCGAAGGGAGCAACTGAAATGTCGGTGACTTTCGACACCATTCCCGGTAGCGGCCTGATCGCGCCGCTGTTTGCGTTCGAGGTGACCTCGGGCGGCGAGTATCAAAGCGAGCGGCGTGTCTATCTTGGCGGCCACGTCACCAGTGGCGCGACGCTTGCCGAGGGCGAGGCGGAAATCTGCACCAGCCTCGAGGATGCCACCATCCTGGCCGGCTCCGGATCGATGCTGCGCGAGATGTATCGCATTTTCGCCCAGAACGCACCGACCGCCCAGATCTGGCTGTCGCCGATCGCCGAAAGCGGCGTCAAGGGCACGTGGACGCTGACCGTTGGCACGCCGCCGGCCGCCGGCGGTACCGGCGTCGTCGAGATCGGCGGCGAGGCCGTGGAAGTGTCGATAGGGGCCGGGGATTCCGCGGCCACGGTGGCAACCGCGCTGGCGGCCGCCATCAACGGTTTCTACAACAAGCTGACGGGCGCCCAGCTTCAGGTGACGGCCGCCGCCGCATCGGCCGTGGTAACGGCGACGGCGCGGCATGCCGGCGCCATTTTCGCCGATTTCGACATCGCCGTTCCCTCGACGACCAATGGCAATGCCTTCGATGGCGTGCTGACCGTGGCAGCCGGCACCGCGCCGACCGGTACCCCGAACCTGACCAACTTCCTGGCGACCATCGGCGATGACGAAGCCAGCTTCATCGTGACGCCGTTCGGCGATGACGACAACCTCGGCCGGTGCGAGACCGCCCTCAACGATACGTCCGGCCGCTGGGCCTATTCGCGCCAGAGCTACGGGCACTATTGGTCGAGCCGCAAGGGGACGACCGGCGAGCTGACGACGCTGGGGCTTGCCCGCAACAATCGCCATGAGACGATCATCGGTCGTTATGCCGGCACGCCGCATCCCGCCTGGTTGTGGGTGTCCGCTATCGTGGCGGCGGTTGCGCCGTGGCTGGCCGACGACACCAACGGCAACGTGTCGCGCAACCAGACCGGCATCGTGGTGCAAGGCCTGGCGCCGCCGCGCTCGCGCGCCAACTGGCCGATCTATTCCACCCGCAACGCGCTGCTCGCCGCTGGCATTTCCACCTGGAAGGTGAACGCCTCCGGTGCGATCGTCATCGACAAGCTGATCACGACCTACCAGAAGAACAGCGCCGACCAGCCCGATGTGGTGTTCCGCGACGTGCAGGCCCTTTACCAGCTGATGGCCGGGCTCGGCATCATCCGCGCCGATCTCAGCACCGAGCATGGCCAAAAGGCGCTTGCCGACAGCAATCCCAACAGCCTCGGCGCCATCTCGACGCCGAAGGACATCAAGGCGACGCTGGTCCACAGCTACCAGAAATGCGTGAACCGCGGCATTTTCGAAAACGCCTCCGGCTTTGCCGAACGCCTCGTCGTCGAACGCGACAGCGGCAACTCCAACCGCGTCAACGTGCTGGCCCCTATCGACCGCGTCAACGCGCTCGACGTGCTCGCCGGCAATGCCAAGCTCTACGGCCAGTACGCCGCCTAATCCAAAGGAGAATTATCATGGGCAACACTTTTGGCGGCGTCATGAGCTTCAAGCTCTCCAACGGCACCCAGATGCGCATCCGCGGCGATTTTACCGAGCGGCCCTCCAACATCACGGCCGCGACGGTGACCAACCAGGATGGATCTATCGACAAGACACTAACGCCGAGACCGTACGGGTTTGGCGCAACGTTTGTCGACGAAGGCCAGGACTTCGACGCACTGCTTCTCGAGACCGGCATCAATGCAACGATCGTCGAGGAGAACACCGGCAAGACCAGGCTTTACTCCGGTGGCCAGTTCTCCGGCGAGCCGGAAATCAGCCGAGCCGATGGCGCCGTGACCGGCCTGACCTTTGACGCGCCACAGCGCCGGGTGTTGTGAAATGCGAGTATCTCTGACGAAGACCTACGAAGCCTTTGGCAAAAAGCACGACAGCATCGAGATCAAGGAGCCGACAGGTTCGTTGCTTCTGATGCATGGAGAGCCTGCCGAATGGGTGTTCACTCGTGATCGCACGCCGGTTCGCATCGAAAACAAGGATGCGATCCGGGGATATCTCGAGGCCTGTTGCGAACCGGGCACCGAACTGTTGAGCCAGTTGGGTGTTGTGGACTTCCGGGCCGTGAAGGAGGTGCTCCTCGGTTTTTTCGAGTGGCAGAAGCAGACGGACCCCGGATCAACGACATCCTCGACGTCTGCCTCTTCCGAATGAACCGGACGATGGCCGAGTTCGGGCCGATGACGTTGGGCGGGATTGCCGCTTTCTGGAAACGGGCCGTGAAAAACCTGCCGAAGGGAGACTAAGGGAGATGGGGTCACCAATAGAGATCCCATACTAAAGGGGGGGTATATAATACATACCCCCTTATTTTTACCTATCCCTCGGGATTGGTATTCGAAGAAAGAAATCCTTTCTCCGTCAACCACTGCTTCAAAATGCGCTCAACCAAAGATGAGACTGAACGGTCGTCCGCTTTTGCGGCTCGTTCCAGAGCATCTTTAACGTCCGGCTCAACCCGTACACCTAATGGGTTTGTTCGCGCCATGATAACATTTCTCCTACATGCCACTTGACTTGTAGGTGAAGTGTAGGCAAATTGTTATCAGTTTGCAAGCGAAACGGGGCCAGACGGTGTTGACGCACCGAAAGGCCCCTAACCGAAGCGACGATCTTAGGAGGATCGACGAATGGCTGGCAACGAAAATACCACGCAAGGGGTCGTTGTTGAAGTGAACGTGTTCGCTGAAGGCTTCAGACCAACGGCGATGAAGGTTGATACATTCGCGGAAATCGCCGCGCACTACAATGACGTGACGGACCGTCAGCTTGCCCTTCCCGATGACGATGAGTCCTTGGATACGGCCTATCTGGATGCAGTGACAGCGCTGATGGGTTCGGGTTTTAACCCGACCACGCTACGCGGCGCACGGGAAGGTCTGAGGATCATTTCCCGAGATTTTGACCGAGGGTACGACGTGGAGGAGTGGATGAAGCCGCTGCTGCATGCGTACATCCGCGCCCTTAGCAATTGACAATCCAAACTGATAGCCCCGCCGCCATTGGGGTTTAGACACGACCGCGCATTTCCCAGCTTCATGGGCGTCCGGCGGTCGTAAGTGACCACCTGTTCGTGTCCAGGTCTGTGGCGGGCCGGACGCTCATGGAGATCCATGATGACCGCCTTGATGAATTTCGAATTTGAGGGAATGGCCGTTCGTGTCATTGAAAACGAGCAGGAGCCCTGGTTCATCGGAAGGGACGTTTGCCGGGTTCTAGACGTTCGCAACGAGAGCCAAGCACTTGATAGGCTCGATGACGATGAAAGGACAAGCCTTCTAGTTCCAACGCTGTCCGGTGAGCAGCAAATGGTGGTTGTTTCTGAGCCCGGCGTTTACCGTTTGATCTTCTCATCCCGTAAGCCGGCGGCCGAGCGGTTCAAAAGGTGGCTTGCTCACGACGTTCTTCCGGACATCCGCAAGTTCGGTAGCTATGTGGCGCCGGGAAGGACCCAGCTCCTGCCGAAGCCATCGCAGGATCTTCGTCCAGAGGAAGTTGTGGCATGGTCGAGCGCGGCGCGGTGCGTTGAACGCATCCATGGCCGGCGTGCGGCGGCCGTGTTCTGGACGCAGACGCCGTTGCCGCAGGTGACTGAGGGTGACGACTTCGACGTCGACCCGATGGACACCATGGCCGCGCGGGATTGCCTGAAACACCTGTTCCGTATCTGCTCATCGCCGCATGAGGCCGTCGGCGATTTGTATCGGAAGGCACTGACCGATCCGGCCGCCCGCAACCGGCTGGAGAAGTGCGGGCTGATGTTGGGGCTGAGGGACTGGTCGGATGATCTGGTCGTGGCGGCAAACCATCCGTTCCTCGCCGACGCTTTCGAACTGACGGACTTCGCGTGGGCCTGGTGCAGCGCGCTAATCCTTCTGCCCGGCGCGCGGCGCGTTTCGCAGAGGGTGCTTATCGACGGAAAACTGACGCCGGGGGTAGCTATCCCGAAGGACTACCTCGCCCGCAACAGCTTCCCGAGTTGGCGGAAGGGTGTACGCGGCAAGAAAAGGTATCTGCCGCCAGCGTAAGGCTAATCGACAGTTGCAAGGCGCCGATCTAGTCTCAAGCGGGGAAACCGAGGGGACTGGAAATGCGGATTGCAACAGTTTTGGTCGTGGCGCTCGTTTCGGCGCAGCCGGCGTGGGCCGATTTTGAAAGGTGGACATCGCAGGTCACGGAAGATCCATTTACGCAAGGAAGGCGGGTCGTCATCGACTTTATGTCGTCGATCCGTTCGGGTGTCGTGATCTTCTGCGACACAAAAGGAACTGGCGTCAGGATCCGCGCCATTCCAGGCTACACTTTTGAAGGTGTTATGACCACCCTTACACCCAAGATGGAAATTGCCATCGATGGGGAAATGGCCGTTTCAGGGGATGGAGACGTAGGTTTTGTCGGCGACAACATGGCCATTGTCGAGGTTTCTTTCGACAAAGGGCTTTCAGAGCTATTCGTCGAGAAGTTCTCGGCTGCGAAACGGCAAGTCGCCTTGAAAGATGGGATGTCGGACAGCCCTTATCTTTTGTCGGCAAGGGGCACTACAAAAGTGGCTGGCGCGCTTAAGAAATGCGTAGACGAGCAGGAATGAGACAATCGTTTATTGGTTTGCGACGGCGGGCATGTGTCCGCCGTTTTTTATTGGGGGATGACAATGGCTAACAGGGAAGTCGAAGCCCGTCTGAAAATGACGGCCGTCGATCAGGCTAGCCGTGTCATCGAGCGCGTCGGCAACAAGATCGATGCCATCGGCAAAAAAATGGAGGCCGTCAACAAGCGCGATCGGGCAGTTCGCCAGGCCGAGCGCGCCGAAGCCGCCGCCGCCTCTGCTGCCCAGCGTGAGCGAGCTGCCCTTTATGCAAAGGGCGCCGTTGGTGCCTATCTGGTCGGTCGTGCGGTGAAAGCGGCGGTTGTGGATTTTTCAGAGTTGGAAATGCGGATGGTCCGCATCGGCAACACGGCAGGCGTCACGCGGGAAGAGGTCAAAAAAGCAACAACTGCGCTGTTCGACATGGCGCAAGACACGCGGATGCCGTTCGACCAAGCTGTTGAAGGCCTTGACGCGTTGGTCACAAGCGGCAAGAGTTTGAAGGAAGCGCTTTCCTTCCTTCCAGCCGTGCTCACAGTTGCCAAGGCGACTGGCGCTGAAACGGCTGATCTCGCAAAGGTCGCGACATCCTTTTCTAACGCCATGGGAATTGGTGCCGCCGAAATGGAAAAGGCCTTCAACTCTGCAGCCCAGGCGGGCAACCTGGGTGCTTTCGAATTGAAGGACATGGCGCGGTATCTGCCATCCATTTTGCCGCTGATGAGGCAGGCGGGATACAATGGCATTGAGGGCGTGCAGCGGGCGACCGCCATGCTGCAGACCACCCAGCTAAGCGCAGGAACCCCTGAGGAGGCTGCGACGAATCTGCGGAACGTTCTCCTGAAAATGGAAAACCCGCAGACCGCCAAATATTTCAAGAAGACGTACGGGATAGATCTTCCGAAGTATCTTGATGAGGCTGTGCGCAAGGGCAAGGATAGGGTGGAATCTTTCATCGATCTTGCCAAACAGGTTTCCAAAGGTTCCACAACTGCTTGGCAAGCCATTTTTCCGGATGCGGAATTCAACCAAGGTGCGACAGCACTTCGGGATTATATGGGCCAGCTGCACGCCTTCATGGCGGCCCTGAAACAAGGTGCGGACGTTATCGGCTCGCAGTTTGGAAACGCGATCGATACAACCGATGCGAAGTTGACCAAGCTATCTAACAGTTGGGGAAACTTCACAAAGAAGCTCGGAGAAGCAACCGTCGATCTGGGTGGCGGATCGGTGCTTGATGCCTTTAGTTGGGCACTCAACGAGGTCACGACAACGGCCGATGGTACCAGAAACATCGGCCAGCCGGCAGCAGACACCCAAAATCAGCTCAATGATCGCAAGCTGGCGGCGCTCGCCAACGACCCTGTAGCAAAGGCTTACATTGACCGGTACATGTCGAGCTCCGGCGGCAAGGTTCCGTCGGCCGAACAGGTAATGGCGCACCGGCAATCCTGGGGTGACTTCGTCCTCAACGGATACGCAGGACAAGACCAGTACATTGCAAACGCTGGCGCGGCTGGATCTCGCGAGGCTGGACAGTATGTCAGCAACACAGAGCGCGCCGACCACTTTTCGTCCATTCCCTCCAGGGCGAAATATTGGGTTCAGTCGGGCATGCGGATGCCGGCTGATGGCAAAGCCATTCCCTACAACTGGCTGCCGCTTGGATATAAGGACTTTGTGCCTCCCGAAAAGGACATGGGCCAAGCCAAAGGGCTTCTCTATAGCGACACGTACACGCCGATCAACGGGAAGCCGAGCAATCAGATCGGGGGCCGCGAACTTCCGGCAAGGTCAGATCTCGGGACATTCATCGGGGCGCAAGCAAGAGGCGAATTGTCGTCAAACCTTCTCGACCAGATCGAGAAAGCAAAGGCGGAAGCCCTCGTGAACGTGGATGCCATGATGAAAGATATAGTCAAGGTCATCAACGGGACGCCAATTCCGCCGATCAAAATCCCTGTCCAACAGGTTGGACAACTCGCCAGGGTGAACCCGGGCGTTTCCATGCCGGACCAGTGAGGGCGAGATGGCGTTTCTTGACAGCTTTCTGCCCGCCTCGTTTCGCGGGGTGCCGTTCCGCGTGGCCGATGAAAGCGGCGCGGGCGGCCGGCGGATCGTCGTTCACAACATGGTCGGCGGAGAAGCGCCGGTCACCGAGGACTTCGGGGCCAAGGAACAGCGCTTCACGGTGACGGCCTATGTGGCGGGATCGTTCGCCACGGCGGCGGGATTGGCGCTGCGATCGGCACTGAAACAGCCCGGTGCCGGCCTGCTGGTGTTGCCATGGCAAGGGTCGGTGCAGGCCCGGGTGGAAGACTTTGACCCGAGCCGCACCAAGGATGTGAACGGCTACATCGAGTTCAGCATCACATTCGTCGAGGCGGGGTCCGGCCTGCTGTTTGGCAGGTTGCCCGCCATCAGCGAACTCGGCGCGCTGATGCTGACCGGCATTTCGCTGGTTTCAACCCTGGCCTCGTCGCTGATTTCCTGGTCGGGAGGCGCATCCGGCGACGAGATAGATGCCGCCGCCACGGGGGTAGCGACGCTCGAGGCGCTGCGCAGCGAGGCCGGGATTACCGGCGATGTTGCCGACGATCTGGCTGGGCAGATCAAGGATCTTGCGGTCACCAGCTTTGCCGCCAACCCTGAAACATGGCTGGCCACGGCCGGCGAGATCGCCCGCGACCTGGCGCGCGAAGCCGACCCCGGCACGGCCGCGAGCTTCCGGACCTATGCGCTGGCCGCCGACGTTTCGACTGTGACGGGCATCACCATGGCCGGCCTGCTCGGCGCCGCGGCGGCGATGGTGACGGCCGGCGCCGATTACGCAGCGCGACAGGACGCGGTCGCCGCCCGGTCGGCATTGGCCGACATGGCCGACACGGCGCGCGAGGCGATGGCGACGCTCGGCTATGTGGCGGCCGAATGGTATGGCGGCTTGATCGGCGCGGCGCTCGACGCCATGAGCCGGGACGCGGCTAACCTGAAACCGCTGGTTCGTGTGGAGACAGGCCTGTCGCTGCCTTCGACGCTATTGGCCTGGCAGGTCTATGGCGATCCGAGCCGCGCCGCCGAGCTGATATCGCGCAACAAGGTGGCGACGGCCTGTTTCATGCCGTCGGCGCTGACCGCCATCGCGCCGGACTAAGGACTTGATCTTGGCTGAAACGCTGGAAACCGTGACGGTGACGATCGGCGGCAAGCTGTTTGTCGGCTGGTCGGAACTGACCGTGACGGCCGGGGCCGAAAAGGCCGTGCGCGACGCCAGGATGACCATTCCGATTTCAGCGATCGGCAGCTTTGCCATAGGCGACGAAGCTGTGATATCGGCCGGCGGCGAGGCGATCGTTACCGGCTTCATTCGTGACCGTGACAGGCAGATCGATGGCGATGCCGGATCTGCGACGCTGACCATCGTTTCCAGGACGGCGGACGCGACGGAAAGCTCGATCGAACACGATACCGGCCACATCGACGAGGCGACGCTCGACAGCATCGCCAAGGAGTTCGGCAAGAACTTCACCATCATCGACAAGCGCAAGTCGAAGGGCAAGCCGGCGTCGCACCAGATCGTGCCGGCCGAGACATTGCACAAGACGCTGGAGCGGGTTGCCCGGCGCCAGGGCGTGCTGATCTACGACGATGGCGATGGCGCCATCGTGCTGGCCGACAAGCCGGAAGGGACGCACTCCGGCGCGATTGCCGAGGGCGTCAACATCCAGTCCGCATCGGTCAGCGAAACAGAGTCCGGCCGTTATTCCAAGACGGTGGTGCGTGGACAATCGAGCAAGGGGCACGGCGCCGGCGCGCTGCGCCTCGAGGGCGTGGCGAGCGATGCATCGGTCCGCAAGGGGCGAACGCGCATCCTGCTTTACGAGGGGGACGCGACCTCCGCCGATCTCAAGAAGCGCGCCGAATGGCAGTCGCGCCGGGATGCCGGCAAGGGCCTGCGCATGTCGGCAACCGTTCCGGGATGGCGCGATGCCGGGGGAAAGCTGTGGTCGCCCAACTGGCTTGTGCAAGCAACCAGCGAGCGACTGGACATCGACCAGATGATGGCGATTTCGGCCGTCGAGTTCTCGCAGGACGATAGCGCCGGCACGGTCGCCAAGCTGTCGCTGGTCGATCCCCGCGCCTTTGGCGACAAGGATCCGAAGGGCAAGAAGAAACAGAAGGTGGCCGAGCCCAAGGGCGAAGTGATGGTGGTGGAATGAACTCGCTTCCGGTGCGCTTTCAGGTGACAGGCGTCGAGGAACGGGGCGGGTTGATGTATGTGTCCGGCCGCTCGCTGGCCGGCGAGCACCTGCCCCGCATCCTGTTCATAGAATCGCATGGAACGGCGTCGCACCCTCCCCTCGGGTCGATCGGCGTCGCGACGCCCATGGGCAGCAACCGCGACCAGATGGTCTGCTACGGGCTGGAAAAGCCAGGACTTCGCCCGACGGGCCTTGGGTCCGGGCACAAGGTGCTCTACGACGCCGATGGAAACCAGATGTACATCGGCAACAGCAAGGTCACCATCACGGCGCCCAATGTCGAGATCCATGGCAACCTGAAGGTGATCGGCGGCGGCATCACGAACGACGGCGTCAACTGCGGCAAGACGCATGTCCACGGCGGCGTCGTGACCGGCGGCAGCGATACGGCCACCCCACATTAAGAGGGCGCGATGAGCATCCGCATCATTCCGATCGCCCTCGATGGCGACGACACGATCCTGGCGCCGGATATCGTCTGGGACGGAGAAGTGGGCGAGTTCGCCATTGCCGGCACCGACGAGGGCGACAACGCCGGCGGACTGCGCGCCAAGGCGGCGTTGGCGACGGCCGTGCTGATGCAGTTGGCAACAGATTGCGCGGCCGATGAGAGTGAGCTGCGCGATGGCGACGAGCAGCGTGGCTGGCCTGGCGACGGCATCAGCATGGCGGACGGCGAAGAGCCCGATGTGATCGGCTGCAAATGGTGGCTGTTGCGTCGTCGCTCGCTCAGTGAAGCCGAGACGCCGTTGCTCGCCAAGCGTTGGGGCGAAGAAGCGCTCCAGCCTTTGGTCGACGAGGGTGTCGCGGCCGGCTTTTCCGTGACGGTCACTACCAAGCCGACCGAAAACCGCATGGACATCGAGACGGTCGTCACAAGTCGCGACGGTGTCACCACCGTGAAGCAGAAATTCGCAATCCTCTGGGAGCAGGTCCGTGGCCTACACAAGCCCCTCGCTCAATAGCCTGGCGCGGTCCGCCTGGGCGGCCATTCGCACCTATCTTCCCGGCTCGGATGCGATGCCAAAGAAAAACACGCTGGTCGTGATGGCCAAGTCGTGGGGATTGCTGCTGTTCGATGTCTACCAGCGCATCGAGTGGACGTTCCGGCAGATCTTTGCATCGACGGCCGACGAGGATGTGCTGGAGAAGATCCACGGCTACGAGGAAAACGTGCTGCGCAAGGCGGCGCGACGGGCCAGCGGAACCATTACCGGCACGGCCGATGCCGGCGAAAGCTTTGCCGCCGGCGTTCGTTTCCTGCGCGGCTCGATCGGCTATGTGTCGACCGCCACGGCGACGGCCGATGGATCGGGCTCCATCACCATCAGCGTCCGCGCCGAAGTGGCCGGCGCCGCGGCCAATCTTTCGGCCGGCGACAGCCTGACGCTGGCCGACCCTGGCAGCTACCTGACGCTCGGCACCGATTTTACCGTGGCGACCGGTGGCGTCGCCGGCGGCACCGATCGCGAGGATGTGGAGGATTATCGCGCCCGCATCCTCGACAAAAAGCGCCGACCGCCGCAAGGGGGCGCGCTTTCCGACTACGAGCAATGGGCAATGGAAGTTCCCGGCGTCGCTGCCGCCTGGGCGGCGCGCACGGTGAACAGCCCTGGCACGGTGACGATATGGATCCTGGTCGATGGCCGCGTGAACGGCATCCCGACCAGCGACGACATTGCCGCCGTGCAGGATTACATCGACAGCCTGAGACGGATCGGCACCGACATTTCGGTGGTGGCGCCGGTAGCGCAGGCGGTCAATATCACCATCACCGGTCTCACTCCGAACACGGCCAGCGTGCGGGCGGCGATCGCCGACAAGCTGGCGGCGCTGTTCGCGCCGGATGCCGATGGCGCCAACCCGCGCGGTCGCATGAAGCCGGGCACGGCCGATGCGAACTTCATCCTGTCGCGCAGCTGGATCAGCGAGGCGATCAGTCAGGCGACCGGCGAGCAGCGGCACGCCTTGACGGCGCCATCCAGCGACCCGAGTTTCGCGGCGGGCCGGTACCCGGTGCCCGGCACCATCACTTACGCCTGAGGATAAATTCTACTGAGGCGGGCATCTAGCTTCGAACTCTGCGCTTCCGGTGCTCACTGACCCTTAAGTCCGTTCCGCTCCGGTTCTCGAATTCATCGCTATCTGCCGCACCCCAGCGAATTTCTGGCCAAGTTTAAAGGGATGATATGGGCATTTGCGACCAGCCGACGCTGCAGGTTCTGCCGCGCGACGCCTTGACGTCGCCCTCGGTGGACGACCTGCAGGCGATGAGCCTAATGCTGATCCCGCGCGGCGCGGCCTGGGGGTCGCCCGATGGTGAAGCCGTGCCGCTGACCGGCGTGCGCGCCATGCTGTTCAAGGGCTTCGCCGTCGGCCTCAAGGCCGTCTACGAGCGGCTGACAGAGGTGCTGCAGGCGGCCGGCGTGACGAGCCAATACATCGCCACCGAGGAGTGGGAGTTCGAGCTCGGCCTGCCGGACCCATGCCTGACCCCGCCGGAAGACGACGAGGCGCGGCGACTGGCGATCATCGAGCGCCGCCGCTGGCGCGGCATCATGACGCCCGCCGATTTCGCCTGCCTGGTCGAGAGGCTCGGGTATAGCGCCACCATCGAGGAACACTTCGACGGCATGCGCGCCGGCTCGCCGATTGGAAATCTGCGCCTTGGCCGACCTTCGGACGAAAACGTCGTGACTTTCGTCATTCAATTGGTCTCCCCGCCGACGCACTTCGCCATCGGCACCGATGGCGTTGGCAACGCGCGGCTGACCGACTTCCGATCTGCCGACGATCTTGCCTGCTATCTCGTTCGGGTAATGCCGGCCGAGATCGTTCCGGTGATCAACTACGTGGCCTGATGGCCGTCATCCTCAAGAGGTGAACCATGAAACGGATCGGACCCTATGGGGACGAGAACGGCGCCTATGTGCAAGGCGACGCCTCGGCCGGCGTGAAGGGCAGCTATATCGATTACCGGGCGATCGAGCATGCGCAGCTCGAAATCGTTCATGTCATCGAACAGGCCGGACTGTCTCCATCTTCGTCCGATCTGACCCAGCTGTATCAGGCCATCGCGGCGCTCATAGTTGCGAACTCAAATCCGAATGCTGCCCCTCCTGGAAAAATTGCATTCTTCGCAAAGCCAACGGCACCAACCGGCTGGCTGAAATCCAATGGCGCGGCTGTTCTTCGGACGACTTACTCGGCACTGGATACCGCGATCTATTGCGGAGACTCTCTCAACGCGACGGCTTTGTTTGGCTATCGGTGCACAGACCCCGCCAATCCGTCGACATCGCGCTCGACGACTGGTGCTTACATTGTCACGCCAGATATACGCGCCGAGTTCGTCCGTGGCTTTGATGATGGTCGCGGCATCGATGCTTCGCGCGTGTTCGGCAGTTGGCAAAAGGGCACATTGCAGGGCGTCGACTATGACGGCACCGGATCATATACAATTCAGGAGGTCGGTCCTGCCAATGGGTACTCCGGCATTGGTCCGACCGGCCTCGATACAATCGATCCAAGCAACTACTCCACCGCATGGGGGCGCGGCGCCGATACCGCAGGCAACGGCGCAATCAATAATTATGGGTTTGGTTCCACCAGGCCACGAAACATCGCCCTGCTTCCCTGCATCAAGTATTGAGGTCCGCCATGAGCGACACGAAGGTCGTCTACCAACTGGACGCCGCCGGCATCTATGTCGGCCCAACCGAAGCCGATCGCAGCCCATTGGATGAGGAAGAGGTTTATCTCATTCCGGCGGGTTGCGTGGAAGTCGCTCCACCCGAGGTTCCGGCGGGTCATGTTGCCAGATGGCAGGATGGCGCATGGGATCTTGTCGAGGATCATCGCGGCGAGACCTGGTATCTTGATGGCGTGGCCGCCGTCATCGCCGAAGTGGGCGATCCCGTGGCGCTCGGCTATTCGAAGACGCCGCCGCCGCCATCCATGGCGGATCTTCGCACCGCGAAGATCGTATCCATCACCAAGGCCGCCGATGCGATGCTGGCGGCCGGCGCTCCGGTGTCGGGCGGGCTGCATGTGGCACTCGACGACAGCAGCCGCCAGGACGTGACCGCGCTTGGAACGACGGCCGCTACGGCTCTCGGCGGGGCGGTACCGTGGCCTGACAGCTATTCGCGCGGATGGATCTCGATCGAGAATGTCCGCATTCCGCTGCCTACGCCGACGGACGGCCTCATGCTGGCCGCGTCGGTTGGCAATTATTACGCAGCGATTGTCCAACACCGGCGCGACCTGAAGGACCTGGCGCTCGCGGCAACCGATGCCGACGACCTCGATGCCATCGACCCATCGGCCGGCTGGCCGACAGCCTGAGGATATCGTCATGACTGCAACCAAGAATTACACGGTCAATTCGACCGACTGGACGCTCGTGTCCGATGGCCTGGAAAACGTGCTGATCGGACATGAATCTGTCTTTCCGATGCATGTTTTCCGGGGCACGGCCGCGCCGACCGGCAGTGACGGATATCGGACGTGCAGTGCCGATGAACCCTGGTCGATGAGCGGTATCTCGGGCCAGAAAGTCTATGTCCGTTGCGGCAAGAGTGGAGAGGCGATGGTCGTGACCGTCGATGCGGTCTGACCATGGCGGCGCTTCATTTCGGGCCGCCGGCCATCGGCTTTTCAGTCGACAAGCCCAAGAACACCCTAAGTACGGGCGCACGTAACGGCATACCCGGCTACACGCTATCCACATTCGTCGGGGCTGCGCTGACCTATTTGGGAGCCGCTGTCTATGACAGCGGCAATCCGCAAAATCTGTCTGTGAGGACAAAATGACCGAGCTCCTCCCCATCCTCGACGGACGCTATGCCGCCGCGAACACGCTGTCCAAAAAACTGGCCGACAACACCGGCAATGTTGTTTGGCAATGGATCTCAGACAGCTCTTCCGGAGTCGATCAGGCTAGCTGCTGGGGTCCCCGGCTGATTGCCGCTGTCGCCGCGCAATATCCAGCCTATACCGTCACCCGATATGACTGGACGTTGTCCTGGTCATCCGGCACCGCCTATGCGGTCGGGGCAATAGTCTACAGCGCCGGCAATATCTATACCTGTACGGGTGCAGGCACAGCGGGCGCGACGGAGCCCACGGGCACTGGTACAGGCATCAGCGACGGTGGCGCGACCTGGGCCTATGTCAGCGCGGCTTCGGTTGGCCAGTACCGTCGGCCGGTCAATGTGCAGACCGGCACTGGCAGCAACACGCTGTCGGTGTATCTCGGCGCAGCACCCGGCTTCACGATCCAATATTGCTTGACGAACTGGGCCGCAATGGTCCAGGGCATCCCGGATCTGTGGACCATAAATCATGGATATAATCAGAGCGAAGGCCCATCATGGACGCCGGCCGGTGGCGGATACTCCGGCGCATGGTATGCGCTTCTGCTGGCCGTCTTGCGCCGTTGCCGTGCTGTTGCTCCGCGTGCCGATGTCATTATGTGTGCTCAGCCGCCGAAACGCGTTGCCTCGTCCGTCATTGCGGCGGACGTGACTGCGCAGGCTGCTCGGTCGCAGGCCGTAGCCGTTTTTGCGGCTCAAGAGGGCTGCGCACTGATCGACGCGTATAGCGCGTTTGTCAACGCGGGTGTTGCGCTCAGCACTTTGGTGTCTACCGATGGAATCCATCCGACGACGGCCGGATATGATCTATGGCTGTCTGCCGCGAAAGCACTGTTTCCCGCCAGCGGAGCGGCGCGGGCGCTCGTACCCGCCAGAGCGCGTGACCGTATCGTTATCCCAGCGGCTGCGTTCGGCACCATCCAGGGGACGATTGCCGACAGCTATGCCGGACAGGATCAATACAACAACCGCTACGGGCATGTGAAATCAATGCCGAATGGCGCGGTTTCGGCTCTGTCGACGTTGATCGAAATCCCAACATGGTGGGAATTTCTGAATGTTACCGTCCTGTGGAGTGCGGCGGTAACGACAGGACAGGTCGTCGCTCAGATGCAAACCGCCCTCGTAAATACGGCGTCTACAGCGCAGTTTCCGGCGAGCGGTTCCAAACAGATGGCTGGATTGCAGAGTACTGGCCTGAATACAGGTGGCAATTTCTATCTCGCCGTTCCCGCCGCAAAAGCGATCACGCCGTCGCTCATGGTCGCGGGCTATCCGCTCTCGGGGCTCCAAGGCGGCCCAGACGATGTACTACAGCTGACATTTGCGCGGAACGGCACCAATGGCTCCGATACGGCGGCCGGTGCGTTGGAATTCCACGGCGTTATTCTCGATCGGCTGCGGTAAGCGGACACCCTCACATCAAAAGCCAATTCGCGCCGAAGGGTTAACACCGTTCGGTACGCGCGTTCATGCCCGCCGCGCGCGGGCTTTTTCATGAGGTGGCCATGAGGATCAAGCTCCACCCCAACTGGAGGCGCATTCTCTGGCGCTCCTGGTCCAACAGGGGAAACATCGCCATCGCGATCGGCGGCGCGTTGCTGTGCGGGTTCGTCGGCCAGGGCGAATGGCTCTGGTATGTCGCCCTCGGCAATGCCGCCCTCAACCTCATCCCGATTTATCTCCGCATCCTCGACCAAGGAGGACTGGGCAATGGGAATTAATCTCCGCGCCACCCTGCGAGCGCGCAAAGCAATCCTGGGGTTGCTGGCCGCCGCGACGATCGGATCCGGCGGATACCACTACATCAAGGCATCCGATGGCAACGTCTACCCGGCGCCGGTCGTCATGGCTGTCGACCTTCTGGTCGAGAACTGGGAAGGGCTGAGCCTTACCGCCTACTGGGATGAGCATGGCCAGGTTTGGACGGCCGGTTTTGGCGAAACCGAAGGGGTTGGGCCGAACACCCGCGACACGAAGGAGGGATGGCGAAACCGACTGCTGAAGCGGGTGAACAGCGATTTCTATCCAGCCATGCTCAAGTGTGCTCCGCAGCTCAAGAAGGCCCCTGACGGTTTCCAAGCCGCCATGATCGCCGGCGCCTATAACTTCGGTACCGGCTCCGTCAAGGCTGGCAATGGCTGGTGTGGCTGGGGCCCTGGCAAGTACACGCGCGCGGAAAACTGGCTTTCGGCCTGCCGCGCCCAGGCGACCATCGTCAAATCCGGCGGCGAGGTCCTCACCGGCTTGGTGCGGCGTCGCGGCATGGGCGACCGGGAGAGAATCGGTGAAGGCGAACTTTGCGTGACCGCCCTTGAGATGGCAAAGGAGGGCACGAAGTGATCCCCCTCATCGCTGCCGCATGGTCGGTCCTGTCCGACAAGCTGAAAGCCGTCATCCTTGGGGTTGGCGGCTTTTTCATTGGCGTTGCTCTCACCTGGCTGGTGATGAGCTTTGCCTACAACGGGCTGAGCCTGCCGCTGATCGGCCAGGTGATCGACGGCAAAATGCAGCTAGCCGTCAACGCGGCGACGGAAAAGCTGGTCTCACGGGCTGAGTACGACGCCCTGGTGGCGGTTCTCGCCCGCAAGGAAATCGAGGCGCAGACGGCCAGCGCCGCCGCCGCCGCCCTTCGCAGCAAAATCACCCAAGCTGAAAAGGCCAAGTCCGATGCCGAAACGCGCCTCGAGAATGAGCTGGCGGCTGGTCGCGATCCCAGCCGCGCTGTTGTCACTGACGCTGATCTCAAGTGGATGTCAAAACACTGAGAAGCGGCTGGACGCGGCGGCGATCGGTGCCGCCGTCGCCAAGCAAGGCGTGACGTTGCCCGACTTGCCGGACCGGTGCCGGGACCACTTCAAGATGCCGCGTGATCCCGCGGCCGGCGAGCAGTGGGTAGCCTGGCGTGGCCGGGTGTTCATCGCCGCCGATGACGTCAACAGCCAGATCGACGGATGCGCCGTCTGGTGGGACGACGTCAAGGCCGGCCTGTCGGCCCCTCTCAAAGGGGGCAAGCCATGACCGACGCCGCCAACGTTACGCAGATGCCTGCTCGCCCTGCCCGGCGGCGCAAAGGTACCGCGACGCCGGCCGCGGTGCCGCAAACTGCTTCAAGCGGAGATGGGATGATTGCCATGGCGCTTGGAGAGCTGACCGGTGTCGTCAGTGGCGTAGAGAAATCAATGCACGAGATGAAAGAGGACATGCGGCACGACCGAGAGTCTCGCGCACGCATTCATCAGAGCATCGACGATCTGAAGGACCGGGTGCACGGCATCGACCTGAAGGTCAGTCGCGTCCTCGATTTTGATACGCGCCTCGGCCAGGTCGAGGCCGAGGTAGCCAAGACGCGCCGGATCCGCGAATGGGCGACGCATATCTTTTCCCGCGGCTGGAAATTCGGCGTCGGCATCGCCGGTTTCAGCGCCGCCGGCGCCGCCATGTGGTTTCGGGAGCAGCTCGGCGTCGCCGTGTCCCGCATCTCCAATCTATTCATGTGAGGCTGATTGATGAACGTGCGAGGACAGCACCTGACGTTCGAACAGCATATGGAGATCAGAGACAGGCTCGCCAGAAACGAAATGCCAGCCGACATTGCAGCGGCGGTCGGTTGCAAAGTTGAGTCAATCAACAAAATTCGGAAGAAGGCTGGGCTAATGCCTATTCCTTCCTCCGCCAAGACAAAAGCGCCCAAGGCGCCCAAAGTACGCATTCCGCCGCTACCAAACCGCATGCAGGTTGAGACCGTGCTGCCGACACCTGCAGCCCATGAAATCCGCCGTTTCCTATTGACGGCAGCGCAGGACGACACGCCCATCCATTTGCCGTTCTGGCGCAACTTGATGGCCTATGCCGAGGCGATCGGCGCCGAGATCATGGTGGGCGGCTTCACCTACCAGAAAGGCCTGTTCGAGGATCACTCGGTGGCCGCTGGCCGCTTTGCATCCGAGCTAGTGCCTCATCTACGCGCTGAGGCCATCCGGCTCGCGCCACGGCTGGTCTGGCGCGGCAATGCCAACATTCTGCCGACCGCCACCGATCCGCTGGCTGGCTGGGATACCCAGACGCGCGACGCCTGGGGCATCTTCCCTCATGCCAAGATCGCACTGAAATGCGTGCCGGTGATGCCCGGGAAACCCGGCAAGCAGATCATGACGACCGGCGTTGCTACGGTTGAAAATTATGTGCAACGCAATGCCGGCCAGAAGGCCGAGTTTCACCACACGATCGGCGCCACCATTGTCGAGGTAATGGGCGACCGGTTTTGGTGCCGCCAGATATCAGCGTGCCGCGATGGGGCGTTCCAGGATCTCGACATCATGGTGCGTGATGGTGTCGTCACACGCGGCAACTCGGTAGAAGGAATTACTTATGGCGACATTCACCGCGAGTATCTTGACCCGGACAAGGCACAAGGATCGTGGGGAATAGGTGGCTCACCGGCCGGTGGGGCCATCGTCGATGTCCTAAGGCCCGGTTATCAGTTTTTCGAAGATGTGTTCGATTTTACGGCAAGAAGCCATCACAGCCGCGGAGATCCACACCTGCGCGCCCGTCTGTTGGCGTTGGGGATGGATAACGTCGAGGATGGCATCCTGTTGGCAGCCAAGTTCCTAGAAGAAACACGCCGCCCATCGTCTACCTCGGTGGCTGTTTTTTCCAACCACGATGGATTGCATATCCTCAACTGGCTGCGCGACAGCACGGCCGCAGCGGATCCGGTCAATGCCTATTACTGGCATCGGCTCAATGCGGCCTATCACATGGCGATTCGCCAGGGCGACGCCGAGTTCATGCCGCACGAACATGCATTGCGCGAAGCCTCGGCCGATCGGCTGGAAAACGTGCGTTTCCTGCGCGAAGGCGAAAGTTTCGTCATCTGCCAGGGCGTGGCGCCAATCGAATGCGGCCTGCATGCCCATCTAGGACCGAACGGCGCTAAGGGCAACGCCGCCTCGCTGGCCAAGATCGTCGAGCGGGCCAATGTGGCGCACAGCCATTCGCCCTGCATCCGGGACGCACTCTATCAGGCCGGAACGTCATCGAGTTTGATGCCCTATGCAGCTCGCGGACCTGGGGCTTGGCACCACGCCGACATCGTCACCTACAAATCCGGCAAGCGAACAATCGTGACCTATTGCGGGTCAGAATGGAGAGCGGCATGAGCGTTTTCGTCATCGGCCTGACCGGCGCCGCCGGCTCGGGGAAATCGACTGTTGCCGAATACATCGTCAAGGAATGGAGCGGTCACCGTCGACCGTTCGCCGCCATCCTGAAATCCATGTTGCGAGAATTGCTCGAGGCGCAGGGTGCTGGCCTTTCCATGGCAATGCGTATGGTCAGCGGCGACCTCAAGGAAGAGCCGACGGAATACCTCAACGGCCGCACGCCGCGTGAGGCCATGCAGACGCTCGGCACAGAATGGGGCCGCACGCTGTCGCCGTCACTATGGATAGACGCGTGGCGCCGATCGATCGAGAAGGACCAACTTGAGGCCTCGGTGGATGGCGAAACGCTGTTGATCGTTGTCGACGATGTGCGGTTCCCCAACGAGGTCGAAGCCATCAAATCGCTTGGCGGCATCATCGTGCACATCGACCGGCCATCGTCCGGCCTATCTGGCTCAGCCGCGAATCACATCAGCGAACTTGGTGACCTCGGCGAGCCGGATATGAAAATTGCCAACACGGGCGACTTGGCACAGCTCGGCATGTGCGTCGACATGATCGTGGCGGGAGTGTTGGCGTGAAGGAGGGTGAACAGCAAGGGAACATCCTCCGGGACTTTTCCGGGACTTTCGTCCCGGACATCTCCTAAAACCACCGTTTGTTCCTGTTCTGCAAATCGTCCGCTCTTGCCTCCTGTTTCAGAAGTCGCTAGGAACACACTACGTTTTCGGTCGCGGGGCATAGCGCAGTCTGGTAGCGCACCTGCTTTGGGAGCAGGGGGTCGCAAGTTCGAATCTTGCTGCCCCGACCAAAACGGCGGCCCTCGATCGCGGACCCGCGGGCGGCGGGTCGGGACGGCGACAGAGGAGAAGGGCCAAAATGACGGCGCGAATCTACAAGCCTGCCAAGACCGCCATGCAGTCGGGACGCGGCCGCACGGAACGTTGGTTGCTGGAGTTCGAGCCCGAGAAGCCCAAGACCATCGAGCCCCTGATGGGCTATACCTCGTCCGGCGACATGCGGCAGCAGGTGCGCCTTTCTTTCGATACGCGTGACGAAGCTATTGCCTATGCCGTGCGCGAGGGCATTGCCTATCAGGTGATGGAGCCCAAGGAACGCACACCGAAGAAGCTTTCCTATTCCGACAACTTCAAGTTCGGCAGGGCCGAAACCTGGACGCATTGACGTCCCTCTTCGCCCGATATCAGGGCTCCATAGCTCAGCTGGATAGAGCAGCCGCCTTCTAAGCGGCAGGTCGCAGGTTCGAGCCCTGCTGGAGTCGCCATTCCCAAGCCCATGCGCTCATTGCGACGGCCACGCTGCCGCCACCTTTTCCGGCAAAGGAAATGGCAGCCGAATTGCATCTGGGAAATCGTCGCGGGAGTTGGTCGATGGATATAGAGCGCATTGGACGACGGCTTTTCCAGGTAGCTGGCGTTATTTGTCTCCTCACGATAACGGTTCTATCCGTTCTGCCCGGAGCCGATCGGCCGCACGTCTTCGGCTCGGGTAACGTCGAACACGTCATTGCCTATATCGGCACAGCCTTCTTCGCCTCGTCTCTGCCGGGTCTTCGTGGCTGGCGAGTCGTTTTGCTGTTGTCGGCGGCCTCATTGGCATTCGAAGGCCTTCAGATGTTCATTCCAGGCCGCAGTCCGGGGCTCGACAACTGGCTCGCCTCGACCGCCGGCGCTCTCATCGGATTGGCCCTGGCCTGGGCTTTTGCCGCCGTCGTGCGTTCCCGACTTTCCATCGCCCCGCGCTGAGCGCTAACCCGCCGTCACCAGATCGACACCCGATTGCCGAAGTGCCATTGCCAGTTTTTCCGGCGGCGGCGCATCGGTGATGAGCGTGTCGACGTCCCGCCACGGCGCATAGCGCGAAGGGAAGATGGCGTCGAACTTGGAATGGTCGGCCACTACCACGCATTTGGCCGCCCTGGCCACCATGGCGGTATAAACGGCACCACATTCGAGCAGCGCCTCCGACGGACCATCCGGAGCCAGACCCGAGGCTCCGGTGATGGCATAATCGGCGTAGAAATTGCCGAGGAACGACACCGCATGCACGCCGACGGTAGCCCCTTCGCTGGCGTGATAATCGCCGGGCAACATCAGCACCTTGATGGTCGGATTGAAGGCCAGCACCGTTGCCACTCCAAAGGAATGGGTGATGACGGTGATGTTCTTCATTTCCACGGCGATGCGGCGGGCGACGTGCACGGTGGTGGCGCCCGATCCAATCATCAGCACATGGCCATCACCGATCACCTTTAGCGCCGTGCGTGCCATGCGCTGGCGCTCCTCGACGAACAACCTGTGACGCTCGGTGACCGATGGCTCACTGGAAAGCGGCCGCACAGCGCCACCGTAGGTACGGTTCAAGAGCCCCTGCGTCGTCAGTTCATCGAGATCGCGGCGAATGGTCTCGGTGGACACATCGAGCCGGCGCGCGAGTTCGGCAACACGCAACGATGGACTTGAATCCAGCTCGGCCAGGATCTGTGTCTGCCGCGATGACTTGGTCCGCTTCATGCTGCGCGCCATGCTTCCGTCTGGCCGCTTGGATATGATTCGGCCATCCTCTTGATAGGTGAGGGTTTCAGGTCGGGATGGGGGCGGTCAAGGCGTCTTATATCCACCTCGGCTGCCGCCCTCCGGCCTAGCCTTTCACGGCCTCACCCCTCTCTCGCCTTCAGTTCGGCGCGTCGACGGAGCAGGAAACGGATGAGGCCGCCGCCGAGCAAAAGCGCCGCCGCGGTCAGCGTACTCATGGTACCGAGTGCCGGCACCATGGGCGTGTAGCCAGCCACCATCTTGGAATAGAGCCACTTCGGGATCGTCGAGTCGGCGCCGGCCGTGTAGAGCGACAGCGGGAAGTTGCCCCAGGAGAGCAAGAAGGCGAACAACGCGCCTGACCATATGCCCGGCCAGAGGATCGGCAGCGTCACGGTGCGAAGCGTAAAGAGGCGCGAGGCGCCGAGATCGCTCGCCGCTTCCTCAAGAACGGGGTCGAAGCTGAACACCTGAATGGCAATCACCAGCGTTACCACCGGTACGATCCATACAAGATGCGCGACGACAGCCGTCTTCCAGGTCGGGCTGATGCCGAGTGCGTTGAACCAGAGCAGCAAAGCCAGACCGAGCACCGGCTGGGGAAAGAAGATCGGCAATAGCAGCAAGCGTTGGAAGGCGCGGCGCCCTTTCCAGGGATAGCGTGCAAAGGCCAGCGCGCCGAAGAAAGCAAAGAGAACACTGAGAACGGTGACGATCAGCGCGATCAGCACCGAGTTCTGCACCAGAACTTGAATTTCGAGCGAGTCCCAGGTCTTGCCCCACCATTCAGTCGAGAAAATCTTGACCGGAAAGGCGAAATAACGCCCCTTGGAAAGGCCGGCCAGCGTACCGCAGGCGATCGGCAGGTAGATCGCGAGCACGACGAAGGCAGTCCAGGCGCGGATAAGAAAATGAGTGCGGGTGCGTCCGACAGTCTGCATGGCTCAGCGCTTTCCTAGGATCTTGTCGAGGTCGAGCCGGGCCATGGCGGTGAGCGCCAGGCCGGAGACGATGAGGACGAGGATGAGAGCGAGCGCCGATCCCATCGGCCAGTTCTGGGCGTAGGTGAAGGCCACCTCGATATCCTGGGTGATTGTGATCACCGACTGCCCGCCGAGGATCTTCGCCTCGGCCACGGCACCGGCGGCCAGCACGAAGGTGAGCAGAGCACCGATCAGGATGCCGGGCATGGCAAGTGGCAGCTCAATCTCCCGCCAGATCATCATGCGCCCTGCCCCGAGATCACTGGCGGCGTCGACGAGATCGCGCGGGATCATGGCAATGCCCAGCGTCATCGGGAACAGCATGAAAGGCAGATAGACGTAGACCATGCCGAACAAGGTGATACCGGGAGTGTAAAGGAGTTCCGGTCCGCCGGAAAAGCCGAACCATTTCAGGGCACCATCCAGCACGCCATTCTTGATGAAGAACAGTACCCAGCCATAAAGGCGGACATTCTCCGAAACGAACAGCGGGAAGACAAACAGCACCGACACCAAGCCGGACCACTTGCCGAACACCTTGTTGAGGCCAAAGGCGATCGGATAGCAGACAACCAACAGGATGGCGACGCAGGCGAATGCGAGCGCCAGCGACCAGACGAAAGACGTCCACACGGTGTTGTTGAGGTCGAAGATCGCCGACAGGTTTTCGAGCGTGAAGGAGCGGAAGACCTCGAAACTCTTGGGCGTCGCGAAGGCATAGGCCGCAACGGTGAGAAGCGGCGCCAAAAACCCGGCAACGAGCAGAACAAGCACCGGCAGCGAGGCCCGCAACCCGGGCGAAAGCCTTGGCGCAGACGAGGACAGGGAGCTGTTGGCCATGTCAGCCTCCCACCACGATGGCGTTCTTGGCGTCCCAGCCGATCGTCACCTCGCCCTCACCCTTCCAGGCAGCGGCACGCGGCACTTCGACGAGGAAGGTGCGACCGGTACGGCTCCTCACCTGGTATTGCAGGCGCGAGCCCAGCGAGTACTCGTTGAAGATGGTTCCGGTGAACGTGTTGTCGGCACCCGCCTCGGCGGAAACGAAGCGCATGTATTCAGGACGAATGACGACGCTCGCCTCGTCGCCGTCTATTGAAACGCCCGGCGCCACGACGACCGGCTTGCCATCACGCCGTAGCCAGCCCCCCTCGGACCGACGGATCGGAACGATGTTCACCTCGCCGAAGAACTCGGCAACAAACCGATCGGCTGGCGTCGAATAGATCTGCTCGGGCGTGCCGATCTGCACCACCTTGCCCGCTCGCATGACACCGATGCGGTCGGACATCACCATTGCTTCTTCGAGGGAGTGGGTGATGTAAACGAAGGTCTTGCCGCTTTCGCGGTGCAGGTCCTTGAGTTCCTTTTCCAGGAGCTTCTTGAGTTTGTAGTCCAAGGCGGACAGCGGTTCGTCGAAGAAAAGAACGTCGGGGTCGTAGGCGAAGGCGCGGGCCAGCGCCACGCGCTGTTTCTCGCCTCCCGAGCAGAGCATCACGTTCTTGGAATAATAGTCTTCCGGCAGGCGGACCTTGGCCATCAGTTCGAGCGCCCGCTTGCGCCGCTCGTCAGGCGCCATCTTGCGAACGCGCAACGGGAACTCGATGTTGTCGCCCACCGTCATGTGCGGGAAAAGCGCCAGAGACTGAAAGACCAGACAGGTCGGCCGCCGGTTGGACGGTACGTCGTTGATCAGTTCGCCGCGCAGCGTGATGTAGCCATCACTGGGGCTTTCAAGACCCGCCAGCATTCGGAGCAACGTTGTCTTGCCCGAACCGGACGGGCCGACGATGGTGACGAACTCGCCCTCCTCGATATCGAGGCTGATGCCGTCGACCGCCGCGAAGCCATCGAAAACCTTGCGGACATCGACGAGTTGCAGCACCGGCCGCAGCGCCTTTGGACCGGAAGACAAGTTGGACACGGGAGAGACGGCGACAGATGACATGGTCTAGCGATCCTGAAGACGAGACTTGGAAAGGAGCCGTCCGCCAGACCCGGCGGACGGCAATCTTTGGAAGCGATCAGCCTCGCTGGCGCTTGGCGGCCAGCACGATCTCCAACGCCTTGTCGTAGTCGGGCACGATGTCGTATTCGGCCGAGCGAGCCATTTCTTCTTCGAGGCTGTCCCACTGGATCGCGTCGAGTTCATCCTTGGTGAACAAGTCGAAGCAGGCCTTGTTGCCCATCTGGGCCACCGGATTGAAGGTTCCCTCCGCAAAGGCCACCGTGTGCGCCACCTTGGGATCCTGAACGTATTCCAGGAACTGCGTGGCAAGTGGCGAAAGCTGCGGATTGTTGACCGTGGAAGTGATCTCGATCCAAGACACGCCGCCCTTGCCGTTGATAGGCCCCTTCAGCGGGGTGACGGCACGCAGGTTGGGATAACCATCAGCGCGGGCCGGGGACACAGAATAGGTGCCACCGGTGAAATGCAGATCGATTTCCCCCGAGATCAGCGCCTGGTTCATGGTGGCGATGTCACCGATCATCTTGGCGCCCTTGAAGATGCGGACGGCCGTTTCCTCGAACAGCTTGAAGTCGGCTTCGGTGTGCGCCACGAAGGGATTGATGCCGGCGGTCAGGAAGATGTCGAAGACATTCCAGTCGTCGGATTCCAGAATGCCGTACTTGCCGGCGAGCGACGGGTCGTTGAAGAGATTCCAGCCCTGCTCCTCGGCGGTGGCCCGGCTGATCTTGTCGGTGTTGACGACGAAGGAATAGGGCCCGAAGCGCTGGGCCATGCCCAGGAGATCCTTGCCGTCGTCGCTCATTGCCCAGCGGTAGGGCGCCTTGAACTCAGGCAGCATCTTGTCGAAAGAGGGCTCGAAAGTCTCGCGCGGCAGCGGCTTGATCAGGCCGGCCGGAGCCATGATCTTGCGCGCCCAGGGATTGTTGACGTTGATCAGATCCCAGACGTTGGTCTCGCCGGCCCTGAGGC
>JARKNW010000119.1 GCA_029976075.1 Pleomorphomonas sp.
GTGCTGATCGCCGGCGTCGGCGCGCTCAACATGCTGCACGCCACCGCCTATCTCGCCCACAACCACGCCCAGCCGCGCTTCTTTGCCGCCTTCGGCATCATGATCGCCGGCCTCCTGGGCATGACGGCTGCCAAGGACATCTTCACCTTCTTCGGTTTCTGGGAGTTGATGTCGAGCTGGGCACTCTGGGCGGCCATCATCCATGAGGAGAACGACGAGGCGCGGAGAGAAGGCTTCAAGTACTTCTTCTTCAACACCATCGGCGCCTCCTTCATGTTCCTGGGCGTTGCAGCGCTCGCGGCCCATGCCGGCACCTTCGATCTCGTCGGGATCGGCCAGAAGGCGCTCGACATGCCGCTCGCCACGTTGGCCATCGGCATCATCCCGGTGTTCATCGGCCTGGTCATGAAAGCCGCCATGCTGCCCGTCCGCATCGACGTGCAGATGCATCCGGCCCTCGCCCCGACCCCGGTCTCCGGCTACATTTCGGCGGTTCTGCTGAAGTCGGGCCCGTGGGGCGTGCTCAAGCTGTTCAGCCTGTTCGGCGGCAGCGCGGTGTTCCTGCGCCTTGGCGGCGAAATCGGTGGCGTTCCGGCACTGATCGACATTATCGCCATCATCGCCGGCATCACCGTCGTCTACGCCGGTGCCATGGCAGTGGTTCAGAATGGCATCAAGCTCTTGCTGATCTACTCCACCGTCAGCCAGCTCGGTTATGTGTTGATGGCGCTCTGCCTCGGCACCTCGCTGGGCGTTGCCGGTGGCCTGTTCCACTTCGTCAACCACATGTTCCTCAAGGACACGCTGTTCCTCGTGGCTGGTGCCGTCATGGTGAAGAGCCATGCCAGCCAGCTCGATGAACTGGGTGGTCTTGGCCGGAAGATGCCGATCACCTTCGGCTTCTTCCTGTTCGCAGGCCTGTCGCTGGCCGGCGTGCCGCCGCTCAACGGCTTCTCCTCGAAGTGGATGATCTTCTCCGCAGCCTTCGAGAGCGGCCACTGGGCGCTCGCCACCGGTGCCATGGTGTCGTCGCTGTTCACCCTGGCCGCCGTGCTGAAGTTCGCCCACGCCGCCTTCATGGGTGCGCCGACGCAGAAGGCCCTCGAGGCCGAGGAAGCGCCGATGTCCATGCTGCTGCCGATGGGCGTGCTGGTGGGCGCAAGCGTGCTGCTCGGCTTCTTCCCGGGCCTTGCCCTGGTGCCGATCGCCAAGATGCAGGCCGAGCTCGGCCTCACCCCGATCGACGCCTCGATCTTCGGCCCGCTGCCGGGTGCCGGTGGCTGGAGCCCGCTCGCCCTCAGCCTCCTGGTGCTCATCGTTGCGGCGATCTTCATCCCCTGGATGCGTCTTGCCCACCGCGGCATTCAGAAGAGCGGCCTGCACTTCGCCGGCGCCACGCCCAACGACTTCCTTCCGGAAGCCGGCGGCCGTGTCGGCACTGCCAACCTGTTCGAGTCCCCGACCGCTGCCATCCGCAGCCTCCTGGCGGCCAAGCCCGCCAAGGCCAAAGAACAGCACTGACGGGAGAGGAGAGACTCAAAATGTCCAACCAGATCGCAATCTTGCTGGCGGTGCTCCTCTTCCCAGGTGGAGTTTTCGCCCTCGTGTTCGGCCTTGCCATGAAGGGTGTCGACCGTCGTGTCGCCGCCCGCCTGCAGAGCCGTGTCGGACCGCCGCTGCTGCAGCCGTTCTTCGACATCATCAAGCTCGGCTTCAAGCGCACCATGGTGCCGGGTGCCGCCAATGAGACGGTGTTCCTCTACACCCCGCTCGTCGGCGTGGTCTCCATGCTGATCGCCGCCGCCCTGGTGCCGATCACCTCGGTCTACGCACCGGATGCCGCCATCGGCAATCTCCTGGTGCTGCTCTACCTGCTGATGATCCCCGGCATCGTGCTGATGATCGCCGGCTCGGCTTCCGGTTCGCCCTACGGCGCCATCGGCTTCTCCCGCGAGATGGCCCTGATGATCGCCTACGAAGGCCCGCTGGTGCTGATCGCCGCCGCCGTCGCCATCCGCACCGGCATGGGCATGGGCGGTTGGGCCACCTTCTCGCTGAACGACATCATTGCCTATCAGCAGGCCCACGGCTCCTTCCTGTTCGACCCGGTGATGTGGCCGGCAGTCGCCGCCTTCTGCTTCTTCTATCCGGCCAACGTCGGTATCGTCCCCTTCGACATTCCCGAGGCCGAGACCGAAGTGCTGGAAGGCCCGCTGCTTGAGTATTCCGGTCCGGTGCTGGCACTGTTCAAGATCATGTCGGCGCTGAAGAAGGTGGTCGTGCTGGGTCTTGGCATCGCCCTGTTCTTCCCGGCCGCCCCTGCCAACATCGCCGGTGGCTTCCTGGTGTGGCTGATCAAGATGGCTGTCATGATGCTGGTCGGCATCACCGCGGTCCGCTTGTCCATGGGCCGCATGCGCATCGACCAAGCCTTTGTGTTTTTCCTGAAGTGGCCCCTGCTGCTCGCCGTGGCGAGCCTTGCAGTCGTCGTCGTGGTCTGAGGAGGGCTAGATGGGTCTGATACCCGATTTCAAGAATATCGCCACGCGCTCGCCCTGGATCTACCGGATCAACGCCGGCTCCTGCAACGGCTGCGACGTGGAGATGGCAACCACCGCGCTGATCCCCCGGTACGACATCGAGCGTCTCGGCTGCCAGTACTGCGGCAGCCCCAAGCATGCCGACATCGTGCTGATCTCCGGTCCGCTCACCGTGCGCGTCAAGGATGCCGTGCTGCGCATGTACGAGGAGATTCCCGATCCGAAGGTGACGGTGGCGGTCGGCGTCTGCCCGATCTCCGGCGGTATCTTCCGCGAGAGCTATGCCGTGCTGGCGCCGATCGACCAGTACATTCCGATCGATGTCAATGTGCCCGGCTGCCCGCCCCGGCCGCAGGCGATCATTGCCGGCGTCGCCAAGGCCATCGGAATCTGGCGCGAGCGTCTCTGAGGAAAGGTCCCAAGATGAACTTCCTGACGATTTTCGCCCGCAACCTGAAGCAGGGCCCTCAGACAGAGGCTTTCCCGCTGGGGCCGGCCTTCACGCCCGACCGCTTGCGCGGCCGTATCGAATTCAAGGCGGAAAACTGCGAGGGCTGCCGCATTTGCGAGCGCGTTTGCCCGGCCAATGCCATCCGCTTTGCCAAGACGCCTGACGGCATGACCTTCGACTGCTGGCACAACACCTGCGTGTTCTGCGGCAATTGCGAGTTCTATTGCCCGACGGACGCCATCCACCAGACCAACGACTGGGACCTCTCCCACGTCAACGCCGACAAGTTCGACATGGTCGAGCATGGCCTGATCCCCAATCAGAAGTGCGTCGAGTGCGGCGCCACCGCGCTCAACACGGCACCGATGGTCAAGAACGCCAAGCCGCCGCTCAGCACCGAGGAATATGCCGAGGTGCGTGCGCGCTGCCCGAAGTGCCGCGCCAAGTATCTCAAGAACCGGAAGGTCCCAGCATGAGCCGCCTACCGCAAGACCTGGAAGCCCGCCTCACCGCCGCGGCCCCGGCGGGCGTAGAGTTCTCGGCCGACACCGACCAGTATGGCGTTACCGTCGCCTGGTTGGGTCTCGCCAGCGCCGCCGATCTGTCGCCGGTCGCCACCCTTCTCAAGGAGCTCGGCGCGCGCCTCTCGATGATCACTTGCACCCAGCCTTCCGTTCCCGAAGAGGAGGAGGAAGACGAGGACGAGGAGAACGAGGACGGCGAAGCGAAGGCCGAAGCCGAGCCCAAGGAGACGCCCAAGACGTTCGGCGGCACGCCGCTCGACGGCACGTCCTACGAGATCGACTATCATTTCGACATCGCCGGCGACGCGCTCACCATCATCGCCTACGTGCCTCAGGGTGGCAGCATCGCCTCACTGACGCCGCTGTTCCGCAATGCCGACTGGCATGAGCGCGAGATGATGGAACTCTACGCCGTCAAGGTGACCGACCATCCAGATCCGCGCCGCCTGTTCCTCGACGCTTCGGTCGACGGCGCCGTTCTCGAGCGGCTGATTCCGTTCTCGACGCTGGTCAACGCCGCCAGCACCAAGGGCTTGTGGGAACGCCTCACCGCCGCCGGAAAGAAGGGTGCAGCATGAGCACGCACAACGTACCCGAGACCTTCAGCATCCCCGTCGGCCCGCTGCACGTGGCCCTCGAGGAGCCGATGTACTTCAAGATCGATGTGCAGGGCGAGACCGTCAGTCACATCGACATCAATGCCGGCCACGCCCACCGTGGCATCGAGTACCTGACGACGAAGCGCTCAATGTACCAGAACGTGGTGCTGACCGAGCGCATCTGTTCGCTCTGCTCCAACAGCCATCCGCAGACCTTTGCCATGGCGGCCGAGAAGATCGCCGGCATCGAGGTGCCCGAGCGCGGCATCTACCTGCGCACCGTCGCCGACGAATTGAAGCGCGTCACCTCGCACCTCTTCAACGTGGCGCTTCTGGTGCATCTCGTCGGCTATGAAACCTACTTCATGCACATGATGCAGGTCCGCGAGATCGGCCAGGACATGCTGGAATCGATCTTCGGCAACCGCCAGGATATCGGTGCCATGTGCATCGGTGGTGTCCGCTACGACCTCGATGACAAGTCGATCGCCTATATCAAGGGCGCCATCGACAAGATCGAGGCCGAGACGAAGGACATCATCAAGACCTTCAAGACCAACGGCTCCATCCTGCGCCGCACCAAGGGCGTGGGCGTGCTCACCCATGCCGATGCCATCACCTGCGGCGTCGTCGGTCCGGTGGCCCGTGCTTCCGGCGTCGACTACGACGTGCGCCGCGAAGCGCCGTATGCCGCCTACGATCGCCTGCCGCTGGTGGTTCATTCGCTGACCGACGGCGACGTCTGGTCGCGTGCCATGGTCCGCCTCGAGGAAATCCTGACCTCGATCGACCTGCTGCGCGTCTGCCTGCGCGATCTGCCCGGCGGCCCGGTCAACATCAATGACCGCCCGGACATCCCGCCCGGACAGGCGGTGACCCGCAGCGAAGCACCGCGTGGCGAGGTCATCTACTATCTCCGCACCAACGACACGCCGCAGCCGGAACGCGTCAAGTGGCGCGTGCCGACCTTCATGAACTGGGACAGCCTCCGCTTCATGCTGCAGGATGCCAAGATTGCGGACATAGCCATGATCGTCAACAGCATCGATCCCTGCCTTTCCTGCACGGAACGCTGAAGACGGTCATCCGGAAAGCTGCAGACTTTCCGGATCAAGCGAAAGCGGAAACACTGGCGCCGAGAGCAAGGGCTTCTTGCTCCGGCAATTTCGAGATCGGGACCGCACATAAAACGGACAGCCGCGGCCCCGTTGGACAACCAAGAGGAGTGACACCCATGGCCTTTATGATTGAAACCTCCACCTGCACGGCTTGTGGCGCTTGCGAAGACGAATGCCCGAACAAGGCGATCAGCCACAAGGGCAAGGTCTACTCGATCAACCCCAAGAAGTGCACCGAGTGCGAAGGCCACTTCGACACGCAGCAGTGCGCCGAAGTTTGCCCGTCGGGCTCCTGCATGCAGGCTGCCGCCTGAGGCTGCTTTTCGGAAGGCGCCCCCGGCGCCTTCCCACGACATCGAGGGGAGCGGAAGCCATCGGCGCCGCTCCCTTTTTCTTTTGAAGATCAGCGGTCGGGATCGATGGCGTCAAGGAAAGCGGACATTTCGTCCTCGCCGGCCTCGGGCTCGGCGCCCACCATCGCGGCAACGGCAAAGGCGATCGCCGAGGATGTCTCCGTGTGCGTCGTCGCTCCTGCCCTCAGGTTCATGACCAGCGTCGGGCAGAGGAACAGCGCGAGGCGGATCACCTCCCGCCAATCGGCCGGCAGCAGGCCGCGCGCCTTGAGATCGAGGAGCAGAGGCTTCCAGACGAGCTCCGCCTTGGCCGAGAGCAGCGCCCGCCGCACCGGCGTCAGCGCCCAGTCGGTGTCGATCGCCAGGGTGCCGTCACCAAGCCGCACCTTCGCCGAGAACCGCCGCGTCGCTTCCGCCGGGTCGTAGAGCCAGAGCGGGTGGGCGAACACGTTATGGAAAGTCGCCTTCGCTTCGGCAATCAGGCCCGGCACGTGCTCGCCGGCAAAGGCCGGGTCGTAGAAGCTGAGCTGCGGGCCGTCGGTGCCCCCGCCGTACCAGACGTTGGCATTGTGGGCGTCGCCATGGGCCACCACGCCACCGGCATCGGCCAGCATATCGGGGTTCAAGCGCCGACCGGCCGCTTCGAACAGCTCGCCGATCGTCCGGCGGTAGGCCCGTCCGTTGACCACAAGGCGCCGGGCCGCGAAATCGTCCCAGCCGAGTTCCACGCCCGGCAGACGCACGGTCTTGCCGAGATAGAAGCCCGAAAGGCGCCCCCCGGGAAAGCGTCGGCCCGGCATGTCGACCAGCCGATCGTGAAACAGTCGGTGGATCGGTTCGGCCGCGGCCTCTCTCGCGGTGACCGGATGCAAGCTGCCGAGATAGACCCGCGCGATCTCCGCATCGAGGCCACGCTCGGCCGCGACGGCGTCCGCTTCACCGGCCAGATCGCGGCGGCCATCGAGCGTGGCGATGTCGAGTGCCCTGAGCACATCCGAGAAACGGGGATCGGAGCGGCGGCGATAGACCAGCACCTGTTCGCCCGGCAGGTTGGACACGAACACCGGCATGTCCACCGGCAGGCCGGCGCGGGCGAGGATGTCGGCGCGATAATACTCGCCGGTCATCGCCTCCTCGCCGTCCTCCTGATGGAACTTGAAGAAATAGTCGGTGCCGCCCGCCGAGAAGAAGCCGTTCAGCGAGTTGAGACTGTACTGGTCGCGGTTGATGGCGACGCCCTCGGCCGAAAGGCCGAACAGGTCGGCGAACAGCACCGAGAGCGCCGCCTCGGCAGCGCTCTCGTCACTGGCAGCCAGGCGGCGGATCTCGGCGGTGCGGCTCGATGCCGTCATCGCTCAGCCCTTGAGATAGGCGTCGCGCACCGACGACACCGCCTGTTCGTGCGACGAGAAGCCCTCGTAGCGCGCCAGCACCCGGGCGGCGTGGGCGAGTTCCGGGTAGGCCCCGGCCGTCACGTAGCCGATCGACGCACGCTTGACGAAGTCGAACACCGACAGCGGGCCCCAGGTGCGCGCCCAGCGGCTGGTGGGCAGCACGGCATTGGGGCCGAGGCCGAAGTTGGCGATGGACACCGGCGTATACGGACCCATCAGGATCTCGGCCGCCTCGGTGATCTTGCCGAGGTGGGCGTAGGGGTCGGCGGACAGGATCTCAAGATGCTCCGGCGCATAGGCGTTGACGAAGGCATGGCTCTCCTCGACCGAGGAGGTCAGGATGATGCCGCCGAAGGCACCGCCGAGCACCTTCTTGGAGAACTCGACCCGCTGCGGCGTCATGCGCGCCCAATGCTCGGGCAGTGCGGCCAGCGCCTCCTCGGCGACCCGGCGCGAGTGGGTAACGATATAGGCGGACGAATCCGGCCCATGCTCGGCCTCGATCAGCACGTCGAGGGCGGCAAGACCGCCGTGCACGGTATCGTCGGCGAAGATGATCGCTTCCGACGGACCGGCGGGCAGGCCGGCGTCGATGACGCCGGACAGCAGTCGCTTGGCCGCCACCACCCACGGGCTGCCGGGGCCGACGATCTTCAATGCCGGCTTTACCGTCTCGGTGCCGAAGGCGACGGCCGCGACAGCCTGCGCGCCGCCAACCTTGTAGACCGTCTCGACACCGGCGAGGCGGGCGGCAACCAGCGTCGCCGCATCGACCGAGCCATCCGGCGTCGGCGGGGTGACGATGGCGAGATCCGGCACGCCGGCCACCACGGCCGGCACCGCCGTCATCATGGTCACCGACGGGAAGGCCCCCTTGCCGCGTGGAATGTAGAGCGCCACCGACTTGATGGGCGTCACCCGGTCGCCGGCGAAGGCGCCGGGGCGGATTTCCTTCAGCCACATCGCCTCGGGCTTCTGCTCTTCGTGGAAGCGGCGGATGTTCTCGATGCCGTAGCGGATCGCCTCGACAACTTCAGGCTCAACAGCCTTGAAGGCGGCGTCGAACTCAGCCTCGGATGCCTTGAGCGCATCGGGCTTAACCTCGGCCTTGTCGAGATCACGGGCGAAGCGGTAGAGCGCCGCATCGCCTTCCGTCTTCACCGCCTCGATGATCGGGCCGACCTTGTCGAGGAAGAAGGTGAGGTCGGTTTCCGAGCGCTTGAGCAGGGCGGCGCGGCCCTCGGCATCAAGCTTGGCGTAGTCGTGGAAGGAAACGTCGGTCATGGCAGCAGTCCTTGAACGGCAGGGCGTTTTTCACGCCTTCATTTCGATTTCAGGAAGATATCCAGCCCGACCAGCCAGTCGAGCAGCGCGATGGCGATCGCCGCGACGGCAATGAACACCACGGA
>JARKNW010000125.1 GCA_029976075.1 Pleomorphomonas sp.
GTAAAGGAAAACCAGAAACTCACCCGACAACATCAACAAAACGATCCGCAGCATAAAAGGAAATCCTGCGCTTTCCCGACATGCTTCATGAAAATACGTTGCGTTAGTGAAAAATACCGAGCGAACTACCGATCATTAACCGAGAGGGCACCACCGGAGAATGATCCCAGCCCGGCGCACGACACTCTCGCCCCCGGCGCTCTGTTGCTTTATTGTTCTCGTCATGACTGCTTCCCAGAATCACGACGACACCGATTTCGACGCCTCCCCTTCGCTGGGCATCGCCGCCCGCGCCATGGCCGCCGCCCGGTCTTCCGGCGGCGCAGTCGGCTATTTGCAGGGCATGAACCCCGAGCAGCGTGAGGCGGTCGAGACGCTGGATGGCCCGGTGCTGGTGCTGGCCGGTGCCGGTACCGGCAAGACGCGCGTCTTGACCACCCGGATCGCCCACATCCTGGCAACGCACCGCGCCTTTCCCTCCCAGATCCTCGCCGTCACCTTCACCAACAAGGCGGCGCGCGAGATGAAGGAGCGCGTCGGCCAACTGGTCGGCGGCGTCGTCGAGGGCATGCCCTGGCTCGGCACCTTCCACTCGATCGGCGTGCGCATGCTCCGCAAGCATGCCGAACTGGTCGGCCTCAAGAGCAACTTCACCATCCTCGATACCGACGACCAGCTCCGCCTCATCAAGCAGCTGATCCAGGCCGATGGCATCGACGAAAAACGCTGGCCGGCCCGCCAGTTCGCCTCGGCGCTCGATGGCTGGAAGAACAAGGGATTAAGGCCCGCCGATATCCCGGAGGGCGAGGCGCGCGCCTATGTCAACGGCCGGGGCCGGGAACTCTATGCCGCCTATCAGGCGCGGCTCAAGGTGCTCAACGCCGTCGACTTCGGCGACCTGCTGCTCGAGGCGGTGACGCTGCTGCGCCAGAACCCCGATGTGCTCGCCGACTATCACAAGCGGTTCCGTTTCATTCTGGTCGACGAGTACCAGGACACCAACGTCGTCCAGTATCTCTGGCTGCGCCTTCTCGCCCAGGGCTCGCACAACATCTGCTGCGTCGGCGACGACGACCAGTCGATCTACGGCTGGCGCGGCGCCGAGGTGGACAACATCCTGCGCTACGAGCGCGATTTTCCCGGCGCCAAGGTGATCCGGCTGGAGCGCAACTATCGCTCCACCGCCCATATCCTCGGCGCCGCCTCGCACCTCATCGCCCATAACGAGGCGCGGCTCGGCAAGACGCTGTTCACCGACCTGCCGCAGGCCGACGACGAGGACAAGGTGTTCGTCGCCTCCGCCTGGGATTCGGAGGAAGAGGCCCGTTCGATCGGCGACGAGATCGAGCGCTACCAGCGGGCCGGCACACCGCTCAACGACATCGCCATCCTGGTGCGCGCCTCCTTCCAGATGCGCGAGTTTGAAGACCGCTTCGTCACCTCCGGCATACCCTATCGCGTCATCGGCGGCCCGCGCTTCTACGAGCGCGCCGAGATCCGTGACGCGCTCGCCTATTTCCGCGTCGTGATGCAGCCGGCCGACGACCTCGCCTTCGAACGCATCGTCAACACGCCGCGTCGCGGCATCGGCGACACCTCCGTCCGCACGCTGCACGACTATGGCCGAGCCGAGACGGTGCCGCTGACCGAGGCGACGCGGCAGCTTGTCGCCACGGAGGAGTTCAAGGGCAAGACGCGCACGGCGTTACGCGACTTCCTCGACAGCATCGAGCGCTGGCGCGACCTCGTGCCGACCATGAAACACACCGAGCTGGCCGAGCTGATCCTCGACGAGAGCGGCTATACCGCCATGTGGCAGAACGACCGTTCCGCCGAGGCGCCGGGTCGCCTCGAAAACCTCAAGGAACTCATCCGCTCCATGGACGAGTTCGAGAGCATGGAAGGCTTCCTCGAACACATCTCGCTGGTGATGGATCGCGACAGCGGCGAGGAACTCGACGCCGTCTCGATCATGACGCTGCACTCGGCCAAGGGCCTGGAGTTCGACACCGTCTTCCTGCCCGGCTGGGAAGAGGGCCTGTTCCCCCACCAGCGCGCCCTCGACGAAGGCGGCAGAGCCGGCCTCGAGGAAGAACGTCGCCTCGCCTATGTCGGCCTGACGCGCGCCAAGAAGCACTGCCTGATCTGGTTCACCTCCAACCGCCGCATCCATGGCTCCTGGCAGTCGTCGATCCCCTCGCGCTTCCTCGACGAGCTGCCGGCCGCCCATGTCGAGATCAAGGAAACCGGCAGCGCCTACGGCGGCTACGGCTCGTCCTACGGCCGGCAGAATCCCTACGGCGCCTCGCGCTTCGACAGCGTCGAGCGCTTCCAGTCGAACTACGAGACGCCCGGCTGGCAGCGCGCCCAGAAAGCCCAGAAGGCCGCCGGCAACAGTCGCGGTGGCTTTGCCTCGCCGGCCCAGCAATCCTACGGCCGAAGCCAGCCCAAGCTGATCGAAGGCGAACTGATCGCCAAGTCCGTGGTGGACGGCGCGCCGAAGTTTGCCGTCGGCGACCGGGTGTTCCACGTCAAGTTCGGCCCCGGTTCGGTCTCGGCCGTCGAGGGCAACAAGGTCACCGTCGATTTCGACAAGGCCGGCCAGAAGCGCGTGGTGGACAGCTTCCTCGAACGCAGCAGCAAATAGAGGACCCGCGCAATCGGCTTCCTTATGGAGATCAGGCAAACAAGTTCGGTGGAGCGCAAAGGCGACCTGTTGGCACCGACATAAAACGTTCAGACTTTCAATACATTAGGTGGGGGCGCAATAATTCACGCGTCCTTGCCCCGAGCCATTTCGCGGACAAAAACGCAGCCGACAACGTCAACCTACATTCGGGAGAGCAGAATGCTCGGGATCAATCCGCTTCGTCTGGCCGTTCTGGCAGCCATCAGCCTGCCGGGCCTCGTGCATGCCGCAGACACCACTCCGGCGGCAGATCAGGTCGCCTTGATGGAGCAGGCGAAATCCCAGCGCATCGTCGGCATCGCCAAGAAGACCCTTCCCGTCGATGCACGCCCCGCCGTGGTGGGTGAGATCATTGTCACGAGGATTCTCGGCGAAGGTGTGGAGACCAAGTCGAAGCCTGCGGAAGAAGGCGATTGGGTTGTCCGCAACCGTTGTCCCGAAACCGGTAACGAGCAATACCTCGTCAAGGCAGCGAAGTTCCCGAAGCGCTACGGCGATCCCCAATCCAAGCCGGACGCTGAGGGCTTTTCAGCCTTCCGCCCCATCGGGCAGGACATGAACTACTTCATCGTGTCCAGGCAACAGGGCGATTTTCATTTCAAGGCCCCCTGGGGTGAGGACATGGTCGCCAAGGTTGGCGATGCCATCGTCCAGACGCCCTCGGATACCAGCGATACCTATCGGGTCGCCGCGGCCTCCTTCAAATGCACCTATGAGATCGCAAAGCCCGCCCAGGAATGAAGCGGGCCGCCTGGGTGACCTCTGACAAAATGCTCGGAGACGATTGGGCTCATTGAGGCCGGCAAACCTCGGCCTTCGCGAGACCAAGAGCCTATCAAGATCCACCTGACCGTCATAAAAGCCCATCCAAGTAGGGCTAGTTTGATATTTGAACGAGACTGGCATCACGGCTCAGAGCCTCATCCAGAGGTCTGCTCAGGACCTTGGCGGATATCTGAAGCAAACCACTAGCCGTGCAAAACTGCGCATTATTGCTTGAAGCCGAACGTATGAACACGCCAAGATTGCTTAGGCGGCTCAGACCTTGGGCACCTTGTGAATGGGGAGACAGGAGCATGACGAAAAGACTTGCCGTCGGCATTCTCGCGGCGGGGGCGCTGGCGCTTTCGGCCGGCACTGCGCTGGCCGACTTCCAGCTCACCATCCTGCATATCAACGACTTTCACTCGCGCATCGAGGCGATCAACAAGTACGACTCCACCTGTTCGGCCAAGGAGACCGAGGCGAACGAGTGCTTCGGCGGCATCGCCCGCGTCAAAAGCGCCATCGATGCCAAGCGCGCCGAGCTCAAGGGCGGCAACCTTCTGGTGCTCGACGCCGGCGACGAGTTCCAGGGATCGCTCTACTACAGCAAGTTCAAGAGCGGGCCGGTCGCCGAGTTCATGAACGGCATTGGCTTCGATGCCATGGCCATCGGCAACCACGAGTTCGACGATGGGCCGGCCGAGCTCGACAAGCTGATCGGCGCGGTGAAGTTCCCGATCATTTCCGGTAATACAGTCTCCGCCAAGGGCTCGCTGCTCGACGGCAAGTACAAGGGTTACGTCATCAAGGAGATCGGCGGCCAGAAGGTGGCCATCGTGTCCGTACTGGCGAAGGACACCTCCGAGACGTCATCGCCCGGCAAGGACATCACCTTCGAGGACGAGATCACCTACCTCCAGAAGGCGGTGAAGGAGATCCAGGCCGAGGGCGTCAACAAGATCATCGCCCTCACCCATGTCGGCTACCTCAAGGATCAGGAGATCGCCGAGAAGGTCGACGGTATCGACGTCATCGTCGGTGGCCACAGCCACACCTACCTGTCATCCACCGACAAGAAGTCGTCCGGTCCCTATCCGACGCTGGTCAAGAGCCCGTCGGGCGTCGAGGTACCGATCGTCACCGCCTACGCCTACTCCAAGTACCTCGGCGATCTTACCGTCACCTTCGACGACAAGGGCGTCGTCACCGCCGCCAAGGGCGCACCGCAGTTGCTCGATGCCTCGGTCAAGCCGGACGAAGGCTATGCCGCCCGCGTCAAGGAGCTCGGCAAGCCGCTTGAAGAGCTGAAGGCCAAGGTGGTCGGTTCGGCCACCGCCACCATCGACGGCGACCGCAAATCCTGCCGCGCCGTCGAATGCTCCATGGGCAATCTCATCGCCGACGCGTCGCTTGCCCGTGTCGCCGGCCAGGGCATCACCATCGCCATTGCCAACGGTGGCGGTCTCCGGGCATCGATCGATGCCGGCGACGTCTCCATGGGCGAGGTACTGACGGTGCTGCCGTTCCAGAACACCATCGCCACCTTCCAGATCGACGGCGCCGGTATCAAGGAAGCGCTGGAGAACGGCGTCAGCCAGGTTGACGAAGGCGCGGGGCGCTTCCCGCAGGTCGCCGGCCTCAAGTACACCTTCGACCGCTCGAAGCCGGTCGGCAGCCGCATCACCAGTGTCGAGGTCAAGGAAGGCGACAAGTTCGTGCCGCTCGAAGCGGCCAAGACCTATGGCGTCGTCACCAACAACTACGTGCGCGGCGGCGGCGACGGCTTCAAGACCTTCGCCGACAAGGCGGTCAACGCCTATGACTACGGTCCGAACCTCGAGGACGTGGTGGCCGAATTCCTGACCACTCACAATCCCTACAAGCCCTACACCGACGGCCGCATCACCGATGCGACGCCGGCCGATTACGTCCCGCCGAAGAAATAATACCGGCCGACGCCGGTTCAAAACGCACGAAGCCGGGGCATGCATGCCCCGGCTTCATTTGCCCTGACACCCGGAGGAAGTGTCAGCCCGCCTTCACGAACTTGGCCATGGTGTCGACGATGAACACGGCGACCGTGGCACCGGCGTCCTGCAGGCCGCGCGACTTCTCCTGGAAAGCCGCCGCCTTGCCATGCTGGGCAACCAGCAGCTTGGTGGCTTCGAGCGCCTTGGCGGCCACGTCGGACGCATCAGCGAGGGCCGCGTCGAGCGGTTTGCCGCCTGCCGCCGCCGCTTCGAGGCTGACCGCGACCGGGTCGAGCACGTCGAGCACCGTCTTGTCGCCGACCTTGGCCTTGCCGCGCTCCTGGACGCCATCGCGATAGGCGCGCCAGAAGGCGGCCATCTCGCCGGTTCCGATCGTCTCTGCCGCTTCGACGGCCTTGCCGCCCCGCATGAAACCGGTGGCGGTCAGCGTGCCCATGGTCGAGGGAGCCGCCTTGGCGATCGACAATCCGGCCTTGCTGAACAGTTTGCCGACCGAACCGTCCGTCGCCGCGGCGACGGTCGCGTGGGCGGCGGCGAACGACTTGCTCATGGTGATGCCGAGATCGCTGTCGCCGACCTTGCCGTCCAGTGCGATCAGGAACTCGCGCTGATCGGAGAATGTCTTCTCCAGTGCCGCGAACAGACCGACCACGTCATTGGCTGTCAGTGCCTGCATGGTCGCCACCTCAACGACCAACATGAGTGAAGAACGGCGTGCGCGCCGGCGCAGCCATCAGGCGGTCGAGCTCGGCGTCCAGCTTGAGGACGGAGATCGAGGCGCCGGCCATTTCCATGGCGGTGGCGAACTCGCCGATCCACACATGCTTGACCTTGACGTTGCGGGCGGCAAACAGCTGCGAAACGCGGCGATAGAAGATGTAGAGCTCTTCGCGCGGCGTTCCGCCGAGACCGTTGACCAGCACGGCCACTTCGCCGCCCTTGCCGTAATCCTGCTCCTTGAAGATGCGCTCCATCATCTCATCGACGACCGCATCGGCCGGCTCCAGCTTGCGACGGCTGATGCCCGGCTCGCCATGGATGCCCATGCCGATCTCCATCTCGTCGTCACCGAGCGAGAAGGTCGCATGCCCGACTTCCGGCACGACGCAGCTCGACAGCGCAACGCCGATGGTGCGGGTGTTGAGGCGCGCCTTGTCGGCAAGCCGAGCGACTTCGTCGAGGTCGAGGCCTTCGGCCGCCGCCGCGCCGGCCGCCTTGTAGACGAAGAAGATGCCGGCGACGCCGCGACGCTTGTGTTCCTCGCCAACCACCGACGAGGCGGCGTCGTCGTTGCCGACCACCGACTTCACGCGGATGCCGTCAACGTCGGCCATCTCGGCGGCCATGTCGAAGTTGATGATGTCGCCGGTGTAGTTGCCGTAGATGTAGAGAACGCCGGCGCCCTGGTCGATGTACTTGGTCACCTCGTACATCTGGTCCGAGCTGGGCGACTGGAACACGCCGCCCACTGCGCAGCCGTCGAGCATGCCATCGCCGACGTAGCCGAGGAACAGCGGCAGGTGGCCGGAGCCGCCACCGGTGGCGATACCCACCTTGCCCTTCTTGGGATGCGCCGTGACATAGCAGCGCTTGTCGTCGTTGGTGTAGGTGACGTCAGGATGGGCGGCGTAGATGCCCTCGAGCATCTCGTCGACGAAATCCTTGGGATCGTTGAGAAACTTCTTCATGGCCTTTCCTTCCTAAGGTCTAGTTCCGACGCTGGCGCACGACGAAGAAGGCCGCGGCGAGCAAAATGAATGTTCCGACGACGAAGCGCTGCCAGGTGCTGGGAATGCCCACCATCACCAGGACGTTGTTGATGACGGTAACCAGGAGCACGCCGAGCAGCGTGCCGATCACCGTGCCGGTGCCGCCGGTAATGCGGGCGCCGCCGAGCACCACGGCCGCGATGACGTTGATTTCCGTGCCGACCAGATCGAAGGGATTGGCGAGGCGGTTGCTGCTGACGTGAATGATGCCCGCAAGACCAGCCAGCGCCCCGGCAAAGCCGAACAGGAAGAGGTGGACGGTCCTGAGATTGTAGCCGAGCCGTTCCGCCACCTTGGCGCTGCCACCCATGGCGAAGATCGCCCGTCCCATCAGCGTGCGGTTGAGGATCCACCAGGTCAGTATGGCGGCGGCGGGCAGCACCAGCACATAGAGCGGCAGCGTGACCACGGCGCCATTGGAGTTGGCAAACTGCACCATCGGCGCCCGGCCGAAGGCCAGCATCTGCTCTGGCAAGGCCATGATCCACACCGTGCCGATGAAGGCCAGCAGGATGCCGCGGAACAGATACTGCGTACCGATGGTGACGATCATCGCCGGCACTCCGAAGGTATAGACCAGGAAGCCATTGAACATGCCCATCACAATGCCGCCGCCCACCGCCATGGCCAGCACGAGCACCATCGGCAAGCCCGGCGCATAGCGCGTCGTCAGGAGCGTGATGGAATACATCGTCAGCGCGGCGATGGCGGTGAACGACACGTCGATGCCGCCGGCGGCCAGGATGACGAACACGCCGAGGGCGAACAGGCCCGTCACGACGCTGGCGCGCCCGATGTCGATCAGCGACGACGGCTGCAGGAAATCCGGATTGAGGATGGCAACCACGACGCAGATCACCACCAGCAGCACCGCCGTCACCGTCTCGGGATGCTTGCGAACAAAGCCGGCGACGCTCACGTGATCGCCATCCCGTTCGGCCGCCCGTGCCTTTTCAAACGAGAACAGGGTCATTGGACGGTCTCCGAGGTTGACGCCAGCATGGCATGATAGATGTGCTCCTCGGTCGCCTCGGAGGCATCGAGGTCGGCAACGAAGCGCCCACCATTCATCACCAGGATGCGGTCGCAGTTCTGCAGGAGTTCCGGAAGATCGTCGCTGATGACGATGAGCCCGATCCCCCGCTCGGCGAGAACCTGGATGGCGCGGTAGATGGTGTCCTTGGACCCGACGTCGACGCCGACGGTCGGACCGTGCAGCAGCAGGATCTTCGGTTCGATGGTCAGCCAGCGGCCGATCAGCACGCGCTGCTGGTTGCCGCCGGACAGCGAGCCGACCGGCATGTCGATGTCGGTGGTGTTGAGGCGCATGTCCTTGGCCACCTCGGCGGCGATCTCGCGTCCCTTGGCGTCGTCGATGACACCCCAGGAGTTGGCAAGCTTGGCCACCACCAGCGCGATCTCGTTGTCGAGAATGGACTTCTCCAGAAACAGCCCTTCGTCGAGGCGGTTCTCCGGCACATAGCCGATGCCGTGGCGAATGGAGTCGGAGGGGTGGCGGATGCGGGTCGCCACACCGCCGACAGCAATCGAACCGGATGCGGCCGGGCGAACGCCGGAAATCGCCAGTGCCAGCTCGTTGCGACCGGAGTCGGCAAGACCGGTGATGCCCAGGATCTCTCCCTTGCGGAGACTGAACTCGATATCGAAGAAATGGGGCGAAGCGGTCAGGCCCTTGACGGCCAGCAGCTTCTCATCCGCCGGCTTGGCCACCCGATAGCGGCGCGAGTCGATCTGGCGGCCGGTCATCAGCTCGGCGATATCGGCCTTGCTGTAACTTTCGAGCGGGCCCTGCGCCACGCATTCGCCATCGCGGAAGACAATGGCATGGCCGCCGATGCGGTAGCATTCGTCGAGCTTGTGAGTGACGAACAGCACCGCGATGTTGTCGGCACGCAGGCGGGCCACCACCTCGATCAGGTTCTCGACCTCTCGCCGGGTGAGCGAGGTCGTCGGCTCGTCCATGATGACGAGCTTGGCCTTGGTGGCGATCGCCCGGGCGATGGCCACGAGCTGGCGCTGGGCAAGCGGCAGGTCGGACACCACGGACGTCAGGAAGGAGCGCGTGGTCGGCAGTCCGACCGAGGCGAGCGCCGCGCTGGCGGTGACCCGCAGCTGGTTCCTGTCCAGCCGGCGGGCAAGGCGCCCTTCGCCGTGCACCAGCTGTTCGCTGAGCGCCACGTTCTCGGCGACCGTCAGGTTGGGGATGAGAGACAGGTCCTGGTAGACCGTCTCGATACCGGCGGCGAGCGACTGAATGGGCGTCAGAGCCGAGAAGCTCTCGCCGTTCAATATGATTTCGCCCTCGGTCGGCGAGATGGCGCCCGACATCACCTTGATGACGGTGCTTTTGCCACAACCGTTCTCGCCGAGCAGATGATAGGCTTGGCCGAGTTCCAGCGTCAGATCGACACCACGCAACGCATGAACGCCGCCGAAGCGTTTGTGGATCTGCTTGAGCTGCAGGAAACAATGGTCGGTCTGCGAGTCTTCCGCCACTCCCAGAATCCTTTCATGACTTTACCCGGGCCGACACCACGGACAGCCGCGGGAAATCCCGAAGGACCGAAGTCCTTCGGGGTCTCGTTGCACAGGCTGGACGATCAGAAGAGGTGAGCCTTGTAGCTGTCCTTGTCGTCGAGCATCATGCCGTTGCCGATGACCAGCAGGCCCTTTCCGGCACCCTTGGTGACGGTGACGCTGTTGTAGCCCTCGACGCCGAGGTCCATGCCGGTCTTGAGCTCCTTCTTCTCCAGAAGCAGCTTGGCGACGACGTTCATCGCCATGCCGGCCTTCTGCGGATCCCAGTAGCCGATGGCCGTGATGGCGCCGGAATCGAGATAAGGCGCCGACGGGTTCGGCAGGCCGGTGCCAACCAGGCACACCTTGCCGGCAAGACCGGCCTCTTCGATGGCGCGACCGACGCCGAGCACGTCGTTACCGGCCGAGGTCTGGAAGCCGGCGAGATCCGGGTGCTTGCGCAGCAGTTCCTTGGCCTTCTCATAGGTGCCGTTGGCATCGTCGAACGACTCGTTGTTCGGATCGACCAGCACCATGTCCGGATACTTCTTGGCGTTCTCCTCGCCGGCGCCGACCCACTGCATGTGCGTGCGGCTGCCGAGCGAACCGACGAAGGTCGTCCACTTGCCCTTCTTGCCCATGCACGAGGCAAGGCGCTCGTTGAGGGCGGCGCCATAGAAGGAGTTATCGAAGGCTTCGACGTCGGCCATGGTGTTGACCTGGTTGTCGGCCTCATGGGTGACGACGATGGTACCGCGCTCCATGGCCCGCTTCAGCGTGCCCTCTAGAACGGCCGGGTCCATCGGAACCACCGCCAGCGCGTTGACGCCCTTGGCGACGAGGTCCTGGACGATCTGCAACTGCTGCGCCGAGTCGGAGGTCGCCGGGCCATACTGGGTGGCGACCACGTCCGGATGAGCGGCCTGGAAGGCCTTGACGCCCGTCTCGAGGCGATCGAACCAGGGAATGCCGGCGATCTTGACGACGGTGGCGATCACCGGCTTGTCGGCGGCCGACACGAAACCCGTCGTCGCGGCGACAGCGGTGGCGGCCATCAGCGCGGCCATAACCGTGCGAATGCTTCTCTTCATCTTAGTCTCCTCCACTAATTTCCCCCAGATTTTCCCGTCCGACGCGTGGGGGAAGCGCGGTCGGCTGACCTAGCGGCGCCTGTCGGGGAACACGAAGCCGACGAGGTCGTACCGGGCGATCGCAAGGAAGGTGAGCAACAGCGCACCCCAGGCGAAGTCACGAACGAAGTTGGAGAGTCCGCCGAAGTTCAGCAGGCTGGACATGAGCTGCAGGGCAACGGCCGAGAAGACGACGCAGACGATTCGTCCGTAACCTCCCTCCGGGCGCACGCCGGCCATCACGGCGATCAGGATGGCGATCAGCAGATAGGACGCACCGTAGTCCCACTTAACGTTTACGTTACGCGCTGCGATGATTACGCCCGAAAGTCCCGAAAGCGTGCCGCTCAGGGCGTAGGTCGCCGTCACCACCGCCGACCGGGGGAAACCGGCATAGAGCGCCGCCTTGGGGTTGGACCCCGACAGCATCAGCCAGCGGCCGAATGGCGAGAACTTGAGTGCCGCGCCAATCAGCGTGGCGACGACGATGAACACGATGAAGCTGATCGGCGCGCCAAACCAGAACTCGTTGCCGATCGACGACAGCGGCTCGGGACTGCCCACGACCACCGCCTTGCCACCGGACACGATGACCGACAGACCGGTGAACGCCATCTGCGTGCCGAGCGTGCAGAGGATGGGTGTGATTCCGAAGCGGGTAATCAGCGTGCCGTTGATCAGGCCACCCAGGAAACCGATGGCCAGAGCGCCGAGAATGAACAGGGCCGAATAAAGCCCCTCCTGTTCGACGTTCGAGACGAAGTGCGCCACGATCACCGCCGACAGCACGCCCGACAGGTTGGCAAGCGCGATACCCGAGAGATCGATACCGCCGTCGCCGGCGCACATGGCCAGCATCACGCCGATGGCCAGCAACCCGATTTCCGGCACCTGCCCGGCCATCGATTGCAGATTGAAGATGGACAGGAAAGACCCGTCCGAGATGGCCGCCCCTAGCGCCAAGAGGATCACATTGATGGCAGCGAGGACCAGAAACTGGCCGTCCACTCTCCGCACCGCCCCCTCCATTTGTTTATTGAATAAGCTGTTAGTTTAGTAAATCATAGGCGGCGTTTATTGGCAACGCAAGGGCCTCTCCGTGCATTAGCCAAAAGTCGAGTCCGTTTCCGGCTGCGTTGGCGGGCCAGGTTGGCTTTCGTTTAGTAAACGCGATAAAGTGGTGGCAGCGCGTGGTAAATCGAAGAAGCAAGCGTGGAATGAGCGACAAGAACACCCTGACAATGAGGGACATCGCCAAGGCGGCCGGCGTCTCCGCGGCAACCGTATCGCTGGTCCTAAACGGAAAGGGCGAGATATCGGGCGCAACGCGCGCCAAGGTGCTCGACGTCGTCGCCGACCTGAACTATGTGCCGCGGCCGGCGCGCGCTCGAGCGCCCGACGGCGCCAACGACACCCTGCGTTTCCTGAAGATCGCCAAGCACGGCCACACCGTGAATCGCGACCACAGCCATTTCATTTCCGACTACATCGACGGCATGTCGCAGGAAGCGACGCGGCGCGGCTATTCCCTGGAGGTGGTCAGCCACGAGCGGGAGACCATTCAGGGCATCGTCCAGTCGCTGGCCGGCACCGGCGTCAAGGGCGTGGTGGCGCTCGGCACCGAGCTCAGCGAAGCCGACATCCGCCTGCTGCTCACCACCGGCATCCCCACGGTGTTCATCGACACCTTCCACGAGTTGATCGACGCCAACTTCGTCAACATGAACAACGAGGACGCCGTCTACAAGGTTCTGTCGCGCTTCAAGTCGCAGGGCTTTCAGGACATCGGCTTCGTCGCGAGCCCGGTCGAGACGACCAACTTCGGCCTGCGCCGCCAGGCCTTCACCAAGAACATGCTGCGGCTCGACCTGCCGATCCGCGAAGAGAACACGCTCTGGGTCGAGTCGACCTTCGATGGCGCCTACGAGGCGACGGCGCAGCATCTCGCCTCGGGCGGCAAGCTGGCGGAGTGCTATTTCTGCACCAACGACGTGATCGCCTATGGCTTCATCAAGGCACTGAGGGAACACAACATCCGCATCCCCGCCGACGTGTCGATCATCGGCTTCGACAATTTGCCGATGAGCGTCACCATGGATCCCCCGCTGACCACCATCGACGTCTCCAAGCGCAAGATCGGCTATCTGGCCATCACCATCCTCGACGACCTGATCAACGCCTCCGAGCTCCAGCCGCCGGTGAAAATCCTGGTCGGCGCCGACCTGATGGTGCGCTCCAGCGACAAGCATGCCAAGCGGAAGAAAGCCCCGGTGCCTTCGGCAGGAAAAGACCATCCGGATCGGGGAGAAGCGGCTTGAGCGTCCTTTTCGGAAGCCGGCAGTGACGGGTCTTGCCACCCCCAGAGTGAGGTTCGGGGCGCATCGCCGAGTTTCTCCCGTGGCGGCGCAAGGCCACGCTCTTTCGATCGACCTGGGCACATCGATGCGGTCCAGCTTTGACAAGCCATCGGGCTCCGACTAAACCCCCGCCAACCCCGGATTTCAGCTCAGGAACCGCCATGCGCCAGTATCAGATCCATATTCCCGCCACTGACGCGATGGGCGCCGAGACGATCGCCGACGCGATCGAGGCCGCCTTCGTCGAGGCCGGTCCGGTGTCCTGGTACGAGACGGACGGCGGATGGGCGGTGGACGGCTTCTTCTTTGCCGAGGATGGCGAGGAAATCGCGGGACCAGCCCGCGCCGCTCTCGAAGGCATCGTCGACATCGCCTCGATCACGGTCGAGCCGGTGCCGGAGGATGTGGACTGGGTTGCGCAAAGCCTCGAAGGCCTGAGCCCGGTGGTGGCCGGCCGCTTCGTGGTACATGGTGCCCACGACAAGGACCGCATCCCCAAGGGGCTGATCGGCTTGCAGATCGAAGCCAACCAGGCCTTCGGCACCGGTCATCACCCGACCACCTGGGGCTGCCTCACGGCACTGACGCGCCTGCTCGCCGTCTACCGATTCGACAGCGTCTTCGACCTCGGCACGGGATCGGGCGTGCTGGCGATCGGCATCGCGCTCGCCACCAAGCGTCCGGTCCTCGCCTCGGATATCGATCCACTGGCCGTGGAGATCGCGCTGGAAAATGCCGGGATCAACAAGGCGGCCAACTACGTCACCGCCGTGACGGCGGCCGGTTTCGCCCATTCAGCCATCGTTGGACGCAAGTTCGACCTGATCGTCGCCAATATCCTGGCCGATCCCCTGAAAATGCTGTCGCCGGAGTTTCGCGCCCATGCCCTGCCGGGCGCCGCCGTGGTGCTTTCCGGCATCCTGAGAACGCAGGCGGAAAGCGTTCTGGCCGCCTTCCGCGCACAGGGCTTCGTGCGCGAGCGGCACCTCGTCAAGGAAGGCTGGAGCACGCTGGTACTGCGCTACGCCGGCTGAGCCAAGGCGTCATCCGGCCGGTAGCCACCCGGGAAACTGTTTCCACGACAAGGCGTCAGAGGGCGGCATCCACCGCCCGAGACCGCATCAGGCCAGCCGAGTTGCGACCGAGGCCATGCTCGCGCGAAGCCTGATCGTCGAGCGAAGCGAGATAGGGCGCGACATAACGCTGGGCCTGACGCTCACGCGTGCCGAGTGTCACTTCGTAGGTCCGACGGGAAAGACCGCTTCGATAGGAAGTGGCGGTAGTTGGGGCAAATCGGCTCATAGTAGCACCTCTCGAATGTCGTCGGCTTCCGCCGACCGTTCTCAAAAGCGCCGTTATCCTCATGGGACGCGAAACCAGCCCTCCGAACTCCTCTTGTGATATCAGACTACGACTTTAGTATGAATGAGCAATGACGCAGGCCACCCTTGCGGGTGACTCATGGCTGTCGCCTCCCTTTCGCCGCAACCAGCCGTGGCCGCCGGATTCTCGCCCGAAGCGTGAACCTGCCATGACATCTGGCGTGAAGCCGCGTCCGCCCCACCGGCACCACTGCACGAAGCCAGCTTCAGAACCGGACGCCGGCCGACGACAGGGAGCGAACAAGCAAAGCCTTCTTGACGGCAGCCGAACGCAGGGGTCACAACACCTGCCTTTCGAGCATGGCGGAGTGACAGAGGTGTTTCAGGCATTCGACAACGTCAACGATCCCAGCCACGGCAAGGCGCGTCTCTCCGCGTTGAGGGGCGAGCTCAAGCGTAGAAGCCTCAAGGGCTTTCTGGTGCCGCTCGCCGATGAACACCAGGGCGAATACATTCCCGACTCTGCCCGCCGCCTGCTTTGGCTAACCGGATTCGCCGGTTCGGCCGGCCTTGCCATCGTCCTGGAAGACAGGGCGGCCATCTTCGTCGACGGCCGCTATACGCTGCAGGTGCGCGAGCAGGTCGACCTCGCGGTCATCGAACCGCACCATCTGATCGAGGAGCCGCCACACGACTGGCTGAAGGGCGTGGTCGCCAAAGGCGATCGCATCGGCTTCGATCCCTGGCTGATGACCGCCGCCGAAGTCGGCCGCTTCGAAACGGCGCTCGCCGCTGTCGGCGCCGCCTTCATCGCCGTCGACGGCAATCCGGTCGACGCCGTGTGGACCGACCGGCCGGAGCCGCCCAAGGGCCGGGTCTCGCTGTTCCCGGAGAGCCTGGCCGGCGAAAGTGCCGAGCACAAGCTGGCCCGACTCGGCGAGGCGATCGGCAAGGCCGGCGCCGACGCCGCCGTGCTGACGCGCCCCGATTCGATCGCCTGGGCCTTCAACATCCGTGGCGAGGACGTTCCCCACACGCCGGAGGCGCTGTCCTTTGCCATCCTGCGCAAGGAAGGTCGCCCCCAGCTGTTCATCGATGGCGCCAAGCTCGACAATGTCGTCCGCGACCGTCTGGAGCAGATCGCCGGCGTTGAGTCGCCCGCAGCTTTCGCGCCGGCCCTTGCCGCGCTCGGCAGCGCCGTCTTGGTGGACAAGGCCTCGGCCGCCTTCGAGGTGGTGCGCCGCATCGAGGCCGGTGGCGGCAAGGTGGTGGTCGGTCCCGACCCGGTTCTGCTGCCCAAGGCACTGAAGAATGCCACGGAGCTCCAAGGCATCCGCGACGCCCATGTCCGCGACGGCGTTGCCATGGTGCGCTTCCTCGCCTGGCTGGACCGCGAGGCGCCGAAGGGCGGCCTCGACGAAATCGCCGTCACCAAGAAGTTGGAAGAGTTCCGCCGCGACACCGGCGCTCTGCGCGACATTTCCTTCGACACCATCGCCGGTGCCGGCCCCAATGCCGCCATCCCGCATTACCATGTCAGCACCGCCTCCAACCGCAAGGTGGAGGTGAACGGCATCCTGCTGGTCGATTCGGGCGCCCAGTATCTCGACGGCACCACCGACATCACCCGCACCATGATCGTCGGTACGCCGACCGAGGAGATGATCGACCGATTCACCCGCGTGCTGATCGGCCATATCCGCCTGACCCTCGCCCGCTTCCCCAAGGGAACCAGCGGCGCCCACCTCGACGTTCTCGCCCGCGAAAAGCTGTGGGAAGCCGGCCTCGACTTCGATCATGGCACCGGCCACGGCGTCGGCCATTATCTGTCCGTCCACGAAGGACCGGGACGCATCGCCAAGACCGGCCACGTGCCGCTCGAGCCGGGCATGCTGATGTCCAACGAGCCCGGCTTCTACAAGGCCGGGGCCTGGGGCATCCGCATCGAGAACCTAGTCATCGTTACCCAGCCCGAAGCGATCGACGGCGGCGAACGGCCGATGATGGGTTTTGAAACGGTGACGCTCTGCCCCATCGACCGGCGGCTGATCAAGCCGACTTTGATGACGGATCGGGAACGGGCCTGGCTCGATTCCTACCATGCAGAAGTCCGCGAAAAGCTGTTGCCCCTCCTCAAGGACGAGGCCGACCGGGCCTGGCTCGTCGCGGCCACGGCGCCGCATTCTCGCTGAGTGACGATTCGAAGTGTTACAGCCTTGCGCGCGGCCGATCGGCCGCGCGTTTCTTATGCCGAGTTAACCTTTTGAAGTTGCACCTGAATTTCGCCTGTCCACGACGTAACACTCGGTAAGAAAGAGTGACTTTCCTGGGACGCCCGCGTGTGTTTTATGAAAAATGTGCCGGATCGGTTTTGAACCTGCTCGCCGGCGATTTTTGGAAATACTCGATGCGTACGTTCTTCGGCAAGCAGACCACCCTCAGCGAAAGCGTCCAGTTCTCTGGTGCAGGCGTGCATTCCGGCAAGCCCGCGACCATCGTGCTGCACCCCGCCGAAGCGGACCGGGGCATCGTCTTCGTTCGCACCGATGGCGAGGAGATGGAAATCGCCGCCCGCCACGAGAACGTGGTTGCCACCGAACTTTGCACGATGATCGGCATCGGCGGCCGTACGGTCGCCACCATCGAGCATCTGATGGCCGCTCTGGCCGCCTCCGGCGTCGACAATGTCGTCGTCGAGATCGACGGACCGGAGATGCCCATCGCCGATGGTTGCTCGGCTGCCTTCATGGACCTGATCGCCGAAGCTGGCCTGCGTCGTCTCTCGGCGCCGCGCAAGATGCTGCGCGTCATCAAGCCGGTGCGGCTCCAGGTGGGCGACGCCCTGCTCGAGTTCCTGCCCTATGATGGCACGCGTTACGACGTTACCATCGACTTCGCCAATCCGCTGATCGGCCGCCAGTCCTACGTGCTCGACCTCAACCCGCAGTCCTTCACGCGCGACATCGCCCGCGCCCGCACCTTCGGGTTCATGGCCGACGTCGAGAAGCTCTGGAAGATGGGCTTCGCCCTTGGCTCGTCGCTGGAGAATTCGGTGGCGATCGGCGACGACCGCATCCTCAATCCCGAGGGGCTGCGCTGGACCGACGAGTTCGCCCGTCACAAGACTCTGGACGCGGTCGGCGACCTGTCGCTGATCGGCATGCCCTTCCTTGGCCATTTCCGCTCCTACAAGGGTGGTCACAAGTTGAACTGGATGGCCGTCAAGGCGCTGGTCGCCGATACCGGCGCCTATGAGATCGTCCATGACAGCGTGATGGTCCGCGAGCAGGCCGGTGGCATCCTCCAGGCGGCTGCCCTCGCTCCGTCCCGCGATTGAGTTTTCCCCCGAAACGGCGGACTTCTCCCACCCTGTCGCCATAATGTGGTCGAACATCACGGGCACGTAGCATCCGCGATGGCTTTACTATAAAAGAGCTTCCTGTTGTCAGGGGCGTGCCTGACTCGCGCCGACGGCGCGGGACGGCCCGGCATAGGGCGATGCCCGGCGGGCAGTGCGCGTGGGATGGATGGCGGCCGCGAGCGGCTGCGTACGGTGATGGGGTTTTCATGAGGCAGAGTTTCGTTCGTGTGGCCGCCGTGCTCGTTCTCCTCGGAGGCGCCACCGCTCTTGTCGGCTGTTCGTCCAAGGATGAGCTGGCCCCCTTCGTGGAAATCCCGGCGGAGAAATCCTACAACGCCGGCATCGCCTATCTGCAGCAGGGCGACTACAAGAACGCCACCAAGAAGTTCGAAGAGGTCGACGAGCAGCACCCCTATTCGGAGTGGGCGCGCAAGTCCCTCATCATGACCACCTATACCAATTACACGCGTGGCAACTTCGACGAGGCCATTACCCAGGGCAAGCGCTACCTGACGCTCTATCCCGGGTCGGAAGATGCCGCCTATGCGCAGTGGATGATCGCGCAGTCCTATTTCAACCAGATGCCCGACATCACGCGCGACCAGAAGTTGACCCAGCAGGCCATGCAGGCCATGCAGGAACTGGTCGACCGCTACCCCGACAGCCCCTATGCCGCCGAGGGCCGCAAGCGCCTCGACATCGCCAAGGACCAGCTCGCCGGCAAGGAAATGGAAGTCGGTCGCTACTACCTGACCCGCAACCAGTACATCGGCGCCGTCAACCGCTTCAAGACCGTGGTGCAGGACTACCAGACGACCCGCCACATCGAGGAAGCGCTCGAGCGCCTCACCGAAGCCTATTTCGCCATGGGCCTCACCGATGAGGCGCAGACGGCCGCCGCCGTCCTCGGCCACAACTATCCTGACAGCCGTTGGTACAAGGACGCCTATAAGCTCCTCAACACCAACGGTCTTGAGCCGCGCGAGAACACCCAGTCCTGGATCTCGAAGGCGTTCAAGGCCGCGATGTTCTGACGGGACGCCATGCTCCAGACGCTCGCAATCCGCGACATCGTTTTGATCGAGCGGCTTGAGATCGCCTTTTCCGGCGGACTGACCGTGCTGACCGGTGAAACCGGCGCCGGCAAATCCATCCTGCTCGACGCGTTGTCGCTGGCCCTCGGGGGCCGCGGCGATGCGGGTCTCGTTCGGCATGGCGCCGATCAGGGACAGGTCACCGCCGTCTTCGACCTCCCGGCCAGCCACCCGGCCCGCGCGCTCCTCGTGGAAAACGACCTCGACGACGAGGGCGACGTCATCGTCCGCCGCGTCCAGACCGCCGACGGCCGGACCCGCGCCTTCGTCAACGATCGCGCCGTATCCGCCAATCTCCTGCGCCAGCTCGGAGCCGCCCTGGTCGAAATCCATGGCCAGCATGACGATCGGGCGCTGGTCGATCCAGCCATCCACCGCGGCCTGATCGACGCCTTCGGTGGCCTCGAGGCCGAAGTGAAGGCCGTCGCCGCTGCGCACCGTGCCTGGCGCGAGGCCGAGAAGGCGCTGGCAGATCTCGAACGCCGCATCGCCGACGCTCGCCGCGAAGGCGATTATCTGCGCGCTTCCGTCGAGGAACTGCAGAAGCTTGCCCCCGAGCCTGGCGAGGAGACGGCGCTCGCCGAACGCCGGCAGGAGATGATGCGGGCCGAAAAGGTCGCCGTCGACCTGCGCGAGGCCTACGATCACCTGAACGGCTCCGGCTCGCCGGTGCCCGAACTCTCAAGCCTGCTCAGGCGCCTCGAACGCAAGGGCGAAGTGGCGGCGCTGGCTGGTCAGGCCCTCCAGTCGATCTCCACCGCCCTCGACGCGCTGGAAGACGCTCGCTCGGTATTTGAGGCGGCGCTGAGGGCGGCCGACTTCGATCCGGCCGAGCTCGAGCGCACCGAAGAGCGCCTGTTCGCCATCCGCGCCGCAGCCCGCAAGTATTCGGTGCCGCCGGACGAACTGGGTGCCCTTGCCGCCCGCATGGCCGCCGACCTCGCCGACCTCGACGCGGGAGAGGACAGACTGAACGCTCTCGCCCAGTCCGCCGGTACGGCGCGTGCCACCTACGACAAGCTCGCCCTTAAGCTTTCCGGCGCTCGCGAGAAGGCGGCCCGCCTCCTGGAAGACGCCGTCGCCGCCGAGTTGCCGTCGCTGAAGCTCGAACGCGCCCGCTTCATCGTCAACCAGCTCGCCGACCCCGAGACGCGCACCGCCGAGGGCATCGACACACTGGAATTCTGGGTGCAGACCAACCCTGGCACCCGGCCCGGTCCGATGATGAAGGTGGCCTCGGGCGGCGAACTCAGTCGCTTCCTGCTGGCCCTCAAGGTCTCGCTCGCCGACAAGGGATCGGCCTCGACGCTTGTTTTCGACGAGATCGATACCGGCGTCGGCGGCGCGGTAGCTGAAGCCATCGGCACCCGCCTCGCCCGCCTCGCCCGCAAGGTTCAGGTGCTCTCGGTCACCCACGCGCCGCAGGTCGCCGCCCGCGCCGACCACCATTTCCTGATCGCCAAGGACAGCGTCGCCGACGGCAGCCGCGTCGCCACGTCCGTGTCGCAGCTTCCCGAAAGCCACCGCCGCGAGGAAATCGCCCGCATGCTGGCCGGCAGCCGTATCACCGAGGAAGCCCGCGCCGCCGCCGAGCGGCTGCTCAAGGGGCACTGATCGGCTTATTTGCCGGGATCCGCCGCCTCGATCAGCCGCCGAACCTCTGCCGCAACCTCGGGCGTCGCCGGGTTGTAGATCACCATGGAAAGATCCGGCCGGCCATCGATGGCGAAGGCGGAGTATTCGAGCGGCAGCAGGCCGAGCGTCGGATGGTGCAGGAGCTTGGTGCCCTCGCCGTGGTGGCCGACCTCCTTCTCACGCCACATTGCCGCGAACTCCGGACTGGTCCGGCTGAGCTCGTCGACCAGCGCCTCGACATTGCCGGATGCTCCCGCCCGCACCGCATCGGCGCGGAAGGTGGCAACAACGAACCGGGCGACGCTTTCCCAGTGGTGCTGGCGCGCCCGCACCTCCGGATCGCAGAACATCATGCGCAGCACGTTGCGCTGGCGCGGCTCCATCGCGCCGTAGTCGGCAAGCAGCACCGTGGCCGCACGGTTCCAGGCGACGATGTCCCAGGTCGCCGTCTTGACCAGGGCCGGACTGATTTCCAGGGCGTCGAGAATGCGCTGCAGGCGTGGCGATATCCCATCCTCATTGGAGCGATAGCGCACCTCCGGCGGGCGGCCGAGACCAAGCAGGAACAGATGCTCGCGCTCGACGTCGGTCAGCATCAGCGCCCTGGCAATGCGGTCCAGCACATCGGCCGACGGGGCACCACCGCGCCCCTGCTCCAGCCACGTGTACCAAGTGACGGAGACGTTGGCGCGCTGCGCCACCTCTTCCCGGCGGAGGCCGGGCGTGCGGCGCCTCGAAGACGGCAGGCCGAAGGCAGCCACATCCATGCGGCAACGCCGATCGCGCAGAAAGGACCCGAGCGCGTTATCATCGGTGGTGACTGGAGCATCCATCATGACGGCCCTATACATGGATAAGTTGGTTATCTTACCTTGATAAGCGTCGCATTCATACTGGATCGGCCATGGCGGAGACGGCCCGTTTCGCGTCTCTTCCAAGACCAAACGACATGGCCCCGCATTTGCGCCGCGCTTGCCGCGTTCCCTCGCCAATGCAATAAAATGGCACCGAACAATCTGCTCGGAGTCGCATCATGCCGTCGCCCACCACCGCCCTCATCGTCGTCGATGTCCAGAACGACTTCTGTCCCGGCGGCGCGCTGGCGGTTGGCGGCGGTCACGCCATCGTGCCGGTGATCAACGCCCTGGTGCCGCGCTACGAGCAGGTCGTCGTCACCCAGGACTGGCACCCCAAGGGGCACGCCTCGTTCGCCTCCGCCCACCACGGTCACGAGCCATTCGACACCATCGAAATGCCCTACGGCACGCAAGTGCTGTGGCCGGATCACTGCGTGCAGGGAACCGCTGGCGCCGAACTGCATCCGGACTTGCAAGTGACCGCCGCCCAACTTGTCATCCGAAAGGGCTGGCATGCGGGCGTCGACAGCTACTCCGCCTTCCGCGAAGCCGACCGCAAGACGCTCACAGGTCTCGCCGGCTACCTCCGGGAACGCGGCGTTGAGGACGTCCATGTCGTCGGCCTCGCCACCGATTATTGTGTCGCCTGGACGGCCCTCGATGCTGCCGCCGCTGGGTTCCGCGTGTCGGTGATCGAAGATGCCTGTCGCGCCATCGACCTCTCCGGCTCGCTCAAACGCGCCTGGGCCGACCTGGCCGCCGCCGGCGTGACGCGCACCACCAGCGACAAGATCATTTAGAATTGTTGCGGCGCGGCGCGATGGAATTTTCGGATATTGCGGTTTTCGGGTGGACAGCCTTCCAAAATTAGGTCATAGGTACTGACCTATAAAAGGTCAGATATACTGACCTACTGCATCGAACCAAAGTTCGGGGCGGAACAAGAGCTGGCTCGTCCGCGTTCGTAAGAACGTCGGTCGCTCCAGGGAAAGCTGGACATGACAACACCACTCGCGGATTTTCGGGCCGGCCTGATCGCCGCCTTCCCAACCGTCGTCGCCGTGATCCCTTTCGGTCTCATCCTTGGCCAGCAGGCGACGGCCAAGGGCCTGACGCCGGCCGAAATGCTGGCCATGTCGTCGATCGTGTTCGCCGGCTCCTCGCAGTTGATCGCCGTAGGACTGTGGAGCACGCCGGCACCCGTTGCAGCGCTGGCGCTGATGGCCCTCCTGGTCAACCTGCGACACGTGCTGATGGGCGCCTCCCTGTCGGGCAAGATCACCCATTTCGGCCGCTGGCGCTATCTCGCGGCCTTCCTGCTGACTGACGAAAGCTGGGCGCTCAGCGAACGCCGCGCCCTCGGGCTACCGATCAGCCGCACCTTCTACTTCACGGTGGCGTTGACGCTTTTCGTCTGCTGGCAATTGTCTTCGGGGCTCGGCACGCTGTTCGGCGCCTATCTGGAGCACCCGGAAACCTTCGGGCTGGACTTTGCCTTTCCGGCTATCTTCATCGCGCTGGCCCTCGGCTTCTGGAAGGGCGCCCGGCGCACCGGTCCGGTCATCGCCGCGAGCGCCATCGTCGCCGTCATCGTGCACTCGACCGTGCCCGGCGCCTGGTATGTGATCGCCGGTGCCCTGGCTGGCATCACCGCCGCCGTCCTCACCTCCCCGGCCATCACGCTCGACGCCGCGGAGACGACGCGATGACCGTCGATCCCGCCAACTTCGCCGCCATCCTGGCCATGGGCGCACTGACCTACATGACGCGCATCCTCGGCTTCCTGATAGCCGACAGGCTGCCAAAGTCCGGCCCGGTCCGCGTCGCGCTGGATGCACTGCCGCCCGCCGTGTTGGTCGCCGTCATCGCGCCGATCGTCATGTCCGGTCCCGTCGAGGCGGTTGCCGGCCTTATGACGCTGGTCCTGGCGCTGAGGCTACCGTTGATTGCCACCGTCGCCGCCGGTGTCGGCATTGTCGCCCTGCTGCGGCTCGCCTTCCTCTGAGCTCAAGCCTTCACCCTAAAAGCAGCGGGCCCGCGAAGTCACCTTCGCGGGCCCGTCTGTGTTTACGTTTGCCTGGAGATCACTTGCGGCGCAGGAAAGCCGGGATCTCCATGTCGTCGTCGGCAGCGCGCGGTGCCGGCTGCGGCGCCATGCGGCCCTGCTGGTCGAGACGACCGGCGGCACCCTGCGACGACACGGCCGGACGCTTCACGAACTCGCTGGCGGCCGACGGACGCACGGCAGGCTGCGGGGCGGGAGCGCGCGGCGCTTCGGGCTGGGCCTCATCCTCGCGACGGCCGAGGCCGACCGTGGCAAGGCGACGCAACAGACCGAGCGGACGGCGATCGCCCTCATGGTCTTCCGGATGCACCTGCACCGAGGCAGCGGCCTGGCGCTGGGCGATCGGTGGGAACTCGTCGATCGACGGAACGCGGCTGCGCTGGACGGCGGCCGACGGGCGCTCGGCGACCGGCGGCACATAGGGCTGCTGCATGGGAGCCGGCTCGGCAACGCGCATCTGCTGCGGCTGGGCGGCCGGAGCGGGAGCGTCGTAGTGGTTCATGGCCGGCTCGTAGGGCTCGATGGACACGCGCGGATCCTGCGGCGTCGTCACGGAGCGCATCGGCTCGGGTTCGATGGCAGCTTCGGGCAGGGCCAGCGCAGCTTCGATGGCTTCGACGGAAACCTGCGCGGCGGCGGCGACGGCCTGGCTGTAGTTCGGAACCGGCGCGGGCGCAGGGGCGATCGACGCAGCCGGGGTGGCCTCGCGGATCACCGCCGGGCGCACGGCCGGCTGGCTAAAAGGCTGCCGCACCTCCTGTGCCGCGACGGCGGCGGCAGCAGAGGTGGTCACCTGGGCCGGCCGGGTCGGCGCGGCGCGACCGACGGCGTCGGCGCTGTTGTTGCGAACGACCGATTCCGGACGAACCAGCTCCGGCTCGATGCCGGTGGCCACCACCGACACGCGGATCATGCCTTCCATGCTGTCGTCGAAGGTGGCGCCGAGGATGATGTTGGCCTCGGAGTCCACTTCCTCGCGGATACGCGTCGCCGCCTCGTCCACTTCGAACAGCGTCAGGTCCTTGCCGCCGGTGATCGAGATCAAGAGGCCCTGGGCACCCTGCATCGACACTTCATCGAGCAGCGGATTGGCAATCGCCGCCTCGGCGGCCTGCAGCGCACGCTTCTCGCCGGAGGCTTCGCCGGTGCCCATCATCGCCTTGCCCATGCCGCGCATGATCGAGCGGACGTCGGCGAAGTCGAGGTTGATCAGGCCTTCCTTGACCATCAGGTCGGTGATGCAGGCCACGCCCGAATAGAGCACCTGGTCGGCCATCGCGAAGGCGTCGGCGAAGGTGGTCCGCTCGTTGGCGATGCGGAACAGGTTCTGGTTGGGGATGCAGATCAGCGTATCGACCGAGGACTGCAGTTCCTGGATGCCGGCGTCGGCAATCTTCATGCGCCGGGCACCTTCGAACTGGAAGGGCTTGGTGGTCACGCCGACGGTGAGGATGCCATGCTCGCGGGCCGCGCGGGCGATCACCGGGGCAGCACCCGTGCCAGTACCACCACCCATGCCGCAGGTGATGAACACCATGTGGCTGCCGGCGAGATGGTCGTTGATCTCGTCGATCACTTCCTCGGCGGCCGCGCGACCGACTTCCGGCTGCGAACCGGCGCCGAGCCCCTCGGTCACCGCAACGCCCATCTGAATGATGCGTTCGGCCCGCGAGGATGCCAAGGCCTGCGCATCCGTGTTCGCCACGACGAACTCGACGCCCTGCAGGCCGGACTGGATCATGTTGTTGACGGCGTTGCCACCGGCACCGCCGACGCCGAAGACGGTGATCCTCGGCTTGAGCTCCGTGAGGTCGGGCATCTTTAGGTTAATCGTCATGGTTGCCTCGTTATTCTGCAAGCGGCTCTCGCCGATACGTCCTCTGTCCTAGATCAGCGGCCGCCGCTGCAACCGCACGCTACTTTACGCCTGTTACGCACTGATCCGCCCAAACGGAGGCGGATCAGAAACTCTCACGGAACCACGCCCCCATGCGGGAGACGAACCCGCCGTTGGCAACCAGTGCCATCGACTTCCGGCGTCCGGAAAACTGTTCGATCTGGGCCACCTGCGGGTAGATCATCAGACCCACCGCCGTGGCGAATGCCGAGCCGCGCGCCGCTTCCGGCAAACCGGCGACGCCGACCGGCCGTCCGAGCCGGACGTTGCGGCCGAGCACCTTGCGGGCAAGCTCCGGCAGGCCGGTCAACTGGCTCGCACCGCCGGTCAGCACGACGCGGCGGCCAACCCGGCCGGCAAATCCCGAGGCGTGCAGCCTGTCGCGCACCACCTCCAGCGTCTCCTCGACGCGCGGGCGAATGATTTCGACGAGCTGGGCGCGCGTCACCTGGTGGGCCACGTCGTCATCGCCCACCGGCTCGACGGTGACCATGTCGCGCTCGTCGCTGTCCGTGGCGATCACCGAGCCGTAGAGCGCCTTGATGCGCTCGGCATCGACCAGACGCGCCGACAGCGCCCGGGCAAGGTCCATGGTGACGTGATGGCCGCCGAGGCCGAAGGCATCGACGTGGACGCACTGGCCATCGGCGAAGACGGAAATCTTGGTGGTGCCGCCGCCGATGTCGACGCAGGCAACGCCCATCTGCGTCTCGTCGTCGACTAGCGTCGAGAGGCCGGAGGCATAGGGCGTCGCCACCATGGTCTCGACCTCGAGATGAGCCCGGTTGACGGAGATCTCGAGGTTGCGGAGCGGCACGGCATCGGCTGACACCAGATGCGTATCGACCGACAGCGACGAACCGATCATGCCGCGCGGATCGCGGATGCCCCGGTTGTTGTCGAGCGCATAGCCGATCGGCAGCGCATGAACGATGGTGCGCCCATCCTTGACCTTGTAGGAGGCGCCGATCTCCAGCACGCGCTGAATGTCGTTCTCGGAAACTTCCGAACCGGAGAGATCGTACTTGACCGAGAAGGTCTCGGAGCCGAGCCGTCCGCAGGAGATCGAGACGATCAGGGACTCGACGGTCAGGCCGGCCATGCGCTCGGCCGCGTCGACGGCGAGGCGAATGGCCTTCTCGGCCTGGTCGAGGTCGACCACCGCGCCGGCCTTGATGCCGCGCGAACGCTGGTAACCGAAGCCGAGCACTTCGATGAGATGGGTGCGGCCGGGCAGCACGTCGCCGAGCGGACGCGGCGTCAGACGAGCGATGACGCAGCAGATCTTGGAGGTGCCGACATCGAGCACCGAAACGATGACCGGCCGCTTGGGCGGCAGAGGCCGCATGCGCTGGACGCGGGCGTCGGATGCGTGGGTCATGCGCCCTGCTCCCGCTTCTTGAGGGCCTTGTTGCGCGCCGCCACCAGTTCGTCGCGGGCCTTGCGTGCGTCGTCGGTCAGCCGGACGACCAGCCGGTCGGGCAGGCGCAGGTCGACGACGGTGATGTCGCGATCGAGCAGGCCGGACTCCTTGTCGGTCTTCTCGAGTTCCGTCACCGCCTTGTCGGCGCCGACTTCCGGCAGCATCACCTGCACGCCATTGTCGAGGAAGAGGTCCCAGCGCCGGTCGGACACCAGCATCGAGGCGCGCACCTTTTTCTGAAGGTCAGGCACGTCGTCGAGCAGCGAGGTGATCTCGGCGACCTTGAGCTGGGCACCTTGGCCGACGACGCGCGGCAGACGGGCATAACGGGTTTCGAGCCGGTCGGTGATCACCTTGCCGGCGCTGTCGACCACCACCACCGGCGCGTCGATCGACGGTTGCCAGAGGGCAGCCGGAACGCGCTCCTCGATGATGACGCGGAGCGTACCCGGATAGAGCTTCATCACCGAGACGTCCTGCACCCAGGGAATGGTCTGCAGCCGCTCGCGCGCGGCGCCGGCATCGTAGAAAAACAGCGACTGCCCCGAATGAATCGACAGCGTGTCGAGTACGTCGCCCTCGTCGATCTCGCGCTGACCAGTGATCCGGACGGCGGAAATGCGGAAACCGAGCTCGGCGGAGGTATCGTTCATGACCTCGACGGTGCGGCCGGACAGGACCATGCCATAGGCACCCCAGGCGATGAGATAGGCAACGGACATGGCTACGCCGGCACCGCGCGGCAGCGCCGCGAGAAGACCGGCCGGGCGCCAGACGGGCTTGCGACGCAGGCGCGAAACACCGCGACGGCCGAAGAGGGAAAACCTCTTGCGCCCCGCCGGCTTCGCCATGCCTGTCGTCATCGCCTGCAACTTGCGTCCTCCACCATCCAACTGACCAGCTCGCCAAAACCTATGCCCGCATGGGCGGCCATTTCCGGCACGAGCGATGTCGCCGTCATTCCCGGTTGCGTATTCACTTCGAGGCAGACGATCTGCCCAGTTCCGTCACCTTGATCATCGAAGCGGAAATCGGCCCGGCTTACGCCACGGCAGCCGAGCGCGCGGTGTGCTTCGAGGGCTAATGTTTGAATATTTTGGTAAATAAACGGTGAAAGTTTGGCCGGAAGCACATGCTTCGATCCACCCGGCCGATATTTTGCATCATAATCATAGAAGGCATCGCCTTGCGGCAACACCTCGATGACGTCGAGGGCATGGTCCCCCATCACACCGCAGGTAAGTTCCCGTCCCGGAACGTATTTTTCCACCATGACCATGTCGCCGAACCGCCAGCCGGAGCCGGCGATTTCCTGTGGTGGATGGGCCGCATCGGCGGGAACGATGATCACGCCGAAGCTCGACCCCTCGGCCGGCGGCTTGACCACATAGGGCGGTTCGAGCACGTGGGCGTTAACCACTTCGAGCCTGTGGACCAGCTTGTGTTCGGCCACCGGGATGCCGGCCGCCTTCATCACATGCTTGGCTTTCGGCTTGTTCATGGCCAGCGCCGAAGCCAGGACACCCGAGTGGGTATAGGGAATATCCATCACTTCGAGGATGCCCTGGACGGTGCCGTCCTCGCCGTAGATGCCATGCAGAGCGTTGAAACAGACGTCCGGCCGCAGGTCTTCCAGCACGGCGGCGATGGTGCGGTCGACGTCGACGCGGGTGACGCGATAGCCGCGCGCCTCAAGCGCGTCGGCGCATGCCTTGCCCGAGTTGAGGCTGACCGGCCGTTCCGACGACCAACCGCCCATCAGGACCGCCACGTGCTTGGCCATAAGCGTCGCCTCCTTGCTGTACCAGCGAAACCCGGTCTCAACCGCTCAGCTTCGGCCGCGCCTCACTTGCCGAGAAACGGCTCGACCTCGCCGCCCGGCATGAACGTGCCGAGCCGCTTGATTTCCCAGTCGAGACGAATGCCGCTCGTCTCGAAAACCCGCGCCCTCACCGTCTCGCCCAGCAGTTCGACGTCATGTGCCGTCGCCTCGCCGGTGTTGATCAGGAAGTTGCAGTGCATTTCACTGACCTGCGCGTCGCCGATCCTGAACCCGCGACACCCCGCCTCGTCGATCAGCTTCCAGGCCGAATGCCCCGGTGGGTTCTTGAAGGTGGAGCCACCGGTGCGCGCCTTGATCGGCTGCGACGCCTCGCGATGTTCGGCGACCGCCTTCATCGCCTCCGAAATGCTCTGCTTGTCGGCCGGCACGCCTTCCAGCACCGCCGACGTGAAGATGAAGCCGGGCGGCGGCGCCGAGTGGCGGTAGGAATAACCGAGCTCACCGACCGGCAGCGTCAGCACCTCGCCCTGCCGGGTGACGCCGCGCACCTCGATCACCCGCTCGGCGGTCTCCGAGCCGTGGGCACCGGCATTCATGGTCAGCGCTCCGCCGAGACCGCCGGGAATGCCGTGATAGAAGGCAAACCCGGAGAGGCTGAGCTCCAGCGCCTTGGCGGCCAGGAACTTGTCGGGAATGGCCGCCCCAGCCCGGATGCGCGTCGGCGACAGCGCCTCGGTACCACCGAAGCCACGCACCGACAGGCGGATCACCACGCCCTTGATGCCGCCATCGCGGATCAAGAGGTTGGACCCGAGACCGATGACGGTGACCGGCACGTCTTCCGGCAGCAGCTTCAGGAAGGCCTGCAGATCGGCCTCATCGGCCGGCTGGAACAGGATTTCCGCCGAACCACCGACGCGGAACCACACGAGATCCTTCAGCGACCGGTTGTCTTCGATCGGGCCGCGAATATGCGAAGTGTCGCCGAGGCGGTCGCGAAGCGCCATCATTCCCCCTCCGCCAGCGTCCTGAGCTGACCGGGCAGCGCATAGGCCCACTGGGTGATGCTACCCGCTCCGAGACACACCACCATGTCGCCCGGCTTGACGATCGACGCGATGGTCGCCGCCAGCTTGTCCGGCCCCTCGAGGGCGCGGGCGTCGCGATGGCCGGCGGCCTTGATGCCAGAGACGAGATGATCCTTGTCGGCGCCCTCGATCGGCTGCTCGCCGGCCGGGTAGACGTCGCCGACGATCACCGTGTCCGCATCGTTGAACGCCTTGCAGAAATCGGGGAACAGCGAATGCAGGCGGCTGTAGCGGTGCGGCTGCATCACCGCCACCACCTTGCCGGTCGCACCCTCGCGGGCCGCCCTGAGCACCGCCATGATCTCCACCGGATGATGGCCGTAATCGTCATAGACCGTGACGCCATTGAAGTCGCCGGTGCGGGTGAAGCGACGCTTGACGCCACCGAACGCGCCCAGGCCCTTGCGGATCGCCTCGGCCGAGATGCCGAGCCTGTGGGCGACGGCCACCGCCGCCGTGGCGTTGGAGACGTTGTGGCGGCCGGGCATCGGCAGCTCCAGCGCCTGGATCGTCGTCTCGGTGCCGCTGACGCGATCGCGGATCTCCACCGAGAAGCGCGAGTGGCCGCCTTCGATCCTGAGATCGGTGAAGCGGGCATCGGCCTGCGGGTTCTGACCGTAGGTGATGATGCGCCGGTCCTCGATCTTGGACACCAGCGCCTGCACCTCCGGATGGTCGAGGCACATCACCGCGAAGCCATAGAACGGCACGTTCTCGATGAACTGCTTGAAGGCGGCGCGGGCGGCATCGAACGTGCCGTAGTGGTCGAGATGCTCGGGATCGATGTTGGTGACGATGGCGATGTCGGCCGGCAGCTTGACGAAGGTGCCGTCGCTCTCGTCCGCTTCCACCACCATCCAGTCGCCGGCGCCCATGCGGGCATTGGTGCCGTAGGCGTTGATGATGCCGCCGTTGATCACCGTCGGATCGAAGCCGCCGGCATCGAGCAAGGCCGCCACCAGCGAGGTGGTCGTGGTCTTGCCGTGGGTGCCGCCGATGGCGATCGCCTGCTTGAAGCGCATCAGCTCGGCCAGCATTTCGGCACGGCGCACGATCGGCAGGTGCCGCTCGCGGGCCGCCACCAGTTCGGGGTTGTCGCGCTTGATGGCAGAGGACACCACCAGCACTTCGGCGGCGCCTAGATTTTCGGCCTTGTGGCCGATCATCACCGGAATGCCGGAGGCCCTCAGGCGCTCGACATTGCCGTTCTCGGCTTGGTCGGATCCCTGGACGCGGTAGCCCAGGTCTTGCAGCACCTCGGCGATGCCGCTCATGCCGATGCCGCCGATGCCGACGAAATGAACCGGCCCGATGTCGCGGGGCATTTTCATGGACGTGTTTCCTTGGAAGCAAAATCGGCGGCCTTGCCGCCGGAGGCGATGAATTCAACGAGATCGGCGAGGCGTTCCACCGCGTCGGGGCGGCCTTCGCTCTTGGCGGCAGCCGCCATGGCGGACAGGCGCTCGGGAGCCTGCACCAGGCCGGTGATGAGATCGGCCAGCTTTTCCGGCGTCAGCGACGCCTGCTCGGCCATGATGGCGCCACCCGCCTTCTCAAGACCGATGGCGTTGGTCTTCTGGTCGTTGTCGAGGGCGTGCGGCAGCGGCACCAGGATCGACGGCCGGCCGATGACGGTCAGCTCGGCTACCGACGAGGCACCCGACCGGCAGACGACCAGATGAGCGTTGGCGATGCGGGCCGGCAGGTCGGTGAAGAACGACGCGATCTCGTGGTCGAGACCAAGGCGGGCATAGATGGCGCCAACCCGATCCATGTCCTCGGGCCGCACTTGCTGCACGAGGCAGAGGCGCGCGGCCACGTCGGCCGGCAGTCTCTCGAGCGCCGGCGGCACCAGCTCTCCGAACACCCGGGCGCCCTGGCTTCCGCCGAACACCAGCAGGTCGATCTTGCCGCCAGCCGTCGGCTCGCGATAGGGCGCCACGGCGGCGAGTACCTTGGGCCGCACCGGGTTGCCGGTGATGACGGCGCGGGAGGCGCCGGACCCCATCAGGCCGGTATCCTTGAAGGTGGTGGCGATGGCCGTCACCCGCGACGCGAGGAAGCGGTTGGCCCGCCCCATCACCGCGTTGGACTCGTGGACGATGGTCGGGCGCTTGGTCAGCCAGGATGCGAGGAGTGGCGGCAGCGTCGGATAGCCGCCGAAACCGACGGTGACGGCCGGATCGAGCCGACGCACCAGTGATAGCGACTGCACTTCGCCCCGCGCAAGGTTGGCCGCCGACTTCAAGAGGCCGAGTGGCGAGCGGTCACCAAAGGTCGCCGAGGCGATGATGTGGATCTCTTTGGCCGGGAACTCCGAGCCGTAATTGTTGGCGCGATGGTCGGTGGCGAGATGAACGTCGAAGCCGCGCGGCGCCAGTGCGTAGGCGAGCGATTCAGCAGGGAAGAGATGGCCGCCGGTTCCCCCGGCGGCAATCAGGATGGTGCGGGTCATGGATCAGCCTCGGCTCGGCAGCGGCGAGAATTCGATTGGCGCCACGAACCTGGTCTGGTCGGGCCGCTTGCGGGTCAGCGCCAGCAGCATGCCCATGGAGAGCGCCACCGCCACCAGTGACGAACCACCGTAGGAAATGAACGGCAGCGTCATGCCCTTGGCAGGCATCATGTGGAGGTTCACCGCCATGTTGATGCAGGACTGCAGGCCGAACTGCATGATGAGACCAGTGGACGCGAGGCGAACGTAACCATCGTTCTCCTTCAGCGCATGGCTCATGCCGCGCAGCACCACGAAGGCGAACACGAGAGCCAAGCACATGCAGAGCACCAGCCCGAACTCCTCGCCCAGCACGGCGAAGACGAAGTCGGTGTGACTGTCGGGCAGGATGCGCTTGAACGTGCCCTCGCCCGGCCCCTGTCCCCACCAGCCACCGTTGATGAAGGCTTCCTGGGCGGTCTGCACCTGGAAGGTGTCGCCCGCTTCCGGGTTCATGAAGCGCTCGATACGCGAGCGGACGTGCGGCACCAGCGTGTAAGCGGACAGGATGCCGCCGGCACCGGCGCCGGCGAATACCAGGATCCACATCCAGCTCATGCCGGAGATGAAGAACAGGCCGGCCCAGGTGAGACAGATCAGCATGGTCTGGCCGAAGTCGGGCTGGGCGATGAACAGCGCCGCCACGATGCCGAGCAGCAGCATCGAGAAGCTGCGACCGGGAAGATCGGGGCGTTTCTGTCCCTCGGCAAGCAGGAAGCCGACGAGAACGGCGAACATCGGCTTCATGAACTCCGACGGCTGCACCGACACGCCGAGAATGGTGATCCAGCGGCGCGAACCCTTCACCTCGGGGCCGATGAGCAGCGTCAGGACGAGAAGCCCGATGCAGACGACGAAGCCGACCAGCGCCGCCCGCCGGATCTGCTTGGGCGACAGGAAGGAAACACCGATCAGCGTGATGACGCCGGGGATGGCGAACATCGCCTGGCGTTTCACGAAGTAATAGCTGTCGGCGATGCCGATGCGCTCGGCAACGGCGGGGCTCGCCGCCAGCGACAGCACGATGCCGCCGAAGATCAGCGACAGGAAGGCGATCAGCAGGAGCTTGTCGACGGTAAACCACCAGTCGGCTACCGGGTTTCGTTCGGCACGCGAGACCATCAGGTCTTCTCCTGGAACGGCTTGACGCGGGGATCGGTAAGCACGAGGTCACGGAAGTGATCGCCGCGAACCTCGAAGTTCTTGAACTGGTCGTAGGAAGCGCAGGCAGGCGACAGCAGGACCACCGCCTCGTTGTCGCTGCCATCGGTGGCGCCGAGCGCATCGGTCAGCGCCTCCGCAACCGCGCGGTCGAGCGTCTCGACGACCTCGCAGGGCACCTTGTCGCCGATGGTCGTGGCGAACTCTTCGGCGGCAACACCGATCAGATAGGCCTTGGAGATCTTCGGGAAGAAGCCGGTGAGCGAGGTGATGCCGCCGCTCTTCGGCTTGCCGCCGGCGATCCAGTAGATGTTGTCGTAGCTGGCAAGCGCCTTGGCGGCCGCGTCGGCGTTGGTCGCCTTGCTGTCGTTGACAAGGATCACCGAGCCGGAACGACCGATCGGCTCCATGCGGTGGGCAAGCCCAGGGAAGGTCTCGATGCCCTTGCGAACCTCGTCCAGCCCGAGGCCGAGCCGGCGCGTCGCCGCCACCGCCGCCGCCACGTTCTGGGCGTTGTGGACACCCTTCAGGATCGGATGGCCATGCAGGTCGTAGACCACCGTCTGGGAGAGGCCCATAGGCTCGATGATGCGGCCGGACACCGCCCAGACACCCTGAGCCACGGAACCGCGCGTCGAGATGCGCAGCGTCTCGAGCCCCTTCGATTCACGCCGGGTGGCCATTGCCGCGCTGAAGGCATCGTCGACGCCGACCACTGCCACCTTGGCGCCGTCGACCAGCTTTTCCTTCACCGCTGCGTAACCCTCGATCGAGCCATGACGGTCGATGTGATCCTCGGTGAGGTTGAGCTGGATGCCGACGGTCGGATCGATGCCGGGCGACAGGTCGATCTGGAAGGACGAGCACTCGATGACATAGAAGCGGTCGGGCGCGAGGTCCTTGAGACCGAGCACCGCCGGCCCGAAGTTGCCGCCGATCTCCACGTCCTTGCCGGCAGACTTCAGAATGTGGTGGATCAGCGCCGTCGTGGTCGACTTGCCGTTGGTGCCGGTGATGGCGACGAAGGGCGCCGTCGGGGCGCGGAACTTCCGCTCGCGAGCGAACAGGCAGATGTCGCCGATGATCTCGACGCCGGCTTCGCGGGCGATCTTCACAGACCAGTGCGGCTCGGGATGAGTCAGCGGCACGCCGGGTGCCAGCACCAGCGCCGAATAGGCGCCGAACTCGCTGCCCCGCCAGTCGGTGACATGAATCTCGCGGGCCTCGGCGGCGGCGCGGGCGCTTTCGTTGTCGTCCCAGGCGATGACCTCGGCTCCGCCGGCCACCAGCGCTTCCGCGGTGATCAGGCCGGAGCCGCCGAGGCCGAACACCGCGACGCGCTTACCTTTCATCGAGGTGATTGGGATCATCGCCGGGCCTCCGTCAGCGTAGCTTGAGGGATGACAGTCCGATCAGCGCCAGCACGACGGCGATGATCCAGAAGCGGATCACCACCTGCGATTCGGTCCAGCCGAGCTGTTCGAAATGATGATGGATGGGCGCCATCTTGAAGACGCGCTTGCCCGTGAGCTTGTAGGAGGTGACCTGG
>JARKNW010000154.1 GCA_029976075.1 Pleomorphomonas sp.
AAAGACAATGGCTGAACGTGAACGCAACAACCGGGACCGGGATCGCAACGAAGAGCGCGACAGCGAGTTCGTCGATCGCCTGGTCCATATCAACCGCGTCGCCAAGGTGGTGAAGGGTGGTCGTCGCTTCGGCTTCGCCGCGCTCGTCGTCGTTGGCGACCAGAAGGGCCGTGTCGGTTACGGCCACGGCAAGGCGCGCGAAGTGCCCGAGGCCATCCGCAAGGCGACGGAAGCCGCCAAGCGTGCCCTTGTGCGCGTGCCGCTGAAGGAAGGTCGGACGCTGCATCATGACGTTGCCGGGCGCTGGGGCGCCGGTCGCGTCTATGTGCGGACCGCGCCGGCCGGTACCGGCATCATCGCCGGTGGCCCGATGCGCGCCGTGTTCGAGACGCTTGGCGTCCAGGACGTGGTGGCGAAGTCGCTCGGTTCCTCCAACCCGTACAACATGATCCGCGCTACCTTCTCCGCTCTGGCGAACGAGGATAGCCCGCGGTCGGTTGCCGCCCGTCGTGGTCTCAAGGTCTCGGCCTTGCAGTCCCGCCGTCGCGACATCGACCCGGAAGCTGCGGCGTCGGCCGAAGGCTGATGGATCGAACGGGGGGAGGGTATCCTCCCTCCTCATTCGTAAACTGGCTTTCGTAAGGTGAAAACCATGTCGACCAACAAGAAGTCGAGCAAGACCGTTACGGTCGAGCAGATCTACAGCCCCGTCCGCCGTCCCGCCGAACAGCGCGCTACGCTGATCGGCCTCGGTCTCAACAAGCTGCACCGCACGTCGACGCTGGAGGACACTCCATCCGTTCGCGGCATGATCGCGAAGGTCCAGCACCTCGTCCGCGTCGTGGACGAGGCCTGAGATACCGCCGGTCGAAAGGATCGATGAAATGAAGCTCAACGAGCTCAAGGATAACGAAGGCGCGACCAAGCCACGCATGCGTGTCGGTCGCGGCATCGGCTCGGGCAAGGGCAAGACCTCGGGTCGCGGCGTCAAGGGCCAGACCTCGCGGTCGGGCGTTGCCATCGCCGGTTTCGAAGGCGGCCAGATGCCGCTGCATCGTCGCCTGCCGAAGCGCGGCTTCAAGAACATCTTCGCGCTCGATCTCAACGAGATCAGCCTGACGAAGGTGCAGGCGGCCGTGGACGCCGGCAAGCTCGACGCCAAGGTTCCGGTGACGGTGGAAGCGCTGGTTTCGGCCGGTCTGCTGCGTCGTCCGCTGGACGGCGTGCGGGTTCTCGGCGGCGAGATCAAGTCGGCGCTGACCTTTGAAGTCGTCGGTGCTTCGGCGCCCGCGATCGCGGCGGTTGAAGCTGCCGGTGGCAAGGTCACCGTCTCGGTGGCTGCCAAGGCGTAAGACAACGCCCCCGGGTTGATGCCGTCTTCACGTGATCGTTTGCACGGCACGTGGGATTCGGCGTCTCCCGGGGGCTTATTTCGTCCGCGACTTGGGTCTATATAGCGGACGGTGCGGATTTAGCCTTTGCGCGTTGGGTCGCGCTGCGGCGGTTCGAAACCGGAACAAGGCGCTTCAGCGAATCGCTTCGAGGCGCTATGGCCGGCGGTATGATGGGGGGAACGGTCTCGCGGCTGGCGGGGCGGCCCTCCCTGAGGTTCCCCATTCGGGCGGAGTGAGACATGGCCTCTGCGGCAGAACAACTCGCTGCAAATCTGAATTTCGGCGCGCTCGCCAAGGCAGAAGAGCTGAAGAAGCGGATCTGGTTCACCCTTGGCGCACTTCTGGTGTATCGCCTCGGCACCTACATTCCGCTGCCGGGCATCAACCTGCAGGCGCTTGCCGATGCGTTCAAGCAGCAGAGCCAAGGTATTCTCGGCCTGTTCAACATGTTCTCCGGCGGCGCCGTCGGCCGCATGGCCATCTTCGCCCTGGGCATCATGCCCTATATCTCCGCCTCGATCATCATTCAGCTCCTGACATCGGTCATTCCCGCTCTGGAAGCGATCAAGAAGGAAGGCGAGTCGGGACGCAAGAAGATCAACCAGTACACCCGCTACCTGACGGTGCTTCTGGCCGCCGTCCAGTCCTACGGCATTGCCGTCGGCCTGCAGGGGCAGGGATCGATCGTTCTCAATCCCGGTCCGACATTTATTGTGTCGACCGTCCTGTCGCTGATGGGCGGCACGATGTTCCTGCTGTGGCTCGGTGAGCAGATCACCTCCCGCGGTATCGGCCAGGGTACGTCTCTGATCATCTTCGCCGGCATCATCGCCAACCTGCCGCACGCCCTCGTCGGCATGCTGGAGTTGGGTCGTCAGGGCGCTCTCGCCACCCCGATCATCCTCGCCGTGCTGATTCTGGCCGTGGCGGTGATTGGCGGCATCGTGTTCTTCGAACGCGCGCAACGCCGGCTGCTGATCCAGTATCCGAAGCGCCAGGTCGGCAACAAGATGTTCCAGGGCGAGTCGAGCCATCTGCCGCTGAAGCTCAACACCTCTGGCGTCATTCCGCCGATCTTCGCCTCGTCGATCCTGCTGATCCCCGGCACCATCACCGGTTTCGCCGGCACCAACGCCGCTGGCGGCTGGCTGCAGACCTTCGGCACGCTGATGGCGCACGGACAGCCTCTCTACATGCTGTCCTACGCGGCGATGATCGTCTTCTTCGCCTTCTTCTACACGGCCATCGTGTTCAATCCGACCGATACGGCCGAGAACCTCAAGAAGCAGGGTGGCTTCATCCCCGGCATACGGCCGGGTGAGCGGACCGCCACCTACATCGACTATGTCCTGACCCGCATCAACGTCCTCGGTGCCATCTACCTCGTCGTCGTCTGCCTGCTGCCTGAGTTCCTGATCTCCACCACGGGTGTTCCGTTCTACTTCGGCGGCACGTCGCTGCTGATCGTCGTGTCGGTCACCATGGATACCGTGTCCCAGATCCAGGGACATCTCCTCGCCCATCAGTACGAGGGGCTGATCAAGAAGAGCAAACTTCGGGGGAAGCGTAGATGAGGCTGATTCTTCTCGGACCGCCGGGCGCCGGCAAGGGAACGCAGGCGCAGAAGCTGGTCGACCGTTACGGTATCGTCCAGCTGTCGACCGGTGACATGCTGCGTGCGGCCGTTGCCGCCGGCACCGAGATCGGCAAGAAGGCCAAGGCCGTCATGGACGCCGGCCAGCTGGTATCCGACGAGATCGTCATCGGCATCGTGTCGGACCGCATCGAGGAGCCGGATGCCAAGAACGGTTTCGTGCTTGACGGTTTTCCGCGGACGGTGGCCCAGGCCGAGGCGCTGGACAAGCTGCTTGCCGAGAAGAAGCTCAAGCTCGACGCGGTGATCGAGTTCAAGGTCGACGCGGAAAAGCTGGTCGATCGAATCGTCCGCCGCGCTGAAGAGGCCAAGGCGGCCGGCCAGCCGGTGCGCAAGGACGACAACCCGGAAGTGTTCCGCAAGCGTCTCGAAGAGTTTCGCGCTTTGACGGCGGCACTGACCCCCTTCTATGCCAAGAGCGGTCTCTTGAAGCCGGTTGATGGCATGGCTCCCATCGAAGAGGTTGCCAGCGCGATTCGCGCCGCCCTCGAATGAGACGGACGCCCGGCTGGGAACTTGGGTTCCATCGCCGGGCGATCGGTCGCCGATCGGGCTTTCCGGCGGCGATTTCGGCGATAAACCCGTGTCCGAAAGGTTGACGGAGAGGCCGGTTCCGGCTATGAACCGCCACCTATCCACGGGTTCTTCGTGCGATGGCCCGTAGGCGCTTGTCCATCTTGGATGATGTGCCCTTGGTTCTCGCGAAAGGTAACCCGGCCGGCGCCACCTTCTGGGGCCGCCGTCAAGACACCGACCTCCACGGCTCGATCGGGGGAGGGAGCGATCCAAAAATGGGTCGCGTCGACAGGAGTGAAGTGAAGTGGCCCGTATCGCTGGCGTCAATATTCCCACCGCCAAGCGCGCCCTGATCGCGCTGCAGTATATCCATGGCATCGGCCCGAAGTTCGCCGAGGAGATCCTTGAGAAGGTTGGCATCGATCAGGCCAAGCGCGTCAACGAGCTTTCGGACGCCGAAGTGCTGCAGATCCGCGAAGTCATCGACCGCGACTATGTCGTCGAGGGTGACCTTCGTCGTGAGACCGCCATGAACATCAAGCGTCTCATGGACCTCGGCTGCTATCGTGGCCTGCGTCACCGCAAGGGCCTGCCGGTTCGTGGTCAGCGCACGCACACCAACGCCCGTACCCGCAAGGGCCCGGCGAAGGCGATTGCCGGCAAGAAGAAGTAATTCCGTTTCGTCGGTCCGGCACTGCGCCGGCTCGGCGAAAAGGTTCGGACATGGCGCCGGTTCCGCGAGCGATCGTGGACGGCGCTTTGTCCATGGTGGAAGGTCTGAGAGGATCGTTCGCCGAAAAGGGGAAGGGCAGTGTGCTTTTCCCGAAGTCGTTCCGGTGCGCTGGGTTTCTAGTAGAGGCGTGCGCTCCGGTGTAGCCGCTGGCATTACGGCGGTGACGAGATCGAAAACGAGAGAGTAGAGAGCATGGCCAAGGAAGCCGCAGGGCGCGTCCGCCGTCGCGAACGCAAAAATATCACGTCCGGCATCGCGCACGTGAATTCGACCTTCAACAACACGATGATCACCATCACTGACGCACAGGGTAACACCATCTCCTGGTCGTCGGCTGGCACCATGGGCTTCAAGGGTTCGCGCAAGTCGACCCCGTATGCCGCCCAGATGGCCGCCGAAGACGCTGCCCGCAAGGCGTCCGAGCATGGCGTCAAGACCCTGGAAGTCGAAGTCTGCGGTCCGGGCTCCGGCCGTGAGTCGGCACTGCGCGCTCTGCAGGCCGCCGGCTTCCTCGTGAGCTCCATCCGTGACGTTACCCCGATCCCGCATAACGGTTGCCGTCCGCGTAAGCGTCGCCGCGTCTGACGCTCATCCGCGAACGCCTGGCTGCCACGACGGCACCGGGCATGGCCCGTCAAGGCGGTGGTCCCTGCGGGGGATGCGGCCCGCGGCGAACCGCTTCATATGAAAGGGTATCAACGTGAGCATCCAGAAGAACTGGCAAGAGCTCAAGAAGCCGAACAAGCTCGAGGTTATCCCGAGCCGCGATCCGAAGCGCTTCGCGACTGTCGTCGCCTCGCCGCTCGAGCGTGGCTTCGGTCTGACGCTCGGCAACGCGCTCCGTCGTGTCCTCTTGTCCTCGCTGCAGGGTGCAGCGGTGACGGCGGTTCAGATCGACGGCGTGCTGCACGAGTTCTCCTCGATTGCCGGCGTGCGTGAGGACGTCACCGACATCATCCTCAACATCAAGGAAATCGCCGTCCGCATGCAGGGCCAGGGCCCGAAGCGGATGGTCGTGCGCAAGCAGGGTCCGGGTGTCGTCACCGCTGGTGACATCCAGACCGTCGGCGATATCGAGATCCTGAATCCGGAGCTGGTCCTTTGCACCCTCGACGAGGGCGCCGAGATCCGCATGGAATTCACGGTCGACACCGGCAAGGGTTACGTCCCGGCCGACCGCAACCGTCCCGAGGACGCTCCGATCGGTCTTATTCCGGTCGACAGCCTCTACTCGCCGGTTCGCAAGGTGTCCTACAAGGTCGAGAACACCCGCGAGGGCCAGGATCTCGACCTCGACAAGCTGACGCTGACCGTCGAGACCGACGGCTCGGTCAAGCCCGAGGACGCCGTCGCCTACGCCGCGCGTATCCTGCAGGACCAGCTGGCGATCTTCGTCAACTTCGAAGAGCCGCAGAAGGACACCAAGGTCGAGACCGTTCCGGAGCTCGCCTTCAATCCGGCGCTGCTCAAGAAGGTGGACGAGCTCGAACTGTCTGTCCGTTCGGCCAACTGCCTGAAGAACGACAACATCGTCTACATCGGCGATCTGATCCAGAAGAGCGAGGCGGAGATGCTCCGCACGCCGAATTTCGGCCGCAAGTCGCTCAACGAGATCAAGGAAGTGCTGGCGCAGATGGGGTTGCATCTCGGCATGGAAGTCCCGAACTGGCCGCCCGAGAATATCGAAGACCTGGCCAAGCGCTACGAAGACCACAACTACTGAGCATCACGCTCGCCGGAGGGCGTGGCTCTCCGGCTCGTTCAAAACAACATGCCCGGCGTGAGCCGCGCGAAAGACAAATAGGAGTAGGCCATGCGTCACGGTAATGCGGGCCGTCGGTTCAACCGCACACAGAGCCATCGCAAGGCGATGCTCGCCAACCTCGCCATCTCGCTCGTCGAGCACGAGCAGATCGTCACCACCCTGCCGAAGGCGAAGGACCTGCGTCCGATCGTCGAGAAGCTGGTGACCATCGCCAAGAAGGGCGATCTTGCCGCTCGTCGTCAGCTGGCTTCCGAGCTGCAGAACAACGAAGTCGCCGCCAAGAAGCTCTTCGACGTGCTCGGCCCCCGCTACAAGGCTCGCGCCGGCGGTTACACCCGCGTTCTGAAGGCCGGTTTCCGCCACGGCGACTCCGCCTCTGTGGCGGTGATCGAGTTCGTTGATCGCGACGTTGCCGCCAAGGGCGCCGCCGACAAGGCTCGCCAGGCTGCCCAGCCGGCCGAAGCCGAGACGGCTGCCGCCTGATCGGTGTGGTTTTTGGATAAGTTTGGCAAGGGGCGGCCCGTTGGGTCGCCCCTTGTTGTTTGGGCGTCCTTCCGTTGCCATATTCGGCGGCGTAAAAGACGGCATGTCGACCATGCGCCTTCGGAGTTCCGCAATGCGACCCAACGGATTGTCTCGTCTTATCCTGGCTTTCGGTTTCGTGGCCTTGGCGTCGCTGGGGGCGACCGCGGCCGACCGCGTGCTGCCGGCGTCCGAGGCGCAGGTCAAGCTCTCCTTCGCGCCGGTCGCCAAGGTGGCCGGCCCGGCCGTGGTCAATGTCTACTCCACCAAGACGGTGAAGGTCGCCTCGTCGCCGCTGATGGATGATCCGTTCTTCCGCCAGTTCTTTGGCGGCGACATTCCCGGCATGGGCGGGCAGAGGGAACGGCACCAGCAGTCGCTGGGGTCCGGCGTCATCGTCGATGCATCCGGCCTGATCGTCACCAACAACCATGTCATCGAAGACGGTGACGAAGTGAAGGTGGCGCTTGCCGACCGGCGCGAGTTCGAATGCGACGTCGTGCTGAAAGACGAGCAGCTCGACCTTGCCGTCCTCAAGATGCGCAACCCCAAGGGCGACCTGCCGACGCTGCCGCTTGCCAACTCCGATGAGCTGCAGGTGGGCGATCTCGTGCTGGCCATCGGCAACCCGTTCGGCGTCGGCCAGACGGTCACGCAGGGCATCGTCTCGGCTCTGGCCCGCAGCCAGGTCGGCATCTCCGATTATCAGTTCTTCATCCAGACGGATGCGGCCATCAATCCAGGCAATTCCGGCGGCGCGCTGGTGGATATGGATGGCAAGCTGGTCGGCATCAACACGGCCATCTTCACCCGCGGCGGCGGATCCAACGGCATCGGTTTTGCCATTCCGTCCAACATGGTGAAGGTGTTTGTTGATTCAGCGCGTCGGGGCGGTTCGGCCGTGGAACTTCCCTGGATCGGCGCCGAGTTGCAGCCGGTGACATCCGATATTGCCGAGAGCCTTGGTCTCGACCGCCCGTCCGGTGTGCTGATCACCTCGATCCTCCGCAAGAGCCCTGCCGAGGAGGCCGGTCTCGACGCTGGGGATCTGATCGTTGCCGTGGATGGTATCGAGGTCAGCGATCCGCGTGTCTTCAACTATCGCCTGGCTACCAAGGGCGTCGGCAACGTGGCGAAACTGTCGGTCAACAGGGCTGGCAAGCTGATCGAGGTGTCCGTGAAGCTAACCACCGCGCCGGAGACGACGCCGCGCGACACCCGTACGATCGATGCGCGCTCGCCATTCCAGGGGGCGACGGTATCCAACGTGTCTCCCGCCGTCGCCGCAGAGATCGGACTCACCTATCGAGGCCAGACTGGCGTGGTGATCACGGCCGTTGCCTCCGGCTCGCCGGCCGATCGCATCGGCCTTCAGAAGGGCGACATCATCCTGTCGGTCAATGGCAACGACGTCACCACTACCAAGGTTCTGGCCGCTGCCGCCGGTTCCGACCCTATGTTCTGGCGCGTCGCCATCGACCGCAATGGCCAGATCCTGCGCATGGCCTTCCGATGAGTGACCTGTTCGGCGTCAGCACTGCGGACAACAGGGCGGGGCGGCCACTGGCCGATCGGCTTCGCCCGGCCAACTTGTCGGAGGTCGTCGGCCAGGATCATCTGGTCGGCCCGAACGGCACCATTACCCGCATGCTGGCGTCCGGCTCGCTCGGCTCGCTGATTCTCTGGGGACCGCCCGGTTCGGGCAAGACCACCGTCGCCCGCCTTCTCGCGCATGAAACCAACCTCGCCTTCGAGCAGGCGTCGGCCATCTTCACCGGGGTCGCCGACCTCAAGAAGCTGTTCGAGGCCGCCCGACAGCGGCGGGCGCTCGGGCGTGGAACGCTGCTGTTCATCGATGAGATCCATCGCTTCAACCGCGCCCAGCAGGACAGCTTCCTGCCGGTCATGGAAGACGGCACGGTGACGCTGATCGGCGCCACCACCGAGAACCCGTCCTTCGAGCTCAACGCGGCGCTGCTGTCACGTGCCCACGTGCTCGTCTTCAAGGCGCATGACGAAGGCTCGATCGGTCAACTGCTCGACAGGGCGGAAGCGGTGACCGGCAAGCCTTTGCCGCTCGATGCCGAGGCGAGGGGGGCGCTCATTCGCATGGCCGACGGAGATGGCCGTGCCGCGCTGACGCTTGCCGAAGACGTCTGGCGCGCCGCTGGCGAGGACGAAGTGTTCGACGCCAAGACGTTGCAGGAAATCGTCCAGAGGCGCGCCCCGGTCTACGACAAGGCGCAGGACGGTCACTACAATCTGATTTCGGCGTTGCACAAGTCGGTGCGCGGTTCCGATCCGGATGCGGCGCTCTACTATTTCTGTCGCATGATCGATGCCGGCGAGGATCCGCTTTATGTCATCCGCCGGGTGATCCGCATGGCTGCCGAGGACGTTGGCCTTGCCGATCCCCAGGCGCTCTCCGTCTGCATCGCCGCCCAGGGCGCCTACGAGATGCTCGGTTCGCCCGAGGGGGAACTCGCCATCGCCGAGGCTGTGGTCTACGTCGCCTCGGCACCGAAATCCAACGCCGTCTATACCGCTTTCAAGACTGCCATGGCGGCGGCCAAGGAGTTCGGCAGTCTCGTTCCGCCACGCCACATTCTCAACGCTCCCACCAAGCTGATGAAGGGCGAGGGCTACGGAGCCGGCTACCGCTACGATCATGACGAACCCGACGCCTTTTCGGGGCAGGATTACTTCCCCGAGAAGATGGGCCGCCGTTCCTTCTATCGTCCGGTTGAGCGCGGTTTCGAGCGGGAGCTCAGGAAGCGCCTCGACTACTGGGCGCGCCTCAGGCGCGAACGGCAGGGCGAAAGCTGAGTTAACGCTCATCCTCCCCGGGAAGCGGCTGGACCGCCTCGCTGTCGGCAAACGCGACGCCGGATCGCCAATGATGCTCCGGCATGCGGCGGATTCCGCTGTAGTTAGTCGTTAACCATCTGTCTTCAATAGTTTTTTAACCCGTTCCCTTAAGCTCGAAGTCGGAATTGTGGTGTAGCCTCATCTTCAAGGCAGCCACTGGGGAGTGGGATGATGACCGACAGCGGAAAGACGATAGCGCCCGGCGCCACGTCGCTCGATGCGGTCGCTCGCTTGCGTGCCGCTGTCTATGCCGACGGTGCGGTCGATGCCGACGAGGTTCGCCATCTTTGCCGCCTTGCCGCCGAGGATGGCTTCCCGACGGCCGCCGGACGGCAGCTCTATATCGAAGCCCTGACCGACTACGTTGCGATGCAAACCGATCCAAGCGGCCACGTCAGCGAGGATATGGGCCGCTGGCTGATCGGCGTTCTGTCCGCCGACGCCATCACGACGGACATTGAGGTCGATCTTCTGGTCAACATCATGCGGCGCGCTGATTCGGTGCCCGTGGAACTGTCCGCGTTCGCGCTCGCCGAAGTGTCGCGATCGGTGTTGAACGGCGCCGAGGATGGCAAGGGCGGGATCATCTCGGCCGCCGACGTCGAGCGCATGCGCTCCATCCTTTACGCTTTCGGCAACGAGCGGTCCGTCGGCATCAGCCGCGAGGAGGCCGAGGTTCTCTTCGACCTCAACGACCGCAGCCGCGAAGCCGAGAACGATCCCGCATGGTCCGATCTTTTCGTCAAGGCAATCGCCTCGTTCCTCATGGCCGCGCGCGGTTACACGTTGCTGTCGCGTGAGGAAACGTTGAGCCGCGATGCCTGGCTCGACGCGCCATCCGGCGGCGTCACGGCGCTGTTCGGCGACATGCTGTCCAGCATGCTCTCCAACGGACTTCGCGGTGTCTGGTCAGCCTGGCGTCAGCAAGAGACCACATCCTCGAAGCCGATCGAAGCCGACGAGGGCCGCATCCGCGAAGCCGAGACGGTGACTTCCGAGGAAGTGAAATGGCTGGCCGACCGCATCGGCCGCGATGGCGTCATCCACGCCAATGAGAGGGCCCTTCTGAAGTTCCTGTCCGAGGAAAGCCCGGACATACATCCTTCGCTGCGTACTTTGCTCGACACCGCTGCCTGACCCGGTCGAGAGCGCTTCCCCTACGCAGCGCCCTGCGCGCGGCGCCCGGAGATCCCACCCGGGCGCCGCGGAATCTTTCAAGCGACCCGCTCGCATCCCTGATTCACTTGATGCCTTTTCGGTGCCTCCAAGGCAGGCATCCCGGCCTTTTCGCCGCCATCCCCAGCCAGTAAATTTTCGTCGCCATGACGCCTTGACTTGCCCCACCATGGGCCCTTATATCGCGCCACCGCATGACGGTCAGGGCGCGTAGCTCAGCGGGAGAGCACTTCGTTCACACCGAAGGGGTCACAGGTTCGATCCCTGTCGCGCCCACCATCGAATTCAAGGGCTTAGCTGGAAACGGCTAGGCCCTTCGCTTTTGGTGCTCACCAATTACTCACAACTGTCGAACGCCATGTGCCGCATGGATTTGGCGGGGCGGTAGGGCTGTTTGCGGATAATTGCCTTTTTGCTGGTGCGACTTCGGCCCTTGAACTTCAATGCCGGCTGAGAATCTGCTGCGGTCAGCGCTGGGATTCGGCGCGTGCGTGAACACTCGATCCCCAACCAGGTTTGGCAGCGAGGAGCAGGCCCGATCTAGCCTGGAACCGCTCATAACCGGATGCCGTCCCTGGTTGTGATGTAGGTCCTGAGTGAGTCTAATCAGCTCATCAAGAGCGACGTTTTCAGGACAGCGCCAAAGAACTCACAGACTAGCAGGAAGCACTGAACAAGGCCGAAGCTCGGCAAATATTCGCAACGCGTTGCAACATGCCGTTGGCTCCTGGCCGGCAGTCTCGTGCACTCATCCTCCCAACACCGACATCTGCCGCTTCAGGGCGGGTTCGCGAACGGGGCTGCTACCAAATTCATGGGATCTCGGCTTGGCAGCGACCGCCATGCGAATGGCGCTTTCCAAGTCGGCTACTGAGCCGTTTCGGCGAATGATCGACCTGAGGTCGGTGAACTCGTCGTGGCCGAGACAGGTATAGAGCGCGCCGGTCGCGCTCAGGCGCAAGCGGTTGCAGCCGTCGCAGAAGCAGTGGCTCAGCGCGGTGATGAAGCCGATCCGCCTGCCGGTTTCCTCGATGCGAGCATAATGGGCCGGGCCGCCCGTCGTCTCGTTCGTATCCGTCAATGTCCACCGACGTCCGATCAGGCTCCGCAGGTCGCCGAGCGGCAGATAGTGCTCGGCGCAGTTGGACTTGACCTCACCGAGCGGCATGGTCTCGATGAACGAGATGTCCAATCCGAGATCCTGAGCGAACTGGACGAGGGCCTCGGCATCGCGCTCGATGTAACCTTTCTGGGCCACGGCGTTGAGCTTGACGGAAAGGCCGGCGGCGCGCGCCGCTTCGATGCCCCTCAGCACCGCCTCGATGTCGCCACCGCTGGTGATCTCGGCGAACCGCGCGGGATCGAGCGTGTCGAGAGAGACGTTCACGCGCCGAACTCCGCAATCGGCGAGCGCCTCAGCATATCTGGCCAGCAGAATGCCGTTGGTCGTCACGCAGAGCTCATCCAGCGCACCGCTCTTGAGATGACGCGAGAGGCCTTCGAAGAGATGCATGACACCTTTTCGCACCAGCGGCTCGCCACCGGTAATCCTGACCTTGGTGATGCCGCAGCCAACGAAGGCTGACGTGAGAAGCTCAAGCTCTTCGATGCTGAGGACGTCCTCGCGCGGAGAGAAGTGAACCTCGCCCGCCATGCAGTAGCCGCAGCGGAGGTTACAGCGATCGGTTACGGACACCCTCAGATAGGTGATTGCCCGTCCGAAGCCGTCAACGAGACTGGATGACATGTTTCACTCTCTACAGATCCCTGGAACTCAGCGGGCTTGGGATGGTTTGGCGGCAGCGCTTCCGATGCGAAAGCCTAGGCGCGCGAGGTCCTCGGTCACGGCCGGATCGCCGAGCAGCTCCCGGAAGCGACGCACGGCGGGACGCTCGAAGCGCGTGGCGGGAATGACGAAGTCGTAGAGTTCTTCCTGCAGCGGCAGGAAACCCAGCCCATAGAACTTCGCCATGGTCTCGATGGCCAGGCCCCAGTCGGCGCGTCCCTGCGCCACTGCGACAGCGACCGCGTTATGTGAGCGCGTCTGATGGCTGTGGCCGGCGGGCTTCGCCGGCCCGAGCAGGCGGTCGATCAGAACGCGGGTACCGCTGCCGACATTACGATTGACCATGAGACAGCCCGGATCGGCGATGACCGCCGCGACGGCGGCCTCCGGCGTCTTGCCCTCGAAACGCGGATCGCCCTTGCGGAACACGACGCCCTGCAACCGTCCGTAGCCCCGGCAAAGGCGAAGATCGCCAGTCAGGTAGGGCTCATTGTAGACCCCACTCACCGGGTCCATGAGATGAACGCCAGCGATGTCGCATTCGCCGCGCTTGGCCGCCGTCAGTCCGCCGTTGCTGCCGACCGACAGCACCTTGGCGGACAGCCCTTCCCGAGCGAGGCGACCGACCAGATAATCGAGGCCGACGCAGTGGCTGCCGATGATGGTGAGATCGGCGACCGATTTGCCCGACCCGACGAGCGCCACCTCGACGGAGGCTCCGGCCTGCGCCATGTCGCTGTCATCGGGAATGGCAAAGAAGCCATCGGCCAGCGAGAACGAGGTGACCGCTCCCGAGCTCTTGCCCATCGGATAGGCGGCAAGCCCACCCCCAGGTTTTTCCGCCAGCGACACGAGAACATAGTCCGTGCGCCCCGGGTCGGAGGCCGTGCGGACGGCAAGCTCCGCTTTCACGGACTCGCGCCGGAGCGGCGGCAAGCCTGAAAAGGCGCGCAGCACCGGCGCGACAAACTCATGGAAGGTGAACGTCGCAGACGTCGGAAAGCCGGGCAGGATCACCACCGGTTTGCCAGCCGTCACGGCCAGGCACAGAGGCTTTCCTGGCTTGATCGACACACCGTGCACCACGATGCCGGGATCGCTGAAACGAGCCACGGCGTGGTAGCAGAAATCTCCCGCCCCCTTCGACGTGCCTCCGGACAGAAGAACGACATCGGCTTCGCTAACCGCTCTGTCGACGGCCGCTTCGATCAGCGACTGGTCGTCAACGATGATCCCGAGGGGCATCGCCTCACAGCCAAGCTCCTCGACCGCCGCTGCCAGCATCGGACCATTGCTGTCGTAGACCTTGCCGGGCAGCATCGGCTGACCGGGAGCGATCAGTTCGTCGCCCGTCGAGAGAATGGCCACCTTCGGACGGCGGAAGACCGGTACTTCGGCAATGCCGATGGCCGCGAGCATGGCGATCTCGCGCGAGCCGAGCTCAAGGCCGCGCCGCAGAACCGTCTCGCCAGCGGCGATGTCGGAACCGGCCACGGAAATCATGGCGCCGGGCACCAGGGCCTGCACCACGTCAACGAAGCTGTCGCCACCGTCTTCGACGACCTCGGTATGTTCGACCATGACCACGGCATCGGCCCCGCGCGGAACCATGCCGCCCGTGGCGATAACGGTTGCCGTTCCGGCCTCGACGGTCGTCGCAGGTGTGACCCCCGGCGTCAGCAGCTCGGCATTCAGTTTGAGACGTACCGGCGCGTCGGCGGCCGCCCGTTCCAGATCGGTGGCGCGGACCGCGAAACCATCGACATTCGAACGGTCGAAGCAGGGGACATCGACGGCGGCGGCAAGGTCCTCGGCCAGAATGCGCCCTCGCGCCTTGCTGATCGCCACCGTTTCCAGGCCGAGCGGCTCAAGCTTGAGATGGGCGCGAAAACGCTCTTCCGCCTCGGCGCGCGAGGCCACGGCAAGAAACTGTCCCTGCCGCGCCACCTTGCCGATCTCGGCGGTCCTGGCGGCGTCTGAAGAGCTGGTCTGCGATGTGGTGGAATCGGTCATCGATCGGTCCTCGGTTCAGCTCTTGAGTGGATGGATGGTGATGCTGTCGCCAGCGCCGGCCCCTTCCGAGGCGGCGGGGATCAGAGCAAAGGCATTTGCGCGGCCAACCACCGACAACGGACAGGCGGCAGGAATAGGAACCGGAGCTACCTTGCCATCGGCTTCGCAGACGAGAGGCACCCAATCCGCCGTACCCACGGGCGAGACAATCTTGCGGCTCAGCACGCGGCGTTCACTGCCGAAGGCAAGAAGCGAAGGCCTGCCCCCCCAGCGCCGCAGCAAGCGGGCGACGAGGAGCTCATAGGCGATCCAGGCGGAGAGTGGATCTCCGGGCAGCAGCACGAGAGGGACGCCCGCCAAATGACCAAAGCCGACGCTGCCGCACGGGCGGAGGGCGAGCCCATGGTGATCGAGGACGCCTTGCTGTCCGATCAGGGCCTCGGCGGCATCGTCGTCGCCCCAGCCGCTTCGCCCCACGACAACCACGAGATCAGCCTCGGAAGTTGGCTCCAGTTGCCCGTTCGTCATGGGGTGGGCACTGACGACAGCGCCGTCTCGCGCCATCAACTGGGCGAGCGTCGCGGCCGACGTATCCGCTCCGGCCTTACTGCCAAAGGAGACGAGGGCGACCCGGGCTTTCCCCTTGAGAACGACCTCACCACAGCGCGCTTCGCAAAGCAGCATGATGTCGGCTGGAGAGAGGCATGTGCCCGCCGAAAGGAGCGGGCTTCCGATGGCCGCGGCCTGTCCGGCCCGAACCACGCCGTTGCCGCGCGGCACCGCCGTGGCGACTTCAATCGCCCCACCGCTGCGCTCGACGCAGTCGACGGGCAAAACCGTGTCGAACCCGGCCGGTATCGGCCCACCAGCCACGACGACGACAGCGCTGCCTGCCGATGCCGCCCCGCCGAGGCAGAGCCGGATGAGATTGTAGTCGCCGGCCCCAAGGATGTCGTCGGCGCGAACGGCGAAGCCATCGATCACCGTCAGGGTCCCTGCCGGAAGATCCGTGCCGCTCAGCGCATCACGAGCGAGAACCCGGCCAACCAGCTCGATCCCGACCGGCGCCGCCATCTCGGATGGCGCCTGGGCCTGACTGTCGAGCCAGGCCCAAGCCGTTTCGAGAGCAACACGGCGAACAGGCGATGTCCGGTCCATCGTCAGGCCCCTTCACATTGCCCCGTCCGCCCACGGGTATGCCCGTCAGGCATTCGGATCATTGGCATTGGGGAAAAACAGTTGCTGGTCGCCGATGTGATATCCGGCGATCACTGCCTGCCCCTCAGGCGACACGAGCCAGTCGATGAATGCCTGGCCGTCGTTGACCTTGACGGTGGGGATCTTCGCCGGGTTGACCAGCATGACGCCGTACTGGTTGAACAGCTTCTTGTCGCCCTCGACGACGATGCCGAGATCGCCCTTGTTGGCAAAGGCAATCCAGGTGCCGCGGTCGGACAGCGTGTAGGCAGCCATGGCGTTCGCCGTATTGAGCGTTGCGCCCATGCCCTGGCCGATCTCGCGGTACCATTCGCCCCGGACGGCCTGCAGGTCGACGCCTGCCGTCTTCCAGAGGTTCAGCTCGGCGGTATTGGTGCCGGACTTGTCGCCACGGGAGACGAAGGGAACCTTCTTGTCGGCGATCGCCTTGAAGGCGGCGGCGACGTCCTTGCTGCCGTTGATGCCCGCCGGGTCGCTCTTGGGGCCGACGACGACGAAGTCGTTGTACATCACCGGGTAGCGCTTCACGCCGAAGCCGTCGGCCAGGAACTTCAACTCCTGCGCCTTGGCATGGACGAAGACCACGTCGGCATCACCCCGGCGCGCCGTATCGAGAGCCTGTCCGGTACCCTGGGCAATGACCTTCACGGTGATCCCTGTCTTGGCCGTGAAGGCGGGGAGCAGGACATTGAAGAGACCGGAGTCCTGGGTGGAGGTCGTGGAAGCGACGGTGATGAAGCGCTCCTCGGCCTGAACCGATGACAGCATGCCGATGGCGACCAGAACGGACGCCGCAGCGGTGACAAAGGTACGACGCAGCATTTGAGATTCCTCCAGTTTCGAAAAGCCTTGCCGCAGCTTCACCAGAACAGACGATGCTCCAGGAAAGCCTGCGCTTCCGCGCTTTGGGGGGTGGTGAAGAAGTGTTCGGCGTCGTTTTCCTCGACGATCCGACCGTTATGAAAGAAGAAGATCACGTCGGCAAAGCGCCGCGCGAGCCCCAGGTCGTGGGTCGTCAGCACAAGCGTGACACCGCGCTCGTGCAGGACATCCAGCATGTCCTCGATCTGCCGACTGGCCGTCGGGTCGAGCGACGAGGTCGGTTCATCAAGGAACAGCAGATCGGGATTGAGGCTGGCGGCCCGAGCGATGGCAAGCCTTTGCTGCTCGCCACCCGACAGCACGCGGGCCGGACTGTCGGCGAGATCGGAAAGCCCGAACTGCGCCATTGCTTCATCCGCTATGCGACGTCGCATGCGCCAACCGACGCCAGCCATGGCGAGCGCATGGGTGAAGTTGGCGCGAACGGAACGGCGCAGCATCACCGGCTTCTGGAAGACCATCGCCTGCTTGCGCCGGATCTCGACAGCCGACGCCGGGAAGGTGAAGTCCACGCTCCCCGAGGTAGGTTGGATCAGCCCGTGACAAACCTTGAGGAACAGTGACTTTCCGGCACCGTTGGGACCTAGAATGACGGTGCGCCGCCGGTTCTGGATCCGTGCGCTCGGTATGTCGAGGAGAAGCCGCCCGTCGATCTCGAGCCGAAGATCGCGCACCGTCAGAGGCAGCAGGGATGTCGCATCGCGCATCAGCTTTTCCCGGAGAAGCGCGCGCCGACGCGCGATATGCCGAAGGCGAGACCGTTGATTGCCAGCGTTAGGCTCATGAGGACGACACCCAGCGCCATGGCCAGCGGCAGATCGCCCTTCGAGGTTTCAAGCGCGATCGAAGTCGTCATGGTGCGCGTGAAACCGGCGATGTTGCCCCCGACGATCAGGATGGCTCCCACCTCGGCACTGGCGCGTCCGAGCCCGGCAAGCATTGTCGTAACCAATGAAAAGCGGGCATCCCACAACAGGGTAGGGATCGAACTCAGGCGTCCGGCTCCAAGCGAGGTCAAATGATCCTGATACTCGCCCCAGAGGTCTTCGATCGTCTGTCTGGTCAGAGCCACGATGATGGGCAGGACCAAGACGAACTGAGCAATCATCATCGCTTTTGGCGTGAACAGAAGACCCAGACCGCCGAGCGGACCGGAGCGAGACAAGAGCAGAAAGATTGCGAGGCCCGCGACAACAGGCGGAAATCCCATCAGAGTGTTGACCAGGACGATGATCACAGTCCGCCCGCGAAAGCGTACCAAAGCCAGTCCAGCGCCCAGGGGCAGCCCGACGAGCCCCGCGCAAGTGACGGCAGTGATCGTGACTTCAAGCGAAAGGAGGATAATACTTAGAAAAGGCCCGCCATTTCCGGCGAGAAGCTGCAGAATCGAAGAAGTCAGCGTCACGTCCTGCTGCATACCTTTTCCCACGTAGTATTGCGGTTGGCCTTTGGTTTTTGACCGGAGGCAATCCGATTATTCTTTCTGCGCAACGTCCGGAACTTTTGGAACCTCGACCTTCGGACAGTCTAAAGAGATCATGTGTAACTTGTTAAATTCGCCTTCGGCGTTTAACGGGCCGAGTTGACCAAGTCCCAGGACGTCTTTCTCGCTATCGCCGATCACCTCGTCGCCAAAGTTCTCAAATCGCTACTATGATTTCAGCGACGGCACCGGCTCCCCCAAGTCAATGCGACTGGCAGTACTCTGCCCATGAGCCACTGAAACGATTGACTCTGGCTACAATGACTTGGATGAAAAGGCTGTCACTTAGGCGACAGGTTTCGGGCGGTAAGGTTTCTCCCGAGCCCAACGGTTTGCAAGGAGAGGAAGCTTGGCTGGCGACGCCGCACGGCGCGTCGTTCGCAGAGTGTCGGCAACACCAGACAGACGCCTTACCCGATCGACATGGTTCGCAACGACGACAACATCGGAGATCATGCCGACGTGTCCAGCTCCACGCGAAGACGGTCAACGTTCCGAATTATCAGGGTGCGTGGCGAAGGACGGTGCATCTCGCCGCAACGAATGAGTTCGGCAAGGACGGTTGAGACGGACTGACGGGCAGCGCCGATGGCTGCGGCGAGTTCGTCACCGCTAGGTGCCCCGTCAATGACGGTACCGGTCTGTGTCTGGCGTCCTTCGTGATCGGCGAGCGTGCAAAGATGGCGAATGACGCGGTGACGTACGCTGCGGAAAGCCATGTCGCCAACCATGGCCAACGACTGACCAAGCAGTCGCTCGATGACCGGCATCACACAGCTACCGAACTCGGGATATTTTCGCTGGAGTTTTTGGAACAACGTTCGTGGAATAACGAGGACGTCGCCGTCCGCACAAACTTCGACTGCGAGATCGGCACCCAGAGGGATGGCATCGCCACAGCCCAGCCTGAACAGGGTCAGTTCCCGACCGTCGTGCGAGGCAAAGCAGCGATACCGACCCGAGGCGAAGACCAGAATGGCTTCACCGCTTGCGTCCACCAGACTGGCGCCGTAGAGGAGCTGCCCGGCTTTCATTTTGCGGAACCTTAGCGTCCCTCGTTCCTGCATCCTCTCGATGAGCAGATGCGGGCGCGTTTCCGGCTCGGGTTCAACGGCGTCGACCCAGCGGTTCGAGGTGATAGCGCAAGACGAATGCTTGAGAGCGGCCGATTTCGCTGGCAGCTGCAGGCGCGCAAAAAACTCTCGGCCATCGGTCGAGCGAAGGTTGCTTTTGCCGGACAGCGCCATCTCTTCGACCGCGTCGTACCCAGTGGCGAAAAGCTCGTCAAATCGAGCCATCCCAACCATTGGCCACTCGCGACCTATCAGTTCCAGTGCGGTTCGGTTGGCACCGACCAGACGATCATCGTCGAAAGCGAGAAGACCGTCTCTAGTCCCGCCGAAGAGGTACTCGCTTGAATGGAAGCGAAGCTTCACATGCCTTGGAAAACGACGTTCGAACAGGCGGCGCTCGATTTCGAGAGCAGAGCGCTTGAGCAGGAGCAACAGGTAGTCATGTGATACGGAGACCGATGTCGAAACGTCCAGCACGCCGGCCAGCGTGCCAGAAGGATCGAGGATGGGGATCGCCGAGCAACTGATGGACGTATTGAGGCAGAAAAGATGTTCGGCACCGGTGATGGTGAGAGCCGTTCTTTCGAGTGCCACAGTCCCAATGGCATTCGTCCCAATCGCTTCTTCCGACCAATCGAACCCCTCGTTGAGTCCCAGCCGGTCCGCCTCCAGGGAAAATGATCCATTGCCCTGGCGCGCCAGCACGATACCGGAGGGATCGGTCAGAATGACAACGCCCCCTTGGTCGCTGAGCTCCTGACCAAGCGATGCCATCTCATCGACAGCGGACATGATCAGATCGTTGTTGCTCTCCTTCAAACTCTTGAGGCCTGGTTCAGCGAGCCGGTCGCGCTGCTTGTTCAGTGTCGGGGAAGCGAAGCCGAACCGACTGCTGCGCTGCCAGGATCGGACGAGAGGCGACGATACCCCTTCAGGCACTGTCCCGGTGGACAGGAAGTGCGATCTCACCGCCAGAATCTGACCATCGTGCCCCCCATGGCGCCGACTGGCAGCCTGATGGTGCTGCCTGAACCGCGGATGACATGGCTCGCACCCGGTGACGTCTCCGAAGAGAGAACCGCATTCGCCACCATGGTTTCTGATTGGCAGATTCATCCCGACCAACCTCTAGATCGCATCGTTTGCCTAGATACCTGCGCCAGACCGAAGGACTCTGATGGCAGCCATCAAATGAGTTGGCTGTAGGCGTAGAATGAAATTGGATCGCCGCGCCTGACTTCCGTGCAGGACTCCGGCAACTCGACCATCCCATCTGTTCTGGTCAGGGACGTGAGCACGCCCGCGCCATCGACGGGGTACTTTTGGGCAACGGTCCGGCCGTCGGACTGCTCCAGCGACACTCGGACATATTCACGTCGACCGGCTTTTTTCCTGTAGTCGAACCCGGAGAAGACGGTCATGGCCGAAAGTGGCGTCGGCTTTCCTCCGGAGAGCGCGACCACCAACGGCCGCAGCACGTGGGCGAAGGTGACAAAAACGGCGACAGGGTTGCCCGGGAGACCGATCAACGGCGTTCCATTGATGATCCCCATGGCGAGCGGCCGCCCCGGCTTGATGCCAAGCCGCCAGAACACCATGGAACCGCTGGCCGCAATGGCCGCCCTGACATGGTCTTCCTCACCGGTCGAAACGCCGCCTGAGGTCACGATGAGATCATGCGCAAGGCTGGCCGCATCAAGGCGCTGGACCGTGATGTCGCGGTTGTCGGGCAGTATGCCGAGATCGGACACTTCGCATCCGGCCCGCTTCAGCATCACTTGCAGGGAGAAGCGGTTTGAATCGTAGATAGCCGCCGCACCGAGCGTCTGACCTGGATTGCGTAACTCGTTGCCGGTCGAGAAGACCGCCACACGCGGACGCTTGCGAACCTCCAGGGAGGTGACGCCGAGCGCTGCGAGAAGAGCTATGTCGCGCGGTTCCAGCCTCTTTCCGGCGGGGACGGCAACGCTGCCGGCAGATATATCCTCACCCCTCGGGCGACGGTTTGCCCCCTTCCGGAGACCTGACGGCAACTCGACGCGTCCCCCATCGTCGAGAGCGACGTCTTCCTGCATGAACACCGTGTCGGTCCCGGGCGGCATGGGAGCCCCGGTGAAGATCCGCACGGCCGTCTTGGCGGCGAGGGGCTGTGAGGCGGCTTCGCCTGCCGCAACCCTGGTGCTTATCGGCAGCACGGTCGGTCCACCTGCCAGCAAGTCGGCATAAGCCACGGCGTAGCCATCGACGGCGGAATTGTCGAAAACCGGCAGATCGATCGGGGCTATCACGTCGGAAGCCGAAAAGCGTCCGTCGGCATCTATCAGCCCGACGCTTTCCGTCTCGCCGATCGGTGGAATCCTGCCGGCAACCAGATCGAGGGCCTCCTCGACCGGCATCAGGTCACCTCCGAAGGCGAAGGCATCAGAACTCAACTGCACCATAAACCTGCCTCCAACCTCTTACTGACTTCCGCGCCCTTGACCAATCTCACTCAAGGGAAACCTGGCCTTTTCGGCTCGATAGGCCTCAGCCAGCAACTCGACCGGATGCGTAACCGGCTTTTCCTGCATCTGCATGAACTGGACCCGGCAGGCCAGACACTCGGTCACAATCCTGCCCGGGGCCGCTTCCTCAATCCGGTCGATCAGGCCGCGCCCCATCGCCAGGGAAGCGGCATGAAAGTCCTTCTTGAACCCCATGATGCCGCCAAGCCCGCAGCAATCCATCGGCTGCCCGACCGGCGAAATATCGGTCCTCGGCGCTTCGCCGAGCAGATCGAGCCACGGTCGCCCCATGTTCTGTTCCCTGAGGTGGCACGGAGGGAAATAGGAGAGCTTCTCGGATGTTACCATGGGAGGAAGATGCAGTCCGCCCTCGCGATGCAGCACCCCGAGATATTCGCCGAGCTCGAACACGTGAGCGGCGACCTTGATGCGCTGGTTTGCATCCCAGCCCGCGAAATAGCCAACGTCACCTCGATCCGTCTCGGCATGCAGCCCGAGATTATAGTTGACCACCCAGGAGGCGAGAAACTCCGGAGCGATGCTGCTCGTGCGTCCCGACGGAGCGGATACTTCGGCGGCAAGCTGCTTTGCGATCGCCTCGGTCTTGCCTTCAAGTTCCACTCCAAGAGCCCGGATACGATCGCGGTAGGCGGGTGAGAACTGGGCATCGCGAGCCAGCACCGACTTGAACATGAACGAACAGGTCGGGCATGCCGTGACGATGTCGTAGCCGTCTTCCACGCATTGCTGGAGCACCGGCAGATTTGCCGCGACGAGATCGAGGGTGAACGGCTTGTCGCCTTCGAGATAGGTCGGCATGCCGCAGCACTTCTGCTCCGGCACATAGACGGAGATGCCGTTTCTTTCGAGAACCTCGATCGTGGCCTTGGCGACATCGGGGAACATGTACCGCGCCGTGCAACCGACGAAATAGGCAACCTTGCGCCCCTGGGCCGGCTTCCGGCGATCGAGGCCGCGCCGGGTAATCCAGCGCGCCAGACGATCGCGCGGGAACGACGGCATCTTGCGGTCCGCGTGGACGCCGACGAGCCGGCGAGCCAGCTTGCCGAGGCGCGGACTCTTCATGACGGCGTCGACCAGCGAGGGAAGGGTGCCGCACACCCGCCCGACCAACTGTACATTCTCGATGAAGCGGGTCGCCAATGGCAAACCATCCCGCTCGACGAAGGCATCCTTGGCCCGGCGAATATCGCTCTGGACCGGGCGGCAAGGGCATTGCCCGCAGGCATTGCAGAGGTCGATCAGCTCCGCCAGATCCTGACCCGATACCGGCCTGCCACCAGCTTTGGCGCGGTCCGCGAGGTTGAACAGCCTTGGGAAATACTGGCACGGCGCGTCCTCCATCAACTCGCGGCATTGCTCGCAGTTGACGCAAGTGGTCATGACGGATCGCGCCAGAGTTTCCGGTTTGTCGAGATTCATGGGCTCTTGCCGTCGTCGCTTTCGCCATTCTCGGAAGCTTCCGAGAATGAAAGGCCAAATGGCTGAGCGGGCTTGGTCTGGCCATGGATGCCAAGCAGCAGGCGATGCGGCCCCGGTACCCCCGGCGGGACAAGGGCAACCCGGTCACCTGGACGGATGACGGCATCCTCCACGGCAACGGCGGAGCGATTGAGGATCAGCGACTCCACCTTGGCGCTGTCGATCGCCAGGAAATGCAGCAGTTCCTCCCCCGTCATGTCCCTTGGCAGATCGACAAACCTCGGGATGGACCAGCCGCGCTCGCTGAACAGCGTCCGCAACCCCATGAAGGCTATGAGTTCGATTTGCCCAGTCATCCGCCGTCTCTCAGGTTTGCCCGAACGTTGGGGACATTGGGTTTCGGTAGTAGTCGACCAGATCGAACCCCATGTCGCGGATATCGACCATCAGCAACCGGCCGATCAGCGGTTGGCCGACGCCGGTGATCAGCTTCAAGACCTCGCAGGCGGCGAGCGTGCCCAGCACGCCGACGACGCTGCCGAGAATGCCGACTTCGGAACAGGTGAGCGCGGTCGTGTCGGGCTCCCTGGGCATCAGGCAACGCCAACTCGGATGCGGTTGGCCGCCGGCATCCTTCTCGTAGGGCAACAGCGTGGTGAGGGAGCCATAGAACTCGAGCACCCCCGCCGTGACGAGCGGCTTGCGGCAGGCATAGGCCGTGTCGGCCATCAGGAAGCGGGTCGGAAAGTTGTCGGTCCCGTCGACCACGATGTCATAGGCTTTCACAAGCTCTTCGATGTTCCCCGCCTCGAGACGGAATGGATGAAGCTCGACATTGACGTGCGGATTGATGGCAGCGACGCGATCGCCGGCACTCTCGACCTTGAGCTTGCCGACATTGGCCGTCGAATGCACCACCTGGCGCTGCAGGTTGGAGAGACTGACCTTGTCGTCGTCCACGAGCCCCAGCGTTCCAACGCCGGCGGCGGCGAGATACTCGATCACCGGCGATCCCAACCCGCCGGCACCGACGCACAGAACCCGGGTAGCCTTGAGCTTGTTCTGGCCGGGGCCGCCGACGTCCCGGAGCAGGATATGTCGGCTGTAGCGCTGGAGTTCCACGTTCGAAAGCAAGATTCCCTCCGTACTGCCGACTTCAAAAACGGCTGAGGAGGCCCGTGCGGATGGGCCTCCTCTACGTTCGTTCCGGTGCTCGACGGCAAGGCCCGCGTTGGGGGCGCTGGCTTGCCGACTGACAGGCCCCTAGGAGGAGAGGCCTATCCTCCTCCAAGGAGAGGAAAGAGCGCCAGAACGTCGCCCTCATCGAGCACGCGGTCGAGTTCGGCCGCACGCCCATGAATGAAGATCATGCCGATCAGGCCTTGCTCGATTTCAAGCTCCGCCGCGACGTCGGCGACGGTGGTTCCCGGCGGATATTGCCGCCGGGCCTCCTTGAAGCGGTTTTCGCGAAACGTCGCGAAGAGTTTGACCGTAACCCACATGATCATCTCGATTCAGCTCAGTTTCGAACGGGCAAAACCGGTCCCCACTTTTGCCGAAAACTGCTTTAGAAGTTCCAGAAGCTCGCCAGTTCCTTCTGGTCCATGTCCCACTTGACGTTGTGGGGGGCGATGGCTTCGAGTTCGAAGAACTCGGGCAGACGGTCCTGCTCCGGCCCGATGCCGGCGGCGAGGTTGAACTCATGCTCCAGCTTGAGCACGGTCTTGCCGAGCCCGACCACGTCATCCATCGTCAGCTTCGTACCGAACCGGGCGTTGAGCATGTCAACCGCCGCCGGCAGACACTCGGCGATGTCGAGCGCGGGGAAGGCGACAAACAGACAGAGACCGGTCGAGTCGATGGCTGCGGTCGCAATCTGGAGATTGCGCGACAGTTCGACCTGACCTTCGTTGGACAGCGGATCGACCTTGCCGCCGACGTTGAGCACATTGGTGGCGACGGCGTAACCGGCCGTGTGGTCGGCACCTTGCGTCGTCGTCGCATAGGTGACGCCGATGCCCTTGACCGAGCGCGGGTCGTAGGCCGGGATCGCCTGGTTCTTGACGACGGGCACGCGAGCAATGCCATAGGTCTTGCCGACGTGTCCGGTACCGCCGCCTAGGATGCGGCCGAGCGGCGTTGCCTTGCCGATTTCCTCGCGCAGCATGCGCAGCACTTCCGTACCGTCGCCGAACTTGAGAAGGCCGGCCTCCATCGCCACGCCGAACATCACCGGCGTCTCGATGCTGTCGACGCCGAGATCGTCCATGACGTTGTCGCATTCAGCGATGAGGTCGAGGTTGTTGATCAGGCAGTCGGCGCCATAAGCCCAGATGGTCTCGTATTCGAAGCCGGAGGTCAGGTACTTGCCGTCCTTGTCGTTGTAGACCTGCGAGCATTGGATGACGCAGCCGAGCGAACAGCCGTGGGTCGGCTCGCCGCCACGGGCGACGATGGTGTCGTACATGTGCTCGCCCGAGATCATGTCGTGGTGCTCGCACTGGCCCGACGTGAAGTTGCGGGTCGGCAGGCCGCCGATCTCGTGCAGGATGTTGACCAGCACGGCGGTGCCGTAGGTCGGCAGGCCCTGGCCGGAAACCGGGTGATCCTTGAGCGCCTTGGTGAATACCATGTTGGCGGCCTTGAAGGCGGCCGAGTCGACCAGCGGAACCGGGCGCGTGCCTTCCTGATCGATGGTGATGAACTTGATGCGCTTGGAGCCCATGACCGCACCGAGGCCACCGCGACCGAAGCTGCGCAGCTTGCCTTCCGGATCACGGGTCGAGATGTTCGAGATCATCATCAGGTTCTCACCGGTCGAGCCGATGGTGATGACACCCTTGTCTTCGCCGTAACGGCCGGCAACCGACTCCAGAACGGCGAAGTTGTTCATGCCGACCGTCTCGGTTTCCGGCTCGATCACCACGCCCGATGCGCCGATACGGATTTGGTACCAGGTGTCCGTCGCTGCCGGTTGACCTTCGATGATGATCGCCTTGATGTCGAGGCGACCGAGCATGCGGCCGCAGGTGCCACCGGCGTTGCTTTCCTTGATCGTACCGGTCAGAGGGCTCTTGGCACCAGCCGACATGCGACCGGCATTACCGGCAGCCGTTCCCGACAAGAGACCGGGAGCGAACACGAGCTTGTTGTTGGGGCCGAGCGGATGGCAGGTCGGCGGCACTTCGGCGGCAACGACCGTCGACGTCAACGCACGACCGCCGAGACCGGCCCAGGCGGCCGGAGCTTCATCGATGCGAACCGACAGGTCCGTCATGTTGATGCGGATGACTTTAGGCATGGCTCTTCCTCCAACTGCCGATCCGGAGGTCCCCAAATGCCTCGTGATTTCGGCCTTGCCAAAAAGATGGTTGGCGGCGTGGCTTTCACGCTCGCCTGAACCATCCATGCCGAAAGTCTTTCTTTCAAGCAAATCGGAGAAAATACGCACCTATACTATTATGTTTTTGCCGACATAATTGAATTCAATGCCACTGATTAATGTTGAATGCAATGTTGCTCGTGATTTTTTCTTGATAATCCGCCGTGTTGACGTAAATGAATGTCGTGTTGCTGAATTATAACCTCAAAAGCATAATTGAGGATATTCATTCGGACGTTCGCTTGGCCTTTAGTCTAGGCTCTCTCCTGGCCCCACTTCCGAGGCCGGTACCAGGATGGCTGCGTCAAGTGCGGCGAGATGGGGCGCAACGGCGTCGTCGATCAGTTGCCCGATGAGCCGGTAGCGACGAACGATTTCCGCCCCCAGTTCGGTCAATGATGCGCCACCGGTACTGCCGGTGTGCCCGACGACCACGGGCTGACCGAAAGCCTTGTTCATGTGGTCGATGAGTTCCCATGCCCGGCGATAGGTCATTTCCTGCTCGCGCGCCGCAGCCGATATCGAGCCGACGCGGGCAACCGCCTCTAGAAGCGAAATCTTGCCGGGGCCGATGCGCGTTTCACTGTCCACCCGCAACTGGAAACGAAGCTCGATCATGAGAACCTCTGCCATCGTGGTTGATATGAAACCGACGGAATCTAGAACTGCATTGGATAAGAAACCTTGAGCCCCGACCTGAAAGCCGGAGTGCCCACCTCCATCTGAACAAGCTTTTGACCAGACGCGATGTCAGATGCCTGACAGGCGGGTTCGTATCCTTTGTTAGCAAAGCGAAAGAGTCTGCGAAACGCCAGGAAAGCTGCTCTTTGCCTTGGTGCCAGATCGGCATCAAATCTGGTCACGATCAGTAGAGATGCTTGGTCCCGCTATGCGGCTGGATGCCGAGCCACGCCGGAGTGTTCTTGTCGATAACGTCGCGATAGTGTTTCGGCTCATCAGCGAGAGCTGCGTATGCGCGTGCTTTCACATGGCCGCCGTACTGGTTTCCTAACGCTCGACGCGTGCGAAGCGGCGATAGCTGCCCAGCATGAAAAAGACCACGACGGAGAGGGCGCCGATCAGGCTTGCGGCGATGGAGAGCAACACCGAATGGGTCTTGGCGAAGGCGGTTTTGCCTGCGTCGATCAGAGCAGCGGCTTCACCGCCACCAAGCTGCTGGGCCGCCAGATAGGTGTCGCCGATTGACCGCATGGCCTGCTCTCCGACACCTGGTGCAAGACCCGATGGCAACTCGATCATGTGACCGAACACAGCGGACATGAACACACCGAAAAGCGTGATCCCCAACCCGGTACCCAGCTCGTAACCGGTCGATTCCAGAGAGCCCGCCGCGCCGCCCTTGCTCGCTTCCACCGACCCCATGATGGCAACGGACGAGGCGGTCAGGCCGATACTCAGCATCAGTCCCAGCACCGCAAGCAGGATCGGCACGCTAGCGCCCGGTGCTCCAAAGTCTCTAAAGGCCAGAAGTCCGAGTGCTGTTGCCGAGACAAGTAACGAAAGGCTCGCCAACTGGCGCAGGCCAAGTGCGTTGGAAAGGAAGCCGGCGATCGGGCCGCCGATTGCCGACGCGGCCATGATGGGAATCATGAATATCCCCGCCTGCAGGGGCGTCTTGTCCAGAACATACTGAAGCTCTTGGGCAAGCGTCAGCTCGACGCCGGCGAGTGCGCCAGTGACGACAACGGCCATGATGATGCCGGCCATGATGGCCGGCCGAGAAAACAGCGATAGATCCAGAAGCGGGTCCGTGGACCGCAGTTGCCTTTGCGCGAACAGCGCCAGCATTGCCATTCCGAAAAGCAGAGTTCCGATGACGACCAATGGCGCCTGCTTTCCGCCAAAGCCGGCCTTGATGCCATAGACGAATGAGATCATGCCCAAGATCAACAGGATGGCGTGGCCGAAGGCCCATTTGCCGGAGCCGGTCACCTGGGTTCGGGGCAACAGCATATGGCAGGTCGGGGCGACGACCAGCATGACGGGGACGTTGATCAGGAACACTGAGCCCCACCAGAAATGCTCAAGCAGCGCCCCTCCGACCAACGGGCCAACCGCCGCCCCCGCTGATCCGACCGTGCCCCACAGGCCAAGGGCCAGTGCGCGCTCGCCGTCATCCTCGAACGTGCGACGGATGATGCCAAGAACGCAGGGCATGATCATCGAGCCACCAAGAGCCAGGAGCATGCGGGCGCCGATCAGCATGGCGGCATTCTGCGCGAAGGCGGCCAAGCCCGAGGCTACGCCGAAGACTACGAGGCCGACCAGCAGGATCCGCCTGTTGCCGACCCGATCGGCCAGCGTCCCCATCGGTACCAGCAGGCCGGCCATCAGCAGGGGGTAGATGTCGATGATCCAGAGCACATCGGTATTGGTGGCCCCGAGCGCCTGGGTCAATGCCGGCACCGCGATATGCAGGATGGTCATGTCGAACACGACCGGCAGGAAGGCCAGCATGACGGCGATCAGGACCAGCCAGCGTCTCGGGTCGGTACGGGTCGAGGACATGGTTCACCCAATTATCTGTTGCCGACCGGATATAAATACATATGTATGGATTTCAATGCAGGAAACGGCGGGGGCGAAACATTGGGCAGAAAACCGACAATTACCCGAGACAGACTGTTGGACCTGGCCGAGGAGATCGTCCGTGGCCAGGGCGCCAAGGCATTGACTGTTGATGCTTTGGCGCAGGCCGCCGGGATATCGAAGGGCGGCGTGCAATACACCTTCGCCTCGAAGGAGGAGCTCGTCAGAGCTTTGGTCGAAAGGTGGACCAGCAAGTTCGACGAGGTGCTCGAAACCGATGATCGGGTCACCGCGCCAGAGCTTGTGCATCGCTACATTCTGGCTATGCGCGCCTCGCAGGACGTGCTGGACGCCAAGATGGCGGGGCTGATGACCAGCTATCTCCAGGATCCAGGCAACCTCTACGGAGTCCGCGAGTGGTATCGCGGGATCTTCAAGCGGCTTGATGCGGGAACGGCTGACGGACAGGCCGCTCGCGTGGCTTTTCTCGCGGTTGAAGGGCTGTTCCTGATGCGCATCGCCGGTATCGACGAGGATGGCACATATGCCGCCTTTCTGGACGACGTGGAAACAGTGTTGAGCCGGCTGGCTCGTGATACGGGCAGTTGAAGCCAGCGTTGCGCGGAGATGTCCTGGAAGACGCAAAACAGCCGACTTGGCCAAGCCCGACGAGGGCTCCCGCAAGGAGCGGCGGTCGGGAGACGAAGTCACGACCATCGCCGGAGTCGCATCTCCGACATGCCAATTTGGCTCCCTGTCCTATGGGTGACAGACCTTTTCTTCGTTTAGGGCGATGATCTCCGCTGGGGCTTCCCGACGTGCATTCTATGGGGGCGGGAGATCGTGATGGACGAGCTGACGGCGACTGTTCGGGACTATTACGGAACACGGCTTGCGGGAAGCGGAGACCTCAAGACGGGTGCCTGCTGCTCTGCCGACCGGCTTTCGCCACGCTTGCGCTCGATCCTCGAGACGATCCATCCCGAAGTGCTGAACCGCTTCTATGGCTGCGGTTCGCCAATTCCCGATGACGTCGATGGCTTGACGGTGCTGGACCTCGGCTGCGGTACCGGGCGCGATGCTTTCATGCTGTCGGCGTTGGTCGGGGAGAGTGGTCGGTCGATCGGCATCGACATGACGTCGGAACAACTGGCGATCGGACGAGCCCATCAGGACGAGCAGGCTCGCATCTTCGGTCATCGAACATCCAACGTGAGCTTTATCGAGGGACAGTTCGAGGACCTCTCGGCTCTCGGAATTGCCGAGGGTTCGGTCGATGTGGTGATTTCCAACTGTGCCATCAATCTGTCTGCCGACAAGGCGAAGGTTTTTTCGGAAATCCGACGGGTGCTGAAGCCGGGTGGCGAACTGTTGCTTTCCGATGTCTTCGCCAGCCGGCGCCTGCCCGCCGAGGTCGCCGCCGATCCATTGCTGGTTGGCGAGTGCCTGGGCAGGGCGCTCTATGTCGAGGATTTTCGCAGGCTGATGGCCGCCGCGGGCTGGTTGGACTTTCGAGTGGTTGCCAGGCGGACAGTCGTCATCGGCCATCCCTATGCAGAGCTCATGGTCGGCCCCACGACCTTCTGGTCGATGACGATCCGCGCGTTCAAGCTCGACACACTCGAGGACTGTTGCGAGGACTACGGTCAGGTGGCCACCTATCTCGGCACCGTGCCTGACGCACCGGTCAGCTTCGGTCTCGACGACCATCACCGTTTCATCGCCGGCAAGCCGATGCTGGTCTGCGGCAACACCGCCGCCATGGTCGGCGAGACCCGCTTCCGGCACCACTTCCGCGTCGATGGCGACCGGACAACCCATTTCGGCCGGTTTGATTGTTCCCCGACGGGGACAGGCTTGTCGAGCGATGCGCCTCCCGTCTCGAGCTGTTGCTAGGCTCGCCTCAGTTCGCATCTTCACGTGAAAGGTAATCGATATGATCCCGCAAGCGGTAACCGATGACATCCACTCGTACCGAGCGATCGATTGGGATCGCGAACTCTTCGATGAGCTGGTTCCCTTGCCGGAAGGTACGACCTACAACGCCTACCTCGTCAAAGGCAGCGAGAAGACGGCGCTGATCGACACCATTTACCCGCCCAAGACGGCGGAGTTCATCGCCGCCATCAAGAAGTCGGGCATTGAGCGCATCGACTACATCGTCGCCAATCATGCCGAACAGGACCATTCGGGCTCCATTCCGGCGGTCCTCGAGCTTTTTCCCGAAGCCAAGGTGGTGACCAACGCCAAGTGCAAGCGCTTCATCATGGATACGCTGCCGGTCGGCCGCGACGCCTTCATCACCGTCGGCGACGGCCATAGCCTGTCGCTCGGCAACAAGACGCTGCAGTTTCTGATGACCCCCTGGGTCCACTGGCCGGACACCATGGTGACCTACGTGCCGGAATCACGCATCGCCTTCACCTGCGATTTCCTGGGCGCCCATCTCGCCACCACCGATCTCTTTGCCGACGACGAGGCACGGGTCGAGACGGCGGCCAAGCGCTACTATGCCGAGATCATGATGCCCTATCGGGCTTTCTCGAAGGAGGCCGCCGACAAGGTCGGGGCTCTGGAACTCGATTTCATCGCCCCGAGCCATGGGCCGATCTATGCGCGGCCGCCGTTCATTCTCGATCTCTATCGCGCCTGGGCGTCCGACGAACCCAAGCCCTTCGTCGTCATCCCCTATGTGTCGATGTATGAGAGCACGGCCTTGATGGTCGGCTATCTGACCGACCGTCTCGTCGAGCGTGGCATCGGCGTCAAGCCGATCAATGTCGTCGATCTCGACACCGGCGAGTTCGCCATGAGCCTCGTCGAAGCCTCCACGGTGGTCTTTGCCTCGCCGACGGTTTTGTCGGGACCGCATCCGAGCGTCGCTTACGCGGCCCTTCTGGCCAACGTGCTTGGCCTCAAGGCAAAATATGCGGCGGTGATCGGGTCCTTCGGCTGGGAAGGCAACTTGCCGGAGATCATCCAGTCGATGCTGCCGAAGTTGAACGCCACATTCTTCGAGCCGGTGATGGTGAAGGGCTTGCCACGCGAGGCCGCCTTTGCCGATCTCGATCGTCTTGCCGACGACATCGCCGCCGCTCATGCCGGAAAGCCGATCGCGGCCTGATCGCGACCAGCCAGACTTCGGAGATATCGATGGAAGCGCAAGGTCCGACGGTTCGCGTCGTCTATTTCGCCTGGGTGCGCGAACGCATCGGTCTCTCCGACGAGTACCTGAAACTGCCCGACAATGTCCGGACGGCAGGCGATATGATCGCCTGGCTGTCCGGGCGTGGCGACAACTATGCCTATGCGCTGGAGTCGCCGTCGACCATCCGTGTTGCCGTGGATCAGCTGCATATCGAACACGGCGAGCCGCTCGGCACCGCCCGTGAAATCGCACTGTTTCCACCGATGACAGGCGGCTGAGCCTCCTCGTCTGCGCCAATCAACCGAGTTGTCCCTCATCGGACAGGGCGCCATGAGGCGATAACCGGAAGATCGCCTTTCTCCTGATAGCCGTTTCCACGGCCGCCTGACGCGAGGCGAGCCGCGTTTGGCATTGGCTTCCCGACACGCCATGCTCGCGCATGCGACCCGGCGCCGAGCGGCGCCATGCGTGATCATACGCATATCCCTGGAAGCTTGGGCCCGGGTGCTCATAACTCCCTGTATTCAGGCATTTTATTCCATTTTCGGCTGTTTGGACGGCTCGAACTCGTCAGGCAGGCGACAGCGATTTCCGGGCTGCGAGTCCTGTACCGGACAGATTTCACCCTGGTATCGGCAGAGTCTCTCCACCATGGACAGGCCGCCTTTGACTGCCACCCCGGGGAGGAGCCCAGGGGCCGGCGGAAAAAACGAAACGGCAGCCGTCCGGGATCGCTGCGTTGTGCAGACCGCCGGAGGACAACATGGATATCTACAAGGAACTCGTCCGTGAGCGTGATGCTGGTCGTCGCGCGGCCCTTGTTTCCATCGTCACCCAGTCGGGATCAACGCCATCGGCGACCGCCGCCAAGATGCTGGTGCGCGCCGACGGAACGATCGCCGGTACCGTCGGTGGCGGTGCGGCCGAGGGCAGGGCGATCATGGTCGCCCGCGAGGTCATCGAGACCGGCCTGTCGCAGATGCTGGCCATCGACCTGCACAAGAACCCGACGCTCGACCTCGGCATGATCTGTGGCGGCAAGCTGCAGTTCTATATCGAGGCGATCATGCCCAACCGCACGGTCTATATCTTCGGCGGCGGGCACGTTGGCCTGATGACCGAGACGATCTGCCGGACGCTCGGTCTTGAGACGGTCGTTGTCGACGACCGCGCCGAGTTCGCCAATGCCGAGCGGTTCCCGTCCGCCATCAGCACCCATGCCGGCCCGCTAGCCGAGACGACGGCGCAACTGGCGCCCAATGCCTCGTCGCTGGTGTTCATCGCCATGCGTGGCCACGCCCTCGACCAGGAAGCGCTCGCCTGGGCGCTCGGCACGCCGGCCAGCTACATCGGCATGATCGGTTCGAAGCGCAAGGTGCTCACCGTCTACAAGAATCTCGTCGCCGCGGGCTTCGCTCCCGAGGCGTTCGCTAGGGTCCATGCCCCGGTCGGTCTGGAGATCGGCGCCGAGGGACCGGAAGAAATCGCAGTCTCCGTGACTGCCGAAATGGTTGCCCACATCCGAGGTGTCGACAAGGCATGCCCGCTGACGCGGACCATGGACTGGTGTGGGTCTGTAGAGACGGCGGCGCCTTTCGCTGCCGCCAGCTGAGTGCGGACGTCGGAACAAACGAGACGGCCTAGGAGGAAGACATGAAACGCATTTCCCTAAACGTGAATGGCGTGGAGCGCTGGGTCGTTGCCGATCCCAAGCGGTCGCTCGCCGATGTGCTGCGCGAGCAGATGATGCTCACCGGCTGTAAGGTCTGCTGTGCCGACGGCCAGTGCGGTTCGTGCACGGTCTTGATTGACAGCAAGCCTGTCCGCGCCTGCGTGACTCCGATGGAGAAGCTGGCTGCCGGTTCGAAGATCGTCACCATCGAGGGTATCGGCACGCCCGAGAACCTTCATCCGCTGCAGATCGCCTGGATGGCCCATGGCAGCGCCCAGTGCGGCGTCTGCTCACCCGGCTTCATCATGTCGGCCAAGGCGTTGCTGGACAAGAACCTCAACCCGACCCGCGAGGAAGTCCGCGCCTGGTTCCATCGCAATCGCAATCTCTGCCGCTGCACCGGCTACAAGCCGCTGATCGATTCCGTGATGGACGCCGCCGCCATCATGCGCGGCGAGAAGACCATCTACGATGTCTTGCCGAAGGCCAAGGAAGACGGTTCCATCCTCGGTACCGAGTATATCCGTCCGTCGGCTGTCGCCAAGGTGACGGGGACGTGGGACTTCGGCGCCGACGTGGCGCTGAAGATGCCGGCCGGCACGCTGCGCCTCGCGCTGGTGCAGGCCGAGGTGAGCCATGCGCTCATCAAGGACATCGACACGTCTGAAGCCGAGAAGATGGTCGGCGTCGAGCGGATCATCACCTGGAAGGACGTCGGCGGCAAGAACGCCATCACCGGCCTCATCACCTTCCCGACCAACAAGGGTGACGGCTGGGATCGTCCGATCCTCTGCAAGGAGAAGATCTTCCAGTTCGGCGATGCCATTGCCATCGTCGCCGCCGACACCGAGGAGCATGCTCGCGCCGCTGCCAAGAAGGTCAAGGTCGACCTCGAAGTGCTGCCGGCCTACATGTCCGGTTTC
>JARKNW010000009.1 GCA_029976075.1 Pleomorphomonas sp.
CTGACCGCGCTGGCCGACGCCTACGCCGGCAAGTTTAAGGGCACCAAGGTCACCATGGAAGGCCCCTTCACCGACAATGACGCCCTTAAGTTCGACGAGTCGGTCAAAGCCTTCGAGCAAGCCACCGGCATCGACATCCAGTACACCGGCTCGAAGGAATTCGAGGCTTCCATCACCATCCAGGTCGAGGGCGGCAGCGCTCCCGACATCGTCGATGTCCCGCAGCCCGGCCTCCTGGCCAACCTGGCCAAGAAGGGCTTCGCCGTCGACCTCGCTGACGTCATCCCCGCCGACTGGCTCAAGGAAAACTACAGCAATGCCTGGCTCGACATGGGCGTCATGGAAGGCAAGAGTGGCCCCATCACCGCCGGCATCTGGGCCCGCGCCAACGGCAAGTCCCTCGTCTGGTATCCCAAGAAGGCCTTCGACGCGGCCGGCTACAAGGTCCCAACCACCTGGGATGAACTGCTCGCCCTCTCCGACGAGATCAAGGCCGACGGCGATGCACCCTGGTGCGTCGGCATCGAGTCCGGCGCCGCCACCGGCTGGCCCATGACCGACTGGATCGAGGAGATGATGCTCCGCACCACCTCCCCGGAAAACTACGACAAGTGGGTCGCCGGCGAGCTCAAGTTCGACTCGCCCGAGGTCCGCAAGGCCATTGCAACCGTCGAAAAGATCTGGTTCACCGACGGCTACGTCTACGGCGGCCGTGGCGCCATCGCCACCACCTCCTTCGGCGATGCCCCCAAACCCATGTTCGAGAACCCGCCCAAGTGCTGGCTCCACAAACAGGGCAACTTCATCACCACCTTCTTCCCTGAGAACCTGGTGGCCGGCGTAGACTACGACTTCTTCTACCTGCCCGGCGTCGATCCCGCCTACGGCAGCCCCGTCCTGGGCGCCGGCGACATCTACGCCATGTTCGACGATCGCCCTGAAGTCCGCGCCGTCATGCAGTACTTCTCCACCGGCGCGTCCGTCGAAGGCTGGGTCAAGGCCGGCGGCGCGATCTCGCCGCACAAGGACGCCTCCCTCGACTGGTACCAGGATCCCGTCTCCCGCAAGGTCGCCGAGGTCCTCCAGGGCGCAACCACCTTCCGCTTTGACGGCTCTGACCTCATGCC
>JARKNW010000019.1 GCA_029976075.1 Pleomorphomonas sp.
TGTCGCGCAACGTCGGCACGCTCGTCCGCTGGCGGACCCATGAGTTCGTCGCCAAGGCCGACATTTCCTTTTTCCAGAACGACTTCGTCGGCCGCATCGCCACCAAGGTGACGCAGACCGGCCAGGCGATTCGCTCGCTGATCCGTCTGTTCGCCGACCAGTTGCTGTTCGTCGTGCTCTACATGGCCGGCGTGGTCGGCTATCTCCTCGTCAAGCACCCGCTGTTCGCGGCGCCGCTGATCGTCTGGACGGTGGCTTACGCGATCCTCGTCTATTCCTATGTGCCGCGTAGCCGCGCCGCTGCCCGCGAGGTGGCCGACACCGCTTCCGTCTTCTCCGGCCGTCTCGTCGACGGCTACTCCAACTATCTGACAGTCCGCCTCTTCACGGCCTCGACGCGCGAGGACGCCTACGTCCGCGAGGCACTCGAAAGCGGCGTCACCGCCACCGGCAAGCAGATGCGACTGCTGACCTGCCTTTCGAGCCTGCTGACCTTCCTGAATGGCCTGCTGCTTGCCGCCAGTGGCCTTGCCGGCGTGCTGCTGTGGAGCCATGGCCTTGCAACCCCGGGCGACATCGCCTCTGTGATCGCCATGACGCTGCAGATCCAGCAGCTCTCTCGCCTCGCCACCATGAGTCTCTCCGACGTGTTCGAAAGCGTCGGCACGCTCGATGACACGGTGCGTTCGCTGTCGCGGCCACAGCTCATCACCGACCGCCCCGATGCCAAGCCGCTGATGGTCAAGGGAGGCGGTATCGAGATCGATCACGTCAGCTTCGGCTATGGCGAGGTCCGACGGGCGATCGACGACCTGACGCTCACCATAGCGCCGGGCGAACGCATCGGCTTGGTCGGGCGCTCGGGCGCGGGCAAGTCGACACTGGTCAGCCTTCTCCTGCGCCTCTACGACATCAAGCAGGGTTCGGTCCGCATCGACGGGCAGGACATTTCGGCCGTCACCCAAAACTCTCTGAGGGCGGCGGTCGGCGTGGTCACGCAGGATACCTCGCTTCTCCACCGGTCGATCCGCGACAACATCAAGTACGGCCGCCCCGAGGCCAGCGACGAGGAAATGCTGGCTGCCGCCCGCATGGCCCATGCCGACGAGTTCATTCCCGAGCTGACCGACAACAAGGGACGCGTGGGCTACGATGCCTTCGTCGGCGAGCGCGGCGTCAAGCTATCGGGCGGTCAGCGACAGCGCATCGCCATCGCCCGCGTGCTCCTGAAGAACGCGCCGATTCTCGTACTCGACGAGGCCACTTCGGCGCTCGATTCGGACGTCGAGGCGGCCATCCAGGAAAGCCTGGGGATCCTGATGGAAGGCAAGACGGTGGTCGCCATCGCCCACCGTCTCTCCACCATCGCCCGCATGGACCGGCTGGTGGTGATGGATGGTGGCCGTATCGTCGAGATGGGGACCCACGCCGATCTCGTCGCCAGGGGCGGCGTGTATGCCGGCCTCTGGAATCGCCAGACCGGCGGCTTCCTCAACCTCGAAGACAACGACAAGGATCTCGTGGCCGGCGAGCTGTAGGGCTCGCCGGCCACGGGCTTCCGGTCAGACGCCGTCGTAGGCGAAGGTCGCCATCATGCCTGACGCCATGTGGTAGAGATGATGGCAATGGAAGGCCCAGCGTCCCGGGTTTTCCGCGTCGATGGCAATGGTCACCGTCCGCCCCGGCGGGACCAGCACGGTGTCGCGAACCGCACCGGGGATGCGGGTTCCCCCATCCAGTCCGACCACCTGGAAATGATGGCCGTGCAGATGCATGGGGTGCGCCATCATCGACGCATTGCGCATCTCGATTTCCACCCGCTGGCCCTTCTCGACCTTGATGGCCTCGCTGCCCGGCATCCCCCAGGCATAGCTTGCCATGTCGCCGGTCAGATCAACCGAATACCGGACGTCGGCGGGCCGAGCGGCGAGCGGCGTCACCGTACGCAACCCCGCTTCGAACGCCGTGTTCAGCACCGGCCCGGCAATCTCGCCAGCCACGGGTAGACGAGACACGGCGGCCCCCGAGGTGGCCAGGATGATGCCGGTCCGCTGCTGCCCCCCCTCGCGTAACGCCAGAATGGGAAAGGCCCCGCCCCCGGACGGCAGGCTGAGGCGGATGTCGAGCCGCTGCCCCATGGTCATGGGGAAGCGATTGCCCTCCACCGGATGGATCGGCTGGCCATCGACGGCAACCACCGTTCCCTTGAGAGCACCGAGATCCAGCGTGAAGGCGGTCGCCGTCGCTCCGTTGATGACGCGCAGACGGATCTTGCCGCCCTTTTCGACCCTGACGACCTCGGGGTCGTCGAGCGTGCGGTCGTTGGCGAGATAGGCATCATACTCGATGTCGTTGAGGTCCATCGGCATGGAGCCCATGCTCCCGTGATCCATACCCGCCATGCCCTGCATCGACATGCCGTCCATCGACATCCCGGGCATCGACATCCCGGGCATCGACGCCATGTCGTGGGTCATGCCTTTCATGCCCGACATGTTCATGCCCGACATGGCATGTCCGCCGGACGGGTTTTTCTTCAGTCCGGCCAAGAGCTCGGCCGCCGGCGTGAAGGAGAAGTCATGCAGAAGAACGACGACCTCCTGTTCGTCGGCCGACTTCTCCTCGGCGCGCCGCACGATCAACGGCGCCGCCAGAAGATTCTGCTCCTGCAGCGTATGGGCATGCATCCAGTGCGTTCCCCCGCTGCCCACCGGGAAGCGGAAGGCCCGCGTGTCGCCTGCCTTGATCAGCGGCATAGGCGCATCGGCCACCCCATCCTGCTCCCAGGGCGGGGTCAATCCATGCCAGTGGATGATGGTGTCCTCGCCGAGGGTATTGACGAGCGTAACGTCGAAGTCGCTGCCCGCATCGAAGGAAAGCCCCGGCTTTCCATCCGGTCCGGTGAGCGAATAGACGGAGGCGGCGCGGCCGTTCACCTCGATGGTCCGCGACGCCAGCGTAAGGGTCCGAGCCGTCGAGGCAAAAGCGCGGAAGGACGAGAGCGAAAGGACGGCGGCACCGCCAAGGGCGGTCTTGAGAAGAGTTCTGCGGTTCATGATCGATCCTGAGGCCAGTTCCGGCAAAGGCGGCTGTGCGACTTTGCCCGAGGAACGGCGGCCAACTGAGATGGGAGATCGGCGGCCAACGGCACACCGCTCGCCGAATGGCGAGAGTTCGATGAAGTCGGCGCGAAGTCTCGCGCGGGACGATCAGACGAACGGTCTCGGAGGATCGAGAGGCGGAGCGACGTCACGCCCCGTCATGCCCGCGGTCGCAGCAGAAAGACGCAAGGTCTCGGTCGGTACCTCTATCGCGCCCGTCGCCATCGCCGGGAGACCGAAGAAGACGCAGACGGCCCCGAGGCAGCAATGCATCTTGCCGCAATTGCCGGCGTGCTGCTTGTCCGTCCGGTCATGACCGGTCATGGCCGAAGCGCAGCCATCGGAATCGCCATGAGCGGAGGATATCGCCATGTCCGCCCCCATGCCCATCGCGACGGCCTGCGAACCCGGCGCGATAGCCAGGAGCAGGGCGAGAAGGGCAACGAGCATCACGAAGGGGCGCATCAGGTTCATCGACCCAAGGGTGAAGGTTCAAGATGGCAACTATGTGGTTCGGCGGCCGCTTCGGTCAAGGCAAGCATCGCCATCCGACGACCGATAAAGTTGGCTTTCATCATCCGGATACTACGGCAAGAACCGAACCGTAGCGAACCGGATTGCAAACGAGCTGTAGGGAGCCGGTAACGCCACCCAAACTTTTTGGAATAAATCCAAAAATCAGACCAAATTCTCAAGCGGACCAACTGGACAACGCTTGGCGTTGATGCATAAAGAGGGCCGGAAAGGCATCCGTAGCAAGGCGTAGTCACGCCTGCGTCGAATGCCGGGCAAGTTGTTGAAACCTCTTCTTCACGCCCGCACAGATTGCCACGGACGGGGTGGCGTCAACGGGACCGTGAGGCGGTTGCCTGCCGATCGGCGGTGGCCGCTCCCCGCGCGAAAGGAAGCGATCTTGGCTGAGAGTGATACACCGGCAGAACCAACCCGCCGCGATTTCCTCCTGCATGCTGCCGGTGCTTTCGGCGTGGTCGGCGTGGCCGCTGCCGCGTGGCCGTTCATCGACCAGATGAACCCCGACGCCTCGACCCGCGCGCTGGCGTCGGTCGAGGTCGACATCTCCGGCGTCAAGCCCGGCCAGGCGGTCACCATCATGTGGCGCGGCAAGCCGGTGGTGATCCGCAACCGCACCGACAAGGAGATCGAGGAGGGCAAGGCGGTCAAGCTCGAGGATCTCAAGGATCCCTTGGCCCGCAACGCCAATGGCGACGCCAACGCCGATGCCACGGACGCCAACCGCGCGGCGACCGGCAAGGAGAACATCCTCGTCATGACCAAGGTCTGCACCCATCTCGGCTGCATTCCGCTCGACGAGTCCGGCGAATTCGGCGGCTGGTTCTGCCCCTGCCACGGCTCGCAGTACGATACGGCCGGCCGCATCCGCAAGGGCCCGGCACCGGAAAACCTGCCCATCCCGCCCTACGCCTTCATCTCCGACACCAAGATCCGCATCGGCTGATCGCCCTTCCCGACGAGGTTATCCATGTCCGGTCATTCGACCTATGTCCCCAAGACGGCCATCGGGAAGTGGTTCGAGGCGCGCCTCCCCGTCGTGCGCCTCCTGCACGACACCGCCGTTTCCTACCCGACGCCGCGCAATCTCAACGCTCTCTGGACCTTCGGCGGCATCCTGGCGATGATGCTGGTGGTGCAGATCGTCACCGGCATCGTGCTGGCCATGCACTACGCCGCCGAAAGCCACGTCGCCTTCCGCTCCGTCGAGGGCATCATGCGCGACGTCAACTGGGGCTGGCTGATCCGCTATCTCCATGCCAACGGCGCGTCGATGTTCTTCATCGCCGTCTACATCCACATCTTCCGCGGTCTCTACTACGGCTCCTACAAGGCGCCGCGCGAGATCCTGTGGATCCTCGGCGTGATCATCTACCTGCTGATGATGGCCGCCGCCTTCATGGGCTACGTGCTGCCCTGGGGCCAGATGTCCTTCTGGGGCGCCACCGTCATCACCAACTTCTTCACCGCCCTGCCGATCGTCGGCCAGCCGATCCAGACGCTGCTGATCGGCGGCTTCTCGGTGGACAACGCCACGCTCAACCGCTTCTTCTCGCTGCATTACCTGGTGCCGTTCCTGATCGCCGGCGTCGTGGTGCTGCACGTCTGGGCGCTGCACGTGGTCGGCCAGAACAATCCGCTCGGCATCGACGTCAAGAGCGACAAGGACACCGTTCCCTTCACGCCCTACGCCACGTCCAAGGACGTGTTGTGGATCGTGCTGTTCATGGTGTTCTATGGCTGGTTCGTCTTCTATCAGCCGAACTTCCTCGGTCACCCCGACAACTACATCGAGGCAAACCCGCTGGCGACGCCGGCCCACATCGTGCCGGAATGGTATTTCCTGCCATTCTACGCCATCCTCCGCGCCATCGACTTCAACCTCGGTCCGATCGACTCCAAGCTCGGCGGCGTGCTCGCCATGTTCGGCGCCATCGCCGTGCTGGCCTTCCTGCCCTGGCTCGACACCTCCAAGGTGCGGTCGGGCCGCTTCCGGCCGATCTTCAAGGTTGCCTTCTGGCTATTCGGCCTCAACGCGTTGTTCCTTGGCTTCCTCGGCTCGGTGAAGACCGACGACATCATCATGGGGGCGCAGGCGGTGGTGTGGGCAAAGCTCAGCACGCTCTACTACTTCCTCTACTTCCTGGTGATCCTGCCGCTGCTCGGCTACATCGAGAAGCCCAAGCCGCTGCCCGTGTCGATCAACGACGCGATCCTGGCGAAATCGGCACACTGACCGCCCGACGGAGAGAAATCATGACTGCCAAGATGATCCGTTGGGCCGCCGCCGCGTTTGCCGCCGGCATCGCCCTCACCGCCACGATGGCCGCCGCCGAGGAGACGGCCGTCGAGTATCCTCTCCTGAAGCCAACCCGCCAGGAATGGTCGTTTGCCGGTGTCTTCGGCCACTACGACCAGGCCCAGCTGCAGCGTGGCTATCAGGTCTACAAGGAAGTCTGCTCGGCCTGCCACTCGATGAAGCTGGTCAAGTTCCGCAACCTCTCCGACGAGGGCGGACCTGGCTTCTCCGAGGATGCCGTGAAGGTGCTGGCCGCAACCTACGCCATCCAGGACGGCCCCAACGACGCCGGTGACATGTTCGAGCGGCCGCGTCTGCCGTCCGACCCATTCCCCTCGCCGTTTGCCAACGACAATGCGGCCCGGGCCGCCAACGGCGGCGCCCTTCCGCCGGACATTTCTCTGCTAGACAAGGCACGAGCCGTCCACCGAGGCTTCCCCAGGTTCCTGTTCGACATGTTCTGGCCGTATCAGGAGCAGCGTCCGGACTACATCGTGTCGCTGCTCACCGGCTACCAGGAAGCACCGGAAGACGTGACGGTGCCCGAGGGAACCTATTACAACCCGCACTTCATCAACGGCATCTCGCTGCGCATGCCGCCGCCGCTCGACAACGACGTCGTCCAGTATTCCGACGGCACGCCCCAGACCAAGGAACAATATGCCAAGGACGTCGCGGCCTTCCTGATGTGGGCGGCCGAGCCGCATCTCGACGCCCGCAAGGAGCTGGGCCTCAAGGTGATGCTGTTCCTGATCGTCTTCGCCGGCATCCTCTACTTCGTGAAGCGGCAGGTCTGGCGCGGCGTCGCCCACTGATCGCCTGACGATAGACGCTTCTGGAAAGGGCCCGGCGACGGGCCCTTTTTCGTGTTTGCCGACAAAACCAGGGAAAGCCGCCGCCAACGGGCCGAAGATATTGCGGCCGGGGGATCAGGCGTCTAGAACGGGCCGTAACTTCTTCGGGAAGCCCTTCCATGAATCTGGCCGACACCATTCGCGCAATCCCCGACTATCCCAAGCCGGGCATCATCTTCCGCGACATCACCACCCTCCTGGGCAATGCCCGAGCGTTCCGTCGCACCGTCGACGAGCTGGTGCAACCCTGGGCGGGTGGCAAGATCGACAAGGTGGCCGGCATCGAGGCGCGCGGCTTCATCCTCGGCGGCGCCGTCGCCCACCAGCTCAGCGCCGGCTTCGTGCCGATCCGCAAGAAGGGCAAGCTGCCGCACGAGACGGTATCGATGGTCTACAGCCTGGAATACGGCGTCGACGAGATCGAGATGCACAAGGACGCCATCCTGCCGGGCGAACGCGTGCTTCTGGTCGATGACCTGATCGCCACCGGTGGCACGGCAACCGCCGCCGCCAACCTGATCCGCCAGATGGGTGGCGAGCTCGAGGCAGCCTGCTTCATCGTCGACCTGCCGGCCCTCGGCGGCGCCGACAAGCTCCGAGCCCTCAACGTCAACGTCCGCACGCTGATCTCCTTCGAAGGCGAATGAGCCATGGTCCCGGAGCCGCCCTGGCGGCTCCCCGTTTTCCGCCCGTCGCGAGGCGGCCCGTTTCATGACCGACATCCCGACCATCGACCTTTCCGGCAAGACCGTCGATCAGAGCGACCTTGACAGGCAGCTCGCCGCCCGTGGGCCGCATCGCCTGATCGGCGCCGACCTCAGCGGCCTCGTCTTCGGTGAGATCGACCTCAGCGGCTGGCAGTTCGAGAACTGCAATCTCGGCCACTGCCGCCTCGTTCGGACCCGCCTCTCCGAAACCCGCTGGTCAGCCTGCAAGGCCGCGTTCGCCGACTTCGGCCGTGCCGACCTCATCGACGCGGAGATCGTTGCGTCGGACTTCAACAACGCTCAGTTCCGACAAGCCATCCTGACCTCCGCCGCCTTCCGCCGGTCCAAGCTGACGGGAGCCGATCTCACCGACGCGCGCACCATCGACCTTACCCTGGAAGAAGTGCTGGCCGTCGATGCGCGGCTGCCGAAGGTATCCTTCCGCGATCAGAAGCTGACGCAGGTCGATTTCTCCGGGGCCCTGCTGGAAGGCGCCGACTTCCGGGATGCGGTGTTTGACGACTGCAGCCTGCGCGATGCGCAACTGCTCAGGGCGCGCTTCGAAGGCGCCGACCTCAGGGGCGCCGATCTCGGCGGCATACGGCTCGGCGACGCGGCGCACTTTCGTGGCGCCATCATCTCGCGCGCTCAGGCGACGGCGCTCCTCAAGGAACTGGGCCTCAGGGTTCTCTGAAATCAGCCCGATGATCGACTTGCCTACGGCTCCGGGTAGACACCCGTCAGCACCGTATCGAAGTGGCTGCGCACCACGTCGTTGCAGTCGCAGGCCATGGCCGCGAGATTGTCGTGGTCGAGGACGGTGAGCCGCCCGCGCCGGGTGTCCACCACGCCTTCCGCCTTGAAACGCCCGATGACGCGCGTCGTATAGCTGCGCCCTACCCCGAGCAGGCCGGCAAGCTGATCCTGCGTCAAGGTCAGCTCATCGGAGCCCGTGCGCTCGCTCGCCGCCACAAGCCAGCGGGCGGCTCGCTGCTGGATGCTGTGGGCGGCATTGCAGGCGCTCGCCTGAAAGACCTGGGCCAGCAAACAATCGGCATAGCGATTGAACAGCGACTCTATCCTCGGCTCCTCGGCCTTGAGGCCTTCGAGATCGTTGAGGGATATGCGGACAAACGTTCCGCCGAAGACCACCACGGCCAATGCGAACGCCGGCAAATGCCCTTGGCTGACGATACCGCCGATCGCCCCTTCCCGTCCGATCAGCGCTGTCTCAACTTCCCGACCATCGCCAAACGTCACCCGATAGGACGCCATTGCGCTACCGATGGGAAAGTAGGCCCACTCGACCCGGCTACCGGGCGACTGCATCGCCCGGCCCACGGCACCCTCCCAAGGCTGAAGATGCGACACCAACAGGTCGCGCTCCCGGGGGCGCAACGCATCGATCAGATTGTTGCCGGTTTTGCCTTCAGAAGTTGAAATCGCCGCCATACGCGTTCCCATGGAGGTAAAAAGCGCGGAAGATATTCTCGTTATGTTCAGTTGTGGACATACACAAGCGAGCCGCGCCGTTAGTATCCTTAATCTCAAAGTAAAAACTGTTTCAAGCGACGCTTTGGATCGCGAGGTGATAGATGACAGGCGAGACGCAAGTCCTCGTCGTTGAGGACGAGCCGCTGATTGCCATGGACCTCGAGGATCTGTTGATCGGCAAGGGCTACAAGGTGGTCGGCCCCTATTCGACGGCCGCCGCCGCGCTCGACGGTCTCAGTCGAGCACTGCCGCAGACAGCCCTGCTCGATATCTATCTCTTCAACGGAACCTCGTTCGACGTCGCACGCGAGTTGAAGCGGCGCGGCATCCGCTTCGCCTTCATGACAGGGCTCGTCGCTCCGGACCTGTTGCCCGACGACCTCGCCGGCTCTCCCATCATCCTCAAGCCCTACAGGGAAAAGGAGCTGTTGTCCTTCGTGGCCAACTGAGCGCCCCGAGGACAGGCAGCTTGACCTGCCCCCTCACCCAGGACCTACTTCGAGGGCGCCTTCTTGAGGTACCGGTAGATGGTCGGCTCGGAGACCTGCAACAGGGTCGAAATCTCCGAGACGGCACCCTTGATGCGGAACACGCCGAGTTCGGCCAGCTCGAAGACCACCGCGCTCTTTTCCGCCGGCGTCATGCGCTCCGGCTCGATGCCCACCTTGGCCAGCACGTGATCGAACCGCGAGGAAATCAACGCCCTGGGGTCGAGGTCGAGATTCTCCTCGGGCAGGATCGGATCGCCGTCCGGCGCGGCATTGGCCGTGTTGATGAAATCGTCGATTGCCGACCGTGCCGCGACAAAGGCCGTTATGTCGACGTTGACGCAGAGCATGCCGATGACGTCATTGGCCCTGTTCTTGATGAAGAACGTCGATGCCCGAACCGTCTTCTTGGTTTCGTCGGTCTTTCCGACGTAGTTGGCGATATACTTCTTCTTCTCGTAGACCTTCTTCTCAAGAAGCTCCAACGCGAAACCAGTTATGCAGCCGCCAACCTGCCGGCCCGAGACATGGTTGTTGCGGATGGCGATGATCGACGATTCGAGTTGCCGCAGATCATGAAGAATGACCTCGCAGTTCCGGCCGAGCGTCTCGGCATAAAAGTCCACCATGGGAATGAATGATTCCAGGATCTTGTCGTCTTCCGAGACTGACTGGACCTTCATGCGTCGCTTAGCGGCGTCCGCCGCCCTCCCAACCGTATCGACCCAATTCCGAGAGGAAACGCCCGGGTGGCGCGATCCTTCGCCAGCGCCCGACATATCTGACTCAACGCTGATGAGAAATTTCTTATCACACTCGTTGCATTAATTTCGAGCAGTTTCGGTCCACATATTGCGCAGACCTACAACTTTTGAAGCAACCACGCCGGCTTCGGCATGACTGCGCCCGCTGCCGCGTCAGAGCTATCAGACAAATAACACACTGATCATGCTATATATTTCTCATTCCTGCTCGATTCAGACGGACCAGTATCGCCTCCAGGATCGTGCTCGTGATTGTCCTTCCTCCCGCCCCTCATACGCAACATCCCCATTGCCTAGGCGTTGGTGATAATTTATTATCTCGATGATGATTTTTGGATCATGGAGATCAAGGTGCAGAAGCAGAAAGAGATTGTGACGACCAAGGCGCCGGCGGCGATCGGCCCCTATTCCCAGGCAGTCGAAATCGGCGATCTGGTGTTCGTCTCGGGTCAGATCCCCTTCAACCCGGTCAGCGGCAAGCTTGAGCATTCCGACATCAAGGGACAGGCCCGCCAGTCGCTGGAGAACGTCAAGGCGATCGTCGAGGCGGCCGGTCTCACACTCGCCCACGTGGTGAAGGTCAACGTCAGCCTGACCGACATGAGCGCCTTCGCCGACGTCAATGCCATCTACGCCGAGTATTTCACGGGCGAGATCAAGCCGGCCCGCGCCGTCGTTCAGGTTGCCGCCCTGCCCAAGCAGGTGCTGATCGAGATTGAAGCGATTGCCCATCGCTGAATGAACCGGAGCAATTTCAGCAAGAGTGGGAACCGGTCTTGGGCCTGAAATTGCGCTGAAACAGAGAGCTAGAGATTTTCGGCGAACCGAGGTTCGCCGGAAATGCCTAGGGAGGGACAAATGGCTGCGAGAGACAAACTTGTAGGAACATTCAAGACGCTTCAGGGAGGCCTGTTCTCGACTGTCACCAAGGCTGACGTCGGCACGGCCCTCAACGACCTGATCAAGAACGGTTGCGCCCTCATGTGCTGGGCCGACCCGTTCTTCCCCGATCACGTCATCCCGCCGCATGTCGAGAACGCCGCCGTGCGCTCGCTGCAGGAGGGCATGGGCCCGCACTATACGATGCCGATCGGCGACGCCGAACTCAAGACGTTGATCGCAGCCAAACTTTCCAAGACGCACGGGATCACGGTCAATCCCGAGCGCAACCTCATCGTGACGCCCGGATCGGATTCGGGACTGCTGTTCGCCATGATTCCATTCATCGGCGCCGGTGACGAGGTCCTGATCCACGCGCCCAGCTATCCGAGCAACTTCCTCAATCCCGGCCTCCTCGGCGGTGTCGCCGTCCCCGTTCCGACACGCCCCGAGAACAACTATCAGATCGAGATCGACGAGTATCGCAAGCGCCTGACCAAGAACACCAAAATGGTGCTCCTGACCCAGCCCAACAATCCGACGACCACCGTGCAGCGCAAGGAACGGCTCGAGGAACTCGCCAAGTTCGTCGTCGAGAACGACCTGATCCTGGTGGTCGACTACGCTTTCGAGGACATGGTCTATGACGGCATCGAGATGTACGACATCTCGCGCTTCGAAGGCATGTGGGAGCGCACGGTCTCCGTCTACTCGATTTCCAAGGGCATGGCGCTGAGCGGATTGCGCGTCGGCTACGTGGTGGCCGATGACAAGCTGATGGACGTGATGTTCGCCTGCGCCGTCAACATCATCGGCGCCACCAACACCTCGGCCCAGCAGGCGGCGATCGCCGCGTTCCGCGACTACGGGTTCATCTCGGACTACAAGGCGATCTTCGACAAGCGCCGCCGCAAGGTGTTCGACTGCTTCAACTCCATCCCCGGCGTGTCGATGACCCTGCCTGAGAGCTCATACCTCTCCTGGGTCGACATCTCCAAGCTCGGAACGGCGGCGGAAGTCTCCCAGTACATCCTCAAGAACGCCAACGTCTTCGTCAACGAGGGCACGCCTTACGGGCTCGGTGGCGAAGGACACCTGCGCATCGTCCACGGCTGCTATCGCAGCGAGGAAATCGTCGATCAGGCACTGAGCCGCATCAAGACCGCGCTTACCCGCCTCGCGGCGGAAAAGGGCATTCGCTGAACCGGAGCTTCCGGCAAAGGCGGTCACCGGCTTTGCGTCAGGAACTGCGTCTTAACAACGGGATAGAGCTTATCCGGTGAACCGGAGTTTCACCGGATGAGCTCTAGATAAAAGAGGGGCAAGACATGGAAGAGAAAACCTTGGAATTCCACGGAGGATGGACTTTGTCCCTTCTTCCGATGGTTCTGTTCATCATCGCCTGCACGTCGTGCTTCGTCATTCTGCACGTCTTCGACATGAACCTCCTGTCGATGTGCGCCTTCCTGGCGATCATCATCGGTGGCGTCTTCGCCAAGAACTACGAAACCTACTGGACGGCGGTCATCAAGGACGGCATCGGCTCGCAGATGGCGGTCACCATCTTCGCCATCCTCCTGGTCATCAGCATGTTCGCCAAGCTGATGGCACAGAGCGGCGTCGCCGAGGGGTTCGTCTGGCTGGCCAATACCATCCACTTGCACGGCAGCCTGTTGACGGCCTTCGTCTTCGTGGCGACCTGCGTCATCTCCGCTTCGACCGGAACGTCGATCGGCACGCTGTTTACCGGCTTCCCGGTATTCTATCCGTCAGGCATCCTGCTCGGGGCGGACCCGGTGGTGCTGGCCAGCGCCATCCTGTCGGGGGCCATCTTCGGCGACAACGTCGCCCCGATCTCCGACACCACGGTGGCCTCGGCCTCGACGCAGACCTACACCAACCGCGCGGGATCGGCGGAAATCGCAGGCGTCGTCACGACACGTTTCAAGTTCGCCCTGTGCAGCGCCATCATCTCGGCGGTGCTGTTCTACCTGTTCGGTGGCGCATCAAACCCGGTGAGCGACGTGTCGGTGGCCGCCCATGAATACTCGCCCAAGGGCCTGATCATGCTGCTGCCCATGGCCGTGCTGCTGCTGGTCGCCGTGAAGACGCGCAGCATCTTCAAGGCCATTCCGGTCGGCATCGTCGTCGGCATCATCGTCGGCCTGCTGTCCGGGGTGTTCACCTGGGAGAGCATCTTCGCCCTGAACGGCGACAAGATCGGTGGCTTCCTGTTCCTAGGCTTCAACGGCATGATCAGCACCGTCACCTTCGTGCTGTCTCTGTTCGGCATCATCGGCATCCTCCGGGCCAGCCGCACCATGGACCGGGTGGCCGAGTACATCGGCAACAGCAAACTTGCCCAGACCACCCGCGGCGTCGAAGCCGCCATCGGTCTCGGCATCGGCGCCGCGACTGTGCTGCTCGGTGGCGTGACCAGCGCCTCGATCCTGGCGTTCGGTCCGGTGGCCGACGAGATCGGCAAGAAGAAGAAGCTGCACCCGTTCCGGCGCGCCGTGCTGGTGGACTGCATCGCGATGACCCTGCCAGCCATCGTGCCCTTCCTCAGCGCCTTCATCTTCATCGTGCTGGCGGTGGTCGGCGGCCTGCGTGGCGAGTATCCGTTCATCCCGCAGATCAACCCGATGTCGATCGCCATGACGTCCTTCTACTCGCTGTCGCTCTTCGTGGTGTTCGTCTTCTCGATCTACACCGGCTGGGGGCGCACCTTCGAAGGCAAGAACGGCGAACCCGTCAAATCGCTCTGACGGATCCCACCGGTTCGCGTCGCTGATGAGGGGGCTTCGGCCCCCTCATTCGTTTATGCGCCCTACCCCGCGTACGATGCCGGTAGCGTCAGCCGCTTGCGGCGCCAGCGGCTACGCCAAGCCGAGCAGCGCCGGCCACAGAATACGACAGTGCCTGAAGGCACAGTCCCCCAGAAAAGACGCGCATTTAGCTTGGTGAGCGACAGACAGTCCGCGCGGCGTGCGCCCCGTTCCGTATGGAAGGCGATGCCTGCACGCCCGCCCAGCCTTTCACTCGGCAAGCGGCCCCGAAAGCATGGCCCCGCAGGCCTCCACGAGACGCTGGAGCCCCTCCGGTAACCTTGGGCTATCGCTCTCGCCCATCCCTTCTCGCACCCGTTCCTGGAAGCGATTTGGCTAGCCCGGACGCTCGCAGAGCCCGGCTTGTCCGCCGCTGCAGCGATCCGCTGTCCGCTTCAGACGACGATATTGTGCCCGCCAGCCTCTCGGGCCGCTCATCCGCACGCGCACCTGTGGACCATCGTGTGACTGGCTTGGCTTCACCGGGGTAGTGCCGGCGCTGTCGGGCCAACGCTTCGGTTCCGCGATCCGCCGGCCAGCTCTGCCTTTCGGCGCGTCCGCCCGGTCCGCACCTTGTCCCGCCGGGCTCCCCGTCTGTCGTCGAGTAATCTGTATTGTTTATCGCAACAAAAAGCCCTCCGGAGATTTCTCTCTCGGAGGGCTGTTTTGGTGTTCTGTTTGTGTTTGTGAAGAGTTTTGTACGTGTGGTTTGTGTTTGTCGTTATGTCTTGCACTTTGCAGGCCTGGCAGCGACCTACTCTCCCGCGTCTTAAGACGGAGTACCATTGGCGCTGGGGAGTTTCACGGCCGAGTTCGGGATGGGATCGGGTGCATTTCTCCCCGCCATGACCACCAGGCCGGCGAAGGGCAAGAGCTCGGTTCTCTTTGTTGGAGAGCTGAGCGGTAACGAATGGTCTTTGGCGGCTTTGTGGGCCGGATCGTGATGTTGTGTCTTGTTCATCCTTGTTGGGATGGACAGGGATAATGAGAGCGATGAAGCCGATCGAGCTATTAGTACCGGTAAGCTTCACGCATTGCTGCGCTTCCACACCCGGCCTATCGACGTGGTGGTCTTCCACGGCTCTGATAGGGAGCACTGGTTTTGAGGTTCGTTTCCCGCTTAGATGCCTTCAGCGG
>JARKNW010000030.1 GCA_029976075.1 Pleomorphomonas sp.
TGGCGCTTGACGGCGGCCGGCAGGGCGGTGCCGTTGACGGCCAGCGAGGCAATGTCGCCACGATGCGGCAGGCCCTTGAACTCGGCGCTGTCGATGATCGACTTGCGGACCGGCAGGTGACCGGTGCGCGCCCACTCGTAGTTGTTGTCCCAGAGGAACTTCATGAACTCGACCGCCGAGGCGCGCTGCGCGTCGGAGAGGTCCTGCTTCAGAAGCACCCAGCTATGACCGTCGGCCCAGACGCGCGGGCTGCCGGGATAGATCTGCGGGAAGGCGGTCACGGCATAGCCGTTGGCGAGCGCGCCGTCCTTCTTGGATTCCTGGTCGTAGGTGTCGATCAGCCAGGTACCGCAGATGAACACACCGGCGTCACCAGCGGCAAAGCTCGAGACCGAGGCCGCGTAGTCCTGGTTCTTGGTGGTCAGGCCCTTCGAATAGAGATCGGTCAGGAACTGCAGGCCATTCTTCGCCTCTGGCGAGGAGAAGTTGACCTTGTTCGGGTCGGCGAAGAAGTCGGCATTCTGCTGGTAGAGCAGCGTGTCGAAGGTACGGGTGTAGAAGGCCGTCTCGTTGGCCAGCGTCCAGACGAAGTAGGGCTTGCCGGTCTTTTCCTTGAACTGCTCGGCCTGCTTCATCAGTTCGTCGGTGCTCTTCGGCAGGATCGGCTTGCCCGCGCTGTCGACGAGGCCGGCCTGCTTGAAGAGGTTCATGTTGATGTGCCACAGCCAGGTGTGGGTGTCGAACGGCATGGCGTAGATCTTGCCGTCCTTGGTGACACCCTGGCGGGCGGCGTCGGTCATGTCGTTGACGTCGACGCCGGCCTTGGCGAAGTCCTCGTCGAGGGGCTCGAGCAGGCCGCGCGACGAATAGTCGGAGATGACCGCTTCGTGCATGACGGAGATGACCGGCGGCTCGCCGGAACGGATGCGGGCGGTGAGCTGGTCGTAGCCCGGCCACTCGACGATCTCCGGCTTGACGACGGTGGTCTTGCTCTCGGCATTGAACTTGTTGATCAGCGCGGTGATGATGCCGCACTCGCCATTGGCCTTGGTCACGTCGGTGACGGAGCCATAGTCAGCCTCGCAGGCGCCGAAGAAGCGCGAGACGGAGATCTCGGTCTTGTCGGCCGCGAGGGCGGCGCTCGCGCCGGCGGTTACGACCAGACCCGCCAGCAGGGCAGTAGTCAGCTTTCTCATTGGACCTCCTCCAATACGGCCGATCTCACAGACAATCCCTCGCGCTCGGCCGGTCATGCGCTGGATTTCGTCTCGCTGAGCCCCTCCTCCAGGGGATCAGCTGATCGCCGCGCCGGCCACGGCACGGACGATGTATTTCTGGAAGAACAGGTAGACGATGAACACCGGGAGCCCTGCGAAGATCGCCTGCGCCATCAGGAAGCCGAGGCCTTCCGATTGGGCGAAGTTGGTCTGGGTGGACGCGATGCCGACGGTGATGGTGAACATCTCCGGCTTGGTCGCCGAGATCAGCGGCCAGAGGTAGTCGTTCCATGCGCCGAGGAAGGAGAAGATGCCGAGCGTCGCCTGGGCGGGAATGGTCAGCGGCAGCAGCACCTTCCAGAAGATCTTGAAGCGGGAGGCGTTGTCGAGCATCGCCGCTTCGTCGATATCCTTGGGGATCGCCTTGAAATACTGGGTCATCAGGAAGACGCCGAAGGCACTCGACAGGCCCGGCAGAATGATCGCCGGATAGGTGTTGTGCATCTTCAGGTCCGAGAACATCTGGTGGCGGGCGATGATCACCGCCTGCTCCGGCACGGCGAGACCGAGCAGGACCAGAACGAAGATGATGTCGCGCCCCTTGAACTCGGCACGGGCGAAGCCGTAGCCGGCGAGCGAGGACAGGATCAGGATGCCGGCCGTGACGCCCACTGACACCACCGCGCTGTTCCACAGCCAGCGGAACACGCCAGACGTCTGGAAGATGTCGGAGTAGTTCTTGAGCGTGTAGGGCGGATGGAAGGCGGCCCCCGTCGAGATCATCAGTTCGGCGTTGGATTTGAACGACAGGATGAGCACCCAGGCGATAGGCAGCATCCAGACGATGGCGACGAGAATGACGGACCCGAGGATCACCTTGTTGCCGATGCCACGGCCGACGATATGTTCACTGGCAGCCATGGCTTACCCCTCCACGCGCTTGCGGGATGCGAAGAACTGGGCGATCGCGGCGACCGCCATGATCAGGAACAGGATTTCCGAGGCGGCGGCGGCATAGCCGAGGTTCCAGGAGCGGAAGCCCTGCTCGTAAATGAACAGCACGATGGGGCGCGAGGCGTTGTTCGGGCCACCCTTGGTGAGGAGCCAGGCCTGGCCGAACAGCTGGAACTGGGCGACGATCTCGTAGATGACGACGACCAGCATGGTGCGCCGGATCGACGGCAGGGTGATCGACCAGAACGAGCGTCGCCGGCTGGCGTTGTCGAGGGCGGCGGCTTCGTAGAGTTCGCCAGGAATCTGCTGCAATGCCGCGAGGAACAGCATCATCGGCAGGCCGATGATCCACCAGACGGTGGTGACCGCAATGGCGGGCAGGGCCAGCGTCGACGATGTGATGAAGTCCAGCGGTTCGAAGCCGAAGTAACGCATCAGGCCGGCGATGGCACCGTTGCCCGGCATGTACATCATCTTCCAGATGATGGTGACGATGGTGACCGACAGAACCGAGGTACCGAAGAAGGTGGCTCGCAAAGTTGCCGAGGTGCGGTCGCTGCGGTTGAGGGCCAAGGCCAGAAGAAGGCCGATGGCCACGAACACGGGGACCGTCATCACCACGAACCAGACGGTGTTCCAGATCGTGCCGATGAAGATCTTGTCGTTGAACAGCCGGTAATAGTTGGCCAGTCCGGAGAATTTCGACGTGTTGTCGAACATGTCGGACTGGAGCATCGACATCCAGATGCCCTTGAACAGCGGATAGACCAGCAGCACGACGTAAAACACCAGGTAAGGTGCCACGAACAAAGCGTTGGCCCAGTGTGGCCCGATCGAGGCGCCGGTCGGCCGCTTGACCGCCGCAACCGCCTTGCCGGGAGCTAGCGTGACGTCCGTCATCTCACCCTCCGTTACTGGCGTGCGTGATAGGCGAGACCGTCGGCGTCGAAGAGGTGCGCGGTGGCGCCCTCGACGGCGAGGCGGACGCTGTCACCCGGCTGGACCTGGCTCATGCCCGAGTCCTCGGCCACCAGCGTGCTGCCGTCCATCAGGTGGACGTGCAGATGCGTGCGGTCACCGAGACGTTCGACCACTTCCACCTGGGCGGGGATGGCGCCTTCGGCGTGAGCGCGGATTGCCTCGGCACGAACGCCGAGACGCAGGTCGCTGCCCGATGGCAGTCCGGCGACGGGAACCTGGGTCTCGATGACCGATCCGTCACCCAGCACGGCGGAGACGAGGCCACCGCGATCGCTGATCTTGACGGGCAGGAAGTTCATGGCCGGCGAGCCGACGAAACGGGCGACGAACTCCGTGGCCGGGCGACCGTAGATTTCCATCGGCGTGCCGACCTGCTCGACCTTGCGGGCATTCATCACAACGATGCGGCTGGCCAGCGTCATCGCCTCGACCTGATCGTGGGTGACGAAAATGGTGGTGGCGCGGGTCTGCTGGTGCAGGCGGGCCAGTTCGACGCGGGTACGGACTCGCAGGGCGGCGTCGAGGTTGGAGAGCGGCTCGTCGAAAAGATAGGCCTTGGGGTCCTTGACCAGGGCGCGGCCGATGGCGACGCGCTGACGCTGGCCACCGGAGAGCTGGCCGGGCTTGCGCTTCAGAAGGTGGCTGATTTCGAGGATGCGGGCGGCTTCTTCGATGCGGCGGGCGATTTCGTCAGCGGCCGTGCCGATGTTCCTGAGACCAAATGCCAGGTTATCGAATACGGTCATATGCGGATAGAGTGCGTAGTGCTGGAACACCATGGCGACACCGCGCGCCCCAGGGGGAAGATGGTCCACCCTCTCGCCGCCGATGCGGATTTCACCACCATTGACCGTCTCCAGTCCGGCGATCATGCGCAGAAGCGTCGATTTGCCGCAGCCCGACGGTCCGAGGAAGGCGATGAACTCGCCGGAGTGGATGGTCAGCGACAGCTCCGAGATGACCTCGACGGAGCCGAACCGCTTGGACACCGAATCCAGTTCGATGCTGCTCACCTGCATTCTCCTCCACAAAACCAGTTTTCTTCTTATGGTA
>JARKNW010000071.1 GCA_029976075.1 Pleomorphomonas sp.
CTAGAGTATCCGTGTTGATCAAGGGGATTTTAGCTGCCACTTCCGACCGGCACCAAGAAGGGCGTTGGCGAGAACGATGAGCTTGCGCATGATCGCGGTGATAGCGATCTTTGCCGGCTTTCCTGCGGCGAGAAACTGATCGTATTTGGCCTTTAGGTCGGGATTGAAGCGGATCGCGACGAGGGCTGGCATGTAGAGAGCTTGGCGGAGGTTGGCCCGGCCGCCGCGAATGAAGGCGCGTCCGGTCCAATGTCCGGACTGACGCGCGACTGGCGCGAGGCCGGCCAGACTTGCGGCCTGGCCTGGCTCCAGACTTCCCAACTCCGGCATTTCGATCAGCAGGGCGAAGGCGGTGATCTTCGAGATTCCCGGAATGCTGGTCACGATGGCGAACCGCTCGGCGAGGTCGGCATCGGCTTTGATGATCTGGCTGATTTCCGCCTCGATCGCCACGATCTGGCGCTCGATTTGTTCGAGACGCTGTGTGTTATGGCGCTTCAGAAGTGACATGGTCAGCGTCTTGGCGCGGTTCCTGGCGGCGGTGCGGTCTTTCACCAAGGCTTCGCGAGCAAGGTGAAGCTCCTTAAGTTCGAGCAAAACCTCGCTTCTAGCCGGACGCGTCTCCAGCTCCAGCACTGCGCCCATGCGCGCCAGCATCGCCGCATCGAGCCGGTCAGTCTTGGCGAGCTTGCCGGTTGCCTCCGCAAAGCGGCGCGCTTGCCGCGGATTGACCTTGGCGAAAGGAATGTCGGCGGCACCCAATGCACGCTCCAACGCCCGGTGATAGGGGCCGGTCGGTTCGAAGACGATGCGCTCAACAGGCGCCTGCGCCAGCCATTTGATCAGCGCCTTGTGGCCGCGTTTGTCGTTGGCGAAGCGCTGGCTTGCGCCGTCGGTCAGCCGGTGAACATCGAGATGGTCTTTTGAGACATCGACGCCGATGGTATCATTCTTCATCTTTTCCATGCCTCTGCTTGTCATCCGGGGCTCTCCCCCGGGTATCCGTTCAGGCCAAAGGAAAAGACGAGGGCGATCAAACTCTAGCTCGGCCCATCAAACGGTCAGCACTCTCACGATCCGACCCTCGCCGCTGACGAGAGGGCTGCCACCCTCTCCCAGCGGTCCTTTTTGCCCCAGCGGCGCAGAAAGTCATAAGACAAGCAATTTCAGCAAAGGTAGGAACCGGCTTTGCGTCCGAAATTGCGAGGAACCGCTCTAGGTATTGGCCCTTGTGGACCGATCTCGCGGAGAGTTTTCGTCTGCCCGACAATGGCCGAAATCAATTCTCAATCTATGAACGCTTCGAGGCACTTGGACGACCTTCTTGGCGCACGAATTGTTTCGATTCATTCAAAGCGCTTTTATTGTTTTACGTTCCGAAATATATCCTCAAGAACAACAGATTAGCCGATGGGATCACACGACAGGGCGACTCTTGACAAGCAGCATTAAAAGCGCTTTGAATGCCGTGGGAGCAAGATGCTGCGTCTCGTCCTGATGCTGCCTGGGGAGGACTGGCGAGCCAGGCCTTGCTTCGGAGCCGGCAAATAGGATTAGCCGCCCCGCTCATCCCGAGGAGGATTCCCATGACCATCCGCGCTACAGTCTTCGGCGAAAATGTTCACGAGCAGACCAGCCAGGTCGTGCACGACCTCTATCCCAACGGCATGCATGCAGCCATTGCCGATGCCCTCAACGTAGATCCGGCCATCGAAGCAAGCTGGGTGACATTGCAGATGCCCGAGCACGGGCTGACGGTCGAGAAGCTGGCGGCCACCGACGTGCTCCTGTGGTGGGGCCATGCCGCCCATGGCGAAGTCAAGGACGAGATCGTCGAGCGCGTCGCCAAGCGCGTCTGGGAGGGCATGGGGTTGCTCGTTCTCCATTCCGGGCACTTCTCGAAGATCTTCAAGCGGCTGATGGGAACGCCCTGTGCGCTCAAGTGGCGCGAGGCGGGCGAGCGCGAGCGTCTCTGGGTCATCAACCGCAATCATCCGATCGCCGCCGGTTTGCCGGAGAAGATCGAACTCGACATGGAAGAGATGTACGGCGAGCCTTTCTCGGTGCCCGAGCCGGATGAGACCGTGTTCATCTCCTGGTTCCAGGGCGGCGAAGTGTTTCGCTCCGGCCTCTGCTACAAGCGCGGCGCCGGCAAGATCTTCTACTTCCGCCCCGGGCACGAGGCCTATCCCACCTATCACGACGAGAATGTGCTGACGGTGCTGCGCAACGCCGTGAAATGGGCTTACAACCCCGGCCCCGCCTGGACGGCGATTACCGACGCCCCCAACGTGCCCGTCGACAAGGCGCTGGAGCCCATCAAGGAACGCGGCCTGACCATCCACGCCAAGGGCGCTCCTGGCCTTCGCTGAGTATTTCCAAGCGGCCGGCGACCTTCCGCTGGCCGTTTCTCTATTCTCGCCCTCTTCCTCCACGGACCCTCCAACATGCGCCTTATCATAGTCGGCACCGGCAGCATGGCCCATCACCATGCCCAGCATTTCGCCCAGATCCGCGGCGTCAAGATCGTCGGCTGCGTTGATGTTTTCCCCGAACGGGCCACCGCCTTCGCCAAGGAATTCAACATTCCCAGAACGTTCGCGACGGTCGAGGACGCCATCGTCTGGGGCACGTTCGACTCGGCGGCCAATGTGACCACCGATCTGGCCCACTATCCCACGACCATGGCGCTGATTACCGCCGGCAAGCATGTACTCTGCGAAAAGCCGCTGGCGACCAACTATGCTCATGCTCTCGAGATGACCGAGACCGCCGAGAAGGAAGGCGTCGTGGGCATGGTGAACCTCAGCTATCGGAATGTTCCCGAGATTCACAAGATGCACCAGATGGTCACTTCGGGTGTCATCGGTGACGTCAAGCATGTGGAAGCGAGCTATCTGCAGAGCTGGCTCACCGGCACGCACTGGGGCGACTGGCGTACCGAGAGCCGATGGCTATGGCGCCTGTCGGAAAACCATGGCTCCAAGGGTGTCATCGGGGACGTCGGGATTCATATCCTCGATTTCGCCTCCTTCGGTGCCGGCACCGACGTGACCCGGCTGTTTGGACGCCTCAAGACGTTCCACAAGGCGCCCGACGACAAGATCGGCGAGTACACGCTCGACGCCAATGACAGCTTCGCCGGCACTCTGGAGTTCGAGAACGGTGCCATCGGTGTCATCCACGCTTCGCGTTTTGCCACCGGCTATGCCAATACGCTGCGCGTCCGCGTTTTCGGTGACAAGGGTGCGCTGGAAATCCAGAACGGCTCCGACGGGACCTGGCTGCGCGTCTGCAAAAGCGCAAAGGACATCAACAGCCAGACTTGGCGCCCGGTCACAGCCAAGCCAGTGCCGATGAACTACAAGCGTTTCTTCGACGCCGTAAAGGCCGGAAAGACGTCGGAACCAAGCTTCCGTCGGGCCGCCGAGTTGCAGCGTATTCTCGACGCGTCATTCGAGACGGAAAGACTGAGAACCGAACTGACTGTTGCTGGCTGAATAGCCCCGACGAGCATTTTCTGAAATGCCGCGGGATGCAAAATCCGGTGGCCTTTCATTTTGGTTGCTCCGTCGGAACATCGCACCACTACGATATTTATCCGGCTTATTAATGTTCTCATGCGCCGTCATAATTGACAGGTGCAGCCGCGCAAAAGCAAAAAAGCCGGCGACCTCACGATCGCCGGCTTTCGTCATAGAGTTCTTTGCCGCAGCCTCACTCGGCCGCAGCCGCCTGAGCTGGGCGCTCGCTCTGCCCCACCTGAATGGCGGTCAACGCGATGGTGTAGACGATGTCGTCGACGAGTGCGCCGCGCGACAGATCGTTCACCGGCTTGCGGAGCCCCTGCAGCATCGGACCGACCGACACGACGTTGGCCGAGCGCTGCACGGCCTTGTAGGTCGTGTTGCCTGTGTTGAGGTCCGGGAAGACGAAGACGTTGGCATGACCTGCCACCGGCGAGCCGGGCGCCTTCTGCTTGCCAACGCTCTCGACCGAGGCGGCGTCATACTGGATCGGACCGTCGACGAGGAGATCGGGACGAAGCTCCATCACCTTCAGCGTGGCGGCACGCACCTTGTCGACATCGCTACCCGTGCCGGAAGTGCCGGTCGAATAGGAGATCATGGCAACGCGCGGGTCGATGCCGAAGGAGCGGGCGCTGTCGGCCGACTGGCAGGCGATCTCGGCGAGTTCGTCGGCCGACGGATCGGGGTTGATGGCGCAGTCGCCATAGACCAGCACCTGGTCGGGCATCAGCATGAAGAACACGCTGGAGACGATCGAGTTGCCCGGAGCAGTCTTGATGAGCTGCAGTGCCGGACGCACCGTCGAAGCGGTGGTGTGGACGGCACCAGAGACCAGACCGTCCACATGCCCCATGGCCAGCATCATGGTGGCGAGCACCACGTTGTCCTCGAGCTGAGCCTCGGCCTGCGGCGGGGTCAGACCCTTCGACTTGCGCAGTTCGACCATAGGGGCGACGTAGTTGGCGCGCACCTTGGCCGGATCGAGGATTTCCAGCTCCGGCGGCAGCTCGACGCCGTGCATGGTCGCAACATCCTTGATCGCCTTGGGATCGCCGACCAGCACGCAACGAGCGATGCGCTTCTGCGTGCAGATGACCGCTGCCTTGATCGTGCGCGGCTCGTCGCCCTCCGGAAGCACGATGCGGCGATTGGCGGCACGCGCTTCCTGGATCATGCGGTGGCGGAACATCGGCGGCGTCATCAGACCGCCGTTGGAACGCGCCGTCGCCGGGGCGAGCGGAGAAAGGTCGATGTGATCGGCCACGTGCTCGAGCAGCTTCTCCATGCGCTCGGCGTCCTCGTGACGAACGCGACGGTCCATCGAATTGAGGCGGACAGCCACGTCATAGGTCTGCAGCTCGGTGGTGAGCACCGGCAGGTCGCCGAAGCGAGGCGACAGGAACTCGGAGATCGACGGCGCCATCGGCTCGTCGCAGGTGAGCAGAAGGCCGGCGATCGGCATGCCAGAGGACCGGGCCAAGGTCGTGGTGATGATGATGTCGGACCGATCGCCAGGAGTGACAACCAGCGTGCCGGGCTTCAGCGCCTTCACCACCTTGTCGGGGCTGCGGGCGCCGATGACGATTTCGCCGACACGCGCCTTCTTGATATCGCCGGGCCGCAGGATGCCGAACCCCAGATCAGAGGCAACGTCCACGAGGCGCGGAGCATTGAGGGCGGGCTCGTCGGAAGTGACGGCGAGAACGGGGACGCCGATGTTCGCCGCCGCCAGTGCCTTGGCGAACTCGTCCGCCTTGACGTCACCGCCGCGAGCACGACCGACGATCAGGCCGGCAAAGGGCCGCCCTTCGGCAAGGAAGCGGTGCTGGGCGTCGGCCAGATCGCCGACGATGGACTTCACCGTGGCATCGAGGCCAGGAACCACCGGGATGATCTCGGCGGACAGCGACCGCCCCATGGCGATATCGAGGTCGATGGTCAGCGGATGGGTGGTCGAGGGCAGGAGCCCCTCGACGATGACGATGGAGCGGCTGCCGCGCGCTTCCTCGACCAGTTCGACGATCTCTTCGAGCAGGGTGAAGAGATTGCCCGTCCGGATCATCTCCTCGGCCCGCTCGGCGGGGATCGGGTCGGGAGTGTTGAGGCCGAGCAGCGTGCGGGCGAAATGCACCGAACGGTCGAGCCCATCGGGATAAGCCTCGGGATCAGCCACTGGCTTGGCGAAGCCGACGTCGTAGCCTTCACGCTGGAAGGCGCGGACGAGGCCAAGCGCCACCGAGGAAATGCCTTGCTGGCTCGAAGTCGGAGCCAGGAAGAACGTACGGTAAGAGGGTTTCGGGGTCATAGCCTTCGTCCCTTTCGCATCAGGCTTGGGCAGGCAGGAGACCGGCGAGGCGAGCCGTATCTTCGGCAATCACACGTTCTTCGTCGGTCGGAATGACGATGGCCACCGGCTTCTTCGACCGCGACACGATGCCGCTCTTGCCGCCGAAGATGGTGGCATTGGCTTCCTCATCGAGATCGAGGCCGAGAGCCGACAGGCGCTTCAGCGTCTTGGCCCGGATATAGGCGGAGTTCTCGCCGATGCCGCCGGTGAAGGCCACGGCATCGAGGCGCGGCAGAGCAGCCGTCAGTGCGCCGATATAGCGGCAAAGACGGAAGACGAACACGTCGAGCGTTTCTTCGGCCTGATGGTTGCCGGCCTGGGCCGCTTCGGTGAGCGTGCGGCAGTCGTTGGAGAGCTCCGACAAACCGAGGAGACCGCTCTCGCGGTTGACCATCTTTTCGAGTCCGTCGACGTCAAGGCCGGTCTTCTTGGCGATGTAGGCGAGAGCGCCGTAGTCGACGTCACCGGTACGTGTTCCCATGACGAGACCTTCGAGCGGGGTCAGGCCCATCGAGGTGTCGACGCACTTGCCGTTGAGGACGGCGGTCGCGGACGAACCATTGCCGAGATGGCAGACGACGACGCCGCTGTCGTTCGGATCGAGACCGAGCATACGGATGGCTTCGCCGGAAACGTAGCGGTGCGACGTGCCGTGGGCACCGTAACGGCGGACGCCAAGGTCACGGTAATACTTGCGCGGCAGGGCGTAGAGGAAAGCCTCCGGCTTCATGGTCTGGTGGAAGGCGGTATCAAACACGGCCACCTGCTTCAGCGCCGGGAAGGCGTGCACGGCAGCGCGCATGCCGATCGCATGAGCCGGGTTGTGCAGCGGCGCGAAAGGACAGGTTCCGATTTCCTCGATCATGGCATCGCCGGTGAGGATGCGGCTCTCGGTGAACTGCTCGCCACCGTTGACCACGCGGTGACCGACGGCGGCCACGCGCTCGAACCAGCCATGCGCCTTCAGGAAGCCCATCAGCGCATCGACGGCGCCCTGGTGGTTGGTCGGCGTCAAGGCGGCCTTGTTCTTGGTGCCGTCGACGTCAAAACGGATCGAGGCGTCGCTCTGGCCAAGGCGCTCGGCCAGGCCGGAAGCCAGCGGCTTGCGTTCGCCGACCGGGTAAATGGCGAACTTCAGCGACGAAGAGCCGCTGTTGATGACCAGGATCAGGGGGGAGGATGTCGACATCAGCGATACTCTATCGATTCTCGTTGGATTGACCGAGGATACGGCGAGCGGCAGCGCCCCCGTCATACCTAATCTCGTGGATTTGCGGCGAATATCCGAGATCGGGTGGATTTGGTATGCGGCCCACCCCGTACCGAACTCAGGGCCATGAACGCGAAGGAAACGCCGTCGACACTAGCGCAATCCGATTTATATTTTCTTTTCATGACTTTAACAAAAACTGTCGTCCGCGTTTCCGGAATAGCTCGAACAAGAGCAATGCGCATGACGCAGACGAGCCGCCCGGCAACGGCATAAGTGCGCGCCGCCGAACAGCTTTTTTCTCATCGCCTGTCTTCGGATCGCCGGTCAGGCGCGCCCGAAACGATCCTTCAGATAGCGATAAAGGGCTCGGATCGCCTGAGCCTCGCCCCCCTCCGGCTGCCCCGGCCGCGCCGATGGAACCCAGGCGTAGATATCGGCATGCATCCAGGTCTTCGCCTTGTCGACAAAACGACCGAGGAAGAGAGCCGCGGTGATCGACCCGGCAAATCCACCGGACGCAACGTTGTTGAGATCGGCAATCTTCGACTTCAACCCGTCCTCATAAGGGGCCCACAGCGGCAGGCGCCAGAGCGGATCACCTGCGGCAAGGCTGGCCGCTGAAAGGTCGGCAGCGAAGGCATCATCGCGCGTGTAGAAGGGCGGAATATCCGGTCCCAAGGCGACACGCGCGGCACCGGTGAGCGTGGCGAGGTCAACCAGAAGATCGGGCGCCTCGTCATCGGCGAAGGCCAACGCATCGGCCAGGATCAGACGTCCCTCGGCATCCGTATCGCCAATCTGGACGGTAAGCCCCTTGCGTGACGGGAAGACATCGCCCGGCCGATAACTGGTGCCGGACACCGCGTTCTCGACGATCGGCAGCACGACGCGCAGACGCAAATCGAGACCGGCTTCCATGATCAGGCGGGCAAGTCCGAGGACGTTGGCCGCGCCGCCCATGTCCTTCTTCATCAGCAGCATGTAGCTGCCGCCCTTGATATCGAGACCACCAGTGTCGAAGACCACACCCTTTCCGACCAGCGACACTTTCGGCGCGTCAGTCCGCCCCCACGTAAAGGTGATGAGGCGCGCCTGTCGACTGGATCCCCTCCCCACTGCCTCGATAAGCGGGAACTCGCGAGCGAGCAGATCGTCACCGAGATATTCCTCAAACACGGCGCCGTGGGCCGTCGCCAGTTCGCGGGCAGCGGCGGCCAACTCCGCCGGCCCCAGATCGTTAGCCGGCGTATTTACCAGATCGCGGACCATGAAGACGGCGGCGGCGATTCGCTCTGCCTCGGCTGCCTCTTCTCCGTCCGGCAAAACGAGACGCGGCAGGTCGGTCTTCGGCTTCAAATAGCGTTCGAAGCGATAGGCGCCGAGCGCAAAGGCGAGGACCGCGTCGCCCAAGCTTCCCGGCCAGCCTTCAAGCCTGTAGGTACCGGCTGGCAGCGCGGTGGCCAGCTTACCCGCGAGGAGTGGTGGGCGTTTGCTTGCCTCGCGGCCGAGGCCGAACAACACGGCTGCAATCCCACCCACGGCGTTCGGCAGCAGCAGGATCGCCCCCTCGTCGGCCGAAAAGGCATTGGCCTTGGCCCAGGCGGCGGCGCCGAGCTCGGCGAGCTTGGCCTCCAGGCCCTCCGAGGTCACGGCGTGAACGGGAATGGCATTTTCTTCAGCGGCGGCGAAAACGGACAGCAAGACGGCAAACTCCGGTTGGCATTTTCCCGAATGTAGAGAGGCGGAAGGGCGGCGGCAAGGCGAGGATGGTCGGCCCGCGATGGCCGGTTAACCGGCCGTTAGGGTTAACAGATTACGAAGAGAGCATCCGAGGCGGTCCTGCCGCCCGCTCATCACGGTAAGATCAATGTCGCTTTCCGCCCGACGTTCCGCACTTCTCGCCCTGCTGCTGCCGCTGGCGCTCGCCGCTGTCGGATGTGCCGACAACCGGCCGGTACTGACGACTCACGGCAACGTCTCGGTGACCGGTTCGGTCGACAAGATGACCGACGCACAAATCGTCGGTGCAGCGTCGGCCTGGAGTCAGCGATACGATGCCGACCCGAAGAACCGGACCAACATCCTGAACTATGCGGCAGCGCTCCGCCTCAGCGGGCGCACCGACCAGGCAGTGGCCGTTCTTGAAAAGGGCATGGTCGCATCCCAGAACGATCCGGAAATGTCCGCGGCCTATGGCAAGGCTCTTGCCGCGAACGGCAACTTCGACCAGGCGCTCCGGGTGATCCGGCAGACACAGCAGCCGGATCGTCCCGACTGGAAACTCTACTCGGCCGAGGGAGCAGTGCTCGACCAGCAAGGCAATACGGCCGAGGCGCGAGCCGCCTATCAGAAGGCACTGCAAATCGCCCCCGGCGAGGCCTCCATCTACAACAACCTGGCACTGTCATATCTGCTGGCCGGCGACCTCGCCAATGCCGAGAAGACGCTGCGCCAAGCGGCCGCCCTTCCCGGCGCCAACAGCCGCATCCGCCAGAATCTGGCCCTGGTGCTCGGGCTGCAGGGCAAGTTCAAGGAAGCCGATGCCATTGCTCGACAGGAGCTGGATCCGGCGCAAGCCGAAACCAACGTCGCCTATCTCAAGTCCATGCTGAGCCAGACCAATACCTGGAAGGAAGCCCGCAAGCAGGGCTGACGGAGAATGCGTTGCCGAAGATCCTCAATCTCGCCGACGCCGGCTTCGATCCAGAAGACGACCTCGACCGGGCAGCGCCAGAGGGTTACGCGGCCCGGTTTGCCGCGGTGGGGGAACGGCTCGGCGCCCGGATGCTCGGCTACTCATTGATCGAGATCGAAGCGGGATGTCGCGCCTCTCCCTTGCACAACCATCGCTGCAACGAGGAGATGTTCCTGATCCTTGAGGGAGAGGGAACCGTTCGCATTGGAGTCGAAAGATACCCGATCCGCACCGGTGATGTGATCGCCTGCCCACCGGGCGGCCCGGAAACTGCCCATCAGATCGAGAACACGTCCGGAAAGCCGCTTCGCTATCTCGCCGTATCCACCATGGTGGAACCCGATGTCATCGACTATCCGGACTCGGGCAAGTTCCTGGTAAAGGGTCGGCTGCCAGCCGGCGATGGCAGCCGAAGCGAACCCTTCCGCTTCATCGGCCGCCAGGACACGAGCCTGGGCTACTGGGACGCCGAGAAGTAGTAACGCGGACCGAGATGTCTGCGGGGGGTTCACTCTCCGCGCGGTGGCGCGTAGGCAGACGGATCGACGGTTCCAGGGCGTCCCGGCAGATCGATGCGCGCAACCCGCGGCGCGGTTTCAGATATCACCTTTCCATCACGGACCACCGCAAGCCGCGTCGGCTTCAGGCGAATAGCCTCCACGGTATCTCGGGCCTGCAGCACCACGAAACTCGCTGCCTTCCCCACCTCCAGACCATAGGTCGCAAGGCCGATCGCCTTGGCCGCCCGGTCGGTGACGCAGTGGAAGGCCGTGTCGATCGCATCGAGCGCCGTCATCTGGCCGACATGGACGGCCATCGAAGCCACCTCCAGCATGTCGCCCGAGCCCATGGAATACCAGGGGTCCATCACACAGTCATGGCCGAAGGCGACGTTGACGCCCCCCTTCAGAAGTTCCGGCACCCGCGTCATGCCACGCCGCTTGGGATAAGTATCGTGGCGCCCCTGCAGCGTGATGTTGATCAGCGGGTTGGCGACCGCATGGACGCCGGCTTCGCGCATCAAGGGGATCAGCTTGGAGACGTAATAGTTATCCATCGAGTGCATGGAGGTAAGATGGCTGCCGACCACCCTTCCCTGCAACCCGGTACGGATCGTCTCGGCGGCCAGCGTCTCGATATGACGCGACAGCGGATCGTCACTCTCGTCGCAATGAAGATCGACCATCAGACCGCGCTCGGCGGCGATCTCGCAGAGACGGCGAACCGAGGCGGCGCCGTCGGCCATGGTGCGCTCGAAGTGCGGAATGCCCCCCACCACGTCGACGCCCATGTCGAGCGCCTTGATGAGGTTCCGTTCAGCGGTCGGCGACCGATAGAAGCCATCTTGCGGGAAGGCGACGAGTTGGAGATCGATATAGGGGGCAACCCGCCTCTTCACCTCAAGAAGAGCTTCAACAGCCAGCAAGCGATCATCGCAGACATCGACATGGCTGCGAATGGCGAGGAGACCCTGACTGACCGCGAGGTCGCAATAGCGAAGCGCTCGCTCCACCACAGCCTCCTGGGTCAGCAGCGGCTTGAGCTCGCCCCAGAGCGCAATCCCTTCGAGCAATGTGCCCGAGCGGTTCATACGCGGCAGACCAAGCGACAGCGTTGCATCCATATGAAAGTGCGGATCGACGAAGGGTGGCGTCACCAGCCGCCCCGTCGCATCGATGGTCGTCCGGGCGGGCTCGCCGATAGCCGGACGGATATCGACGATACGACCATCTTTCACGGCAACGTCGATACCCGCGCGTCCGTCAGGAAGATTGGCATTTTCAATGAGCAGGTCGAGCATGGCGAGCCTCGGTCGGACGGATGTTCTGGTTGGATTTCAAGCGGTGGGGGCCGCGTCGGTATGGTCCTTCAGATAGGCCCATAACCGCTCGACGCGGGCGCGCACCTTGTCCATGTTGCGATAGATTCGGATGCGCATGTCGATGACCGCCTCAGGGTCGACGACCACGAGTTTGCCGCTGTCGATCTCCGCGCGAATGGTATTGGCGGGAAGCCAGGCCACGCCGCGACCGGTGATCGCCATGGTCTTGATCGCTTCGGCCATCGGGTTCTCGTAGATCTTGGCAAGATTGAGCGCCTCTCCGCGCTCGGCAAGCAGCACGGAGACCAGCCGTCCGAGAAAGGTCTCCGGCGCATAGGCGAGATAGGGAACCGGCTTGTCCGAGCCGCCGGGCAGCGGGAACAGGGGGGCGCCGTTGGCGTCTGGCGCCGACACCGGCATCACCCTGTCGCCGCCGAGATCGAGGGACGGAAAGCGTTCCGGGTCCAGCAGCACCGGCACGCGCGGATGCTCGTAGGTAAGCAGAAAATCACAATCGCCTTCGGCGAACATCCGAATGCTGTCGTGGAAATTCTCGGTGATCAGACGGGCATGGATGGGGCCGAAGCCGGATTCGACGTCCTTCAGCCACCACGGAAAGAAGGAGATCGATAGTGAATGCAACGTCGAGAAGGTCAAGATACCCTGACCTTGCGCCCGACCGGAACGCAACTCCGCGCGCTCGAGCAAGATCAGGCGCAGGACCTCTTCGGCAGTCTCGCGAAAGCGACGACCTTCGGCCGTCAACGTGGTGGGATAGGTTGAGCGATCGACCAATGGCACGCCCAACCACTGCTCTAGCTGCTGGATCCGGCGGCTGAAGGCGGATTGCGTGACGCGGCGTTCCACGGCCGAACGCGAAAAGCTGCGCGTGTTGGCGAGGCTCACAAAATCCTCGAGCCACTTGATTTCCACAGATCGGCACTCCCGTTCGAGGCCCAAAAGCCTCTCGCGCATAACGACGCGCCCGAAAAAGGGTCACGCCCGTTATGTACGCAGACGGGCACCAAAGTCGAGCCCCGCGCTGAGGTAATCGCTTGGCTCACTTACCGGATGGCAATGCCGGCCGAAACGATGTCAGCCCTGTTTTGCGAGGAAACTCTCGATTGCCTCCACAGCCAGAGCATGGTCCTCGTGCTGGGGCAAGCCTGATACGGTCACGGTACCGATCAGACCGGTTCCGATGATCCTGATCGGAAAGGCGCCGCCATGAGCGGCATATTCGCGCGGGTCCACCAGCATGGCCTCATGGAAAGGCACGTCCTTCAGCGCCGCCCGCCGTCCCATATAGTAGGAGGAGTGGCCAAACCGCATGACGACTGCACTCTTGCGGATCACCCACTCGTCGTTGTCCGCGCTGGTCCCGGGCAGCGCCGCATGGAACAGTTGCTGACCGGCGCGCGTCACGTCGACGGTGATCGGCAAACCACGGGCCCGGCCGAGCTCGAGGAGATGCAACCCGAGTGCGATGGCGGTGTCGTTATCGAAGGCGCGGAACTGCAAGCGTTCCTCCTGCGCCAAAAGATCATCGAGGAATTCCTGGGAAATGAATGTCATGATCGCGTCCCGGCGAATTTTCCAGTTACCCGGCCGACCAGCGGCGGCAGGTGCCTATAATAGACGGCGGCAAGCGCGGCGACATAGAAAAGGCCACCAAGCGACACGGCACCCACAAGACCAAGGGTGGTATGCGGCCAGTCAACGGCGTGGACCGCAAGGCCCATGACGAGAGTGGCGATCGCAATCCGCGTCGCGTCGGCCACCGGGAATCGAAAGCCGCACAGCCGAATGGCAAGGGTGGCGGAGAACGCCAGCGTAACGCTGGACGCGAGAAGCGCGCCTGCCACGACCCCGACAAGGTAGTTCGTGTAAAAGCCGACGGTGGCAAGGCCGGTGGTGACGGCGATCTCAAACATGCCGACGATGACCAGCCATCCATAACGCCTGTCGAGAATGAGCATCTGACCGGTGGCATGGGAATGGTAGGCGCGAATCATGCCGCCGAAGGCAGCGAGGCCCAGGATGGAGCGCGTCACGTCGCGATAGGTTTCGGCGACCGCGAGATCGACGAGAATATCCGTGACGAGCCAAAGGCCGACGATCGACGGCAGCAATACGGCCGTGAGAAGAGCGGCGTTGGTCTTGAGCTGGCCTAGCGCCGCCTCACGGTCGCCCGCGTTGATCAGGCGGGCGGCAATCGGAAAGGCCGCTACCGCCACGAGCATCGAGGCCACCGACGCGGAGCGCCGCCCCAGTCCCCAACCGACCGCCATCAGACCAAAGGCGGCGGAACCGCCAATATGATCGACGACATAGCGGATACCGTTCTCGCCGAACCAACTGATGCCGTTGATGGCCAGCATCGGTCCGCCGTTCAGCATGGCATCCTTCAGAATGGCAAGGTCGAGCCGGGCGGCTCTCAGGCTGGAGCCGATCATGGGAAGGGCGACAGCGGTGCCTAGGGCCTGCATCGCCGCATAGGCAATCAGCAGATCGCCGGCCGAAGCACCAAAGGCCTTGGTCGCGAGGATACCAGCGATCATCCCCCCCACCGGACCGGAGGTCAGCAACAGCGTATAGGCAAGGATCTTGTCCTGCGCGCGTGCACGCTCGCCGAAATGGTTGTTGAGGCCACGCGTCACGTAATAGGCGGCGATGATCAGGAAGACGGTAAGTGGATCACCGTGCCCGTCGAAAAAATGCATCGAGAGGGCAGCGGCGGCCAGCTCGGGGAGCGTCAACAACACGATCAGCGTCGTTTCTGTCTCCAGGTACCGGCGTCGGCCATCCGCATCTTCGGCAGGCGGCAGGAAGCGCAGCGTATAGAACGAAAACCAGGAACGGCTCACCATGTAGGCGAGCTCCTGCGTCGAGGTGACCAGAACGAAGGTGGACATCTCCGTGGGCGGCAGCCACCACGTCCAGATCATCATAGAAAGGAACTGCGCCACCGGCGACAGGAACTGGGCAGGCAGATAAAGGATGGTCTGGCGGATCAGCATGGCGGCATCCTTTCAAAGGACTGCCGACGGCAGGAAAAGGACGTTACGAGGAGGCTAGTCAGGAGGGCAAGCTCCAGCGACTTGGTGGAGAATGAAGAAACGGCGGTCGAGATGAGGAAGTAGATGCCAAGCGGCATCAGAACCGGCGGGCCAAAGCGGCGAACCAGTTCGGCAAGGAAGGCGGCCAGCCCCATCAGAAAGAACAGCGTGACGAACCCGCCATAATAGGCGACGAACCCAATGTAGGCGCTCTCGATGGCCATCGGCGTGCCTATCCTGGGCAGCATCGCCTTGACCGCGCCGACGTCGGGCCCGAAGACGATGTCCGGCCAGGACATGTCGCGAAAGATGGATAGCATGGCGACACGCGCCATGGCGCTGCCCTCGTCATCCAGAAAACGACCGATGACGCGATCGATCAGTCCAGCGTCGACGGCAAGAATGGCGCCGATCACCAGCAGTGTGCCAGCCAGGACGGCTAGGGCCGCTACGATCAGCGGGAACCGGCGACCGAGTATCAGGTGGGCCGTCCAGACTGCGCCGATGGCAAGGAGAGAGACCGCCGACAGAACAATGGCCGTGCGGCCGCCGAAGAAGAACAAGGCGCCGAAGTGAAAGAGTATCAGCGCAAGGCGCGGCCAAGCGCGGAAAGGTCCTGCCCCGAGCGCAAGGGAAACGAGGCAGATTGCCGTGGTCATGGCATTCATCAACGGATGACCGAGCAGGGCGGTTGCGCGCCAGTCCCAGGCAAGGATCTCCCCGTTGACGTAGAGAGGCGTCAGACGGAACCCGCCAAGTACCTCAGCATAGCCCAGTAAGCTGTTGACGACGAGAATCCCCTGTACCGCATACGCAAGCAGCTTGATCTCGCCGGGAGCCAGACGAACGAGGGAGGCAAACAGGCAGGCTGTCAGGATGAAGTTGTCGGTCACCTGTGAGATCGGCGTCTTCTGGACGAAGATGACCTGGAAAACCAGCAAACCGATAGCCAGAAAGAAAGCCAGAAGGCCGGGACTTTCTCGCCAGACGCGGCCAAGGAAGATGCCCGGCCCACCGTCGGCCATGATCCAGGCGACGAAGGCAAGTACCGACAGATAGCTGGCCGGATGTATTTTGATGAGCGGGTTTCCGCCGGTCCCATCGTAAGGGATGCCGATGAGATTCAACATCTGGCCAGAGAGCAAGAAGACGGCCAGGACGGAGAGAAACGTCAGCCCGACTGCGAACGGCCGGACGTCGATGACAACGCCGGCCGCTGCGGAGCGGTAGGAAACGGGAAGCACAAACGCCCGCGTGGCCATGCAGAGGTCGATCCCAATGGAAACCCAATCAAACGGAAAGGATAGTCATGGCCCCCGGTTAACCGACGGTCTTTCCGGGGAAAGGAGCGCTTCTATTTTGGCCGACAGCGTTCACGTTTCCTTAAGCGCACCGGCATATGGTTAACAAGCTGGAAACGTGGGCGGAAAGCAAGTTGAACAGTCTCTTCGAATACCACGACAGGGATCACGCAAGACCGGTGGTCGACGAAACCCGCCATCGGGGCGAGGTCGACCTTGGTTTGCTATTGTCCATTCTCTTCCGCCAGTGGTTGATGATACTGGCCGTCACGCTGCTGTTTGTCGGCGCTGGTTTCACCTACGCGACGTTTGCCCCCAAGGTGTGGCAATCGACGGCACGGGTGCTGCTCGATCCTCGAGACAAGCAGGTGGCCGGTCCAGGCCTTGCTCAACCGCTTCAAGGGGTAGACGCCGTCTGGATCGATACCCAGGCCAATATCGTCACCTCTGCCTCCATCTTGTCGAAAGTCATCGACACGCTCGGCCTCGAGCACGATCCTGAGTTTGGAGGCTCCCGCGACGAAACGCTCCGAGCTCTCGTCAAGGCCATTACAGTGGCGCGCGCCGACCAGACCTACGTGCTCGACATTTCCGTCAATAGCGGTTCGGCTGACCGATCCGCCCGCATCGCCCAGGAACTTGCCCAGGCTTTCGTAGCCAACCAGGTGGAGGTTAAGGAAGCGGCGGTCCGCGAGGCGAGCAACCTCATCAACCGCCAGTTGGACGACCTCCGCTCCAAGGCCCGTACAGCCCAGGAGAAGCTCGAAGCTTATCGGCGCGACCATGGCATCCTCACTGCCAACGGCCGTTCGGTGGACGAGGACACGCTACGCCAGCTCAACGATGCCTATGTGGCCGCCCGTCTGCGCACGCAGGACGCCAAGGCCCGCCGCGACAAGATTGCCGCCGCCCGGGCAAGTGGATCGGACGCCGCCCTCGGCGGCATCGATTCCACCGTATTGAGTCGTCTCAAGATAGAGCGAGCGCTGGCCGCCCGCACGGTCGGCGAGCTCGCCCAGGATCTCGGCCCCAACCATCCCCGCATGCTGGCAGCGCGTGGCGATCTTTCTCGCGCGGATGCCCAGATCGAGGCCGAGTTGAAGACGCTTTCGGCCAGCACCGATGCCGAATACCAAGTGGCAGCCGCCGCCGAGGCCGCGGCACGCAAGGCACTCGACGATGCGGGCGCCGTGGTGACCGATACCGGTGAACGGACCATCGAGCTGCGCGAACTCGAGAACGAAGCCTCGCTTCGAGCGGACATGTACAAGAACTATGTGGCGCGGACCGAGGAAATCACGCTGCAGGCCAACACGCAGGTGTCGGATGCGCGCGTCATCGCGCCGGCCAATGTTCCTCTTTATCCCTATGCTCCGCGCAAGACGATCATCCTGGCGCTCGCCGGCATCGCCGGCCTCGGCTTGTCGCTCTCCGTCGCCGTCTACCGCGGTCGTCGCTATCTTCCCGAGTATCAGTGGATCGAGGAAACCGCCCCCACCGGCTCGGCTGACGACAACGAGCCGACAGCCGAAGCCCAGAGGGACTCACCAACAGATGTTGCAGAGATGACATCCAAGGAAGATGTCCCCGACGCGCCAAATCCGCTGATCGCAACGGATGACCGGACGGGCAAGGTCGATGCCGAGATCACCGAGCCCCCTCGAGAAGCCCCGCCGGTTCTCGCCGAATTGTCAGTTTCCACGCGGGCCTTGGCCTTTGATCGGCGGGGGCGGCCGCAGGCAAGGACGGCGCGTTCCATTCTTACGAGCGCCGTCACCGACGGCGAGGGAGAAGCGCTACCGGACGCGGCCGAGACCTTTGCAGAACTTGTCCAGAAGGTCTCGAAAGCCAACGGAAGTTCGCGGTTGGTCCTGGTCCTCGGAGCCAACGATGGCCCCGCCGCTGCGACGGTCGCCTTCGGCCTTGCCCATGTTCCCACAAAGAACGGTGTCTTGCTCGTCGATGCTTCCTGGGACGAGTTGCCACTACATCTTGCTTACACCGATGAGACGATGCCTGGAGTGGTCGATGTCATTACCGACACCGGAGATGCGGCCAGCATTGCCATCTGCGAAGAGGAGGCCGACGTCACGTTCATCGGCGTCGGCGAGCCGGATATGGCGGCCGCAATCGCTGCCAATGTCGAGCGCGTAATCAACTTCATCGACAAGCTTTCACGAGAGTTCGGTCGCATCGTCCTGCATTGTGGGCATCGTCATTCGCCCGAACTCTTCGAGGCTCTCCTCGGACACGCCGATGCCGTGTTGGTCGTTGCCGATGCGATTGTGGAGGACGACGACGAAGCTGCGGAAATGGTGAGGGATCTTGCCAGCGCGCTGCCGGTCTTTGCCGGCCTCGTCCTGGTGACGGAACGCACCGAGCAAGTCCTCCTGGCCGAGAGGGCCTGAGGGATATGCCGATGCGCCTTCTCGTCGACCACTCCCACGTAGGGCGGATGGTCACGGGTATCGAACGGCTGACGATCGAGCTGTTCTCGGGTGACGCATTGGCTCCTCTGCATCTTGAGCCGATCAACGGCGGCTCAACCTTTCGCATGATCGCATGCCAGCAACTGGGACTGCCCGGGCGTCTGGCTGCCGATCGTCGAGCGATCATCATTTGCCCGGGGTTTCCACCATCGATTCCTCTTGCGATGCTCGGTGGAGCCCGCGTGGTGCCCTACGTTCACGATTGCTTCTTGATCACCCGGCCGCAAGACCTGAACTGGCGTGCCCGCCTCTACATGGCACCAGCATTTCGTTACGCTGTCGCCCATCTTCCCTGGCTGATCGCGAACACGGAGACGACAGCCAACGAGCTCAGACGTTTCTGCCGGCCTGACGCCGATATCAGCGTCTGCCGACCGCATATCCGCGATGTGTTCAAGTTAGGTGGCCTGCCTCCCCGTACATCTCCGGAGCCGTGCGGTCGTTTTGAGTTGACCGCCCTCAGCACCGTCGAGCCGCGCAAGAACCTCATCGCAGCGGCACGGATCGTTGAGGTATTGCGCACGGTACATGGATTCGATGCGCACCTTACCATCATTGGCCGGATTGGATGGGGCGGGGAGGCAGAGCGGCTCGCCGATCTCCCTGGCGTCACACTCAGCGGTTATCTCGAAGAGGATGATGTCCGTGCCGTCCTGGGGCGATCGCATGCCCTCATTTCAACCAGCTTTGATGAGGGGCTGGGGCTTCCTCTGCTTGAAGCGCAGCATGCCGGGCTTCCGATCATCGCGCCGGACGCACCCGTATTCCGGGAAGTGCTCGCCGGCTCAGGCTTACATATCAATCCCACCGCCCCGGCCGACGCCGCCGCCGCGATTGTCGGCTGGCTTGCGGCGAGTGGAGCCTGTTCCAGGGCGGCAAATGCTGGTCGATCCAACATCACCCGCTGGAACGCACTGGCCGACGCCGACAAATCCCAACTGATCGAGCGCTTCGGCAGGATGGGCTGATACGCTCCCTCCGTGCAAAACAAATCGGCATTTCATTACAATTTGAAGGACCGGATAAAGCCGGGCTGAACGGCGACCAGCTTAGGGTGGCGGTGAAGGGGAGAGCCATATTGGCAAAAGGGCTCTCGCCATGATCGTAGTTCGCTGGGAGGCGGAGATGGGACCTCTATGGTCCGTCGCGCGCCTCCGGCGTCGGGATGGTGCTTGATGCGCCGGAGAGTCGCCAATGTCAGGATTGTTTCTAGATCGGTCGGTCACGGCCAACGCTCCCCCTCCTCTTCCGGAAGCCGGAACTGATCACGGTCCGGAACCAATCGCGGTGATCGACAGCACGCGCGTCAATGTCGGCAGACAGGCGGATCTCGTCCACTTGGTGACTTTCGACGCGTTGACCGGTCGGGGTGGTACCGTCTTCACGCTCAATCTCGACCATCTGGTCAAGCTGGAACGCGATCCGGCCTTCCGCGCGGCATATGAGCAGGCGACCTATGTGTCGGCCGACGGCGCCCCGGTCGTGGCCATGGCGCGGCGGCAGGGAGCCGACCTCGTGCGCGTCACCGGGGCCGATCTGGTGCGGCCATTGTGCGGAGCAGCGGCGTTGGCCCGCATTCCCGTGCATTTCTTCGGCACGCGCCCCGAAACCCTTTTGCAGACAGAAATCATCCTTCGCAGCGAATATCCGCGCCTCATCGTTGCCGGGCTTGAGAGCCCGCCTTTCGGGTTCAGCCCCTTCGGAGTGGAAGCGCGCGCCGCGGCCGAACGCGTTGCCGCCAGCGGGGCCCGCATCTGCTTCGTGGCTCTCGGAGCTCCAAAGCAGGAGATCTTCGCCGAGTTCGCTCGTCGCTGGGCCCCCGGCGTGACTTTCGTCTGCATTGGCGCCGCACTTGACTTCATCGGTGGCGGTCAGAGCCGTGCCCCGCAGATTCTTCAGGCCGCCGGCCTCGAGTGGCTGTGGCGGCTCGTTCACGACCCGCGCCGCCTCGCCAAACGCTACGCTCTTTCAGCCCTCTACCTGCTGCGTTACAATCTTCGCGAGGTAACCGGACGGTTGAAACGCCACCGCATATCCGCAATCCCCAACCATGCCCCGCGCCAGGAGTGATCAGACGATGGTCCATCGCATCACCATCCTTCACTCCATCGATCCTCGCGGTGGCAAGGTCGGAGGCATCGAGACACATGTCCGGCTGATGATGTCCCGTCACCCAGACACCGTGTCGGTATTGCTCGTGGGCATCGACGAACGCGGTGACCTCGAAATCGGGAAGCCGATCGAAGTCGAGTTCGATGGTCGTCGCATCGACTTTCTCCCGGTGGTCCACATCCCCGGCGAAACAATGCATGCCGCAGCCAAGAAGCTCACCCAATCGGTCACGCTGCGCTTCACCCTCGGTGTCATGCGCCATCTCGGAACCATTCGTCGCCTGGCGGCAGGTGACACGGCGTCCGTTGAGATCGAGCGCTTCGAACAGGCGATACCCGCTTGGCTGATCGGCCATCCCGTAGTGCAACTGGTTCACGGCGAAGGCACCAAGGGCGACAAGATGGACAGCATACTGTCCCGTTACTGGTGGCTGCATCGGCTCAGCGAAAAGATCGCTCTGGCCCTCGCCGACCGTGTCGTCGGCGTCAATCCGAACATCATCGCCCGTTACGAGCGGGAAATGCCGAAGGTTGCCCGCAAGTCGGAGTTCATGACGGTTTCGGTCGATACCGAACGCTTTCCGACGGCTCCCTTTCCGCCCAGCGATGTCTTCCGCGTAGTGTTCGCCGGAAGGCTCGACGCCTTCAAGGATCCGCCGTTGATGTTCGAGACGCTGCGGCGACTGCACGACAAGCTCGATGGCAAGCTCGAGTTTCACTATGTCGGCACGTCGGATCCGCATCGTGACAGCGAGTTTGCCGCCATCGAGCCATTCACGATCCGCCATGGTTTTCAGACGGGCGATGGTGTGTCAGCCATCATGCGCGACTGTCATGCAGGCATCCTTACCTCTTACTTCGAGGGAATGCCGTGCTACCTTCTGGAAACGTTGTCGAGCGGCCGCCCGGTCGGAGCCATTCGCCTGCAGCAATATGACCCGCTGATCGTAGCAGGCGTATCCGGCTTCCTCGTTGACCGCCCCGAAGACCGCGAGGTGGCGGCCGAGGCCATGGCCGATGGCTTCGTCCAGCTGGCTAAGGACATCGCAGCTGGACGGCTCGATCCCACAGCGATCCGCGCGAAGGTGACGCCCTACTCGGTGGCAGTTCAGATGCCCAAGCTGTTCGAGCGACACATCGCACTCGGCCGCTCCCGCTCGCGGGTCGGTCAGCCTGGCCTCGCCAGCCCCGCAAACAGCCGTTCCCACTGATCGATACCTGCCTCGGCCGAGAACTCCAGGGCTCGGGCGACACCCGGCGCCGGGTTCGGCGGCAACTCCAAAACGCGATCGAGCGCCGCAGCCAGAGCTGCGGCGTTTTCAATGGGGACCAACTCGCCAAACCCGCCCGACAGGATTTCTCGCGATCCCTCACAGTCGGTGGCAACCACCTGCAGTCCGGCAGAAAGCGCCTCGACGGTGGTCATGCCAAAAGCCTCGGTACGCGATGGCACCGCTGCGACCCGCGCAAGGCCATAGACCTCTGCTGCCGAAGCGACGCGCCCCAAAAACTCTACCCGCTCGCCAAGCCCAAGGTTTGCTGCCTGCTCGACAAGTCGCTGCCGTTCGGGTCCATCGCCACCGATAACGAGACGGACATCCGGCGTCTTCAGGCGGGCGAAAGCATCGATCAGGACGTCCATGCCTTTTTCGCGAGATAGGCGACCAACGGCACCGACGACCAAAGACCGGGCAGCAATCTCGCCGGCCGTGGCAGCGGGAATCAGCGGCACGGGGTTGTAGATGCGCTGCGTTCGCGCTGCCGGCGCGTGCCAGCGTTCAACCAGGGCCCGGACGACACCGTCCGACACGCCGACGAAGCGATCGGCCAGGCGAACCCAAAATGGCATGCCATAGTATCCAGCGGCGGACAGACGGCCGGTCTTGTATTCTTCAAAGCCGTGATAGGAAAAGACAAGCGGAACCCGCGACAGGGCCAGAACCTTTGCGAGCGCCAGCTTGACACAGGAAACAGAAACAGCCGCGGCAATCACATCGAAACGGCCGGTCCGCAGGAGGCGAGCGAGCCGGAGAACAGCCCTGCCATGCCCCCCTCCGATCTCGATGACCTCGACCTGAGGCTCGATACCATCGCCAGTCATTTTCTCGTCGAAGGCGAAGGTGACGCGGTGGCCACGCGCGGCAAGACCGTTGGCAAGAATCGCCCAGACCCGCTCGGCGCCGCCACCGCCGGAGGCACGCGTATAAAGAAGGATATCGAGCTTCCGCATGTCATCTCCAGAACGGGAACCGGCTAGACATTAGCCTTGACCTTTTGGCCTGACCAAACCGGAATCGGCGACCTTTGCCGGAAATTACCATCCTCTTCTCGCCATGGGCGCCAAGATCGGCTATCGAAGCGCGACTTTTGTCGATCTCTCCGGAGCCTCCATTGCCCGCCGATCAGTTTATGCGCCGCGCTGCCGGTTCCACCGTCGGCCTCGGCATCTTCATGATGTTCTTCGGCGACTTCATGTTTGCCGTCAATGACATCATGGGCAAATGGCTGGCTGGGAGCTTCTCGGCCGGACAAATCGTCCTGGTACGATCACTGGCCGCTCTCATGGTACTCGCTCCGCTCCTTCTGAGGGGTGAGACGCCGGAACTCGTCAGGCTGGAGCACCCGGGAGTTCAGGTGTCTCGCGTCGCGATGGCGACAGCGGAGATCGTCTTCTTCTACATGGCGATCCGATTTCTGCCGCTTGCCGACGTGATGACGTTCTATCTTGCCGGACCGATCTACGTCGCGGCTGTATCGCCATGGCTGCTCGGAGAACGCGTCAGCAGACGCCAATGGCTGGCGATCGCTATCGGCTTTTGCGGGGTCATCTTCGTTTTGCGTCCCGGGACAAGCAGTCTCTCCTGGGCGTCGCTGATCTCCATTGCCGGCTCGCTTTGCTATGCCATGGTGGTGGTACAGAGCCGTCAACTCCGAGGGACGCCAGACCGGGTGCTGGTGTTCTGGCAAACGATGGGCGCGCTTTTCGTCGGACTGGTCCTTGCTCCTTTCGACTGGGTAACCCCGAGGCCCCTCGACCTCGCCATGCTGGCAGCTCTCGGCGTCATCTCCATGAGCGCCCATCTTTGCATCGCCCGTTCGGTCAAGCTGGCACCGGCGGCGGTGGTGGCGCCGATCCAGTACTCGCTACTGCTATGGGCCATTCTGTTCGGTTGGCTGGTTTTCGGAGACCGACCAAGAGCTTCGATGCTGATCGGTGCCGCCGTGATCGTCATGGCCGGCCTCATGATCGTCCGAGCAGGAGAGCGCAAAAGCATAGAGACAGATGGGGACGACTGAACCCTGTCAGTCAGTTGAGAATGTCGCTATGCTTCCCTTCAACCGAGTTTAGTTTTTTCAGGAGGTTGTGTTCATGCGGTCTTCGGTTCCCGTCCTAACGGCGTTGGTTGTCGGGTTGCCGGTTCTCGCCACCCCAGGTCTTGCAGCGACATGCAACGCCAAGGGCGACGGCTTCGGCACATGGCTCGCTGGTTATTCGAAGACGCTGGTCGACGCCGGCATTCCTGCGGACACGGTACAGTCCGCCCTTTCCGGGATCGCCTTCGATCCGGCGGTCATCAAGAAGGACCGCGGTCAGGGTGTCTTCTCGCAGACCTTCACCGAGTTTGCCGGTCGCATGGTCAACAAGAACCGCCTGACAGTCGGCGCGCAGAAGATCAAGGCCAATGGCGACCTGTTCGGCCGCATCGAGGCTCAATTTGGCGTGCCGGCCGAGGTGATCGTCGCCGTTTGGGGGCTTGAAAGCGACTTTGGCGCCAACACAGGCGATTTTCCCACCCTGCAGTCGCTGGCAACCCTGGCCTATGACTGTCGCCGTCCGGCCATGTTCCAGAGCGAACTGGTCGACGCCCTCCGTATCGTGGCACGCGGAGATCTCACGCCGGCGGAGATGAAGGGTGCCTGGGCGGGCGAGCTCGGCCAGACGCAGTTCCTGCCCTCCAACTACGTCCGCTACGCCGTGGATTTCGATGGCGACGGCCGGCGCAATCTCATCAAGAGTGCGCCTGACGTTCTTGCCTCGACCGGCAATTATCTTCACTCCCTCGGCTGGGCACCGGGGCAGCCATGGCTCGTCGAGGTCAAGATTCCCAACAATCTTCCCTGGGATCAGGCCGACTTGCCCATCAAGAAGTCCGTTGCCGAATGGCAGGCGATGGGCGTGCGACCGGCCAACGGCTCCATCCCCGACGGCTCGGCGGCGCTCTATCTGCCCATGGGGCGCTTCGGACCGGCCTTCCTCGCCTATCACAACTTTGACGTCTACCTCGGCTGGAACGAGTCGCTGGTCTATTCGACGACAGCCGCCTATTTCGCGACCAGACTTGCCGGCGTACCGCCGGTTGGCCCCGGCAACGGCAACGTCGAGGCACTCGGAGCGTCGGATATCGCCTTCATTCAGGGCGCGCTGACGGCGCAGGGCCTGGATGCCGGCCCGAAGGATGGCAAACTTGGCCAGCAGACGCGCGAAGCGGTTCGCAGCTTCCAGCTCAAAGTCGGCTTGCCGGCGGACGGCTGGCCGGATTCGGCCGTGCTTCAGGCGCTCAGGTGATATTGGCACCGGTGCAGTTCTCGCCGCCGCTTCCCATCGACGCGGTGCTCGATGACATTCGAGCATCGCTTGACACCAACACCCGCCTCGTTCTTGTCGCCGCCCCCGGTGCCGGCAAGACGACGCGGGTACCGCTGGCCCTGCTCGATTCTTCGTGGCGTCGAGGCAAGCTGATCGTTGTCGAACCGCGCCGCATTGCAGCTCGTGCTGCAGCGGCGCGCATGGCCGCCAGTCTCGGCGAAGACGTCGGGCAGACGGTTGGCTACCGCGTCCGCATGGATTCCAAGGTATCGGCAAAGACGGTGATCGAGGTGATCACCGAGGGCGTTTTTACGCGCATGGTTGTCGACGATCCTCTGCTGGAAGGGGTAGCCGCGGTTCTTTTCGACGAGTTCCATGAACGCTCGCTCGACGGTGATCTTGGTCTCGCGCTCGCCCTCGACGGGGCCACACTCAGGGAAGATCTGCGAATTGTCGTGATGAGCGCCACGCTCGACGGCGGCCGCGTTGCCAACCTCCTCGGTGACGCACCGGTGATCGAAAGTGCCGGTCGAGTCTTCCCAGTGGAGACCCGACACGTTGATCGCGATCCGCTCCTTCGTTTCGAAGACCAGGTGGCGGAGGTAACGTTGCGTGCCCTGCGGGAGGAAGAGGGATCGGCGCTGGTCTTCCTTCCGGGACAAGCAGAAATACGACGGGTTGCGGAGCGGCTCGATGGGCGGCTACCGACCGGCGTCCGCCTCGCTCCCCTTTATGGCGCACTGACCAGTGCCGAGCAGGATTTTGCCATCCGGCCTTGCAGACCGCCGGAACGCAAAGTCGTCTTGGCAACCGCAATCGCCGAGACGTCTCTGACAATTGACGGCGTGCGGCTCGTTATTGATGGCGGTTTGGCGCGTGTCCCCAAATACGAGCCGAACACTGGCCTGACGCGGCTTGAGACGATGCGCGTTTCCCGCGCTTCTGCCGATCAGCGGCGCGGTCGAGCAGGCCGCACCGAGCCGGGTGTCTGTTGGCGTCTGTGGAGCGAAGGGCAGACGTCGGCGCTTCAGCCATACTCAACGCCGGAAATCCTGGAGGCCGATCTTTCGCAGCTGGCGCTCGACCTCGCGGCCGTCGGCATCCGGGATCCCGCCGCCATTGCCTTTCTCGATCCACCGCCCAAGCCGGCCTGGACTGAAGCCGTGAACCTTCTGCGGAACCTGGAAGCGATCGACGAGGCTGGGCGCATTACCGCCGAGGGCAAGGCACTCGTTCGCCTGCCGTTACCGCCCCGTCTCGCTCACATGATCCATCGCGCCGCCGACTTTGGCACCGCCCGAATGGCGGCCGAGATTGCGGCAATCCTGACCGAGCAGGGTCTCGGCGGTGACGCCACCAATCTTTCCGACCGTCTTGCGCGCTTCCGCACCGATCGTGGTCAACGCGCCTCGGACGCGCGGACCATGGCTGCCAGGTGGGCCAGGCTGGCGGAAGCGGGCGGGGCTTCCGAGGCGCCAACGACGTCGCTTTCGCCTGGCGCCGTTCTGGCGCTCGCTTATCCCGACCGGGTCGCCGAGGCACGGGGACAGCGGGGCGCCTTTCGCCTGGCAAGCGGTCGTGGCGGCATGGTGGAAGAACACAACGGGCTGGCGCGGGAAGACTACATCGTCGTTGCCGATCTGGCAGGCAAGGCCGAACGGGCACGTATCAGGCTTGCAGCCGCTATTTCCCTTGCCGAAATCGAAGCACTGTTCGCCTCCCAGATCGTCGCCGAAGCGGCCGTGGCCTTCGATCCCTCGGCCCGTGCCGTCCGCGCTCGTCGTCTTCGTCGGTTCGGAGCCGTCCTGCTTGCAGAAGAGCCGGTCGCTGCACCGGCCGGAGCGGATACGATCGCGGCACTTCTATCCGGCCTGCGCCGGACTGGTGTGGACCGGCTGAACTGGTCAAAAGAGCAACGACGATTCAAGGAGCGGGTCACCTTTCTCTGCCAAACGGTGGGGGAACCATGGCCGAACCTCGCCGACGGCGCCCTCGCCGACACACTCGAAGACTGGCTAGGGCCATTCGCTGACGGACTGACGCGTCTTGATGATGTCGACGCGGCCTTGCTTGGCGCAGCGCTTGATCGTCTTGTTCCATTCGGCCTCAGGCAGGAAATGGATCGGTTGATGCCAAGCCATTTCGAAGCGCCGACCGGCAGCCGCGTACCGATCGACTACGCTGCCGACGGCGGGCCGGCCGTGGAGATCCGCGTGCAGGAACTGTTCGGCCTCGATCGCCATCCGGCAATCGCCGGAGGTCGCGTTCCGCTGACGCTGGTGCTGACCTCGCCGGCCCACCGGCCGATTCAGACAACCAAGGATCTGCCCGGCTTCTGGCGCGGCTCCTGGAAAGACGTAGCAAAGGATCTCAAGGGGCGCTACCCCAAACACCCCTGGCCCGACGATCCGCTCAGCGCTGAGCCAACGCGCAGGGCGAAACCGCGCGGGACCTGATCAACGCACGTTCACTGTGACGTCGTAGGTTGTGTAGGTGTAGCGCATTTCAGACGTATTAACGGGATAGCCGACGCTGACCGAAAGGTGGTCGGTGCCGCGAAAACCCTTTTGAGGGGTATAGGAGAACGTAGTTCCAGTGAACTTGTGCCCCTTACAGGGCGGATCTGTGGCGATGATAACATCGGGCCGAATGACAAACTTGCCACGCTCAGGGTCTTTCAAAACCTTGCTTCGGTACTGACCCGAGGAAGCGCAACTACCATTGGTAAGAAGATACAGATGCTCCGACTTCGTCTCACCGGCTCTGATGTTGTAAATTAGCGTGTCCGCATGTGCGGCGGTGACCTGCGCTCCAAGCAGAGCGACGACAACGAAAGAACGCATCAGAACTCCATCGCAATTTCCGCACGTACTGCGCATAGATGATATTTCTAATTGTATCTATCATCATCGGTTGCAAGGGACAACAACTAGCTGCATCGCCCCCTTATGCGGCACCAGAGAATAAGCCTGCTGCCCGAATTTCCAGAGCGGCGCGATCACCAATCCGAGGAGGCTCGCGGTCGGCTGGCGTCAGGGCCTCGATAATCGCCTCAGTTCCATCGGCACGGAAGCCGATGCGGCGCGACGACCCGGAACGGTGTAGAGACACCACCGTCGCCCAGAGCCCCTCGCCATCGCGGCGGAAGGCCACGTGTTCGGGACGGACGTAGAGCCTCGCCGGCCCGTCGAACAGCAGCGGCGGCAGCCTTGGGATCGTCACTTCCTGCTGGCCTACGAAGGGTCGCCCCTTGTCGACACGGATGTCGAGGCGGACGGACTCACCAATGAAATCAAAGACAAATGGGGTCGCCGGCCGGTCGTAGACGTCCTCCGGACTGCCCGCCTGCTCGATCTTTCCGTTGCTCATGACGACGACGCGATCGGCAAGATCGAGCGCCTCTTCCTGATCATGGGTCACGAACAGCGTGGTGTGACCGGTACGATCGTGGAACTCTCTCAGCCACAAGCGGAGTTCCTTGCGCACCTTGGCGTCCAGGGCGCCGAAGGGCTCGTCGAGCAGCAGCACGCGCGGCTCGACGGCGAGCGCCCGGGCAAGAGCCACACGTTGACGCTGGCCGCCGGACAGCTGGCTCGGATAACGGCCGCCATAGTCCGGCAGTTGGATGAGGGCGAGCAGTTCCTCGACCTTGTCCCGGATGGCCGCCGCGGTCGGTCGTGTCCTGCGCGGCCGTACCCGCAGCCCATAGGAAATGTTGTCGGCTATCGTGAGGTGCTTGAACAACGCATAGTGCTGGAAGACGAAGCCAATCTGTCGTTCCTGAACGCTTTTCAGACTGGCGTCTTCCCCGCCGAACAGAATCTGCCCGCCAGAGGGAATCTCCAGACCAGCCACGCACCGCAGCAGTGTGGTCTTGCCTGATCCGGATGGGCCAAGCAGCGCCAGGAGCTCGCCCGAGGCGACCTTGAGATCGACGCCATGAAGGGCCGCCGTGCTGCCGAAGGTCTTGGTCAGGTTGCGAATGTCGAGTTCCATCGAAGGCTCCGTCAGTGGCGATGACCGGCGGCGAGATCGCCGGCGTAGCGATGCTCCAGCCAGGACTTGATGCCGAGCGTTACCAGTGCCAGGGCGGCAAGCAGCGATGCGACGGCAAAGGCAGCAACGAACTGGTATTCGTTGTAGAGGATCTCGATGTGCAGCGGCATGGTGTTGGTGTAGCCGCGGATGTGGCCCGAGACCACCGATACAGCGCCGAACTCACCCATGGCGCGGGCGTTGCAAAGCAGCACGCCATAAAGCAGCGCCCATTTGACGTTGGGCAGCGTTACCGTCCAGAACATGCGCAACCCGGAAGCGCCGAGGGTCAACGCCGCCTCTTCATCGGTATTGCCGATCTCCTCCATCAGCGGAATCAGCTCCCGGGCGATGAACGGAAAGGTTACGAAGATCGTCGCCATCACAATACCCGGCAGGGCGAAGATGACCTGGATACCCGCCGACTGCAGCAAGCCGCCAAACAGGCCATGACTGGCGTAGAGCAGCACGTATACGAGGCCAGCAACGACCGGCGACACCGAGAAAGGCAGATCGATCAGCGTTACCAGAAACGCCTTGCCCCGGAAATCGAACTTGGCAATCGCCCAGGCGGCGGCAATGCCGAAGACGAGATTGGCCGGCACGGCAATGGCGGCCACAGCCAAGGTCAGAATAATCGCGTCGATGGCCGCTGGATCGGCGAAGGCCATGACGAAGGCACCGGCTCCTTTCCGAAAAGCCTCCATGAACACGGTGACGAGCGGAAGCAACAGGAACAGGGCAAGAAACCCCACGGCCAGCGCGATCAGCAGACGCCTGACCCACGGAGCTTCCTCGGTTGGCAGGCGTCGTCGGGGCGGACTCGCGACCACCGCCTCGGCGGCAGTGGCCTCCTCAAGCGACACGGCGAGCGCGGCGGAACCGTCAGACATGACCATACCTCGCACGTGCCCGGGCCTGTATCAGGTTGATGAGAAGAAGCGTGCCGAAACTGACCGCCAGCATGATGGCGGCGACGGCGGTAGCTCCCGCATAATCGAACTCCTCAAGCTTGATGACGATGAGCAGCGGCGCGATCTCTGAAACATAGGGGATATTGCCGGCAATGAAGATCACCGACCCGTATTCGCCGACCGCACGGGCGAAGGCCAGCGCAAATCCCGTGAGGATCGCCGGACTGAGCACCGGTAGCACCACAGAGAAAATAGTCCTGAAGCGACCGGCGCCAAGCGTCGCGGCAGCTTCCTCAAGCTCGCGGTCTACTTCGGCAAGCACCGGCTGCACGGTACGCACGATGAAAGGCAGACCGACAAACACCAGGGCCAGGAAGACACCTAGCGGCGTGAAGGCAATCTTGAGGCCGAAGAAAGCTGCGATGGAACCGATCCAACCCTTTGGCGCATAGAGCGCGGTCAAGGCGATGCCGGCCACCGCCGTCGGAAGAGCAAACGGCAAATCGATGATGGCATCGAAGAAGCGTCGGCCCGGAAAGTCGTAGCGCACCAGCACCCAAGCGATCAGCAGACCGAAGGGCACGTTGAAGGCTGCGGCGGCAAAACTCGTGAGAAAAGACAACCTCAGCGCTGACAGCGTACGTCCGTCGAACGCTAGGGCGACAAGCTCATGCCCCCCCAGCGAAGAAGCCCGGTAAAGCAGGGCGCCAAGCGGCAGAAGAACGATCACCGCGAGGTAAAGGATGGTGAAGGTGATCGTCAGTCGGAAGCCCGGCAGGACACTCGGCTTGACGAAGGGCGCGTTTGGGGTCATCGGCCTCGCTTTCGGAGAAAGTCGGCCGGCCGGGATCATCCGGCCCGCCGGCGGCAAGGTCTCGTTCGGTCAGCGGAAAGAGAAACCCTGGTGGCACCGTTGCGATCCACATTGGCGATCCCTCCACTCGTCCAAGCCGGCAGGCGAACTACCGGCGAGTTTGCTCACTGTCCTGGCTTGTAGATCTGATCGAACACGCCACCGTCGCCGAAGTGATAAGGCTGCGCCTTGGCCCAGCCGCCGAACAGCGGTTCATCGATACTGACCAGCTTCAGTTCGGGGATCGATTTGAGAAGCGCAGGGTCAACCAGTTTGGGCTCTGCCGGACGATAGTGGAACTTCGCGGCGAGCGTCTGTCCCTCGGCCGAGTAAAGATACTCGAGATAGGCTCTGGCCTCCTTTTCGGTGCCGTTGGCCTTGGCGTTGGCCTCTACGACGGCAACCGGCGGTTCCGCCAGGATGGATTGCGGCGGCACCACGATGTCGAACTTGTCGGCGCCAAACTCATCGAGCGCCAGGAAAGCCTCGTTCTCCCAGGCGAGCAGCACGTCGCCGAGCTCGCGCTGAGCGAAGGTGACTGTGGAGCCACGGGCACCGGTATCGAGCACCGGCACGTGCTTGTAGAGGGTGCCGACGTAATCGCGGATCTTCGCCTCATCGCCACCATACTGCCCCGCCGCCCAAGCCCAGGCGGCGAGGTAGTTCCAGCGAGCACCGCCCGAGGTCTTGGGATTGGGCGTGATCACCTCGATGCCATCCTTTATGAGGTCGCCCCAGTCGTGAATGCCCTTGGGGTTACCTTTGCGGACCAGAAAGACGATTGTCGACGTGTAAGGGGCGGAGTTGTGCGGCAACTTGCCGCGCCAGTCAGCCGGGATCTTGCCCGTTTTCTCGACGATGGCGTTGATATCGCTTTCAAGCGCCAGCGTCACCACGTCGGCCGGGAGGCCGTCGATGACGGCACGCGCCTGTTTGCCCGAGCCGCCATGGGAGGCACGAATGGAGACATCCTCTCCGGTCTCAGCCTTCCAGTGAGCCGTAAAGGCGGCATTATACGCCTCGTAAAACTCGCGTGTCGGATCGTAGGAAACGTTGGTCAGCGTCACCGCAGTGGCGGGAGCGACGAGGGCAAGTGGTGCCGCGACAATGGCGGCAAGCACCCCCAGAAGTTTCGAGCCTCTCATGTTTCCAGCCCTCCAGCCTTGAGCGATGTCCTGCATCGCGCCTATTCGGGAGCGTCATCCGCCTCTTGGGCTCGTCAGCGCCTCCCAACAGGCTGAAATCCTAAAAGGTCAACTTCAATTGGCAAGATATACCATTCCCTCCGAAATGGCCGATTTGTAAAATTTCATTCCTTTATTGTCACCTATTACGCGAACCGAGGCAACATACTTCCGCGAACCCACTGATTTCAGGTCTGATCTTCTCCAAAATCAAGAAGCGATCAAGTTGCGGACACGCTGGACCGCCTCTGGCAGCAACGAAGCCAGCGCCCCGCCAGGTCGCTGCCGCAACAGCGAAAGGGATGGATAGATCGGGGTCTTTTCCCCTTCCAAGCGCCAATTCCAATCGGCCGCGGCAGCCAGGAGAGCAACACCGGAACGCTGAAGGGCGCCGGCAACACGGAGCGGCAGACCATCGACGGCGATGACGGCGTCGAGGCGACTGATAAGGGCCACGCAATCGACACGGGCATCGACGCCAGCCTCGAAGTCGGGACCGGGATGCTCGACGCGAATCGGAGAGCTGGCAACCTCCCATCCTGACGATGCAGATGAACGAGCAAGCAAGGTCGAGGGCAGGCGTTCGAGCGCGACGAAACGAAGATCCCCCACGCCGGCGAGCGGAGCAAGATTCTCCAGCCTGAGATCGCCGCCCCAGACGAGGCCAATGGCCCGCCGCCCCCTGCCGAGATCCAGACGTGCACTCCATCGGTCTGCAAGTGCCGGCTCGGCAGCGAGCAATGGACCGGTCGGCAAAAAACTGCCGGCGGTAAGACCGAGCCGATGCGGCAAACCGGCAAGCGGCGCGGCAGCCGCACCAGCCCAGGCCCCGAGATCGTCACTCTCGGCAACGGCGTGGTCGGCACCGGCGAGCCCTGAAGCGAGACGCACAAAAGGCTTGGGCACCACCAGCACGAGCTCTGAGACCAGGGATCGAGCGAGCGGAAGAGCCGGTGCGAAGGTCAGGAGATCAAGGGGATCGGAACCAGTCCAGACAAGGAGCGACCTCTCCAGGGGAGAGCCATCCCACGGCAGCAGCCGACTTGCCCAGGTTGGACGGACAGCGATGGCGTCGAGATCGGCAAACCCGGCGGCCATGTCACCAAGCGACAGGAACGCCGCCGCCCGATCGGCGTGCGGACGAGAGTCATCATGGCGCCGAAAGGCTTCGACCGCTGCCAGCGGACGCCCTGCCGTCACAAGAGCCGAGCCGAGTTCTCTCAGCGCTTGCGGCTCGGAAGGATCGAGCCTTAGGGCCGCCTCGAACGCCGAAACGGCGCCGTCAGCGTCGCCAGCAGCAAGGCGTGCTGCGCCGAGGCGTGCGGCCAGTTCGGCATCGAGCGGTCTGGCCGCCCTCGCGCGTTCGAAAGCCGCCGCCGCTTCTTTCAGGCGCGATGTGGCGGTCAGCGCTTCGCCAAGCGCCATGGTGATATCCGCGCGGCCAAGTTCCGTCCGATCGGCGCGCGTCAGAAACACCACCGCCCGCGCATGATCTCCGTTGGCGCGGGCAGCGGCAGCGGCCCCCAGCATGGCTGGCACGTGATCAGGCGCCCGGACGAGCGCCACCTCGTAAAGGGCTATGGCCTCGATCCACTTGTGGGCCATCTCGGCGGCGTTGGCGCGAGCCAGCAATTGATCGACAACCGTTTCGGTCATGTGGCCGATCTTCCAGAAACGAAACTGCGCAAGACACCGACGAGATCGTCACTCTGGTGCCAGACGCGCACTTCGGGATACCAGGGCGTACCACCCTCCCCCGCCCAGAGCCAATCGCCGCCTGATGGATCGACAACTACAGTCGGTCGACCCAGCGTAGCGGCCAGGTGGGCGGTGGTCGAAACGGGCGCAACGATCAGATCGAACGCCATCATCGCCGCTGTCGTTTCCAGGAAGCCACCGAGCCTGTCACCAAGCGACTCGGCAGCCAGCCCCTTTGGAAGGGCCGCCAGCGAAGCGCGGCCAGCGCGCCGGTCGAGGGCAAAGAAGCGGATATCTTCGGCGCCGACCAGTGACGCGAAATGTGCGGCATCAGCGACGTTTCGCCAATAGAGACCGACAACCGGCCGGCCGTCGCCGGCAACGAACCGCCGCCAAGCCTCGACCCTGAGAGGATCTGGCTGAAAATACGCTGGCGGCGGAAGGTTGGTTCGTTCGGTCCCGAACACATACGGCAGACTGCGAAGCGGCACTTCGAAATCATGGGGTGGCAGGCGGCGTCCCTGCTCGATGATCGTGACGTTGCTGCCGAGATCCAGCCGACGAAACAGATCGGTCAGCGCGGGCCTGACCTCCAACAGGAGCTTTGGCCCACGTGACAGGAGCTGCGGAAGGAAGCGAGCGAAGGCTATGTCCAACCCAAGGTCGCGCTCGCCGTGGACCAGCAATGTCCTCCCGCGAAGATCCTCTCCCGTCCAACGCGGCGCCGAAAATCGCCGCGGCAACAGCTCAGGCGCCTTCCAACGCACCTCCGCACGAGCAAAGCCGCGCCGATAGTCACCGGCAATCAGCAGCGCTTCCGCTTCGTCCATCAAGAGCTCTGGATCTGCCGGCGCCAGCACGACGGCACGACCATAGGCAGCGAGGGCCTCCTTGGCACGACCGAGCGAGACCATGGCCTTGCCGACAGCGCGATGGGCGCGGGCAAGATCGGGCTTGAGTTCGGCAGCCCGCTCGGCATGGGCAAGCGCCTCTTCAAGGCGACCGATGAGCCTGTCGGCTCTCGAGAGCTCCACGAGCCTTTCGGCACTCGGAGCTTCGGCAACCAGCGCCGCCAAGAGGCTTCCGGCCCGGTCGATCTCGCCGATTCTCATGAGAGCCGCCGCGAGCTTCTCACGCAGCTCCGGCGTGCCGCCCCCGGTTTCCATAGCGTCGCCGAGCAGGAGAACGGCACGATGGTCGTCGCGACCAGCGAGTGCGGCAAGCCCGGCGCGGACAAGCGCGGCGCTCGTTCGATGGGCAAGATCATCGCCTGCCGCTGGATCATTTGGCATGGTGTCTGCGCGGAAGGGCACGGCGCGATCACCCGCCACGAAAGCGGCAAGCGCGGCAACAAGACGGGAAAGCCGTTGGGATTCGCTTTCCCCACTCCGTCGCCGGAAAAGGCGCGCCGTCGAAAACCATGGTGTGCGCCCGTCCCTTTCAAGCCACAGCCAGTCATCACGATCCGGACCGATGACAAAGACAGCCCGTCCGGCGGCGGCAGCCAGCGCCGCGATCGGACTCCCCGCGGGAGCCACCACGGCATCAAGGTTTGGAAGAGCGGCGGCAACCACCTCGAGGCCAAGCTGCTCCGTGGCAAGCGGCCAAGCGTCAGGAAAACGCGCCGCCGCCGAGGAATCCAGAGCCACGAACGCCGCACCGACAATCGCAGCGAACTCCGGGACATCGGCCGACAAGTTCAAATCGCCGAGCGCTAGGCCGACGCGGAAGCCTTCGAGGTGAGCAAACGACCGCGCGGAGTTGGTTACGGCGATCGGGTTGACGGCAAGGTAGCGGCGCGGTGCCGGCAGGTCATCAGCAGTGAGACCAAGAAGCGCCGGCAGGCTCATCATCGGAATCACAAACTCGCCATCCTCAGCCTCGCCCGTGCCGTCGAGCCCTTCAATACCTGCCAATAATGGCGCCAGCTCGTCTGCGCCGGCAACGCGAACGCCGGCAACACCAGCTGCCTTCAAGGCGGGAACGAACCGCAGGAGGCGGACCAGAACTCCTGCATCGCCCTCGGCAACGAGAACCACATGGCGGCCGGAGATGTCAGCAAGAGCCGGCAGGCTATGTTCAAGACCGCGCCGCCACTCGAACTCGGCAAGACCGGCGGCAAAATCGCCCGAGGCCAGCAACAGTTCTCCCAGAAAGGCGCGAGCAACGGCTGTTGGACGGCGAGCGATGAGGTCGCGGAGAACGCCAATAGCCTGATGGATCTGGCCATCCCCGCTGAGGGCTCGAGCAAACTCCATCGCCGCCTCGGTATGATCACCGTCACGCGCTACGGCTGAGCCAAGGAAATGCAAGGCCAGCACGGTGTCGCCAGCGGCCATCGACAAACGCCCGAGACCAAGACGCGCATCGGCGCCATCGTCCGCGATGATGGCTCGCTCGAAGGCACGGGAGGCGCCACGCGTATCTCCTAGATTTCTTAGCGCCTCGCCCCAGGAGGCCAGGACATCGGCCCTGCCGGGAGCCCTTTGCGCCGCCTGTCGAAGCGCAAACTCCGCTCTCGACTGCTCGCCGAGCGACGCAAAAGCCGCGGCGCGCAGCATCAGAGCCTCTATGGAAGCAGCATCGAGGCTAAGCACCTTTTCGGCATGATGGAGAGCCATGGCAGGTTGCCCCCGCTCAAGGTCACGGCGAGCGGCGAGCAACAGCACCCGGACATGGCGTGGCCCATTGGACAGCCCGGCATCAAGCGTCCGGCCAGCATCCGCTGTCTCACCAAGGCGGAACAACATTTCAGAAAGCCGCGCCCAGCCTTCGGGATCCGAAGGATCGAGCGCGACCAGACGAGCCGCAAACGGCAGGGCAGCGCGCGCTGCCGGCTCGCCCTCCACGCCTTCCGCAGCAGCGACAAGCCGATTGAGGGCGGTGACGTCTGAGAGCCCCGCCCCAGCGAGGGCCTTTGCCTCCAAAGAGAGCGCCCAGATGCTGCCCTGCCACCCCGACTCATCAGCTCGAAACAGGCGCGCGCCAGGATACCAGCGGCTGAAGCGTCCTTCGCTCCCCCACATCCAGTGCGGCTCATGATCGAGCAGCAACCAGAGCGGCGCACCAGTTACGCCGGCGGCGTGCGCCACAGGGCCATCAGTCGTGACGACAAGATCAAGCCCGGCCAGCTTGTCGGGTTCGGGCTCGACGGCCGCACCTCCGAGCTTCTGGGCGGCAACGGCATCAAGCGCCACCAACCTGAAGCCAGGGAATGCGTGGCGAAGCACCGTTACGACGCCGTCAGGTGCCGGCCCGGCGCGACGGCTCCAGGGCGATGGGGCCAATGCAACGCCAATGGATGCCTCATTGCGCCGGGCCTGTGGCAGAAAGCGCGGCAACGGCACACTATCCGGCATAAGCCCGAGAGCGGCCGGCGCAGAGGCAAGTGGAAGGATAAGATCGTGGGGAGGTAAGGCCGCGACATCGACAAGCGGCACGGAGCCAAAGAGCGCACCGAAAGGCGCCAACCGCTCCAGTTGATCGGCAGGAACGGCGACCGTCAGCGATAATACACGAGCAGCAAGTTCCGGCAGGAAGCGGGCGAAGGCGAGCGTATCGCACTCGGCTTCCTCGCTGAGCACAACGACGCGAGCCGCCGGTAGACGCATTCCATTCCAGCGGGGGCGATCGGACAAAGACGAAAAGGCGCGACGCTCGAACGCGCAGAAGCCTTGCGCCCAGTTCCCTCCGGCGAGCAAGAGACGCGCCTCTTCGAGGCGGGAGGACGCGCTGGCGTCCGACGCCTGGTAGCGGCCGTCTTCGTTGATCGTCAGGTCTTCGTCCAGTTTCAGCTCCAGCTGCCGCCGTTGGCCCAAGTGCCCTTTCAATGGAGGGAGCGGCCTGATTCGGGAATGATTATATCCGCTCACACCCGCCCCAACGGGGCCGAACACCCTCGGCGACTCCTTCCTGCCACAGTGCGGCCGCGTTTCAGCGTTCCTTAAGATGCCGATCCCTATTCTGCTATTGCCGCTTCTGGCCGGAATCCTGGACCTGACCGCATGACCGATATCGTTGACAACACCGCCCAGAAGACCTCGAAGGCCTTCGTCCTACCCGCCGCCGACAATGATTTCCTGCTGTCGGACTCGATGCGCGGCGTTCGCTTCCTGCTCGAATACTCGAAGGCGGAGCAGACGCTGAAGGCCTGGGGCATCCGCTCGACACTGGTGGTGTTCGGCTCGGCCCGGGTTCATGAAAATGGCAACCCCCTGCATAATCGCTGGTATGGAACGGCGCGCGAGTTTGGCCGCATCGCCTCCGAGCGCGGCGGGGCCGTCAACAGAACCGATGGCTTCTTCGACAACGTCATCGCCACAGGCGGCGGTCCTGGCATCATGGAGGCGGCCAACCGTGGTGCCCGCGACGCAGGTGCCCCCACCATCGGCTTCAACATCACCTTGCCCCACGAGCAGGAGCCCAACGCCTATACGACGCCACAGCTCACCTTCCGGTTCCACTACTTCGCCATGCGGAAGATGCATCTTGCCATGCGTGCCAATGCCCTAGTGGTGTTCCCCGGCGGCTTCGGCACTTTCGATGAGCTGTTCGAGCTCCTGACGCTGACCCAGACCCACAAGGGCACCCGCATACCGGTGGTGCTGGTCGACGGCGAATACTGGCACAAGGTCATCAACTTCGATGCTCTCGCCGACTACGGCATGATCAATCGCGAGGACATCGGCCTCGTTCACTTTGCCGAAACGGCCGAAGAAATCTGGGGCTATCTCCAGTCCGAGAATCTCGGGTCGCACCGCAATCGCGACAAGGCCCGTTATGGTGAAGGCGTGTTGACACGCCCCTCGCCGGTGCCGGAATGACGGGCTGGATAAACGCGACGGAAGGACATTTGCCGCGTGAAAAGCGGCGCACGCTTTGTTAGCTTCCGCCCCCATGACCGACGCGCAAGTTATCCCCGACGACCGGACCGCCGACGTGGCGACGCCCGCCATGGCGCAGTTCATCGAGATCAAGGCGGCCAATCCCGACTGTCTCCTGTTCTATCGGATGGGCGACTTCTACGAGATGTTCTTCGAGGACGCCGAGGTGGCCTCGAGGGCACTCGGCATCACGCTGACCAAGCGTGGCAAGTATCGCGGCGAGGACATCCCGCTTTGTGGCGTGCCGGTGCACGCGGCCGACGACTATCTCCAGCGCCTCATCGCCCTCGGCCATCGTGTCGCCGTCTGCGAGCAGATGGAAGACCCGGCAGAGGCCAAGAAACGAGGCTCGAAATCGGTTGTGCGACGCGATGTCGTGCGGCTCATCACGCCCGGCACCCTGACCGAAGACAACCTCCTCGACGCTCGTCGCTCCAACTATCTCGCTGCCGTCGCCCGACAGAAGGGAACGGAGAGCGCGGCGGACAGCTTCTCTGTGGCATGGGCGGACATGTCGACCGGTGCCTTCCGCCTCGTCGAAACCAGTTCCGCTGCCCTGCCGGCCCTGCTCGCCCGCATCGAACCGCGCGAGTTGCTGGCCGCCGACGGCCTGTTCGAAGACGAGGAACTACGCCGGACCTTCAAGGCGGCAAGCCCGGCAGTCGTCCCGCTGCCGCGCGCCTTCTTCGACGCCGCCACGGCCGAACACAGGCTCGCCGACTTCTTCTCGGTCGCCTCGCTCGAAGCGTTCGGCAGCTTCAGCCGCCTGGAGCTGACTGCCGCAGCGGCCATCGTCGCCTATGTCGACAAGACGCAGATCAGCAACCGGCCCCTACTCGACCCACCGGCTCGGGAAAGTCTCGGTGGCGCACTCGCGATCGACGCGGCCAGCCGGGCCAATCTTGAACTGTCCCGCACGCTCTCCGGAGAAAGGCGCGGCTCGCTGCTCCATGCCATCGATCGAACGGTGTCGGGCGCTGGAGCCCGCCTGCTTGCCGACCGGCTTGCCGCGCCGCTTGCCGATCCCGATGCCATACGCGACCGGCTCGACGCAGTGGACTTTTTCCTCGCCGAGACGACGCTCAGAGCACGTCTGCGCCGCGATCTGGCCGGCGTGCCGGATATGGCCCGTTCCCTCACCCGGATCAGCCTGGATCGTGGTGGGCCGCGTGACCTCGCAGCCATAGCAGGCGGTCTCAACGCTGCCGCTCAACTGGCCACCGACCTCAGGGACGCTGGCGGCGCCGGCCCGGAAATCGACCGCATAGCTCAGGGGCTCGAAGCGGCTCCATCCGATCTCGCCGATCAGTTGATCGCCGCACTCGATGACGAGCTGCCCCTTCTGAAGCGCGATGGCGGCTTTGTCCGGCAGGGCTTCCGTTCCGACCTCGACGACGCGCGTGCCTTGCGCGATCAGAGCCGGCAGGTGATCGCCGCCCTGCAGCAGACCTATGCCGAAACGACCGGTATCAAGTCACTGAAGGTGAAACATAACGGCGTACTCGGCTATTTCATCGAGGTAGCGCCGAACTACGCCCAGGCGATGACCAGCGAACCGCTCAACCGGCTGTTCATTCACCGGCAGACTCTGGCCGGCGCCATGCGCTTCTCCACCACCGAGCTTTCGGAACTCGAGGGGCGTATCGCTTCGGCTGCCGAGCGAGCCCTTGCCGTCGAACTCTCCGTCTTTGCCGATTTGGCGCGGGCAACGTTGGAAGCCGGCAGCGCCATCAAGCGAGCGGCCGACATGCTGGCCGCCCTTGACGTTGCCACCGCGCTCGCCGAGCTCGCAGCCGCCGAAGGCTACGTCCGGCCGCGAGTCGATAGCAGCCTGACCTTCCGCATCGAAGGAGGCCGTCATCCGGTGGTCGAGCAGATGCTGCGCGAGGAAGGCGGATCTTTCGTCGCCAACGGCTGCGATGTGGGCGGCGAGACCGCAGGCAAGCTCTGGCTGGTCACAGGCCCCAACATGGCCGGCAAGTCGACCTTCTTGAGGCAGAACGCGCTGATTGCCGTGCTCGCCCAGATCGGTTGCTTCGTACCGGCCAAATCGGCCCATATCGGCGTGGTCGATCGGCTTTTCTCGCGCGTCGGCGCCGCCGACGATCTAGCCCGCGGCCGCTCCACCTTCATGGTGGAGATGATCGAGACGGCGGCCATCCTCAATCAGGCAGGGCCCCGCTCCTTCGTCATCCTCGACGAGATCGGCCGCGGCACCGCCACCTATGACGGGCTATCCATCGCCTGGGCCACAATAGAACACCTGCACGAAGCCAACCGCTGCCGCACGTTGTTCGCCACGCATTACCATGAGCTGACCGCTCTCTCCGAACGCCTGCCGCGCGTTGTCAATGCGACCGTCAAGGTGAAGGAGTGGCGGGGTGATGTGGTTTTCCTTCATGAAATCATTCCGGGATCGGCCGACCGCTCGTACGGCATCCAGGTGGCCAAGCTCGCAGGTCTGCCAAGGCCAGTGATCGAGCGGGCCAGATCAGTGCTCGCCGAGCTTGAAAAGTCGGGCGGCAACAACGCCGTCTCGATGCTGGATGACCTGCCGTTGTTCTCGCTTGCTCGGCACCCGACCGCAGCGCCCCCCGCCGACATACCAGCCGATCCGGCGGAAGCGGAACTGATGGCGGCGCTCGATGCTCTGGCACCCGACGAACTCAGTCCACGCGAGGCCCTGGAAACGATCTACCGGCTGAAGGCACTCAGGGCCGGAATCGGTCGTGCGCATGGTTGATTGTTCGGGTCCCGCCGACTATTCGATTTTGTTGCCGGCTGTGCGTTCGTATGCGCCAGCCGTGCCTCTCTCCTCCGAAGGTGACTGCCGACGATGAGCAAACTCCCGGAAACCGTCTCCTTAATCGACGAGAAGGCGCTCGGCTCAGAAATGACTGCCATCGCCGACCGGGCGGCGGAGGCCGGAACCGATCCACGACCGGAGTTGCTCGCCGCCCTGAAGCAGGCAAACCAGGCAGGGCGAGCAGTTGCCCGTGAGATCCTGAGCGGTGACCGAGACGGAGTGGGCTGCGCGCGCCGCCTGTCCGCCTTGGTGGATTCGCTGATCAACGTCATATACGAGCATACCGTCAGCCGCGTCTTTCCCGGCGGCCACGAGGAGAAGATCGCCATCGTTGCGGTCGGCGGGTACGGCCGCGCAACGCTGGCGCCATCATCGGACGTCGATCTTCTCTTTCTGCTGCCCCCGAAATCGCAGCCGCTCGCCGACAAGATCCTGGAGCACATCCTCTATTTCCTCTGGGATATCGGCTTCAAGGTCGGCCATTCGACGCGACGCGTCGAGGATTGCATCAAGCTCAGCCGCGCCGACATGACGATCCGCACCGCGTTGCTCGAGGCTCGCTGGATTCTCGGCGACAAGGCGCTTTACACCGAGATGATCACCCGTTTCGACAACGAGGTGGTCAAGGGAACCGGCCCCGAATTCATTCAGGCGAAACTGGCCGAGCGCGACGAGCGGCATCGTCGAGCTGGCACGTCGCGTTACCTCGTCGAGCCAAACGTCAAGGACGGCAAGGGGGGGCTTCGCGACCTTCATACGCTGTTCTGGATCGCCAAATACTTCTACCGAGCCTCGACGGCCGACGAACTGGTCAAGCAGGGCATTTTCGCGCGCAAGGAACTCAACCGCTTCCACAAGTGCGAGGAGTTTCTCTGGGCCGTCCGCTGCAACCTCCACTTCGTCACCAACCGGGCCGATGACCGTCTAGGCTTCGAGAACCAGCGGGAAATCGCCGAACTCCTGGGTTACCAGCTGCATCCCGGCCTCGAGCCGGTCGAGCGCTTCATGAAGCACTATTTCCTGGTGGCGAAGGACGTCGGCGATCTCACGCGCATCTTCTGCGCGGCGCTCGAGGAAATGCACGCCAAGCCGAAGCCGATGCTGGACCGCGTGCTGCACCACACCTTCCGTCGACGCAAGAAGTCGCTGCCGGGGACGCCGCAGTTCACCATCGAAAACGACCGCCTGTCGGTGATCGACGATGGAGTCTTCGAACGCGATCCGGTCAATCTTCTCAGGATCTTTGCGGTTGCCGCGCGCAATGACCTCGACTTTCAGCCGGATGTGCTGAAGCTGATCACCCGCTCGCTGCGGCTGATCGACGCCGACTTGCGCGAAAACGACGAGGCCAACCGCATCTTTCTCGACGTGCTCACTTCCAAGAAGCACGCAGAGACGGTGTTGAGGGCGATGAACGAGACCGGTGTGCTCGGGCGGTTCGTCAACGAGTTCGGTCGCGTCGTGGCGATGATGCAGTTCAACATGTATCATCACTATACCGTCGACGAGCACACACTCCGGGCCATCGGCCTCCTCGCGCAGATCGAACGCGGCGAAGACCAGGGGGACCATCCCTTGGCTACCGAGCTGTTCCCGGCGGTCGCCAATCGTAACGTGCTCTACCTCGCGCTTTTCCTTCACGATATCGCCAAGGGCCGCGTCGAGGACCATTCGATCGCCGGAGCGAAGATCGCCCGCCGGCTCGGGCCGCGCTTTGGCTTCTCCCCGGCTGAAACCGATCAATTGGCCTGGCTGGTCGAGAACCATCTGGTGATGTCGATCATCGCCCAGTCGCGCGACCTCTCCGATCGCCAGACCATCCGTGACTTTGCCGCCGTAGTGCAGACGGTGGAACGGCTGCGCATGCTACTGATGCTGACCATTGCCGACATCAAGGCAGTCGGCCCGGGCGTCTGGAACGGCTGGAAGGGACAGCTTCTCAGGACGCTCTATTACGAAACCGAGCCTTACCTTCTCGGCGGTCACTCCAAACTGTCGCGCGACCAGCGGGTTGCCGCCGCCAAGGCGGAACTGGCCGCCGAACTCAGCGACTGGAACGAAGCCGATCTCTCGGACTACGGTCGTCGCCACTTCCCGCCCTATTGGCTGCGTGTCGACCTGCCGGAGAAGGTGATGCACGCGCGCCTTCTGAAGTCGATGGAAGGCACCGGCCGACGGCTTGCCACCGCCTACTCGACCAAGAAGTTCGAGGCCATCACCGAGCTGGTGGTCGTGGCGCCCGACCATCCGCGGCTTCTGTCCACGATTACCGGCGCCTGCGCGGCGGCCGGCGTCAACATTGCCGACGCCCAGATCTACACAACCAACGACGGTCTTGCCCTCGACACGATCCTGATCAACCGCGAGTTCCCTGACGATGCCGACGAGTTCCGCCGCGCCGACCGTGTATTGAAGATGATCGAGGCGACCCTTGAGGGTCGAGAAAAGCTGCCGGAGATCGTCGCCCGCCGTGTCGGACAACGCAAGCCGAGCAAGGCATTCCGCGTACCGACCGACATCAAGTTCGACAACACGCTCTCGGAGAGTCTTTCCGTGCTTGAGGTGTCCTGCCTCGATCGGCCGGGGCTGCTTTACGATGTGACGACGGCAATGAGCGACCTCAATCTCAATATTGCCTCGGCGCATATCGCCACCTTCGGCGAGCGGGTGGTGGACGTTTTCTACGTGACCGACCTCACCAAGTTGAAGATCCAGTCCGGAGCCAAGCAGGCAGCGATCCGTCGTCGCGTCCTCGCCGCCGTTTCCGGCGAGGAACCGCATCCTCCCAAGAAGGCAGCCTGAGGAAGGCAACCGTCCATGAGTCTCGTCAAAAACTTCGTGACGGTGGGAGGCGCCACGCTGTCCTCGCGTCTGCTCGGCTTCGTGCGCGACGTGTTCATGGCCAACATGCTCGGGTCGGGACCGATCGCCGATGCCTTCTTCGTCGCCTTCCGCCTGCCCAACCTGTTCCGCCGCCTGTTCGCCGAAGGCGCGTTCTCTTCAGCCTTCGTACCCCTGTTTGCCCGGGCGCTCGCCGATGGTGGCAAGACGGCGGCGCGCGCACTTGCCGAAGATATTCTGGCCGTCTTCCTGCTGACGTTGGTTATCGTCACCGCCTTGGCCGAGGCCGGTGCGCCCTGGCTGGTCGGCGTGCTGGCACCGGGCTTCATCGATGATCCGCAAAAGTTCGCGGCCGCCGAGTTCATGACGCGGGTGATGTTCCCCTATCTTGCCTGCATGTCGCTGACCGCCATGGCGGCGGGCATGTTGCAATCCTTCGGGCGCTTCGCGGTCGCGGCCTTCGCGCCGTCGTTGCTCAACGTCATCCTGGTGGCCGCCCTCATTCTGATTTGGTGGGAGCACTGGGCCGGCACGCCGGAAGCCGCCTACACACTGTCCTGGGCGGTTTGCATTTCGGGTGTCGCCCAGTTGATCGCAGTCGGCGGTTCACTGTGGTGGATCGGCTTCCCGATGTCGCTGACGCGACCGCGCTACAACGACAACGTCCGGCGCTTCGTGAACCTCGGCATTCCCGGCGTCATCTCGGGCGGCATCACCCAGATCAATATCGTGGTCGGCACCATCATCGCCTCAATGCAGGCAAGCGCCGTGTCGTGGCTCTACTTCGCCGATCGCATCTATCAGCTGCCGCTTGGGGTGATCGGCGTCGCCATCGGCGTGGTGCTCCTGCCGGACCTGACCCGCCGCGTCCGCACCGAAAGCGTCGAAAGCATCTTCCACACCCAGAACCGGGCCCTTGAATTTGCCATGGCGCTGACGCTGCCGGCCACCGTCGCCCTTTGCGCCATTCCCTATACCATCATGCACGTGCTGTTCGAGCGCGGCGCCTTCACCGCAGCGGACACGGTCGCCACTGCCGATGCGCTGATCGCCTTCGCGGTCGGTCTGCCGGCCTTCGTCGCCATCAAGGTCTTCCAGCCGTCCTTCTATGCCCGCGAGGACACCCGCACGCCGACGATACAAGGCGGCATCTCGGTGGCGGTCAACGTCGTGGCCTCATTGGCGCTGTTTCCCTTCATCGGCCATGTCGGCATCGCCGCAGCGACATCGCTTGCCGCCTGGGTCAACGCGCTGATGTTGGTCATCGAGCTTCATCGGCGCGGGCACTTTCGCGCCGACACGCTGCTCACCCGCCGTCTCGTTCTTCTGGCCGTCGCCAGCTTGCTGATGGGGGCTGCACTCATCTTCGGCGAGAGCCTGATCGATGTGCATCTCCGTGGCGGACGCGAACTTGTTCAGGGCTTCTGGCTCCTGGCCCTTTGCGTCTTCGGCATGGCAGTCTATGGGCTCGCCACGGTACTGACCGGCGCCGTGGATGTTCGTCGCTACGCACGCGCCGTACTCGACCGTGGTCGGCGCTGACAGCCTTTTGGCAGACTGCGCCTTTCCGCCTTGCGGTCACCACGCCGCGGGTTCATAAGTCCGCTCCGCCCGGTTTCACCACCGGGGCGCGTATCACTCTATCCTCGGGTCCAAACCGATGCCTTTCAAGCCTCTCGTCTTCTCCGGCGTGCAACCGACCGGCAATCTTCATCTCGGCAACTATCTCGGCGCCATCAAGCGCTTCGTGGAAATGCAGGCGACCCACGACTGCATCTACTGCGTGGTCGATGAGCATGCCATCACCGTCTGGCAGGATCCCTTCGAGCTCAGGCGCCAGATCCGTGAAGTGACGGCCGCTTTCCTCGCCGCTGGCATCGATCCGAAGAAGCACATCGTCTTCAATCAGAGCCAGGTGCCGGAGCACGCCGAGCTCGCCTGGGTGTTCAACTGCGTTGCCCGCATGGGCTGGCTCAACCGCATGACGCAGTTCAAGGAGAAGGCCGGCAAGGACCGCGAGAATGTCTCGGTTGGCCTGTTCGCCTATCCCAGCCTGATGGCGGCCGACATCCTGGTCTACCGCGCGACTCACGTTCCGGTCGGCGAGGACCAGAAACAGCATCTCGAGCTCACCCGAGACATCGCCACGAAGTTCAACAACGACTTCTCAGCTTCGATCGTCGCTCAGGGGCACAGCGCCGAGGACGGTTACTTCCCGCTGCCCGAACCGCTGACACAGGGACCGGCGCCGCGCGTCATGAGCCTTCGCGACGGCACCAAGAAGATGTCGAAGTCCGATCCTTCGGACTACTCGCGCATCAATCTGACCGATGACCGGGACGCTATCGCCCAGAAGATCCGCAAGGCCCGTACCGATCCGGAACCGCTTCCTTCCGATGTCGAGGGCCTCAAGGAGCGGCCGGACGCCGATAACCTCGTCACCATCTACGCCGCGCTCGCGGGCATGACGAGAGAGGAAGTGCTCAGGGATCACGGCGGATCGCAGTTCTCGGCCTTCAAGCCGGCTCTCGCCGATCTCGCGGTATCCATCCTGTCGCCGATCAACGACAAGATGAAGGCCCTGATGGCCGAGCCCGACCACATCGATGCCATCCTCGCCGACGGTTCGGAGCGAGCCGGTGCCATTGCCGGCAAGGTGATGGACGAGGTGCGTGACATCGTCGGCTTCATCCAGAGCCGCAAGCGGCGCTGAAGCGCCTCGCATTCGGAAAACTTGAAGGCCGGCGCGGCTTGTCCGACGCCGGCCTTCTGCTACTCTGCGGGCATGGTTTCACGCCGTCTCGCCCGCGAAGAAGGGCACCGCCGCAAGTTCCTTTGCGTCATCGACGACACGCCGGAATGCGATCGGGCGGTGGTCTACGCGGCGACGCGTGCCCGGCACACCGCCGGCGCCCTGGTACTGCTCTATGTCATTCCGCCCGGCGACTTTCAGCATTGGCGGGGCGTCGAGGAGATGATGCGCGCCGAGGCAATGGACGAAGCGCGACAACGGCTCGCCGCGACCGCTGAGCGCGTGCATGCCTTTGCAGCCGACATCGAGGCAGAGCTCATCATCCGCGAAGGACAGGCTGCCGAGGCGATCCACCGCCTGATCGAGGAGGATCGCGACATCGCCATTCTGGTGCTTGCCGCGGGTGTCGGCAGTGAGGGCCCCGGCCCGCTGGTCACGTCGGTTGCCGCCCGTTCGGGACCGCCATTTCCGATTCCGGTGACCATCGTTCCGGGCGACATGAGCGACGAGGATATCGCGGCCGTCGGCTGATCTTGCCCAAACGATTTATGTCCGCAGGTTCACCGATTGTTCATTTGCAAAGTCGGAACTATCCTCTAAAGATCAAGTTTAGACATGTTCCAATCAGGCAAGCCTGAGGAGCCCCACAAGATGTTCATCCAGACCGAGTCCACGCCCAATCCGGCTACGCTGAAGTTTCTGCCGGGACGGGTCGTCCTCGAAGGCAGCCCGCGCGAATTCCTGACACCCGAACAGGCAGCGGTTTCGCCGCTCGCCAGCGCCCTTTTCGAAATCTCCGAAGTGACCGGCGTGTTCTTTGGCGCCGACTTCATCACGGTGACCAGCCGGGATGGAGATTGGGCCCATCTGAAGCCAGCGGTGCTGGGCGTCATCATGGAACACTTCATGTCGGGTGCTCCCGTCCTGACAACCGCCGAAGCGGCGGCGGGAGCCGAGGATTTCGATCCGGCCGACGCCGAAACGGTATCGTCGATCAAGGAACTGCTCGACACGCGCGTGCGCCCGGCCGTGGCCGCCGATGGCGGCGACATCACCTTCCGCGCCTATAAGGACGGCATCGTTTACCTCAACATGCGCGGCGCCTGCGCCGGTTGTCCTTCGTCGACGGCGACGCTGCGCAACGGCATCCAGAATCTTCTTCGCCACTTCCTGCCGGATGTGCGTGAAGTCCGCGCCGTCGCCTGATCAAGGCATCCGTCAATCTGCTTTCCACGCCGCCGGCCCAGCCGGCGGCGTTGTTTTTTCCTGGAGCGCGAGTGCCCTTTCAAGATGTCGTGACAATGTTGTGAGTAAACGGCAATCAGCGGCGGAATCGCTCGACCGGTCACTTTTATCGAACAATTTGTCAGCCGATCGTTGGCTATTCGACCCTGCGCGTGGAGCCTAAGTCAGACGCGAGTTTCGCTTCTCGCTTTCGAAAGGCTTTGCAATGTCCGCTGTTCTTGCCGACGACACCCTCGACCGCCTGTTCCGCGAAGGTCGTTCTTATAACGGCTTCCTCGACAAGCCGGTCAGCGACGAAACGCTGAAGACGCTGGCCGAGCTTACCAGCCTCGGCCCGACGGAGGCCAACACCCTGCCCGGCCGTTTCGTCTTCGTGAAATCGTCCGAAGCCAAGGAAAAATTGTTGGCCGCCATGGCGCCAGGCAACCAAGCCAAGACCAAGACCGCGCCGGTCTCCGTCATTGCCGCCTATGACCTCGATTTCTACGAAAACCTGCCGAAGACTTTTCCGCATGTCGACGCCCGGTCATGGTATGTCGGGGCGCCAGACGAGCGGCTGCAGTTCTCGGCCCTGCGCTCAGCATCGCTGCAGGTCGGCTATCTGACCACGGCTGCCAGAGCTCTCGGTCTTGATGTCGGTCCAATGGCGGGCTTCGACGCCGCCGCCATCGACGCTGCCTTCTTCCCAGGCAGCCGCACAAAGACTTTCCTGGTGATCAATCTCGGCTATGGCGACAAAACATCGCTCTACCCGCGCCTGCCGCGCCTTGCCTTCGAAGAATACGCTCGCATCGTCTGACCGTCGCTTGCTCAGCCACGGACGGCCCCGCCGGCGACGGCGGGGCCTTTCATTTGAGATACTCTCATCGTCTACATCATCGGTAGGCGCTTTTCGGGACTCCGGCAGAGATCGGCGACGATACAGCGCTCGCACTCGGGCCTGCGAGCCTTGCAAACATAGCGGCCGTGCAGGATCAGCCAGTGATGGGCATGCAGGAGGTAGCCTTTCGGGACGACTTTCTCCAAGCCGAGCTCCACCTCGATCGGCGTTCGTCCTGGTGCAAGGCCCAGCCGATTTGAAACCCGGAAGACGTGGGTGTCTACTGCAATGGTCGGCTCGCCGAAGGCGATGTTGAGAACAACGTTCGCCGTCTTGCGCCCAACGCCTGGCAGCGCTTCCAGCGCCGCCCGATCACGCGGCACTTCACCATGATGCTCGCGCACCAGGATTTCCGACAGGGCGATCACATTCTTGGCCTTGTTGCGGTAGAGGCCGATGGTCTTGATCGCTTCCCGAAGCCGATCTTCCCCCAGCGCCACCATCTTCTCCGGCGTGTCGACCGTTTCGAACAGCGGGCGCGTTGCCTTGTTGACGCCGGCGTCGGTGGTCTGTGCGGATAGCGTGACCGCGACGAGGAGTGTGTAAGGATTGACGGCGTAGAGCTCGCCGCGCGGCTCCGGGTTGGCCTTCTGGAAAGTGGCGAACAGCTCTTCGATTTCGGCCGGACTCATCGGGCGGGTCGGTGGAATCGGCTTGTCGACCTCTTCGGACGCGACGGCAACGGCAGGCTTTCTCGGCACGGGCAGATACTCCGGGCAAGGCTCAATGCCACTTTCTATAGCCGGATTTGCCGCCTGACAGAGTCAGCAGCGTCGCGTTCTGGCGGTCAGCGATGCTTTTTTTGCGCTTTTTCTTCCGTCGTGCGAAAATCGGGTGGTTGGATCGCCCCACGCTCCCTAACTTCGCATCGCACCCTTGATGGAGGACGCGATGGACGCCATTACGCTCACAGACAACCTCACCTCGCCGCCGATGTCGGCGAGCTGGCTGCACGAGGGACTGCGGATGGCGGGCGAGGTAACTCTCGATCGCGATCACAGCGACTATGTCCTCGTGCGCGACACCATCCAGTTCATATCGGAACGCTGGCGCGACCAGCCGGAGCTGGAGGCGATAGCCGCCGCCGTCGGGACCGACGCCAACCATCTGCATCGTCTGTTCACACGTTGGGCCGGCCTGACGCCCAAGGCCTTCGTGCAGGCGCTGACGCTCGACGAGGCACGACGGATGCTCGACCAATCGTCGTCCATCCTCGATACAGCCTTTGAGGTCGGCCTTTCAGGTCCGGGCCGATTGCACGATCTCTTCGTGACGCACGAGGCGATGAGCCCAGGCGCCTACAAGGCACGCGGAGCGGGTGTGACCGTTGCCTACGGCTTCCACACCTCGCCCTTCGGAACCGCTCTGGTCATGGCAACCGACAGGGGACTTGCCGGCATAGCCTTCGCCGACCCCGGCGAGGAGCAGAAGGCCTTCCGCGACATGTCAGCGCGCTGGCCGGCAGCCACCTACGTTCAGGACGAAGCGGTGACCGCGCCCTATGCCAGGCAGGTGTTCGACCCGACCGTGTGGTCGCAGGATCGGCCAATCCGGCTGGTGTTCATTGGCTCTGACTTCGAAGTGCGCGTCTGGGAGACGCTGCTGCGAATTCCGCTCGGCAAGGCGACGACCTATTCGGACATCGCCCGGCACATCGGCAACCCCAACGCAGCGCGGGCGGTCGGCTCGGCCGTCGGTCGAAACCCGCTGTCGTTCGTCGTACCGTGCCACCGCGTGCTCGGTCGCGAGGGCGACCTTTGCGGCTACCACTGGGGTCTCACGCGCAAGAAGGCCATTCTCGGATGGGAGACAGGTCTGGCGCGCCGGCTTGGTGGCGCCGAAGTGGAGAGAGGCTGAAGCCGGTATTTTCGCCGACAAAAAACGCCGCGACGGGAAACCATCGCGGCGTTCTTCGTTTCTCGACAGTTGCCAAAGATCAGGCCGACAGGACCTTCTTCGACTTGATCGAGCCATCCTCGTTGAGCTCGTAGACGATCGGCTCGCCGGTGTTGAGCTCGCGGGCGACGATCTCGTCGCCGGTCAGCTTCTCGAGGTCCATGATGATCGAACGCAGCGAGTTGCCATGAGCGGCAACCAGCACGTTCTCGCCCTTGAGAACGCGCGGCAGGATCTCGGCGTTGAAGTAGGGCAGCGTACGCTCGGCGGTGTTCTTCAGGCTCTCGCCGCCCGGAGGGGGAACGTCGAACGAACGGCGCCAAATGTGCACCTGCTCCTCGCCCCACTTCTTGCGGGCGTCGTCCTTGTTGAGGCCAGTCAGTTCGCCATAGTCACGCTCGTTGAGGGCCTGATCGCGAATGGTCTGGAGGTCGGGCTGGCCGACTTCACCAAGGATGAGGCGCAGGGTGTGCTGGGCGCGCGTCAGAGCCGAGGTGTAGGCGATGTCGTACTTGTAGCCCAGCGCCTTGAGGCGGGTACCGGCGGCGGTGGCTTCCTTGACACCCTGGGCAGTGAGGTCGGGATCCTTCCAACCAGTGAACAGGTTGAGCAGGTTCCACTCGGACTGGCCGTGGCGGACGAGGACCAGAATGCGGCTCATAGGCTTTTCTCCAGTTGATCGTTTCATTGCGGGCCGAAGCCAACCATCGGCTCCGGAACGTTCGGCATCCGGCCATCGCTCCAAGGCGTGACCGGTATTTCGTCAATCCTTGAGGCCCAGAACATCGGCCATGTCGTAGCGACCCGGCTTGCGACCGCGAGCCCAGAGCGCGGCGCGCACCGCTCCCTTGGCAAACTGAGCCCGATCCTCAGCGACGTGTTTCAACTCCAACCTTTCGCCGGCACCGGCGAGATAGACGGTGTGCTCACCGACCACGGATCCGCCGCGCAACGTGGCAAAGCCGATCGCCCCCTGTGGACGCGGACCGGTATAGCCATCGCGAGAGCGAACGGCGTAGTCGTCCAGCTTGATGTCGCGGCCGCGTGCTGCCGCCTCGCCGAGCAGCAGCGCCGTGCCGGAGGGGGCATCCACCTTCTGGCGGTGATGCATTTCCAGAATCTCGACGTCGAACTCGGGCCCCAGCACCCGCGCCGCCCGCTCGACAAGCAGCGCGAGCAGATTGACGCCGACGCTCATATTGCCGGATTTGACGATCGTGGCATGACGGGCCGCAGCGTCGATCTTTGCCTCGTCCTCGGCCGAGCAACCGGTCGTTCCGATGATGTGGGCAATGCGAGCCTGGGCGGCCAGCTCGGCGAACTCGATGGTCGCCGCCGGCGTTGTAAAATCGAGAATCCCTTCGGCACCAACCACGGCGGCAAGTGCATCAGTCGTCAGCGGCACGCCGATTTCGCCAATGCCGGCCAACATTCCGGCATCGTTTCCAATCAGTGGACTACCTTCGCGTTCAATGGCCGCGTGAACCGTCACGCCAGCCGTTTCGGAGATGATGCGCACCAGCGTGCGCCCCATGCGTCCGCCGGCACCAACCACAACGAGCTTCATGTCCGACATGTTCGACCTCGCCGGTTCAGGGGAGAACACCGTTGCCATGGCGGCCTTCTATCATGCGAGGACCGCGAGGTAATCCTTTAGTCGCAAAAAACCGTCGGGATCACGCTGGAAAAAACGCGTATTGGCGAGGAATTTCGCACTCACTCCTCGGTTACGCGACCGACGGCATCAAGGATCAGGGCAATGTCGGAAGGCCGCGACAACCGATGATCGCCATCTTTGACGAGTGTGAGCACCACATCGTCGTCGACGAGACGGTCGACGATGCGCTGGGCATGCGTGTAAGGCACGGATTTATCGGCCATACCCTGAATGATCATCACCGGCACACCGAGACGGAGCGGCGCATCCAGAAGATTGTGCCGGGCACCCTCGCGGAAGAAATCGGCTGCGAGCCGATAGGACGGGCTGCCATACTCACCGGGTACATCGATGGTCTCGCCCGCGTCGACGCGAAGACGAACCTCGGGGGGCAGCGCCGGATAGAACAGTTTCTCGGTAAAATCGGGAGCCGGAGCGACGAGAACGGCACCCTTGAGACCGGAGGGACATTCGCGGGCCATAAGCAACGCCATCCAGCCGCCCATCGATGAGCCGACGACGACGAACTCCGGCCCCGCCTCAGCGGCGATCACCGCCTTCGCCTCGGCGAACCAACGTCCGATGCGGCCATCCTCGAAGGACCCGTCCGAGCCGCCATGTCCGGAATAATCGAAACGGACGACCTTGCGATCGTGCTGGCGCCCCCAGGCGGCCAGCGCCTCGGCCTTGGCACCGGTCATGTCCGATCGGAAGCCGCCGAGCCAGACAATCGTCGGGCCCGCGCCGTCAAAGACGACGCCCCGAATGACCCGCCCATCGTCCGGCATGGTGATGTTGATCGTCCGATCCGTCATCTCACTCCGCTCTCCAATGTGCCTTTGTACCGTTCCGTGTCGATGCCCAAGGCAATCTGCCGCTTCTTTAGCCCATTTCCCGGCTAATTGCCGTGCGCGACCTTGACTTTTTCGCACTCTCCAACGATTTTCAGACCGTTGTCCAGCTTGCGAGTCCGCGCTTCATAGAACGAAGCCGCTCAGCGTAAGGGCAGCCGGCCACCCGTGGATGGCGTCCCTGTTTCAAAGATACGATCGGTTTGACGATCAAGGTCCTTGACATGGTCGGGCGTCGACATATCCGAGCGGTGGTTGTTCTCAGAAACATCAGAGGAGTTGACAGCCATTCGTCGTCCGTTCCGAGCCACCGCCCCCGTCAAGGAAGGTCCGCGCATCAATCGCGAAATCCGGGTCCCTCAGGTCCAGTTGATCGGCGAGGAAGGCGACAACCTCGGCGTCGTCGCGATTGCCGATGCCCTGGCCGCTGCCGCCGAGGCCGGCCTCGACCTCGTCGAGATTTCCCCGAATTCGACGCCTCCCGTCTGCAAGATCCTGGACTTTGGCAAGTACAAGTTCGAAGCCCAGAAAAAGGCGTCGGAAGCCCGCAAGAACCAGAAAATCGTCGAGATCAAGGAAATCAAGCTCAGACCCAACATCGACACGAACGACTACGTCGTGAAGATGAAGAGCATGCTGCGTTTCTTTGAGGAAGGCGACAAGGTCAAGGTGACGCTGCGTTTCCGCGGCCGTGAGATGGCTCACCAGGACCTTGGCTTCAAGCTGTTGCAGCAGGTCAAGGAAGAGACCGTGAACGTCGCCAAGGTCGAGAGCGAACCGCGCCTCGAAGGACGACAGATGGTGATGCTGCTCTCTCCGCGCTGAGCGCTTCCTGTCTCCGAAAGGCTCCGGACGGCTCGCCCGTGCCGGAGCCTTCGTTTTTTCAGGCGCCAAATGCGGCCGAATGCCGAGCCCCAGGCGAATCCGCCTTGCGTCAACCACCCTTTTCAGCTAGAAGCCCAGCCACTTCAGGTCGCCCGGCGTGGAGACGGCTTGCCGTGTCCAAGGGCATGCCGTGGCGACTGTCGAAGCTCAGCCCCGGACAGACCGTCTAGGCGCCGCGGATTTCCGCGATGACGATCGGTCTTTTCGGAAAGACAAGGTCAGAGGGAGCCCAAAAGGGATCCCCAAACACTCGGAAACGAGCAAAATGCCCAAGTTGAAGACGAAGTCGGGCGCCAAGAAGCGCTTCAAGGTGACGGCCAATGGCCATATCAAGTCCGCCCAGGCCGGCAAGCGCCATGGCATGATCAAGCGGACCACCAAGTTCATCCGCAAGGCACGCGGCACGACCGTGCTGTCGAAGCCGGATGAAATCATCATCAAGAAGAACTTCCTGCCCTACGCCTGATCCCGCGCGATCATACGGCACTCACACTCGAGGAGACTGAATTATGGCGCGCGTTAAGCGGGGCGTCACGTCCCATGCCAAGCACAAGAAGGTTCTAGAGGCCGCCAAGGGCTATCGGGGCCGTCGCAAGAATACCATCAAGACCGCCAAGGCGGCTGTCGATCGCGCGATGCAATATGCGACGCGTGACCGCCGGGCCAAGAAGCGCAACTTCCGCGCTCTCTGGATCCAGCGCATCAACGCCGCCGTCCGCGATGTCACCGGTGGCGAGCTGACCTACGCTCGCTTCATCGATCTCCTGGCCAAGGCCGGGATCGCCATCGACCGCAAGGTGCTGTCGGACCTCGCCATCAGCGAGCCGGCATCGTTTAGGGCCATCGTCGAGAAGGCCCAGGCTGCCGCCTAATTCGGCGACAGCGCGGGGCCGATCGCTGATCGGCCGCCCCCGACATCACGAGAGCGGCGCGCCGGTCGGTGCGCCGCTCTTTTCGTTTCCAGGGGTGCAATCGCCGGTGAGACCGGCTAGAAGCCTGCCATCAGATCCGCCAGGACAAGCGTCATGACCGACATCGAACAGCTCGAAGCCTCCATTCTCGACGACATCCACGCCGCCAGCGACGAAACCGCTCTCGAGGGCGTGCGCGTCGCCACCCTTGGCAAGCAGGGTTCGGTGTCGGCGCTGCTCAAAACGCTCGGCGCCATGAGCCCGGACGAACGGCGAACGCGCGGCGCGGCGATCAATGCGCTGAAGGACCGGGTCGGCCTTGCCATCGCCGATCGCAAGGCCGTTCTGAAGGCTGCTGCCCTCGATGCCCGCCTGGCGCGAGAGACGGTCGACATCTCGTTGCCGGCCCGCCCGGGACCACTCGCCGAAGGGCGCATCCATCCGGTGAGCCAGGTGATCGACGAGATCACCGCCATCTTCACCGACATGGGATTCGCGGTGGCCGAGGGCCCGGATATCGAAACGGACCACTACAACTTCACGGCTCTCAATTTCCCGCCGGACCATCCGGCGCGCGAGATGCACGACACCTTTTTCCTGAAGCCCAAGGAAGACGGGTCCCGCCTGCTTCTCCGCACGCACACTTCGCCGGTGCAGGTCCGCACCATGGAAAAGCAGAAACCGCCGATCCGCATCATCGCGCCCGGTCGCACCTATCGCTGCGACAGCGACGCCACCCACACGCCGATGTTCCATCAGGTGGAAGGCCTCGTCATCGACGAGACGACCCACTTCGGCCATCTCAAATGGGTACTAGAAGAGTTCCTGAAGGCCTTCTTCGAGGTCGATGAGGTCAAGACGCGCTTCCGTCCCTCCTTCTTCCCATTCACCGAGCCGTCCATGGAAGTCGATGTCGGCTGCCGTCGCTCGGGCTCGGAGATTCGCATCGGCGAAGGGGATGACTGGCTGGAGATCCTGGGCTGCGGCATGGTGCATCCCAATGTCATCCGCGCCGCCGGCCTCGACCCCGACGTCTATCAGGGCTTTGCCTTCGGTATGGGCATCGATCGCATCGCCATGCTGAAATACGGCATGCCGGACCTGCGCGCCTTCTTCGATGCCGACGCACGCTGGCTGAAGCACTATGGCTTCCGTCCGCTCGACCTGCCGAGCCTCTACGGCGGACTGACGGGATAATGCAGGCGGCCTTCGCCGCCGCGCTTCCCATCCGCCCTCAGGGCCAAGCCATTCAGAGTTTCCGATAACGGATTTGCCAAAATGAAGTTCACCCTCAGCTGGCTGAAAGACCATCTCGATACCGATGCTTCGCTCGACGAAGTCGTCGAGGCGCTCACCATGGTGGGTCTCGAGGTGGAGGAGGTCTCCGACCCCGCGGCGCCTCTCAAGCCTTTCGTCGTGGCGAAGATCGTCACCGCCGACAAGCACCCCAATGCCGACAAGCTCAAGCTGCTTTCGGTTGACGCCGGCAAGGGGCCGATACAGGTGGTCTGTGGAGCACCGAATGCACGGGCCGGCCTCAAGGGCGTGTTTGCGCTGCCGGGCGTCGTCATTCCGGCCACCGGCGATGTGCTTGAGGTCGGTACCATCCGCGGCGTCGAGAGCCGCGGCATGATGTGCTCGGAACGCGAACTCGGCCTGTCGGACGAACACAACGGCATCATCGAGTTGCCGGAAGATGCCCCTATCGGCATGTCGTTCGCCGACTATCGTGGTGGCGCCGATCCAGTGATCGACATTTCCATCACTCCCAACCGCCCCGACTGCCTCGGCGTGCGTGGCATCGCCCGCGACCTCGCAGCGCGCGGCCTCGGCAAGCTGAAGCCCGACACGCTGGCGCCAGTTGCCGGCGCCTTCCCTTCGCCGGTGCCGATCGCGCTGAAGTTCGACGGTGATGATACGCCCTGCCCGGTGTTCGCCGGGCGCGTGGTGCGCGGCCTCAAGAACGGCCCATCGCCCAAGTGGCTGCAGGATCGGCTTAAGGCCATCGGCCTTCGTCCGATCTCGGCGCTGGTCGACATCACCAACTACCTGACCTTCGATCGGGGGCGGCCCTTGCACGTCTACGATGCGGACAAGCTCAGCGGCACGATATGCGCTCGCCTCGGCAAGGCGGGCGAAAGCCTCCTGGCACTTGACGGCAAGACCTACGCGGTCGACGACGGCATGTGCGTCATTGCCGATGATGCAGCCGTGCTCGGCCTTGGTGGCGTCATGGGTGGCGAGACCACCGGCTCGACGGAAGCTACGACATCCGTCCTCATTGAAAGCGCCTATTTCGACCCCGGCCGTACCGCCCGTACCGGCCGCCGGCTTGGCCTCAACTCCGACGCCCGCTTCCGCTTCGAGCGAGGCATCGACCCCGGGTTCGTCATCGACGGTCTCGAGCTAGCGACGCGAATGGTGATCGACCTCTGCGGCGGCGAAGCGTCCGAGGTCGTGGTGGCCGGCAAGGAACCCCTTCCGAACAAGGTGATCGAGCTGCCCCTGTCCGAAGTGAAGCGCCTCTCGGGCCTCGAGCTATCGGCCGACGTGATCACCGGCACGCTCGAAAAGCTAGGCTTCTCGGTCAAGGGCAGCGGCGACAGCCGATCGGTCGCCGTGCCGTCTTGGCGACCGGACGTCTACGGCAAGGCCGACCTTGTCGAGGAAGCGGTGCGCATCGTCGGTCTCGATCAGGTGAAGGCGACCGCGCTGCCGCGTCTCGCGTCGGTGTCGCAGAAAGTGCTGACGCCTCTCCAGGTTCGTACCCGCCGCGCCAAGCGGACGCTGGCGGCACGCGGCCTCGTCGAGGCCGTGACCTGGTCGTTCCTCGCCAAGCCAGTGGCCGTGTTGTTCGGCGGCGGCGCACCCGAGCTCGAACTTGCCAACCCGATTTCCGCCGACATGAGCGACATGCGGCCGAGCCTGATCCCCGGTCTGGTTGCCGCTGTGAAGCGTAACGCAGATCGTGGTCTCGCCGATCTCTCGTTGTTCGAGGTCGGTCAGATTTTTGCCGGCGACCGCCCGCAAGATCAGAGCATAGCCGCGACCGCCGTGCGTGAGGGAACGGCTGGGCTTGCCGGTGCCGGCCGGCATTGGGCAAGCTCTGCGGCCGCCGTGACGGCTTTCGACGCCAAGGCCGATGCGCTGGCGCTGCTCGACGCGCTCGGTGTCGACATAGCCCGGGTGCAGATTGTGCGTTCGGCGCCAAGCTGGTTCCACCCGGGCCGTTCCGGCAGCATCCAGCTTGGGCCGCAGACCGTGCTCGCTCACTTCGGCGAGCTGCACCCGGCCGTCATCGAAGCATTGGACGCCGAGGGGCCGATCGTCGCCGCTGAGGTCATTCTCGACCGCATTCCCGTCGCCAAGGCGAAAGCCGGGCGCAGCAAGCCCGCTCTCGCGCTCTCCGCCTTCATGCCGGTCAGCCGCGACTTCGCCTTCGTGGTCGATGATGGTGTCGAAGTGGCCAAGATCATCAAGGCCGTGCAGGGCGCCGACAAGAAGCTGATTGGTGGCGTCGACGTGTTCGACATCTACAAGGGCGAGCATGTGGCCGCCGGACAGAAGTCGGTGGCCATTGCTGTCACGCTCATGCCGAGCGATCGCACGCTGACCGACGAGGATATCGAGAGGGTCTCCAAAGCGATCGTCGCTGCCGTGCAGAAGACGACCGGCGCAATCCTGCGTGGATAATCCATCCCTAAGGATCGCAAGAACGACAAAGGCCGCGGTTTTGCGGCCTTTTTCTTTCACTTCGCCACCAAGACCTGAGCACACTCCGGCGGCAAATCCTTCAGGGTGATTTCCGGCGGCTTGGGCTTGGGTTTGGACGGCTTGGTTGGCTTTGGCGGCGGCGCGTACCAACTCTGCAACTCGGCACCGCATCCATCGCCAGACGGCGGTTCCGCCTGAGGCTTGCAGCTCGGCGAATTGCGCGGACAGGCGATGCGGACATGGAAATGATAATCGTGCCCCCACCAGGGGCGCACCTTGGAAAGCCAGGTCCTGTCGCCGGTCGCCTGTTCGCAGAGCGCTTTCTTGATGGCTCGGTTGACGAAGATGCGCTCCACCTCCGGCTGCTTGGCCGTCAGGCGAAGGATGTTGAATTGCTTTTCCGAGAATTTCTTCGCGTCGACGGTGAGCGTGTCGGGAGCCAGCATCGACACGGCACTTACCTTCTCGCGCTCGTCGTAGGAGAACTCGCGGTTCGGCATCGGCGTCAGCCAGATATCGGCATCGAGGCCGATCTGATGGCTGGCATGCCCCGTTATCATAGGGCCGCCGCGCGGCTGCGACATGTCACCCACCAGAAGACCGTTCCAGCCGGCAGTTGGCGCCTTGGCTGCCAGATGTTCCAGGAAGCCGACCAAGGCCGGGTTGCCCCAGTTTCGATTGCGCGACAAACGCATCACCTGCCAGGTCGGACCATTGATCGGCAGAAGCTCGGCCCCTGCGAGACAACCTCTGGCGTAGGTGCCGATGGAGCGGGCAGCCAGCGGAGCAGGTTCGGTCACGGCACCGAACAACTGCTTGGCGGGCGTTTCGGCCGCGGCTGGCAAAGCGGTTGCGAGAAGAAAGAGGGCGGCAAGTCGACAGAACATGGGACAGTCCGGCATCGTTGACTCGCGCATGCTGCGCCTTGCCGGATTAACCAGAGATTAACCAGCCCGGAAGATCCACCGGCATTTTTGCCGCCGCTCTTTGGAAGGAAGTACAGGTCAGCGCCTAGTCGTGGATTGACGAACGCAACCGCAGTACCGGCAGCGAACCGGTCACGTCTAGACCGGAGGGCCTGGACGAGAACACCATCCCAGCCGGTCCAGAGGCAACTTCGGCAAGCCAGGGCGGACGCACGCCCTCGATCAGGCGGGCCGCCAGTCCCTGCGGTGCCCGTTGGGCCATTTGCCGCAGCTCGGCGTCGCCCGAACAGGTCGCCAGGTAGGTGGCGCCGGTTGCGCGGAACGCAGCCTCCGGGTCGGCACCGGTGAAGACGGCATCCACCGCCAGGATGCCGTGGGCATCACGATGATAGGGGGCCGCCAGCACGCCGTGCGGGGTGGCTTCGAGCAAGAAGGAACCAAAGTTGGAGGTGGCGACAACCAGCCCCGGAGCACGAGCACCGAGCACATCGCCAAAGAAGGCACGGCAGTCGGCCATCGTGGCATCGTTCGCGGCATTGACGTCGGTACGCGCGGCAAGCCTATCGATGACCGCTGACGGGAGCGCCCACAGGACCGGAACGGCGAAGAGCCATGTCCAGCGCCGGGCGACCGAGCGCGCATCATCTTGCCCAGCGGTTGCCTTGATGACCAAGGCGGCACTGATGCCAATGGAAGCCGAGGCGACGATCTGAGCCCCAACCAGAGCCCGCAGCTGCATCACGCCCAGCAATACCGAACCACCGAGAATGGAAAGAACAATGGCAAAGGCCGGACAGTCGGCTTTTGGCATCCTCCAAAGCGCCAGAGTGCCCAGCACAATGGCGACGAATGGCGCGATATAGAGCGGAGGCACCAGCTTGGGTTGCCCTTGCAGGGTCGCAAGGAGGCCCTGCGCTTCGGACACTTGATCGAGCCAGATCGCTCGGATCGCCGGGTCGACGCCGCCATAGGGCCCAGCGAGGCAAGTCGGGAACAGGACTGCGGCGATTGCCACGAGGATCGAGGCAATGGCGATCAAGGCGCCACCGCGCATCAACAGGCCAGGAACGCCATCGCCATGACCGCGCGAAGTGGCGGCCAACGCAACGACAGCACTGCCACCAACAAGGGTCGGGACGAGATAGGCAAAGGAGAGGGCGTCACAGGCCGGCACCAGCCAGCGCGAAGGCGGAAGGGTCGTGATGGCAACCAGCAGCGTACCGGCCATCAAGGCGCCGGTGAAGAGCATGAGGCCACGGCGCCAGCGATCGGCATCGATAGTCCAGGCGATCGCAAGGCCCAGAATGGCCAGAAGAACGGACAGCAGCGTCTCCATGCCGACGGCAAGGCTGGCCGCAGCCGCCAAACCGGCAACCAGGGGCCAGCGGCGCGCACCATCGGCCCGAACCAGTCCCATCAGCATGCAGGCAATCAGAACGGCCTGGACGTTATGATGATCGAGATCGCCGGGCTGAAAGACACCCTTCACCTGCGGTGACAGGAAGATCATCAGCAGCGTTATGAATCGCGCAATGTCGCCCCCAAAACGCCCGGCTGCCGAGGCGAGCGCATAGGCGAAAGGAACGATCAGCAGTACCGGCCACAGGTTGGCGGCGAACAGCTCCGCGCCTGCCCGGCCGAAGAAAGGACTTGCGGCCAGAATAATGGCTGCAATCGGCAAATCCACGAGACGCGACCAATGCATCAACACGCCATCGGGAGGGTCAAGCCGGTACTGGGTGAGGTCGAACCAACCCTGACCGGCCAAGAGATCGCGCACCTCGACAAGGCGCATCATGGAATCGGGATCACCCCATCGCGGGCCGAGATCGCCCAGCCGATTGATCACGACGAGCGCAACGACCAGCACCCCCAACGCCGCGGCGAAGCAAAGGCGGGCACGCACGCCGGGGCAGAGAATAACGAGAGGGGCGTCAAGGACGCCTTGTTTGGAATTCATTGACCAAAGCCGACGACAGGACGTGGGAAAGCCGGGCACACACGAAGCGTCGTTAGCTTTGCCTTAACACGATGGATAAAAGGTAAAGGCGGCGCACCGTCGACCGCGGTCCGCATCCTTCGGATGGCTTCAATGACCGCAAGCGAGAATGCAATGGACGCCGCGCCTGCCTTCCCCGGCCTCGATATCGCCGTGGTCCTGCCCTGCTACAACGAAGGGGCGACGATCGGCGCCGTTGTCCGGGGTTTCCGGAAGGCGCTGCCCGACGCACGGATCTGCGTGTTCGACAACAACTCTTCCGACCGTACGGCCGTCGAGGCATGCGTCGCAGGTGCCGAGGTGATCCGCGAGGGACGGCAGGGAAAGGGCCACGTCGTCCGTCGCATGTTCGCCGACATAGACGCCGACGTTTATGTCATGGCCGATGGCGACGGTACCTATGATCCACAGGATGCTGTCGATCTCGTGCGGGCATTGGTTACCGAGCGTGCGGACATGGCGGTCGGCGTCCGCCGAAACGTCACCGTCGACGCAGGCCGTTCCGGACATGCCTTCGGCAACCGTCTGTTCAACGGCCTCTATCGGCGCCTGTTCGGGCCGGATTTCACCGACGTGTTCTCCGGCTATCGTGCGTTCACGCGACGCTTCGTCAAGAGCTTCCCAGCCATCTCCCATGGCTTCGAGATCGAGACGGAGATGGCCGTGCATGCCGGCCAGCTTCACATTCCGACCATCGAACTCCCTCTCGATTACGGGCGTCGCGTCGAGGGCGCACCATCCAAGTTGCGCACCTTCCGCGACGGGTTCCGCATTCTGATGATGTTCGCCATGTTGGTGAAGGAAACCCGACCCAGCCTGTTCTTCGGTGCTTTCTCGGGCCTGTTCGCACTGGCCTCTGTGGGCTTTGCCTTGCCCGTCTTTGCGACCTACGTCGAAACAGGCCTTGTTCCGCGCCTGCCGACGGCTGTTCTGTCGACCGGCCTGATGATCCTCGCCGCGCTGCTGGCGACCGCCGGCCTCGTGCTCGACAGTCTGGCTCGCTCGCGAGTGGAGCAAAAGCGCATCCTCTATCTCTCCATTCCGGCGCTGAAGCGTCCCGATGAGGCAAGGAACGGAGAGACAGCGGCAAATCTCGCGGCGTTACGCAACCTCTTGGGGCAACTGGGCAGCCAATCCGACAGCCGCAGGACTGGATGATGGTGGCGCTTGCCCGGCGGCTCGGTGGCTTTGCGGTTGCCGGCTTCAGTGGTTTCTTCGTCGACGCCGGCCTCACCGAGACACTGGCCAGCTTCGGCCTAAGCCCCTACATCGGCCGCATGTTCGCAGTGGCCATCGCCATCGGTGTGACCTACACAATCAACCGCAACCTCACCTGGAGGGAGCGGCGCGCGCCGGTCCCAGGGCGTCGGACGCGGTATTTTGCGGTATCGATCGTTTCGATCGCCGCCAACTACCTGACATTCGCCGCAGCCCTCATGGTCTTGCCCGGCCTTCGCCCCGTTGTCGCCGTGGCAGCCGGCACAGGCGTCGGCATGGTGATGAACTACGTCGGCTATTCACGCCTGGTCTTCAAAGAAAATAAAGATCAGGCAGTGTAACGGCTGGCGTCGGCACCGTAATACTTGACGTAGCGCTCGGAGATGCGGTCGACCGGCAGCACGATCATAACGTCTGTGGTGCCGAAGGGGCGGTCTACCACGGCGCCGCGCCCAATCATGGCACCCAGGCGAAGGTAGCCCTTGATGAGCGGCGGCATGCCGGCCAGCGCAGCGCGCATGTCCACCGCCTCGATGGGAAGCCGGTTCATGGCGACAGCCCGGTCCGGACGCGCTTCCACCTGCCAGTCACCATTGGCCGACGCATGGTGATGCAGGAACGACAGCGGCAGCGCGAGCGCCTCAGGATCGGTGCCCTCGAAGGAAGCACAGCCGATCATGGCGTCGATGCCGTGGTTGAGCACGTAGGCCCAGATGCCCTGCCACAAGAGCTCGACGGTGCGTTTGCCGCGATAGGGCTTCATGACGCAGGATCGGCCAAGCTCCAGAAACTCAAGCCCGGCGTGGCGGGCGAGCAGCGGTTCGACGGCAAATTCGCCGGCTGTGTAAAAACCGCCATGCCGTTCGGCGACCTTCTGACGCAACAGGCGATAGGTACCGACGATGCGCGGCCGCGCCCGGCGGAAGGGTCGGATTTCAACATCATCGTGGTCGACGACCAAGAGATGGTCGCAATAGCGGTCGAACGCATCGACATCGCGGCGGCGAAGCAAGGTCCGCGAATCGGCAGTCGCCTGCATCTCGCCGTAGAAGACGCGATAGCGCAGTGCCTGGGCGGCACGAACCTCGGCGGCTGAACGGGCAAGCCGCACCTCCAGCGCGCCCAGGCGGCCGAGCGATGTGGGGCTGTCAGCCATGCCTCGCCTTGCTTGGGTTGCAGGGAAAGTGCCAGGAAGTCCGAACATCATAAGCCCTCCGCCGAAAAGCATAGCCACCATCCCATCCTTGCCGCGAGGATAGTGACAATTCGCCGACGGTCATGTGACATTTTGTTCATCGTCGAAATATCGCTCCCGGCCCCTCCTTTTCGGCACGCCGCAATGGTCTCTTCGAGCCGGATCCGCAGACTTAATCAACGATTGAGAAGTCACTGCTAAAACACAGCTTCCGTGTATCAGCCTGCGTGCCATCATGACCGACGACCGCCTTGCATCGCCGCACCTGTCCATTGTCGTTCCGTGTTTCAACGAGGAAAGCGGAATCGACGAGTTTCTGAGACGGGCCGTTCTCGCGGCAACCGCGGTTGCCGGACAGAATTTCGAGATCATCGCCGTCGACGATGGTTCATCCGATGCGACCTGGGATATTATCTCAAGCCGATCATGCGATTTGTCCAATCTTGTCGGTGTCCGCCTGATGCGCAATCACGGGCATCAGATCGCCGCCACCGCGGGACTGGCCGTTGCCCGGGGCGAACGGGTGCTCCTGATCGACGCCGACCTTCAGGACCCCCCCGAACTCCTGCTCATGATGATGCCGATCATGGATAAGGGAGCCGATGTGGTCTATGGCCAGCGGAGCAGCCGGGCCGGCGAGACGCGCTTCAAGCTGCTGACGGCGGCCATGTTCTACCGCCTTCTCGGACGTCTTACATCCGTTCCCATTCCCCACGACACCGGCGACTTCAGGCTGATGAGCCGACGGGTCGTCGATATTCTGCTCGCCATGCCTGAGCGTGATCGCTTCATCCGCGGCATGGTCAGTTGGGTTGGTGGCCGGCAGGTTGCCTTGCCTTATGAGCGAGACGCCCGCTTTGCCGGCGAAACCAAGTATCCGCTGCGGAAAATGATCCACTTCGCCGTTGATGCGATCACCAGTTTTTCGACCATACCGCTGCGCATCGCCACTTGGGTCGGCTTCATGTCCGCCATGATTGCCGCGGCGCTCGTCGTCTACACGCTTGTGCAATGGTTTGCCGGGAACACGGTCGCCGGCTGGTCCAGCTTGATGGCGACGGTTGCCTTCTTCTTTTCCATCCAGTTCATCGGCATGGGCATCATCGGCGAGTATCTCGGGCGCCTCGTTCAGGAAGCCAAGCAGAGGCCGATGTTCATGGTCGACTGCATCAACCGAGGCGGCGTCAGCCGGCCGCTCGGCATCCTGAGTGCCGACATGCGCCCGTCCGAGAGGCGGGCCGCCGTGGAGCGGGCGTTCGGGATCGAAGCCGCCCCGACCGCATCAGCCCAAGACATCAACCGTCGGACCGGGACAGATGCTTGACGCTTCTTCCGCTGTACCTCGTCGGACCGTGGAGAGCGGTTCCCTCTTTATCCGGCCCAGCCTCTACATCGCACTCTTTGTCTTGGCGGCTGCGATACTCGTCGCCGCCTTCCGCATTCCGCCGATCCTCGACTTTCCCAATCACTTTGCGCGCATCTTTCTGATCTCTGGTGGTATCGATCAATCGTTCTTTCACGAAGCCTATGCACTCGACTGGAGCCGAGCACGCACCAACATCGGCATAGATCTTCTTGCATATTGGCTTGGCCCCGTTGTCGGTCCGGATCTGCTCGCCCGATCGCTTCTGTTCTTGGCGATCATTCTACCGCCCCTTGGCGCCATCGCACTCAATCGACGACTGTTCGGCGGAGCGCATCCGTTCCAGGTGGCGATCCTGTTTCTGGCCTGGTCGACCACTCTTGTCGGCGGCTTCATCAATTTCCAGATCGGCCTCGGCCTAGCCCTTTTGTTTGCTATCGCTGATCTCAAGATCGGGCCGGATCGCCTCATTCTCATAAACGCGTGGCGCATGGTCGCATGCTTCCTGCTGACGCTCGATCATGTATTCGCGGCAGGCTTCTATCTGGTGCTTTCGGCGGGACTTGAGTTGCCTGCTCGGTTTTGCGATTTCGCTGATCGTCGCGCTCTCGTCACTTCAACCCAAAGGATCGTGCTCGCTGGGGCGGCTGGCCTTCTACCGATCGCAGGTCTCGTCTTCAGTGCGAGCGGATTGCCGGGGGGCGATCAGGGTGGCGGCTTTGCCTGGAACACCCCACTTCTTGCCCTTTCGAACTTCCTCAGCGCCGTAGCCTCCTATTCTAGCGCAGCAGACGTCGTCCTATTCGCCCCCATCGTCGTCGTCATCGTCGAAGCACGCAGCCGCAAGAACATCCGCAGTCATGCCGGTCTTCTCGTGTCGACTGCCTTTCTTCTCGTCCTGTCCATGCTCGCCCCGCGACATGCCATGGGTACGGGCTGGATCAGCTGGCGATTTCCGATCATGACCCTGCTCGCTGGCGCGGCAGCAATCTGTCCCTTTCCGGACGCGAAGGGGCGTTTGAGGGGCTGGCTGTTTACCGGAACAGTAACGGCAGTGTTCCTCAGAACCGTGCTGATAGCGACGCTCTGGTGGCAGGGTGACAAGGATGCGACAGCCGTGCAGCGCGTCCTCGCCGCGTTGCCACCGAACACCAATGTTCTTCCGGTCGCCAATCTGGGCGAACAGCGGGCAAACTGGCGTCATGCCAGCCGCTATTTTTTCTGGGGCCAGGATACGTTTCGCCACTTGCCGGCACTTGCCACGCTTGACGCGGGAGCCTTTGTGCCGACCTTGTTTACGGCTGTCGGCAAACAACCTTTAGTGGTCAGAGATGCCTTCCGCGACATTTCGGTACCCGAAGGTAACCTGCTCCCCATAGGCGCACTGTTTTGCGAGGACTTGCGAAGCTCCTATTTGCCGTTCGCACCCTATCTCAAGGATTGGAGGCGGCGCTTCGATTACGTGCTGGTCCTCAATGCGGATCATCCGGACCTGACTGACGGCTCTAACCTGCAATACGGCCTGAACAAGATTGCCGATAGCGGATTTGCCGCTCTCTACGCGTTGGACAAAACGAATTCACAGACTCAACCGAAGCAGACAGAGCACTGCCCCACCCTCGAGCACCGTGGCAACAAGTGACCGGTGCAACAAGGAAGCCTCCTTTTCTCGCAGCAACCCCTCTCAGAGTCCTTCCAGCTTCTTGCGTCGCCTTCGCCGGCAACCTATATACCGGCCGAATTCGGGGAGTTCCCCGGTCAGCATTCAAAGGAAAAAACGGGGACCGGCCGGGAATCCGGCGTCTAGCCGAATGCCTCGGAAGGGGGTTCGGACGGTCTGCCTGAATGGAGTGACGAAATGGGCAAGGTTATCGGCATTGACCTCGGAACGACCAATTCCTGCGTCGCCATCATGGATGGCAAGAACGCCAAGGTAATCGAGAACTCGGAAGGCGCACGGACGACGCCTTCGATCGTCGCCTTCGCCGACGGCGGTGAGCGTCTGGTAGGCCAGCCGGCCAAGCGGCAGGCTGTCACGAACCCGGAGAACACCATCTTCGCGGTGAAGCGGCTGATCGGCCGCCGGTTCGAAGATCCGATGGTCAACAAGGATAAGGACCTTGTCCCCTACGCCATCGTCAAGGGCGACAATGGCGATGCCTGGGTAAACGCCGACGGCAAGAAGTACTCGCCCTCGCAGATCTCGGCGATGACCCTCGCCAAGATGAAAGAGACGGCCGAGGCCTATCTCGGCACCAGCGTGACGCAGGCCGTCATCACCGTTCCCGCCTATTTCAACGACGCTCAGCGCCAGGCCACCAAGGACGCCGGCAAGATCGCCGGTCTTGAAGTGCTGCGCATCATCAACGAGCCGACGGCCGCGGCACTGGCCTACGGCCTCGACAAGTCCGACCATTCCAAGACCATCGCCGTCTACGACCTCGGCGGCGGCACGTTCGACATTTCGATCCTGGAGATCGGCGACGGCGTGTTCGAGGTCAAGTCGACCAACGGCGACACGTTCCTCGGCGGTGAAGACTTCGACATGCGGCTCGTCAACTATCTGGCCGACGAGTTCAAGAAGGAGCAGGGCATCGACCTGCGTGGCGACAAGCTGGCGCTGCAGCGCCTGAAGGAAGCCGCCGAAAAGGCCAAGATCGAGCTGTCCTCTTCTGCCCAGACCGAAATCAACCTGCCGTTCATCACCGCCGATGCCAAGGGCCCGAAGCACCTGACGCTGAAGCTCACCCGCGCCAAGTTCGAGGCGCTGGTCGACGACCTCGTCCAGAAGACAGTCGATCCCTGCAAGGCGGCCCTCAAGGACGCGGGTCTGTCGGCGGGCCAGATCGACGAGGTGGTGCTGGTCGGTGGCATGACGCGCATGCCCAAGGTGCAGGAGACGGTGAAGCAGTTCTTCGGCCGCGAGCCGCACAAGGGCGTCAACCCGGACGAAGTGGTCGCCATCGGCGCTGCCATCCAGGCCGGCGTTCTCGCCGGTGAGGTGAAGGACGTCCTGCTGCTCGACGTGACCCCGCTGTCGCTCGGCATCGAAACGCTGGGCGGCGTGTTCACCCGCCTTATCGACCGCAACACCACCATACCCACAAAGAAGAGCCAGGTGTTCTCGACCGCCGAGGACAGCCAGAGCGCGGTGACCATCCGTGTCTTCCAGGGCGAGCGTGAGATGGCGGCGGACAACAAGCTGCTCGGCCAGTTCGACCTTGTCGGCCTGCCGCCGGCGCCGCGCGGTGTGCCGCAGATCGAGGTGACCTTCGACATCGACGCCAACGGCATCGTGCAGGTTTCGGCCAAGGACAAGGGTACCGGCAAGGAACAGCAGATCCGCATCCAGGCTTCGGGCGGCCTTTCGGATTCCGACATCGACAAGATGGTGAAGGACGCCGAGGCCAACGCCGCCGCCGACAAGGCGCGTCGCGAGGCCGTCGAGGCGAAGAACCACGCCGAGGCGCTGATTCACTCGACCGAAAAGTCGCTTGCCGACTACGGGGACAAGGTCTCCTCCTCGGACAAGTCGATCATCGAGAACGCGGTCGCCGACCTCAAGGCGGTGATCGATTCGAATGACGCCGAGGATATCAAGGCCAAGACCAACGCACTCGCCCAGGCGGCCATGAAGCTGGGCGAGGCCATGTACGCTTCCCAGCAGGGCAGCGCCGAGGCGAAGCCGGGCACCGAGGGTGACGATGTCCTCGACGCCGACTTCGAGGAAGTCAAGGACGACAAGAAGAACGGCTAACACCGGTCTTCCTGCGAACCCGGCTCCCCGATCGACTTAGTCGGGGAGCCGTTCCCTGTTGAGAACGGGCGGAAGGTGCCGCCCCTGTCCTCGTACCTCGGGACGAACGATGGCCAAACGCGACTATTACGACGTGCTGGGCGTTCCCCGCGACGCCGACGAAAAGGCGCTGAAGAGCGCCTTCCGCAAGCTCGCAATGCAACTGCATCCGGACAAGAATCCGGGAGATGCCACCGCTGAGACCCGTTTCAAGGAAGTCAACGAGGCTTACGAGGTTCTAAAGGACCCACAAAAGAAGGCCGCCTACGACCGTTTTGGCCACGCCGCCTTCGAGAATGGCATGGGCGGCGGGCACGGTGGGGCCGATGCCGGCTTCGGTGCCTCGATGGCCGACATCTTCGACGATATCTTCGGCGAGTTCATGGGTGGAGGCCGTCGTAGCCGTCCCAATGGTCGCGAACGCGGAGCGGATCTTCGCTACAATCTCGATGTGACGCTGGAAGAGGCGTTCGCCGGCAAGACGGTCGAAATCCACGTTCCCACATCGATCACCTGCGTCAAATGCTCAGGCACCGGTGCCAAGCCTGGGACCAGTCCGCAGACCTGCCGTACTTGTGGTGGCAGTGGCAAAGTAAGGGCGAGCCAGGGCTTCTTTACGATCGAGCGTACCTGCCCCACCTGCCAGGGACGCGGCGAAACGATTGCCAGCCCCTGCGATGCCTGTTCGGGAACGGGCCGCACCACGCAGGAGCGGACCCTGTCGGTCAACGTTCCCTCGGGTATCGAGGACGGCACGCGCATCCGGCTTTCGGGTGAAGGCGAGGCTGGTCTGCGGGGCGGGCCGGCCGGCGATCTTTATATCTTCATATCGCTGAGACCCCATGCGTTCTTCCAGCGTGATGGCGCCGACCTTCATTGCCGTGTTCCCATTTCCATGACCACGGCCGCACTGGGTGGCGAGTTCGAAGTTCCGACCATCGATGGTGGCAAGACCAAGGTGCGGGTGCCGGAAGGAACTCAGACCGGCAAGCAATTCCGCCTGAAGTCCAAGGGCATGCCGGTTCTGCGATCCCGCGACGTCGGCGACATGTACATCAACGTCATGGTGGAAACACCGCAGCGCCTGACACGCCGGCAACGCGAACTGCTCGAGGAGTTCGAGCGGGAGTCTTCGGGCGAGAATAATCCGGAGTCGGCAGGATTCTTCGCGCGCGTTCGGGATTTCTTCGATAACCTGGGCAGTTGAGCCGCTTCGTCAAAATCCCGACACGACCTCGGGACAGGCTGCGGCTGAATGGCATTGCGTGTCGAACGGGAGACCGGGATGTTTGTGCACCGACTGCGAGATGATGCAATTGCCGAGGCGCGTCGTGTGTGCGGCCAGTGTTCGGAAGATCTGAAGTTCCTGAAAACCTGGGCAACAAAGCCGCTCACCACAGGAGCCGTAAGCCCCTCGGGTCGGTGGTTGGCCCGTAGCATGGCTGCCGCCGTCGATCCGGCCTGGGACGGAACTGTGGTCGAACTGGGGCCCGGTACTGGCTCGGTCACCGCCGCGCTTCTGAAACGAGGCATCGCGCCCGAACGCCTCCTCGCCGTCGAGTACAATCCCGACTTTGCCGAGCACATCAGAGGTCGCTTTCCGGGGCTCCGCGTTACGGTCGGCGACGCCTATGCGTTCGGTGACACGCTACGATCGGCCGGTCTGGACAAACTGTCGGCGGTCGTATCGTCGCTGCCCCTGTTCACCCAACCACCGCTTCGGCGCCGCCATCTCCTCGATCAGGCCATGGATCTACTCGAGCCGGGGCGACCTTTCGTTCAATTCTCTTACGCGCTGGTCCCGCCCGTTCCCGCCATCGCCGGCCGTTGGACGCTCGATGTCAGTGGCTGGATCGTTCGCAACCTGCCCCCGGCCCGCGTCTGGATCTACCGAAAGGCGTGAGGCGACGCGGCTCAAGCCTCTTCGCGCGTAACCGATTCGTCCCGGGTTGCCTCTTCGATCGTCGAAGGCTTCGTCTCGAAGCAGCAATTGCAGTAAGTCCGAGCGCACATCCGGCAAAGGCGTCGGCGATCGTAACCGCGCGCGGCGTGCTCGCACAGCATCCGATCGATGAGGCGGTCGAGAACCTCTCGCTCTTCGGCGGAAAGGCCTGTGAGAAAGCTGCTGCTGACGGCGAGACGCCGGTCTTGCAGGGCATCCGCCCTGCGTCGGCCGGCCGCGGTGATTTCCACCAGGACCTCGCGCCCGATCCGGCGGCGGCGGTGCAGCAGGCCATCTGTCTCAAGCCGGTCGATGAGGCGGACGGTGGCTGAATGTGTGAGGCCGACGATCGCCGCAATTTCGCCAATGCTGGCGGGAGGATTGTTGGCGGCGGTAATCAGCGCGGCGACAGCTGTCGGCGCAAGATCGTCATCTGCAGAAAGCGTCGCATCCGTAACGGCGAGTGACAAGGCGGCGAACTTGTTCGGCAAATGCATGTCCACGTCTTCCGCCTTTCATCATGTCCGTCCCCGTAATCGGGCGACGCCCGCATCTCGAAACTCGATCCGCTTCTCATTGATAAACGAATGTGGCTGCGTGTACCGCCCCTAAAAACACTTATCGCGTTCATATGTCGGTTCGGCGGGCATCCCGACCGCCGGGGGCCGGAAAACCTTGCTTTCGTGGGGCGGCGGTGCTTGGCGGTGACACGGGGGAATGGTATTAGCCGGCCATGACGACACAGCCGCTCTCCAATATTCGAAATTTCGCCATCATCGCCCACATCGATCATGGCAAGTCGACGCTCGCCGACCGCCTGATCCAGACGACGGGCGCCGTCGCCCAACGCGACATGAAGGAGCAGATTCTCGATTCGATGGATATCGAGCGAGAGCGTGGCATCACCATCAAGGCACAGACCGTTCGCCTATCCTACAAGGCGGAGGACGGCGAGACCTACACGCTCAACCTGATGGACACTCCAGGTCACGTCGACTTTGCTTACGAGGTCAGCCGGTCGCTTGCCGCCTGCGAGGGGTCATTGCTGGTCGTTGACGCCAGTCAGGGCGTCGAGGCGCAGACGCTGGCCAACGTCTACCAGGCCATCGACAACAATCATGAGATCGTGCCGATCCTCAACAAGGTCGACCTGCCGGCCGCGGAGCCGGAGCGCGTCAAGACCCAGATCGAGGACGTGATCGGCCTCGATGCCTCCGACGCCGTGGAGATCTCGGCCAAGACCGGCCTCAACATCGAGGGCGTTCTGGAAGCGATCGTGAAGCGTCTGCCGCCGCCCAAGGGCGACCCGGATGCGCCACTCAAGGCAATGCTCGTCGACAGCTGGTACGACGCCTACCTCGGTGTCATGGTGCTCGTGCGCATCATAGATGGCGTGCTGCAGAAGGGCATGAAAGTCCGGATGATGCGCACCGGCGCCGTCTACGAGGTGGAACGCGTCGGTTACATGACACCCAAGCTTGAGCTCTGCGACAAGCTGGAGGCCGGCGAGGTCGGTGTCATCACCGCATCGATCAAGGAAGTGGCCGATACCGCGGTCGGCGATACCATCACCGATGAACGGCGCCAGACCGCCGAACCGCTACCGGGATTCCGCCCGGCCCAACCGGTGGTGTTCTGCGGCCTGTTCCCCGTCGACGCCGCCGACTTCGAGGACCTGCGCGCCGCTGTCGGCAAGCTCCGCCTCAACGATGCCAGCTTCTCCTTCGAGATGGAAACCTCGGCGGCTCTCGGCTTCGGCTTCCGCTGCGGCTTCCTGGGCCTCCTGCATCTCGAAATCATCCAGGAACGCCTGGAGCGCGAGTTCAACCTCGATCTGATCGCCACGGCGCCGTCCGTCATCTACAAGATGACGCTCACCGACGGCACGGAGATCGAACTGCATAATCCGGCGGACATGCCGGAGGTGACGCGTATTTCGGAGATTTCCGAACCCTGGATTCGCGCCTCGATCATGACGCCGGACGACTATCTTGGCGCCATCCTCAAGCTGTGCCAGGACCGGCGCGGTATCCAGATCGACCTTTCCTATGTCGGCAGCCGGGCCATCGTCCAATATGACCTGCCGCTCAATGAGGTGGTGTTCGACTTCTACGACCGGTTGAAGTCGATTTCCAAGGGTTACGCATCCTTCGACTATCACCTCAGCGATTACCGCGAGGGCGATCTCGTCAAGATGCAGATCCTGGTCAATGCCGAACCCGTCGACGCGCTCTCGGTGCTCGTCCACCGTAGTCAGGCGGAGCGGCGCGGCCGCGCCATGTGCGAGAAGCTGAAGGATCTCATTCCGCAGCACATGTTCCAGATTCCGATCCAGGCAGCGATCGGCGGCAAGATCATCGCCCGCGAGACCATCCGGGCGCTCAGGAAAGACGTGCTGGCCAAGTGCTACGGCGGCGACGTGACCCGCAAGCGCAAGCTTCTGGACAAGCAGAAGGAAGGCAAGAAGCGGCTGCGTCAATTCGGCAAGGTCGAGATACCGCAGGAGGCCTTCATCGCCGCTCTGAAGATGGACGACTAGGCGCGAGGTCAACAACGCCTGTTAGCGCGATGCGACAATTTCGGCACCGCGCCTGCCGACGGGCTGGCAATGTCCCCCACTAGGTCTGGGGCCGTTCCGACATTACCGCCCGAGGGCGACTATCCCCTCCAGGGGCCTAGGTTGAAGCTAGTCGTAACCGCGCCCGATTGCCAGTCTCTTTTACGTGAAATCACCTAGATTGCCCGAAGATCGGAAACGGGCTTAAGCAAAAGAAAAAGGGCGCCATTTGCGACGCCCTTCTTCTCTCAGCATCCTGTTCCTGCTTGGACTTATACCGTCTTGTCGACCTTGTGGCCGCTCTCGGCCGGCACTTCGGACTCGCCGGCAGGCTCCTCGACTGGAACCACCTTCGGGCCACCGCGACCGACGCCGACGAGCGCCGGCCTCAGCACACGCTCGCCGATCTTGAAGCCGACTTGCATCACCTGAACCACGGTACCACTCGGCACATTCGTGTCAGGAACTTCGAACATCGCCTGATGGAAATTGGGATCGAACTTTTCACCCGCCGGGTCGACGCGGCTGACGCCATGCTTTTCAAGCGCCTTCATCAGCTCGCGCTCGGTCAGTTCGACGCCCTCGACCAGCGAGATCAACGCCTCTCCACCGGTGGCGCGCGCCTCGGCATCGACGGCGGCGATCGCTCTTGTCAGATTGTCGGCGGCGCCAACGACGTCGCGGGCAAAATTGGTCACCGCATAGGTGCGGGCATCGCCAATCTCACGCTCGGTGCGGCGGCGAAGGTTTTCCATGTCTGCGAGAGTGCGCAGCAGCTGGTCCTTCAGATCAGCCGCCTCTTTTTCGAGGGCGGCGATACGCTGGAGTCCCTGATCGACCACCGGGTCCAGCTCAGGATGGGTCGGGTCAGGAGTCTGTGCCGTTTCGTCTGCCATCTTGTCCTCATACAATCAAAGGCGGCGATCGCCGCCAAGCGTGCCCCGGATTTGATGGTTTCGGACACGAAAATCAACCCTTGGCCGCGCATTCGCCCGGGAGCCGGCGTTGCAGGGCATCATAATCGTCTTCATCATGGTTGGCAGACTTAGTTCTGCTTGGTCTTGTTGAGGGGGCGATGGACAGTTGACGCAAGACGCCAAACGCCTCCGGGGCGAATGCCTTTGTCGCCGGATCGGCTACGAAGTGACCGACGCCTTCGAGTATGCGATGAACTGTCATTGCTCGAACTGTCGCCGCGCGACCGGATCAGCCTTCAAACCCTTTGCCGGCATTAGGGCGGAGCAACTGGAGATCGTCCGCGGCAATGACGAAGTCATGCGCTTTGGCGACGGCAGCCACGATGCCCGTTGCGCCCATTGCGGCTCGTTGTTGTATTCGCTCGTTCGAGATGGGACTTATGTGCATGTCACGTTGGGGACGTTGATCGATGTGCCATCGATCCGACCCACCGCGCATATATTTGTCGGCTCGAAAGCGCCATGGTTTGAAATCTGCGATTCCCTGCCTCAGTTCGAAGAGTTTCCACCCGGCTGACCATTCCACCGATCAGCCGAGAATGCGACCAACCACTCGGGCGGTGTAATCGACCATGGGCACCACGCGGGCATAGTTCAGCCGGGTCGGGCCAATAACGCCGACAACGCCGATCACCCGTGCTTCCGTGTCACGATAGGGCGAAACCACCAGCGACGAGCCCGACAGGCCGAAAAGCTTGTTCTCCGAACCGATGAAGATGCGCACCCCCTCGCCGGCATCGGCAAGGCCGAGAAGCTCGATCAGGTCCTCCGAGCTTTCGAGCTCATCGAACAGAGCCCGAATACGCTCCAGATCCTCGGCCGCCTTCATATCGTCGAGCAGATTGGCACGCCCACGCACGATCAGGGTCTGCGGCCGGCTACCGCCGGCATCGGACCAGGAAGCAAGGCCAGCATCGACGAGCCGAGCCGTCAACGTATCAAGCTCGAGCTTGCGAGCCACACGCTGGCGCTCGACCTCGGCCCGCGTCTCGCTGAGCGTACGGCCGCGGATATGGGCATTGAGGTAGTTGGCGGCTTCCTGCAAAGCCGAGGCTGGCAAATCGGGTGGCAGATCGATCAGTCGGTTTTCGACTGTGCCATTGTCGCCGACCAGGACGACAATGCCACGCGTCGGCTCAATGCGGACGAACTCGATGTGACGAAGACGTGGATCGGCCTTCTGCGTCAGCACAACGCCAGCGCCGCGCGTCAGGCCGGACAGCGTCTGCGAAGCCTCCGTCAGCACATCTTCGACACTCTTGCCAGTGCCGGACGCCTTGAGGCGCCCTTCGATCGCCGATCGGTCCCCCTCGTTGAGGTCGCCGATCTCCAGCATCGCGTCAACGAAGAAGCGCAGGCCCAGTTCTGTCGGCAGCCGTCCGGCCGATGTATGCGGCGCGTAGAGCAAACCGGCCGCTTCGAGATCCGACATGACGTTGCGAACGGAGGCCGGCGACAACGGCGCTGCCAGAAGCCGCGCAATGTTGCGACTGCCGACCGGATCGCCGGTGTCGAGATAGGCTTCGACAATGCGGCGGAAAATGTCGCGCGACCGAGCGTCGAGTTCGCGCAAGCCCCCTTGAACGCCTGTCGTAACCACGATGCCAGAACTCCTTTACCATCGTGGCTAATCTGGCCGTGTGAGACCAGTCGTGCAAGTCCTGAAAGCCGCGAGGTCGGTCAGGAGTGGACGGCGAGGCAAGCCTGCTCGACAGCGACCACGGCACGGGATAAAGGGGGCCGATGCTGACGCTTGCGCTCGATACCGCCAATGATCGGATCGCCGTCGCCCTTGAGGGCGAAGGCAAGGCGGCCGCGTGTTCCGAAGCCATCTCCCGCGGTCATGCCGAAAGGCTTTTCCCCCTTGTCGATGAGTTGCTCACCTCGGCGGGAACAGACATCGACCGCGTCACGCGGATCGCGGTGAACGTCGGCCCAGGCAGCTTTACCGGCATACGCATTGCGGTGGCCGCGGCGCGTGGCCTCGGTCTTGCGCTGGGAGTTCCCGTCGTTGGCATCGACGCGCTTCGCCTCATCGCCGCCTCTCTCGACGAACCGGCCGATGGGCCGGTGCTTTCCGCGATCGATGCCCGGCGCGGCGAGGTTTACGCCGCTCTCTACAGTTCCAAGGGTGACGTGCTGGAAGCGCCGTTTGCCGCAGATGCCGAGACCGTACTCGCCCGCCTCGGAGACCGCGCCACGATACTGGCCGGCTCGGGAGCCGCGATTCTCGCTCATCAGGCCGCCACGTCCGGCCGAAGGGTGCCTTCCATCGATGCCATGACGGCCACCGACCCGATGGCGCTCGCCCGGCTCGGCAGTATCGCCGATCCGGCCATCGCCCTGCCCCGTCCGCTCTATCTCCGGGCACCCGATGCCAAGCCGCAGCCGCCCGTTCTTGGCCTTCTCGCGCGAACCTGATCCCCATGAAGCTCTGCGACCTGAGGCGCCTCGTCGCCGCCCCAAGACCAATCTGTGAGCCCGGCCGCATCACCGATGCCGAGGATCTCGCTGCCCTTCATGCCCATGCCTTCCGCCATGGCTGGCCGGCAACCGAGATGGAAGCCCTGATATCGGACCCGACCGTAACCACGCTGGTAGCCCGGGAGGGGCGGACGGCGTTCACCCGGCGACCGGTCGGGTTCGTCATGGTGCGTGCGGCGGCGGATGAGGCTGAAGTTCTGACCGTCGCCGTCGCGCCGACCCGACGTGGCCGAGGCATTGGTCGCCTGATGATGGACGAGACGATCCGCCGCCTCTATTTCATGCGCGTCGCTTCCCTCTTCCTGGAAGTAGACGAGGGAAATGCCCCGGCGCTGACCCTCTACCGCCGTCTGGGGTTCCGCGAAGTTGGCCGTCGCGCCAACTACTACGCCGGCGGTACCGCGAACGCCCTTGTCATGCGAGCTGATCTCAAATAACCCATAGTTGGCCGAAGAAGGTGGCTAGCTGTTCGAGGGTATCCGCGATGACCGAGGAATCCACTCCGCTCTCTCTGGAAGAAGCTTGTGCGGCGCGCGGCATGCGCATGACCGAGCAGCGGCGAATCATCGCCCGCGTTCTGGAACAGGCGATCGATCATCCCGACGTGGAGGAGGTCTATCGCCGCGCTTCCGCGATCGACAATAACATCTCGATTTCAACCGTCTATCGCACGGTCAAGCTGTTCGATGACGCCGGGATGATCGCCCGTCTTGATTTTCGCGACGGTCGCTCCCGTTATGAGCCACTCCCCGACGAGCATCACGACCACCTGATCGACTTCCGAACAGGTGCCGTCGTCGAGTTCCACAGCGATGAGATCGAAGCGTTGCAGCGCGAGGTCGCCCGCAGGTTGGGGTACAAGCTGATCGACCACCGGCTTGAGCTCTATGGCGTTCCGCTCGACGACGCCGACAAAGGGGACAAGGCGTGAAACCTGGCCACGCAAGGGCAGCGCTGACGCTGCCGCTGTTTTCCGTGGCCGCATTCATCCTGGTTCTGATCTATCTTCCGGCCCGACGCTTTCGCTGGCGCCTTGCCGGCATCCTTCAGATGGTTTTCCATCGTCTGGTGTTGTGGACGCTGGGCATCCGGCTTCATGTCCGTGGCCGACCAGCGATCGAACGGCCGCTGCTTCTAGCCGCCAACCATGCCTCCTGGATAGACATTTCCGCCTATAGCGCGGTCATGCCGCTGTCTTTCGTTGCCAAGCGCGAGGTCGGAACCTGGCCGTTGATCGGCTTTTTCGCTCGCCTGCAGAGATCGGTGTTCATAGATCGAACCCGACGTGGCGCCACCGCCGATCAGGCCGAGAGCATCGGTCGCCGCTTGGCCGATGGCGACGTCATTGTGCTGTTTCCGGAGGGAACGACCTCCGATGGCAACCAGGTTCTGCCCTTCCGCTCGTCGCTTTTCGGAGCGGCTCGAACCGCTCTCGACGAAGCTGGCGTAGAAGCCGTGTTCGTACAGCCGGTCGCCATCGCCTATACGCACATGCTCGGCCTGCCGCTCGGTCGATCGGGGCGCTCGATCGTCTCCTGGGTCGGCGACCAGGATCTGGCGCCGCACGCCAAGGAAATGCTCGCCGCCTCCGATTTCGACGTCAGCATCGTCTTCGGCGAACCACTCCGCTTCGACCGCAGCGCCGATCGCAAGAAGATATCGCATGATGCGGAAGCCGCCGTGCGCCGTCTGCTGGCCACCGAGCTGCGCAGCGGACGCCTCTGAGGCGCTCTCACTACTTATTCCACCGCAATTTCGGACGCAAAACCGGTTGCCATTCTTGCTGAAGTTGCTCTAACGCGGCATCAGGAGCCACAGATCGAGATCGAGCACGACACACGGCAGATAGGCACCACTGTCGTCCCGGTCAGGAAAATCGGCGGCAGGCTGATCGCGGATACCGACGAGCCGAACGCGCAGGGCACCGAGGTCGTCACGGCCGTCAAGCAGCTCCTTGCCAACCACCGTCGACCATGCGTGGACGGTTGCCCCCGTGAACACCGGCCCGACGTAACGGCCTCCATTGATCGCCGCAACATGCACGGCATTGCCGAGACCGTTGAAGGTCAACGCACGCGCAATGGCCATGACCACGCCTCCTGGCACCAACCAGCGGCCGCGTGACCGATCATCGGAAAAAGGCAGTGGATGCTGGCGAGCGGGATTGCCGAAGAAGCGAGCCGCCATCATGGCGGTTCCCTCGTCGATCAGTACTCCATCAACATGGTCGATGCGCTCTCCCAGCTCGTAGTCTCCCCAGCGGAAGCGACTGCCGGACAATCCGGTATCCCATGCGGAAAGATCCAGAACCGGCAACCGCGCGCCCAGGGCATCGGCGGGAACGGCCGCCGGTAACTGGGGCACCAGCTGCTCCGAAAAAGGCGGGACGCCCTCTTCGGCCTTGCGGACCGTCTGCCAGCGGGCAAAGTCCATCACCTCCACGCCACCATCCTTATGGCCGGTAGTCCGCAGATAGACGACGCCGGTACGGCCGCCCGTGTCACGCAGACCGATCACCTCGGTCACGGCGGAGATGGTTTCGCCGGGATAAACCGGCGCCAGGAAACGGCAGCCGGCATAACCAAGATTGGCCACGGCGTTGATGCCGACATCCGGTACGGACTGGGCGAACACTATATTGAAAACCAGAAAATCATCGATAGGAGCCATCGGATGACCGACGGCATGTGCAAAGTCATCCGACGATTGCAAGGCGAAGCGGCTGCCGGTAAGCGCCCGATAGAAAGCAACGTCGCCGTCGGTAACCGTACGCGGGCTGGCGTGGCGGAACACCTGGCCAACCCGGAAATCCTCGAAATGTCGGCCGCCGCTACTCTTCATGGCCGCCCCCGGTCCGCGAATCGCTGACCATGATGACCCGCGATGCCGGAGTGTCATCCCCGCCGTTGGTCGGGGATCGTTTAGAACCGGTCTTTGCCGGACCGACCGGCGATGAAATCCACCGTTTGCAGTGTTGGATGCACCCTGCCTGAAGGACCGGCAACAAAAGCGCTGGTGGACATCCTCCCGAAAGCGTCAGCAGCAAGCGCGAGCGGCAACGGTGCGACTTCACTTCCGTCGGACAGGCGGGCATAGTCGACCCATGTCCAACGCAGCATCCTCCCCGAGCCCCGTCTCGCGTCCGGTCAGGGCCGGCGACCACGTATTCCTGATCGACGGATCGGGCTACATCTTCCGCGCCTACCACGCGCTGCCTCCGCTGACCCGCAAGTCGGACGGCGTGCCGGTCGGGGCTGTCTCGGGCTTCTGCAACATGCTGTGGCGACTGTTGAAGGAAACCGAGAAAACGGCCGTCGGCGTCAGGCCGACCCATCTGGCGGTGATCTTCGACGCCTCCTCGGTGACGTTCCGCAACGAGATCTACCCGCTCTACAAGGCGCAGCGGCCGGAACCGCCGGCCGACCTTCGGCCACAGTTCGGTTTGATTCGCGAGGCCGTCCGTGCCTTCAACGTGGCGTGCGTCGAACAGCTCGGTTTCGAGGCTGATGACCTGATCGCTACCTATGCGACGGAAGCTGCGGCTGTCGGAGCTGACGTCACCATCGTCTCCTCCGACAAGGATCTGATGCAGCTGGTCGGGGATCGCGTCGCACTGCTCGACACGATGAAAGACCGGCGGATCGGCGTGCCGGAAGTGATCGAGAAGTTCGGCGTACCGCCGGAAAAGGTCATCGAGGTGCAGTCGCTCGCCGGCGATTCGGTCGACAACGTACCCGGCGTTCCCGGCATCGGTCTCAAGACGGCGGCTCAGCTCATCCTCGAATATGGTGACCTCGAGGCGTTGCTGGCGGGCGCTCCCGGCATCAAGCAGCAGAAGCGGCGCGAGAACCTGATCGCCTTTGCCGAACAGGCACGCATTTCGCACCGCCTTGTAACGTTGAAGCGGGACGTGCCGCTGGAGCATTCGATCGATACGCTCGGCGTGCGGCCGATCATCGGCGAGCGTCTGGTCGCCTATGCCAAGGCGATGGAGTTTTCCACCATCATTCGCCGCGTGTCCGAGGCAACCGGAGTCGAACCTTCGAAGGTCGCGCCCGCCGTGGTTCCGGTGACGCATTGGCCTCCGGAGGGAGAGGTCTCCTCGGAAGCGGGGGACGTGTCGGCGACGACCGCCAGTGTCGACGCTGCCCAGGGAAGTCCAGCGACGGCTTCCCCATCTCTTGTGCCGTTGGCCGAAGCGGAGAGCAGTGAAGCTGCCCCGATCGCGCCAGGCTTTACGCCGTCCGGCCGTGCTGCCGAGGCCCTGGCTCAGATGCAGGCGATTCCGGTCGATTATGCAGCTTACGAGACGATCACCGATATCGCCCGTCTCGAGGCTTGGGTGGCGGACGCCCGCGAGGCCGGTCGCGTTGCCTTCGACACCGAGACTTCCGGCCTCGACCCCATGCGAGCGGAAATCGTCGGGGCCTCGCTGGCGATAACGCCGGGCCGCGCCTGCTACATCCCGCTTGCCCATGTATCCGGTGCTGGAGACCTCCTGGGAGGGGGGCTGCTTGCCGGCCAGATCGCCATTCCAGACTTCGTGCGTGTCCTGAAACCGCTCATGGAGGACCCGTCGGTCCTGAAGATCGGCCAGAACGCCAAATACGACTGGGTCGTCCTGAAGCGCCTCGGCATCACCGTGGCGCCCTGCGACGACACAATGCTGATTTCCTACGCCCTCGATGCCGGCCGCATGGGACATGGCATGGACGAGTTGTCGGAGGTGCTGCTCGGTCACAAGCCAATCGCTTTCAAGGACGTCTGCGGCTCCGGCAAGTCGATGATCACCTTTGACCGGGTGCCGCTCGACAGGGCTACGCAGTACGCCGCCGAGGACGCCGATATCACACTGCGTCTCTGGCACGTCTTGAAGCCGCGCCTCCCTGCCGAAGGGATGACGGCGCTCTACGAGACGGCCGAGCGACCTCTCGTCGATGTCATCGCCCGGATGGAGATGCGCGGCGTGTCCGTCGACCGGCAGATCCTGTCGCGCCTTTCCGGCGATTTCGCGCAGTCGATGGCAGCCATGGAAGCCGGCATCTTCGAGGTGGCCGGCGAGACCTTCAACATCGGCTCGCCCAAGCAGATTGGCGATATCCTGTTCGGCAAGCTCGGACTTGCCGGCGCCAAGAAAACCAAGACGGGGGCCTGGGCTACCGGTGCCGACGTGCTGGAAGACCTCGCCGCCGAGGGCCACGAACTACCGCGCCGTATTCTCGACTGGCGCCAGCTCTCCAAGCTGAAATCGACCTACACCGATGCGTTACCGGGCTATATCCACCCGCAGACCAAGCGCGTCCATACCAGCTACTCGCTGGCGGCGACCACCACTGGCCGCCTCGCCTCATCGGAGCCCAACCTCCAGAACATTCCGGTGCGAACCGAGGAAGGACGCAAGATCCGACGCGCCTTCGTGGCGCCATCCGGCCGCAAGCTGCTGTCTGCGGACTACAGCCAGATCGAGTTGCGCGTTCTAGCGCACGTCGCCGACATCCCCGCGTTGAAGAACGCCTTTGCCGAAGGGATCGACATCCACGCCATGACCGCTTCGGAAATGTTCGGCGTGCCGGTCGAGGGAATGGACCCGATGATCCGTCGCCGAGCCAAGGCGATCAACTTCGGCATCATCTACGGCATCTCGGCCTTCGGCCTCGCCAACCAGTTGTCGATCCGGCGCGAAGAGGCGAGCGACTATATCAAGCGCTATTTCCAACGATTCCCCGGCATTCGCGACTATATGGAAGCGACCAAGCGGCAGGCGCGCGAGACCGGCTACGTCACCACCATTTTCGGCCGCAAGGCGCATTATCCCGAAATTGGCTCGCCCAATCCCTCGATGCGCGCCTTCATGGAGCGCGCGGCCATCAACGCGCCGATCCAGGGTTCGGCGGCCGACATCATCCGCCGCGCCATGGCACGCATGGAGGCGGCGCTTGCCGAGGCAAGGCTGTCGGCGCTGATGTTGCTGCAGGTGCACGACGAGCTCATCTTCGAAGTACCCGACGATGAGGTCGAGGCGACGATCCCGGTGGTGCGTGCCGTCATGGAGAGCGCCGCCGAGCCGACCTTGAAGCTGGCCGTGCCCTTGGTGGTCGATGCCCGTGCCGCACAGAACTGGGACGAAGCCCACTGAGCCTGTTCATTACGGAGACTCCGACGTGACCAACGCGGATGCCGAGCGCCATCGGCTGAAGATGGCAAAGCGCAAGGCGGTACAGGATGCCGAGGTGGCTTCGAAGACCATCGCCGAAAAGGGGCTTCTGATCGTCAATACCGGTGCAGGCAAGGGCAAGTCGACCGCCGCCTTTGGCCTCGTCGTCCGCGCACTCGGCCATGGCTGGAGAGTTGGCGTCGTCCAGTTTGGCAAGGGCGGATGGGAGAGTGGCGAGCGGCGGGTCCTGGAGAGCTTCCCCGGCGTTTCCTGGCATACCCTCGGCGAAGGCTTTACCTGGGAGACACAGGATCGGGCTCGGGACGTCGCTGCCGCGGAAAGTGCCTGGGCGAGGGCAGAGGCGCTGATGGATGATCCTGACATCCGCCTGCTCGTTCTCGACGAGCTCAACATTGCGCTACGCTACGAGCATCTTGTCCTGTCCGAAGTGGTCGAGCGGCTGAAGGCGCGGCGAAGCGATCTGACGGTGGTCGTCACCGGTCGCAATGCCAAGCCGGAGCTGATCGAGGCGGCCGACTGCGTCACCGAGATGGTGGCCACGAAGCATCACTTCGCAGCCGGCGTGAAAGCTCAGGCGGGAATCGAGTTCTGATGGCCAGCCGCCTGATGTTCCAGGGGACAGGCTCGGATGTCGGCAAGTCGCTGATCGTCGCGGGCCTGTGCCGTCTTTACGCGCGACGCGGTCTCAAGGTCCGTCCGTTCAAACCGCAGAACATGTCGAACAACGCGGCGGTAACGCTGGACGGCGGCGAGATCGGCCGAGCGCAGGCATTGCAGGCTCGCGCAGCCGGCATCGCCCCGTCGGTCCACATGAACCCCATACTTCTGAAACCTCAGTCGGAAATCGGCTCTCAGGTCGTGGTGCAGGGCAGGATCGTTGGCAATGCACGGGCCCGCGACTATCAGTCAATGAAGCCGCAGCTGATGCCAGCCGTGCTCGACAGCTTTGCACAGCTTTCCAAGGATGCAGATCTGGTCCTCATCGAGGGAGCCGGCTCACCGGCGGAGATCAACCTCCGGGCGGGCGACATTGCCAACATGGGCTTTGCCCAGGCCACCCGGACTCCGGTGATTCTCATCGGAGATATCGACAGGGGGGGCGTCATCGCCTCGATCGTCGGGACCAAGGCTGTCATGACGGAGGACGATGCGGGCCTCGTCGTCGGATATCTGATCAATCGCTTTCGCGGCGATGTGTCGCTGTTCGACACAGGTCTTGCCGAGATCACCCGTCGCACCGGCTGGCGGCCTCTCGGCGTGGTGCCCCACTTTGCAGATGCCGGCCGGCTGCCGGCCGAGGATGCCCTGGGGCTCAGAAGTCGCTATCACGCCAGCGAGGCTGACAGCCAGAAGCGCATCGTCGTTCCGGTACTTCCGCGGATCGCCAACTTCGACGACCTCGATCCACTCCGCCAGGAAAGGGGAATAGAGGTCGTTCTTTCAGAACCGGGCCACCCTATGCCTTTTGCCGATCTGATACTGCTTCCCGGTTCGAAGGCCACCATTCCCGACCTTGGCGAACTGAAAAAGGAAGGCTGGGATATCGATATCCGCGCCCATGCCCGACGTGGTGGCAAGGTACTCGGCCTATGTGGTGGCTATCAGATGCTGGGCCGGCTTTTGCGCGATCCGGAACGAATCGAAAGCGACATCGAAGCCGTCGAAGGTCTTGGCTTGCTCGACGTGGAAACCATCATGACCGGCGACAAGCGCCTTCGTCCGGTGAGCGGCGTATCGATGCCGGACGGTACGTCCTTTTCCGGCTATGAGATGCATGTCGGGACAACCTTCGGCCCTGATCGCTCAAGGCCGTTCGCCCGTCTTTCGGGGGGGGAAGACGAGGGGGCGATCTCACAGAGCGGCAACGTCGCCGGCAGCTACTGCCACGGCCTGTTTGCCGATGACCGACAGCGCGCAAGGCTGCTTGCCTGGATCGGCGCCGAGCCATCGCCTCTCGTCTACGAGGCAGAGATCGAGAGAGTGCTTGATGGTCTAGCCGACCATCTGGCGGCTCACCTCGATATCGAAGGTCTCCTCGAACTCAGCCGAATGCAAGGATGACCAAACCGAGCCAGACGAGTCCGAGCGTCGAGGCGATCAGCAACAGCGCCCGCCGATAGAGTCTCAGCGCGCGATCGATGTCATAAGCGTTGACCTCGGCACGGCCATCCCCCATCCAGGCATCTTCAATGCGCGTGTCGCCGTAGACTTTGGGACCGTTGAGGCGCAGCCCAAGGGCCCCGGCCATCGCTGCCTCCGGCCAGCCGGCGTTGGGCGACTTGTGACGATGGGCATCGCGATCCATTGCCCGGACGGCCGCCGCTGCCGAAGCGCCATCGTCGGCAAGCGCCGCCAGCACGATCGCCCAGGCAGTGAGCCGCGAGGCCGGCAGGTTGACGAGATCGTCAAGCCGAGCCGATGCCCAGCCGAATGCCAGATAGCGCGGCGTCTTGTGACCGATCATTGAGTCAGCCGTGTTGATCGCCTTGTAGGCCGCAGCTCCGGGCAGACCGAACACCGCCATCCAGAAAAGCGGCGCCGTAACTCCGTCGGAGAAACTCTCGGCCAGACTTTCGATGGCGGCGCGGCAAACGCCGGCCGCGTCGAGATGAGCCGGGTTCCGGCCGACAATCCGACCAACAGCAAGCCGCCCTGCCTCAAGGCCTTCCTGGCGCATGGCATCGGCAACGGCGGCGACGTGAACGTGCAGGCTGCGGGCAGCCAGAAGCGTAGAACCGACAACAGCCGCAAGGCAGGGGCCGGCGATGGGACCGGCAAGGCCCAACAATGAACCGATCGCAGCAGCAACGAGAGCGCTCGCCGCCACATTGGCGGCCGCCGCGAGAATACCGTTCAGTCGGCGGCGATCAGTATCGAGTTCGTCGCGATTGAGTGAGCGGTCGAGAAAGCCGATCAACGCCCCCATCCAGGTGACGGGGTGTCCGATCTGCCGGAAAAGCAAATCCGGATAGCCGATCACCGCTTCCAGACCGAGAGCCAGAAGGGCGATGAGGAAGAATTCAAGCGGAACCATGTCAGCGTCTCTTCAGAAGCACCGGTCGATCAACCTGAGGCGGCGCCGGTCTTTCTGTCATGCATGGGGGCTGCCGGAAAGCCCCGATATCTCCAATTCAGGGTCAGGCGAACTGGAACGTCACACGTTTCAGGAGCCACCGAAACTGAGACGATTTGGGTATTTTTCCCGCCGGAAGAGAATCCGGATCGGACTATGGAATATCATACCTTTAAATACTTACGGTTCATTTCCATCAATGGTTGATGAGATGGAACCAATATCGTTCCACGAGTCCGCAGCTTCCAGCGACGCGTTGGTGGGCCGTTCCAAAATCGCGATTCATTTCAAGACTCTATAATCGGGGTTGCCCCCATCATCCAGCAGTTCTTTCCAAGCACCTTTCCTTCAAAAGACTTCTTCAAGGAAGCGTTTGATTCATCAAATGACAATAAGGACTCTTAAAAATCACCGTTTCGGCTAGCCGAGACAACAACATTGCCAACCGAGACGGGAATCCACTTCAGTTTTCAGTAACCAATCCATGCGTGTATTGCCGTGCCTCAGGTCATCGGACGGATGTGGCATCAACCGCCTAGATTGTAGAGAGTCTAAGTTGTTATCGCTCGAACAAAGCAAGGTATCTCGCGATCTAGCTGCCGTCCTCGATGCATCGGCAGTTCGTGATCTGCATGCCGAGATCGAGCCTCTCCTCTCCGAGACCACCCTTCTGACGCTCAACGCCGCGGCGGTCGAACGCCTCGGCACACAAGCCGTCCAATTATTTGTTGCAACCGCCCGCGCGCTCGAAATGAACGGTGGCCGGCTCGCGATCGTGAATACCACGCCAACCTTTCGCGAAGCCTATGCCGACCTCGGCCTACAAGCCGAACTCGACGCCCGGAGCCTCCTAAATGCCGAGAAAGATACTGACGGTTGACGATTCCAGGACCATGCGCGACATGGTTTCTTACACCCTGAAAGGGGCCGGCTTCGAGGTATTGGAAGCCGAGGATGGGCTCAAGGCACTCAGCGTTCTGGCCAACCATCGCGTCGACCTGATCATCACCGACATCAACATGCCCAACATGGATGGCGTCACGCTGGTCAAGCGTGTGCGGGCCGGCGGAACTCATGCGTCGACACCGATCCTTATCCTGACCACGGAGTCAGGCGACGATCGAAAGGCCAGCGGCAAAGCGGCCGGCGCCACGGGATGGATCGTCAAGCCGTTCGCCCCGGAAAAACTTCTCTCCGTCGTCAACAAGGTCTGCCCAGCCTGACCCTAACGGACGGCCGCCATGTCAACTCCAGCCTTCGGTTCCGACGAACTGGCACAGTTCCGCAGAACCTTTTTCGAAGAATGCAGCGAGCTGCTCGCCGACCTCGAGGAACGCCTTGGGGCACTCGTCGTCTTTTCGAGCGACACCGAAAGCCTGAATGCCATCTTTCGCGCCGTCCACTCGGTGAAGGCGGGAGCAGGCGCCTTCGGCTACACCGTGCTCGTCGGTTTCGCCCACCGTTTCGAAGCTCTGCTCGACCGGCTGCGTGACGGCAAGGCCGAGCTCGATGAACGTACGCTTGCCGCACTGGTCGCAGCCGCTGACGTATTCTCGGCCTTGGTTGATCTGGCGCGTCAGGGAGAGACGCCCGACGACGACTTTGGCTCCGACGTCGCCGAGGAACTCAAGGCCCTGCTCGATGGTGAAGCGCCACCTGCTCCCGCGGCCAAACCGGCGAGAGATGTCGGCGGGACTTCGGCCGTATCCTCGGAAAAGACCTATCGCATCGTCTTCCGGCCCAACGCCGAGCTTTTCCGCCACGCCAGTGAGCCGCTCTATCTGATCCGCGAGTTGAAGACACTGGGAGCACTCACGGTCGATTGCGATCTTTCCCGCCTTCCAGTCTTCGAAGCGTTCAACGTCGACGACGCTTATCTCGGCTGGACAATGACGCTCAGGACCGAAGCCGCGCCAGCCGCCATTTCAGAAGTCTTCGAGTTCGTCGACGACGAGTGCGAACTGATCGTCAGCGAAGTCGTTGATGCCCGGCCCGAGGTCGACGAAGAGGCCCCCGCCGCTGTAGCCCCGCCCAAACCCACGGAAGCCGCCGCACCTTCGTCTGACAGCAAGCCTGCCGAGAGCAAGGCTGCCGCCAAGAGCACGTCGATCTCGTCTATCCGCGTCGACCTCTACCGCGTTGACCGCCTCGTCAACATGGTTGGAGAATTGGTCATCGCCCAAGCCATGCTGGCCCAGCAGTTCACCGAAACCCTGGACCGCGACGACCCCGCCGCGCTGCAGGGTTTTGAACACCTGGCCGGGCTGACGCGCGAGTTGCAGGAATGCGTGATGGCCATCCGCATGCAGCCCGTGAAATCGGTGTTCTCTCGCATGCCGCGCCTCGTCCGTGACGTCGGGCACAAAACCGGCAAGGACGTGCGGCTTGAAATGGCCGGCGAGCAGACCGAGGTCGACAAGACGGTGATCGAGGAACTCGCCGACCCGTTGACCCACATGATCCGTAACGCGGTCGACCATGGGATTGAAGACGCGCCGACGCGCCTTGCCGCTGGCAAGCCCGCCGAGGGCGTTATTCGCCTGTCGGCCCAGCATGCCGGATCCAACATCCTGATTCACGTCGAGGACGATGGTGCCGGACTGGATCGTGACCGCCTGCTCGCCAAGGCGATTGAAAAGGGCATCGTGCCGTCCAGCGTCAAACTCTCAGGCGAAGAGATCGACGAACTGATTTTTGCACCGGGCTTCTCGACGGCCGCCGCGGTAACCGACGTGTCGGGACGCGGCGTCGGCATGGACGTCGTGCGGCGTAACGTACTGGCACTCGGGGGGCGGGTGCAGGTCACGTCCACGCCCGGCAAAGGCACTCGATTCACGTTGGTGATCCCGCTGACGCTGGCCGTGCTCGACGGCATGGTGGTGGCGGTTGGCTGGGAGAAATACATCCTGCCGCTGACCTCGATCGTCGAGTCCTTCCGGCCGAGCCGCAGCCAGATCCGCACCATTCCCGGAGGCGGCGAGGTCGTGTCCATTCGCGGTGAGTTCGTCCGCCTCATCCACCTTGCGCGCGTGTTCGGCGTGGCGGAAGCCACCTTCGATCCCTGCCAAGGGCTCGTCGTACTGATCGAGCTCGCCAATGGCAGCAAGCTCGGCATCGTCGTCGACGAGCTGATCGGCCAGCAGCAGGTGGTCATCAAGTCCTTGCAAGACAATTACGATCCGGTTCCGGGCATTTCCGGCGCCACCATCCTTGGCAATGGGCGTGTCGCGCTCATCGTCGACATAGAAGAACTGACCCGCCTACACGACCGGAATGCCCGCGCCACCGACATGGCGACGCGGCCGATCGCTGCAAGCGCCTGACCTCTCGGAGCTCACTCCATGGCAGAACCGCAAGATCTTTCCAGCATCGGCCCAAACACCGGCCCCGACACCGCCGCAGCACAAACGCGACAGTTCATTTCCTTCCGTGTCGGCGACGACGAGTTCGCCATCGACATCATGGCGGTTCGCGAGATCAAGGGGTGGACCGAGACGACAGTCCTGCCGAACCAGCAAGACTATATGCTCGGCGTCCTCAACCTGCGCGGCACGATCGTTCCGATCTTCGATCTCCGCTGCCGCTTCGGCCTCGGCCTGACCACGGCGACGCGCAGCCATGTGGTGATCATAGTGGCGATCGGTGGCCGCCTTCTGGGCCTCCTGGTCGATGCCGTCTCAGACATTCTGACCGTCAACTCGTCGGATATCCGGCCTGTGCCCGATGTCGATCAACCGATCGACAACGCCTTCCTCGCCGGGATCATTCCCGTCGGCGACAGCATGGTCGTTCTCCTCAGCCTCGAAAACCTCTTTGCCAATCACGGGCCGGCGACCACCGCCGTCGCCGCCTGAACGGCCTCTTCAGGAACTGACATCATGTCAATTACCTCGCTGAAACTCCGCACCAAGATCGGCCTGATCGTCGCACTGATGAGCCTGCCGATCGTCATTCTCGGCTGGCTCTATGTCAGCAAGAGCGAAGAGGGCGTTGCCCGAGCCAACAAGGAGGCTGGCGGCGTTGCCTATTCGGTCGCCGTCTGGGAAACCATTCGCGGTCTCGCCGTCTCGGCACTCGACGACACGGCGACACCAGCCACCGTGCTCGGGAACGTCCCCGATCTCGCCGGTCTCGGTCGCGAGCATGACGGGGCCTTCGAAACGACGGAAGCGGCCAAGGCCTTCAGCGATGCCCTCGCCGGCTACGACTGGCCACGCAGCCACGTCCCATTCGACGCGCGACTGACCCAGTCGGTCAATGCCGGTCTCGGCCTCATGGCCACCATCTCCAACGGTGCCGGCATTGCCGTCGATACCGAGGTCGACCACAACTATCTTGGCCAGGCGTTGATGAACCGCATTCCGCGCGTCTTGTGGTATCGCGTTGCCATTACCGGCAAGATCCGCGAAATGTCGCGCGCTTCCAGCATCTCGGTCGCGGACCTCGGCATTCTGAAGTCGCAGATTGCCCTGTTCCAGGAAGCGTCCGGAGGCGCTCTCGACGTACTCCAGGTCGCCAAGTTGCACAGCACGGATGGCCGTCTTGCCGGCCTCAGCAATCAGATTGCTGCCTTCGCCGAAGCGGTTCCGAACTTCGTGCGGGAAGCCGAGGCCGTCACCGCCGCCTTTGAAACCGCCGCCAGCCCGCAAAGCGTCGATATCGCCCGCTTTAGCGATGCCACCAAGGCCCAGGCCCAGGCGAGCCAGGCCCTTTGGCATGGTGGCGCCGACACGCTGACAGGCATGCTTGGCGATCATGCCGCCGATCTCCGCAGCGCGCTGTTCACGACCCTTGCCGTCGTGCTTCTTGCCATGGCCGTGGCGCTGGCCGCCAGCATCTTCTTCTCCTTGCAGATCACGCGAGGCGTCGGCCGAATGATCGCCTACATGCGGCGGATCACCGAGGGCGACTACGAGTTCGAAGTCGATGGAACGGATCGCCAGGACGAGATCGGCACAATTGCCGGTGCCGTGTCGATCTTCCAGAAGAATGGCAAGCAGATCGCCGAGCTGACCGCCAACTACAAGGGGCAGGCCGACGCCATCCGGCTGTCACAGTCGGTGCTGGAGCTCGCGCTCGACGGTACCGTCATCGAAGCCAATGATATCTTCTGCAAGATCTTCGGCTACACGCACGAAGAGATCAGGGGCAAGCCGGCGTCGATGTTTGCCGATGCCGCCGCTCGCGAGAGCGCTGAATACAAACTGATGTGGGAAGGACTGCAGCGGGGCGAACACGTCACCGGCCAGTACAAGCGTCTCGGCAAGGGTGGTCGGGAAGTCTGGCTCGAAGTGTCGTTCAATCCGATACTTGGCCTCGACGGCAAGCCGTTCAAGATCGTCCAGATTGCCACCGACATCACGGCCCGCCGCCTGCAGGCCGCCGATTTCGAAGGGCAGATCGCGGCAATCTCGAAGGCACAGGGCATCATCGAGTTCTCGCTCGACGGCAAGGTGCTCGATGCCAACGACAATGTTCTCAACATGCTCGGCTATACTATGTCCGAGATCCGCGGCCAGCATCATTCGATCCTGGTCGACCCGGCCTATCGCGCGACGGTCGACTATCGCATGTTCTGGGAAAAACTCGGCCGCGGCGAGTACGACACCAACCAGTACAAGCGCATCGGCAAGGGCGGCCGGGAGGTCTGGATCCAGGCTTCCTACAACCCGATCCTCGACATGAACGGCAAGCCGTTCAAAGTGGTCGAGTACGCCACCGACGTCACCGAGCAGGTACGCTCCGCCGAGGCGCTTCAGGCAGCGGTGCGCGAGTCCAAGGAAGTGATCGAGGCGGCGCGCGGCAACGACCTCACCCGGCGGGTACCGCTCGACGGCAAAACGGGCGAAATCGCCAATCTTTGCGAGGGTATCAACACACTGCTCGACACCATGTCGACCGTCGTGGCCGACATGATGGAGGCCGCGACCACCATCTCCAACGCCGTTGCCGAGATATCCTCGGGCACGACGGATTTGTCCCAGCGCACCGAGCAGCAGGCCTCGAACCTTGAGGAAACGGCCGCTTCGATGGAAGAAATGGCCGCCACCGTCAAGCAGAACGCCGACAATGCGCAGCAGGCCAACCAGCTCGCGGCCTCGGCACGCGGCACGGCGACCGATGGTGGCGACGTCGTCGGCAAGGCCGTCGATGCCATGAGCCGCATCGAAACCTCGTCGCAGAAGATTTCCGACATCATTTCGGTGATCGACGAAATCGCCTTCCAGACCAATCTACTGGCGCTCAACGCGGCCGTCGAGGCGGCAAGGGCCGGCGATGCGGGCAAGGGGTTCGCAGTCGTCGCTTCGGAAGTCCGCTCGCTCGCTCAGCGGTCGTCCGGCGCCGCCAAGGACATCAAGGCGTTGATCGTCGAGAGTGGCGCTCAGGTCAAGGACGGCGTCAAGCTCGTCAATGATGCCGGCACCGCCCTGACCGAAATCGTCGGTTCGATCAAGAAGGTTGCGGACATCGTCTCCGACATCGCGGCGGCAAGTCGCGAACAATCGGCCGGTGTCGAGGAAATCAACAAGGCCGTCACCCAGATGGACGAGATGACCCAGCAGAACTCCGCGCTGGTCGAAGAGAACGCTTCGGCCACCCGGATGCTGCAGGAGCAGGCCGAGGCCATGCATGGGCGGATGTCGGCCTTCCAGCTCGATGACGCGGTTCGCCCGGTGCGTGCCGCGGTTGGCGAGCGCCGCGAAGTGCGTCCGGCTGCCAAGACAGCACCGCGTCCGGCTCAACCGAAGAAAGTGGCCGCGGCCGGTGGACGAAATGCCCAGCGCCTGCAATCCGATCTGCATGCCGCCTTCGAGAACGATGCCGACTGGAAGGAATTCTGAGCACACCGAGACATCGGGCCGCGGCGGATTCGCTGCGGCCCAGTGGAGCAAATTTGACATTTGAGTCCCACGCAACCTAGGGCTCGAGCTCAAGTGCCAAACTCAAAAGCTCCTCTAGAACCAATGACTTGCTAGTGGTTCTGATGACGTCGACATTTGTTCCGAGGATCGTATCGGGCGGATACAAATGTCGGAGTCGAACCACTGGTTCACCCGGAGTGTCCATGGCCGCCCTCAGCACAGTCCCGGAACATCGCGAATTTCCCTTCACGCTGAAGGAATACCGCCGGTTGGCCGCCTTCGTGCATGGTCGGACCGGCATTACCTTGCCTGATCACAAGATCAACATGGTCTATTCGCGGCTGACGCGACGTCTGAGGGAACTCGGCTTTTCGGCCTTTTCGGAATACTGCGAATACTATTCAAGCCCGGAAGGCGAAGACGAGATCGAGTATCTCATCAACGCGCTGACCACCAACCTCACCCGTTTCTTCAGGGAGAAGCACCACTTCGACCATCTCGCCGAAAACCTGCTCTCGGACCTGTCGACCGATGGCGTCAGTGACCGGACACGCCTGCGTATCTGGTCGGCCGGCTGTTCGACCGGCGAGGAACCTTATTCGATCGCCATGACCTATGCCGAGACCGCTTCGGCCCGCGTACAATGCGACGCCAAGATACTGGCGACCGATATCGACAGTTCGGTGGTGGCGCGTGGCGCAGCCGGTCGCTACAGCGCGCACTCGGTCGAAGAACTTGGGAAAGGCAGACGCTATCGCCACTTTACGGCCTTGAGTGGCAGCGAATGGCAGATCCGACCGGAGCTCCGCCGATTGATTGCGTTCAAGCAGCTCAATCTTCTGGACGCCTGGCCCATGAAAGGGCCGTTTGACGCCATCTTCTGCCGCAACGTAATGATCTATTTCGACAATCCGACCAAGGCCCGATTGGTGCAGCGCTTCGCCGACCTCCTGGCGCCCGGCGGCTGGCTCTATATCGGCCATTCCGAGACCATACTCGACCAGAAGACGGTGTTCCGTCTGCGTGGTCCGACCATCTACCAGAAGGGGACCTGAGCGATGTCCGGCGCCGGCCAGCCCAAACCGACCGCGCTTACCGATTCTGGTACCGGCTCCTACCGGCAACCGGTTGGCCGCACCTATGACTTGCGGCAAGGCACAAAGGCCGTGCGCGTCCTGCCGGGCGAGGCCTATGTCACGGCAAATGACGGCGAGATGATTGTTACCGTCCTGGGCTCCTGCGTTGCGGCTTGCATTCGCAACCCGGCGACCGGCTTCGGGGGACTCAACCATTTCATGCTGCCGGAAAGTGACTCCGGTATCTGGAATGGGGCGAGCGCAGCCCTGCGTTACGGCAACTACGCCATGGAGGTCTTGATCAACGAGGTACTGAAATCCGGATGCCGGCGCCGAGACCTCGAAATCAAGCTGTTCGGCGGTGCCGACCTTACGGATGGCTCGACGTTGATCGGTTCGTCCAACGTTTCGTTCGTACTCGACTATCTCAAGGCCGAGGACCTCACCATCGCATCTGCCGATCTCGGTGGGTGCTACGGCCGACGCATTCACTACAGTCCGTCGACGGGAGTCGTGCACCGGCTATTGCTCGGCACGGCCGTTCACCCCGACTTCGTCGACGAAGAGCACTCTTTCAAGAAACGACTCGCCCGGACTAAGATCGAGGGCGAGGTCGATCTCTTCTGAGGAACGATCATGCCTGGCAGGCCCATCCGTGTCCTGATCGTGGATGACAGCGCGTTGATGCGGGACATGCTGACCAGCGTTCTCGGCCACGATCCGGAGATCGAGGTCGTGGGTACGGCTGCCGACCCGTTCGCTGCTCGCGAAGCGATCAAGCGGCTCAATCCGGATGTGCTGACGCTGGATGTCGAGATGCCCGGCATGAACGGCATCTCGTTCCTTGAGAAACTGATGGCGCTCCGACCAATGCCGGTGGTGATGGTATCGACCCTTACCCAGGCCGGAGCGTTCACCACGCTCCGCGCGTTGGAAGTCGGCGCGGTCGAAGTGGTTGGCAAGCCGGCAAAGGCATCGGACCTCGATAGGATCGCCGTCGAACTGATCGACAAGATCAAGATCGCAGCGCACGCCAACATCGGCGCTCGCCGGATCGTTCCGGAGGTGCCGCCAGCGCGTATATCGGCACCGCCACCGCCAATCGGCTGTTCGCGCACCGGCACCGTGATCGGCATTGGGGCTTCGACCGGTGGCGTCGAGGCCATCCGCGCCGTCCTGACCGGCCTCCCCGCAAACATGCCGCCGATCCTGATCGTCCAGCACATGCCCGGTCAATTTACCGGCTCGTTCGCCAGTCGGCTCGACAGTCTCTGTGCCTTGCACGTCAAGGAAGGCGAGGATGGTGAGGTTCTGCGGCCTGGCACGGCCTATGTCGCCCCAGGGGGGCGCCAGTTTGAACTCGGCCACGCCGGTCCCAATCTCACCTGCCGCATTGGACGCGAGGAACGCGTTTCGGGTCATGCGCCGTCGGTCGACGTCCTCTTTCGCTCGATGGCCCGCGTCTGCCCGATCAACAGCCTCGCCATCATCCTGACCGGCATGGGGCGCGACGGCGCCTCCGGCCTACTCGATATTCGTCTCGGCGGCGGCCATACCATCGGCCAGAATGAAGCGACATCGGTGGTCTACGGCATGCCGCGTGCCGCTTTCGAGATTGGCGCCGTGGAGCGACAACTGCCGCTCCAGGGTATTGCCCCCTATCTCAGCGCCATCTTCTCCCCGGAGACAGCAGAAAAGGCCCATGCCTGAGAGGCGCTCCGTCAGTCTGCGATCTTGCGGCAGCCTGCCTTGAAGCGCTTGAAGTTGGCCGCATAGTTCTCCGCCGAGCGGCGCAGTTTCTCGATGGTTGCTTCGTCGAGCGCCCGCACGGCCCGAGCCGGCGCGCCGACGATCAGCGAGCCCTCCGGGAACTCCTTGCCCTCGGTGACCAGTGCGTTGGCACCGACGAGGCTGTTGGCGCCAATCTTCGCGCCGTTCAGAATGGTCGCCCCCATGCCGACCAGCACATTGTCGCCGAGCGTACAGGAGTGGACGATCGCCTGATGCCCAATGGTGCATCCCTCGCCGATGGTCAGCGGGAAGCCGGGGTCGGTATGCAACGTGGCTCCCTCCTGAATGTTGGTGCGCGCGCCGACGACGATCGGCTCGTTGTCACCACGGATCACCGCGCCGAACCAGACGCCAACATCCGAACCGAGCTTCACCCGGCCGATCACATGGGCATCGGGAGCCACCCAGTAGTCGCCGCTCTCCGGCAGTTCGGGGGCAATTCCATCGAGTTCGTAGATCGGCATGGTGGGGTCTCCTGGTGAGGGACAGAGCGGGTGAGGACTTCTTGTAAGGCTCCGGACCCGCCAATCAAGGCCGCGAAGACCGCTTGCAGGCTGCTAATCGTTCCAGCAACCGAAGGCAATGTCCGGCGGTCGTCGCGCGAATTTGTTGGAAAACCGCCTTTCGCCGCTCCCCAAAATGCACTAGATGCCGTTATCTTTGCCGGGATGGTCTGCATTGACCCGTCCCCAAGAGGGAAAGCGAGCAACGGTGACGGATAAGAAGTCTGTCTTTATCAAGACCTATGGCTGTCAGATGAACGTCTACGACAGCGACCGCATGTCGGACACGCTGACGCCGCTGGGATACATCGCCGCCGACAGTCCTGAAAACGCCGACCTCGTCATCCTCAACACGTGCCACATTCGCGAGAAGGCGGCCGAGAAGGTCTACTCGGAGCTTGGGCGCCTGCGCGTTCTGAAGGCGGAACGAGCCGCCGAGGGGCGGGAAACGCTTGTTGCCGTCGCGGGCTGCGTCGCACAGGCGGAAGGCGAGGAAATCATCGCCCGGGCGCCAGTCGTCGACATGGTCTTCGGGCCGCAGACCTATCATCGCCTGCCGGAACTGATCGAGCGGGTACGCCAAGGCGAGCGCCCGACTGCGACCGATGGCAAGGCGCCGACCCGCCAGAAGGTGGTCGAGACCGAGTTTCCTTCCGAAGACAAGTTCGATCATCTCGCCGCTCCCTCCGAGGCGGCCGTTCGCTCACGCGGCGTCACGGCCTTCCTGACCGTGCAGGAAGGATGCGACAAGTTCTGCACGTTCTGCGTCGTGCCCTATACCCGTGGGTCGGAAACCTCGCGACCCGTCGAGAGGATCGTCGAGGAAGCGGAGACCCTGGTGGCGGCCGGCGTGCGCGAAATCACGCTGCTCGGCCAGAACGTCAACGCCTACCATGGCGTCGACCGCGACGGCCAGACGGTAGGCCTCGCCGGCCTGCTCACGCGCCTTTCGGAACTGCCGCGCCTTGCCCGCATCCGCTACACCACCAGCCATCCGCGCGACCTCGATGAGGCGCTGATTTCAGCCCATGCCGTCAATTCCAAGCTGATGCCCTACCTGCATCTTCCGGTGCAGTCCGGTTCGGACCGCATCCTCGCGGCCATGAACCGCCGGCATACCGCAGCCGAGTATATTGCCCTTGTCGCCCGCATGCGGGCGGCACGAGCCGACATGGCCATTTCAGGTGACTTCATCGTCGGCTTCCCGGGCGAGACCGAGGAGGATTTCGAGGCCACCCTGGAGATGGTCCGGACCATCGACTATGCGGCTTGTTTCTCGTTCAAGTATTCGCCGCGTCCCGGCACGCCGGCGGCCACCCTCGACGATCAGATCCCCGAGGAGGTGAAGACCGAGCGGCTCCACCGGTTGCAGGCGCTGCTCGAAGCGCAGCAGAAAGCCTTTGCCGAGCGCCTCGTCGGACGCACCTTGCCGGTGCTTTTCGAAAAGCCCGGCAGGCTTCCCGGACAGATCGTGGGCCGCTCTCCCTATCTGCAGCCGGTGGCCGTCATGGCACCGTCGTCGCTGATCGGTGAAATCGCAGATGTGACCATCGAGTCGACCGGCGGGCATAGTCTGATCGGCCGCCTCGAAGGCGAACCCATTTCGGCTCGACGGTCGGCATGAGGCTTTCGCCATACGCACCGCACATGCCGTCGCAACTGCTGCGACCTATTTGGGGAACGCCATGACCTATGCGTCCGATCTGACCCATCTGGTGCTCGTGTTCGAAGATAACCGGTTGATCGGCCCACTCTACGGTCAGTTCGATCAGCATCTGGCGCTGATCGAGCAGAAACTCGGCGTCGATGCCACGGCACGTGGCAACCAGGTGACCATTCGCGGATCTCACGAAGCGGCGAGCCGTGCCCGCGACGTGCTGGAAGCGCTCTACGGTCGCCTGCAGGCCGGCCAGACGATCACTTCGGCCGATGTCGAGGGAGCGATCCGCATGGCGCTGGCCGTCGGGGATCAACTGCCGCTGCCGGCCATTGATGCCGGTTCCCGCCTTCAACTCGCCGCCATCTCCACCCGCCGGAAAACGGTGGTCGCCCGCAATCCGGCGCAGGATGCCTACATCCGCGCCATGGAGCGTTCGACGCTGGTATTCGGCCTCGGCCCTGCGGGCACCGGCAAGACCTATCTCGCCGTGGCTTATGCTGCCGCCTTGCTCGAACGGGGTGAAGTGGCGCGCCTCGTGCTGTCGCGACCGGCCGTGGAAGCCGGCGAACGGCTCGGCTTCCTGCCCGGTGACATGCGCGAGAAGATCGATCCCTATCTCAGGCCGCTTTACGATGCGCTTTACGACATGATGCCACCCGAGAGGGTGGAGCGGGCGCTCGCGTCCGGCGCCATCGAGATCGCACCGCTTGCCTTCATGCGCGGCCGGACGCTGGCCAACGCCGCCGTCATCCTCGACGAGGCGCAGAACACCACATCGATGCAGATGAAAATGTTCCTGACCCGCCTTGGCGACGGCTCCAAGATGATCGTCACCGGCGACCCCAGCCAGGTGGACCTGCCCGCCGGGCAAGTATCCGGTCTGGTCGAGGCCAGTCGCATCCTGGCCGACACCCAGGGGATCGTCCAGGTGCGCTTCACCCACGAGGATGTGGTTCGACACGAACTGGTCGCCCGGATCGTCAAGGCTTATGACGACGACAGCCGGGAGCGGCTCGCGACACGCAAGGAGAAGGCATGAGCCTGATCGCCATCGATATCCTCGCCGAAAGTCCCTTGTGGGGCGAAGAGGAAAGCTGGCGCGAAGCTGTAGAAACGGTCGTCGCCATGGCGGCGGCGTCTGCCGACGCCGAGATTGCAGACGATGCGGAGTTGTCGCTCGTCCTGACCGACGACGCGGCAATCCGGGTGCTCAATCGCGATCACCGCAACCTCGACAAGCCCACCAACGTCCTGTCGTTCCCGCAGGACGATCCCGAGGCGGAAGCCTATGGGCCGCTGCTCGGCGATATCGTGGTCGCCCACGAGACGGTGGCGCGAGAGGCGGACGAGGAAGGCATTTCCTTCCGCGATCATTTTCTGCACATGATCGTGCATGGATTCCTGCATCTCGTCGGGTATGATCACATGAACGACGACGAAGCCGAGGAGATGGAGGGGCTGGAGACGGCCATCCTCGCCCGGCTTGGCATCGCCAATCCTTATGCCGACGCGCCGATGGGCGGCGCCGGCCGCTGAGGGATGGCATTACCGGGGCGTCCGTCACCCAGCCGGGAGGGCTGGCTGGCGGCGCGGAAAAAGGACGATGAGCGACAGCGACAGTCATAGTACAGGCAGTCAGAATACGGCCGTGGTTGCCCAGCAGGGTGCCTCGGCCGAGGGTGGGACAGGACCCGGATTGGGCTGGCTCGCGCGACTGCGCGAGGCCTTCGGCTTCAAGACCTCGGCAACGCTCAGACAGAATCTCGAGGAAGCGCTCAGCCAGGAAGATGCGCTTGATGCGGCCTTTTCGCCCGAAGAGCGGACGCTGATCCGCAATATCCTTCGCCTCAGGGAAACGCGTGTCGCGGACGTGATGGTTCCGCGCGCCGACATAGCCGCCGTCGATGCCGATACGACGCTTGCCGAGTTGCTCGGTTTGTTCGAGGCATCCGGCCACTCGCGCATGCCCGTCTACCGAGAGACACTCGACGACGCCATCGGCATGGTCCACATCAAGGACCTTATCACCCACATCACCGGCAAGGCGCGCATCGATGCCGCCGCCGAGGAAGACGAAGGCAGGCTCGATGTCGGCAAGGTCGATCTCGACATAACGCTCGAGGCGGCCAAGCTGGTGCGGGCCGTGCTTTTCGTGCCGCCATCCATGCCTGCCACCGATCTCCTGCAAAAGATGCAGGCGACGCACATCCAGATGGCGCTGGTCATCGACGAATATGGCGGCACCGATGGCATCGTCTCCATCGAGGACGTGGTGGAAACCATCGTCGGCGAGATCGATGACGAGCACGACGATGAAGACGGCCCCCTGGTCAAAACCGTGCAGGACGGCGTTTATCTCGCCGATGCCCGTGCAGATCTCGACGATGTGCGGGCCGCGATAGGGCCCAGTTTCTCGTTCGCCGATTACGATGAGGATGTCGATACGCTTGGCGGTCTGCTGTTCGCCGCGCTCGGCCGCATTCCCGTGCGCGGCGAGGTGATCGTTTCGGACGACCTGCCGGGCTGGGAAGTCGAGGTGCTCGATGCTGATCCGCGCCGCATCAAGACGGTGCGGCTCGTTGCCAGAGCAACCGAGCCTTCGGAGGCGATCGAAGCATCCGAAGTCGGCGCCTGAGGCTACCGGCCATTTCCTCCCCGGCGGCGACCGGCTATTGCTTCAAACGCCAAGACCGATTCGCCGCCCAGGGGAAAGGCGCCATGTTCGAAACTTGTGCCCATCGGCTCCTGCTCCTATGGGGGTGGCCGCGACGTCTTGCGACGTTCGCTGCAGGTGCCCTTTCCGCCCTCGCGCTGGCACCGATCAATGCAGCGCCGATCCTGTTCCTGACCCTGCCTGCCCTGGTACTACTGATCGATGGTGCCGTGGTCGCAGGACCAAACGGTGTTCGGCGACTGAGGCCGGCAGCGATCACCGGCTGGTGGTTCGGCTTCGGCTACTTCTCCGCCGGTCTTCACTGGGTAGGCGTGGCGTTCTTCGCCGAAGGGCGCTCGGAGCTTGTCCCGCTGATGCCTGTGGCGATCGTCGGGCTCGCGGCGGGCTTGGCCCTGTTCACCGCTTTCGGCACCTTCCTTGCGCGTTTGCTCTGGAGTGACGGTCCAACCCGCATCTTTGCACTGGCCGTCGGGCTCGGAGTGTCCGAATGGCTGCGCGGTCACGTGTTGACCGGATTTCCCTGGAACCTTCTGGGCCAGGCGGTAGCCTTCACCGACATCACCGCGCAAGGAGCAAGCGTTGTCGGCATCTATGGCCTGACGTTTGCCGGTATCGCCGTGTTTGCCGCACCGGCACTCCTCGCGGACGAGCGAGGTCATCAACGCTGGTTGAGACGACTGAGCGTCTTGTTCGTACTGTCGCTTGCCATCGCCGACGTCGGCTGGGGCATTTATCGGCTCCATGCCACCGAGGCGACCAACGAAACCGCCGTTAGCAGCGGACGTATTCGCATCGTGCAGCCCAACATCGACCAAGCCGCCAAGTGGTCACCCGAGAAAAAGCAGGAGGCGCTGGACAAGCTGGTAACGCTCTCCGATCGCAAGACGGATCCGCAGACGCTGGGAGCCATTTCCTTTTCCGAGATCGTCTGGCCGGAAACGGCCTTGCCCTTCTTCCTGACAGAAGAGCCGGAAGCGCTTGCCCGCATCGCCGACCTGTTGCCGCCCGGAACCATCCTGCTGACCGGCGCGCCGCGCGTCGAACCTGCCGATGATCCGGGTGACGGAGGGCGTCGCTATTACAACTCCCTTTTTGCCATCGACGACACCGGGGCCATCCGCGCCGCCTACGACAAGGTGCATCTGGTTCCCTTTGGCGAATACATGCCATTCGGGTCGCTCTTGCGGCGGCTCGGCATCGGCGAGCTGTTTCGCGGTATCGGCGGCTTCTCGCCCGGCCCTCGCCGTAACCTGATCACGCTTGCCGGTCATCCGTCGTTTTCCGTGCTGATCTGTTACGAGGCCATCTTTTCGGGAGAGGTTCTGCCGGAGAATGGCCGCCCAGACTATCTCGTCAACATCACCAATGATGGTTGGTTCGGTCGCAGTATCGGCCCCTACCAGCACCTCGATGCGACCCGTATGCGGGCAATCGAGGAAGGCCTTCCGGTGATCAGGGCTGCCAATACCGGCATATCTGCAATCATCGACGCCTATGGCAGGACAGTCGCAAGTTTACCGCTCGGAGAAGAAGGCGTGTTGGATGGTTTATTACCGTCAGAGCGCCCCAAGACTTTCTTTCAGCGGGGTGAACCGATTTTTCTCTTGGCATTCAATACGTTCTTCATCCTGTTGGCATTGTTTGGAAAGAGAAAGCGCTGAACCAGGAGTTGACAACTTCTCGTTCAAAGACAACAATCCAAGCGCGCAACGACCCTTTTGTGGTTCGTTTGCCAAGAATGGGCCGCAAGACAACAAACAAAGACCGCGCCTTGCGAGCCTCATCGGTAACCGCGGGTTCAACCCGCAGACGAGACCAATATGGCCAGCAAGAAGTCCCCCAATCCCATCGACGTCCACGTCGGAAGCCGTGTCAGGCTTCGCCGCATGATGCTTGGCATGAGCCAAGAAAAGCTGGGCGAAGCACTCGGCATTACCTTCCAGCAGATCCAGAAGTACGAGAAGGGCACCAATCGTGTTGGTGCCAGCCGCCTCCAGCATATCGCCACTGTTCTCAAGGTGCCGGTGTCCTTCTTCTTCGAAGATGCGCCGGGCACGCCCGAGGAAGCGGCCGGATTTGCCGAGAGCCCAAGCCACTCCTATGTTGTCGATTTCCTGTCGTCGACGGAGGGCCTGTCTCTCAACAAGTCTTTCGTGCGGATCAAGGATGCGCGCGTCCGCCGGCGTATCGTCGACCTCGTGCAGACCTTGGCTTCCGAAGACGGCGAGGCCTGAGCAGAACCTGCCTTAAACAAAGCGGACCGGTCGGCCAAGGTCGACCGGTCCGCTTTTATTTTGAACAACTGGCTGAGGCGGCAATAATTCTCCTTCATGAGAAAGTATTTGCCGGATTCTTCTTGTCCGTGGAACAAAATCGCCGTGACCGTGGCACAGGATGCACAGGGGCTTTCAAACGCCCGTGAGCCCAAGCGCAGCGCTTGCGCTTTTTGCAGCGGCTTGCGAAAAGAGAGCGCCGCGACGGACAGTTCCCACGGCAGATCAGCCTTCCGTCGACCACGTCGACGTCTTCTTTGAGGGGTCAACCCTATGTCCCGCCAGAACTACCTGTTTACTTCCGAGTCCGTCTCGGAAGGTCATCCCGATAAAGTCTGCGACCGCATTTCCGATACCATCGTCGACGCTTTCCTCGCTGCCGAGCCACAGGCCCGCGTAGCGGCCGAAACGCTTGCAACAACCAACCGTGTCGTCATCGCCGGCGAGACGCGCGGACCGAAGTCCATCGACAACACGTTGATCGAGAAGCTGACGCGCGAGGCTATCCGCGACATCGGCTACGAGCAGGATGGTTTCCACTGGGAAAGCGCCAAGATCGAGATCTTGCTGCATGAACAGTCGTCCGACATCGCGCAAGGCGTCGATGCGGCGGCCCACAAGGATGAGGGTGCCGGCGACCAGGGCATCATGTTCGGTTACGCCTGCCGTGAGACGCCGGAACTCATGCCGGCGCCGATCTACTACGCTCACAAGATCCTTCGCGACCTCGCGGCGGTCCGCAAGTCTGGCAAGGAGCCGCTGCTCGGTCCCGACGCCAAGAGCCAGGTGACCGTCGCTTACGAGGGTGGCAAGGCCGTACGGGCACCGCAGATCGTGCTTTCCACCCAGCATGCCGATGGCCTCACGTCGGCTGATGTGCGCCGCATCGTCGAGCCCTATATCATCGCCGCCCTACCTGCCGGCTGGGTTGATGAAAGCACGGTCTGGCACGTCAACCCGACGGGCAAGTTCGTGATCGGCGGTCCGGATGGCGACGCTGGCCTCACGGGCCGCAAGATCATCGTCGACACCTACGGTGGCGCGGCTCCGCATGGCGGCGGCGCCTTCTCCGGCAAGGATCCGACGAAGGTCGACCGCTCGGCCGCTTACGCCGCCCGCTGGCTGGCCAAGAACATTGTGGCCGCCGGCCTTGCCGATCGCGCCACCATCCAGCTCAGCTACGCCATTGGCGTCAGTGACCCGCTTTCGATCTACGTCGACCTGCACGACACCGGCAACATCGATCCGGCCAGAATCGAGAAGGTGCTTGGCGATCGCGATTTCGTGCGGCTCTCCCCGCGCGGCATCCGCGAGCGGCTCGGCCTCAACAAGCCGATCTATGCACGCACGTCTGCCTATGGCCATTTCGGTCGGGCGGCCGAGGCCGACGGTGGCTTCTCCTGGGAGGCGCTCGACCTCGTCGACGCCCTCAAGTCGGCCCTCGCCTGAAACCAGGAAATAGGCTAGACACCGCCCCGGCAGCTCGGCTGCCGGGGTTCTTTGTTTTCGGCGGCAGCCAAGCCGCCGGAATGTTGATGCAACGAGCGATGATGAGCGATGACGATCACAGGGCCGAGCACCGCCCCGGCGAACCACGGGAGAGTGCCTTCTTCGGTCGCCGCAAAGGCAAGGCACTGAGAAAGGGGCAGGCTGAACGGCTTGAGGTCGATCTGCCCAAGCTGTCTCTGGACCTGACGGCACCAGTTTCTGCCCCTCTATCGGAACTCTTTCCGGCGATGCCGACGGAAGTTCGGCTGGAGATCGGGTTCGGTGGCGGCGAGCATCTGATCCACCGGGCGATCGAGCGACCGGACGTCGGCTTCATCGGGGTCGAACCGTTCATCAATGGCATGACCAAGGCCCTTGGCCACATCGCCGCCGAGGGCATCACCAATGTCCGCCTCAGCGGTGAGGATGGCGTCAGGGTACTGGATTGGCTGCCGGATGCCTCGCTTGACCGCGTCTTGCTGCTCTACCCAGATCCCTGGCCAAAGAAGCGTCATTGGAAGCGACGGTTTGTCGGGCCCGATACCGTGGCCCGCTTCGCCCGCGTCCTGAAAGACAACGGCGAGTTCTGGTTTGCCTCCGACATCGACACCTATGTTGACTGGACGTTGCGCTACGTCCGTGCCAACCCGGCCTTCGTCTGGACGGCTTCGGGCCCAGACGACTGGCGGCAGCCTTGGGAAGGCTGGCCGAGCACCCGTTACGAAGCCAAGGCGCGCCGCGAAGGACGCGGCTCGGCCTACCTCACCTTCCGTCGCCTGCCACGCGAGAGGTAAGTCATTGCAGTTGGCCGCCGACAGTCTCGTGGTGACACCCTGGAGATGACAGTTGCGCCTACCATTGATTTTCGCGCAAAAGCGGCCTATATGAGGTTCATCAGTTCTGATGCGCTTCATGAGCGGGTTGGGAGTGGGTCCGAAAGGTCCCGCTCTTTTTTATTGCCCATGACAGCGCTCCGCGAAGGATGTTGCCAACCTATGACGTCTGAGGATCAGCCGCCCCTTCCGCCGCTTGGCGGTCAGAGTGTCGAAACGACGCTCGATGAGCCTCGTCTCGTAACCGAGACAGGTGTTGAGGCGCGGGTGGCGGCCATCGTCGAGCCGGCACTGATCGATCTGGGCTATCGTCTTGTCCGCGTGCGAATGTCCGGCATGAACGGTGTGACGCTGCAGATCTTCGCCGAAAAGGCCGATGGCACCATGAGCGTCGAAGACTGTGAGGTGGCGAGCAACGTCATCTCTCCTCTCCTTGATGTCGATGATCCGATCGGCAAAGCTTACAGCTTGGAGCTCTCGTCACCCGGCATGGATCGCATCCTCGTGCGGCGATCCGATTTCGTTCGCTGGTCGGGGTTCGAGGCCAAGTTGGAACTTGCCGTGCCGCTCCTAGGCCGCAAGAGATTTCGGGGCTGGCTGACCGGCGTCAAGGATGACAAGGGCGGCATGCACCTCTTGCAGGCGCTCGAAGACGGCACCAAGGACATCGAGTTTCCGCTCGATACGATCTCGGAGGCACGCCTCGTGCTCAACGAGGCCTTGATCCGCGAAGCGCTCAAGGCGGGAAAAAGCCAAGAATAACGGGCGGCACGCCGCCTGGGTGGAACCGGGGAAACCCCGAAGGACGGATTAGAACCCCATCGAGGGTAGGAGACGAAGACAATGGCCGTCAGTGCGAACCGTTTGGAACTCTTGCAGATCGCCGACGCGGTAGCTCGCGAGAAGTCGATCGACCGACAGATCGTCATCGCGGCGATGGAAGACGCCATCCAGAAGGCGGCTCGCTCTCGCTACGGTTCCGAGACCGACGTTCGCGCCGAGATCAACCCGCGTACCGGTGAAATCAAGCTGCAGCGTCTCCTGCAGGTGGTCGAGAACGTCGAGAACTTCTCGACCGAGGTCGACCTCGTCGAGGCGCAGCGCCGCACCCCGGCCGCCCTCGTCGGCGACTTCATCTCCGAGCCGCTGCCGCCGATCGACTTCGGCCGCATCGCCGCCCAGTCGGCCAAGCAGGTGATCGTGCAGAAGGTGCGCGAGGCCGAGCGCGACCGCCAGTTCGACGAGTTCAAGGACCGGACCGGCGAAGTGGTCAACGGCGTCGTCAAGCGCGTCGAATACGGCAACTTCATCGTCGATCTCGGCCGTGGCGAGGCGATCTGCCGCCGCGACGAACTGATCCCCCGCGAGAGCTTCCGCTACGGCGACCGCATCCGCGCCATCATCCACGATGTGCGCCGCGAACAGCGCGGTCCGCAGGTGTTCCTGTCGCGTACCCATCCGCTGTTCATGGCCAAGCTGTTCGCCTCCGAAGTGCCGGAAATCTACGACGGCATCATCGAAGTGAAGTCGGTGGCCCGCGATCCGGGCTCCCGCGCCAAGATCGCCGTCATCTCCAAGGACTCGTCGATCGATCCGGTCGGCGCCTGCGTCGGCATGCGCGGCAGCCGCGTCCAGGCCGTCGTGCAGGAGCTGCAGGGCGAGAAGATTGACATCATTCCCTGGTCGCCCGATCCGGCCACCTTCATCGTCAACGCGCTGCAGCCGGCGGAAGTCGCCAAGGTGGTGCTCGACGAGGATGCCGAGCGCATCGAGGTGGTGGTGCCCGACGATCAGCTGTCGCTGGCCATCGGCCGTCGCGGCCAGAACGTGCGCCTCGCCAGCCAGCTGACCGGCTGGGCGATCGACATCCTGACCGAGCAGGAAGAGAGCGAGCGGCGCCAGAAGGAATTCAACGAGCGCACCGAGCTGTTCATGAACGCGCTCAACGTCGACGAAGTGGTCGGCCAGCTGCTGGCCACCGAAGGTTTCTCGACGGTCGAGGAGCTCACGCTTGTCGAGCGCGACGAAATCGCAGGCATCGAGGGCTTCGACGAAGAGACGGCCGAGGAAATCCAGGCGCGCGCCCAAGACTATCTCGACGCCAAGGAACGGGAGCTCGACGAAGAGCGGATCAAGCTCGGCGTCGACGATGCCCTGCGCGAAGTGCCGGGCGTCACCACGGCCATGATGGTGGCCCTCGGCAAGGACGGCGTGAAGACGGTGGAAGACCTCGCTGGCTGCGCCACCGACGATCTCGTCGGCTGGACCGAGCGCAAGAATGGCGAGACCATCCGCAACAAGGGCAGCCTGTCCGATCT
>JARKNW010000074.1 GCA_029976075.1 Pleomorphomonas sp.
TTTGGCGCCGGAGTTGAGGGCCACGCTCATCGGCATCTGGTTGGCCACGCTGCCCCACAGCTGGCGCGGGCCGGGCGAGCAGAAGCGGTCTTCGGCCGCCCACTCGGCACGGCGCGACACGAAGTACTGCATGGCCGGCGAATCCATCTTGACCAGCGCCTTCTCGATGACGAATTCGTCCTTGCCGTGACGCCGCTCGATATTGAGCAGGCCGGTCAGCGGGATGGCCCGGGGCACGCCCCCCTGGTCGAGATCGGTCACCGTGGCCATGTAGCCGGTCCGCCCGTCGAGGATCAGCGAGCCGGCGGTGAGGCCGAGGTTGTAGGTGTAGGCGGCATCGAACAGGGTCGGCGCGCCGCAGCGGCCTTCGTAGCCGAGGAAGTGGGAGTGCGCAGAGAACGGGACCTGGGCATCGATGTCCTCGATGGCCCGCGCGGTCATGTCGATCAGCAGCTGTTCGGTGGGGATCAGGGAGACTTGCAGGTTGCCGTGCGAGTCGCGCTCGGCCAGCAGCATGTTGACCAGGTAGTCGGGCAGCGAGGCGAGCAGGGCGGCGTTGTGCGCCGAGAGGAGGTTCTGCACGAACATCGGGCGTGCCTGGGTGTGCAGGGCTTCGAATTCGGCAGCGTTCTGCGCCAGGACGTCGTTCAGTTCGGCAATGAGGTCGTGCATTTCCGGGATGAATTCGATCAGCCCTTCGGGGATCAGCACGACGCCGTGGTTGATGCCTTGGTAGGCGCGGGCGACAACGGCCTGGGCGATCTGGTTGACGATCGCGCTGAGCGATTGGCGCTTGGCGGCCACTTCTTCGGAGATGAGGGTGATGGCCGGCTTGGTCTGCAGCGCGACTTCCATGGTCACGTGCGAGGCCGAGCGGCCCATCAGCTTGATGAAGTGCCAGTATTTGAGGGAGGAGCGGGTGTCCTGCAGGATGTTGCCGACCATTTCCGCGTAGATCTTGGTCGCCGTGTCGAAGCCGAAGGAGATGGGCAGGAGGTCGCCGATCTGCAGGTCGCCGTCGATGGTCTTGGGGACGCCGATGACTTGTACGCCGGAGCCGTCGGGCTTGACGTCCTTGAACAGGTATTCGGCGAGCACGGCGGCGTTGGTGTTGGAGTCGTCGCCGCCGATGACGACGATGGCGTCGAGCTTGTGGTTGATGCAGGTGTCGCGCACGTGGTTGAACTGGGCGTCGGTCTTGATCTTGGTGCGGTCGGTGCCGAGGTAGTCGAAGCCGCCGGTGTTGAGGATGCCGTCGATGTCGGCGTCGCGGATTTCGAACAGTTGTCCCTTGATCAGGCCCTTCGGCCCGGGCTTGACGCCGAGCAGGGTGTTGCCCGGCCCGAGCACGCGCTTGAGGCCGCAGACGACGTTATGGCCACCGGCGGCCGGCCCGCCGGAAAAGAGCACGGCGACGCGCTTGCCCTGGGCGGCGTTCGAATTCGTTCCCGCCGACGCCAGCACGGCGTTGCCGGAGGCGCCCACGGAATTCGGGAAGCTCTTGGCCACACTGTCGCTGTCCTGGGTGCTGAGGATTCGCGAGGTGTTGGCGAAACTCACCGCCTGCGGATGCGCCGCGTCACCGAAGGCGGCGCAGACCGGCAGCGGCAACGCGCGTACCGCCGTTTCAAACAACGAGTTGTGCTTCTCCATCTTCAATAGCTGTTCTGTCAGCGTGCTCATGCTTGGGTCCTTGGGTG
>JARKNW010000106.1 GCA_029976075.1 Pleomorphomonas sp.
CATTGCGGCGCACGCTTATGCTCCTTTCGAAGGTGTAAAAGCCTTCATCAGGGTTGTTACTTTCGAGGCAAGACCTGAGACGCTATCGCGCAATCGTCGCGGGGTGCAGGTGGTCATCGGTGCGGAGGTAGCGGTGGTCTCCGACTACTTCACCAAGGCGGCCGGCATCTCGGGCAGCGGCGAGGTTCCTCCCGACGATGACGTTCCCAAGGGCAATCTTCTCGACCGGTTCATCGAGTTGATTTCGTCCATCTTCTTACCGATCCTGTGGCCGCTTGCCGGTATTGCACTGCTCAAGGCCTTCTTGTCGATGGCGGCGCAATTCAGCTGGATAGACCCCGCGGCCAGCACCTACGCGATCCTCAATGCCGCCGCAGATTCGGTCTTCTATTTCCTGCCGATGTTCCTCGCTATCACCGCGGCCAAACGCTTCAAAGCCAACCAGTTCACCTCGCTGGCCATCGGCGGTGCACTGGTCTACCCCGCGATTGTGGCTCTCAACTCCACCACCGACCCCGTGACCTTCTTCGGCATCCCGGTGGTCATGATGAACTACACCTCGTCGGTCATCCCGATCATCTTCGCCGTGTGGATTCAAGGTCATCTGGAGCGCAGGCTCGCCAAGGCGTTGCCGGCCATGATCCGCAACTTCACCGTGCCGTTGATTACCGTGCTGGTGATGGTGCCGCTCACGCTCATCGTTGTCGGGCCCATCACTACGGTGATCGCAAGCGCCATTTCGGCCGGGGTCCAGTTCCTCTTCGTCCATGCCCCCTGGGCTGCCGGCGCGATTGTCGGCGGCCTATGGCAGGTGCTGGTGATCTTCGGTCTGCACTGGGGTCTGGTGCCGGTCATGATCAATGACCTCGGTACCCTCGGCTACTCCCTGCTGGCCGGCCCGCTGCCGTCGGCCGTGCTCGCCCAGGCTGCGGCGGCCACTGCAGTCGCCATCCGGACGAGGTCGAAGGCACGCCGTGCGGTTGCTCTGCCCGGCGCCGCCTCGGGTCTTCTCGCCGGTGTCACCGAGCCGATCATCTACGGTGTCAATCTCCCGATGCGGCGGCCGTTCTACTTCGGTCTGGCCGGTGGCGCCGTGGGCGGCATGATCGCCGCGATCGGCGGCTCCGCCACCACGACATTCGTCGTCCCCTCGCTGCTGTCGCTGCCTGCTTACCTGGGCCATGGAAGCTTCGGGATGCAGCTGCTCGGCATCGCAGCCGCCGTGACCATTGCCTTCGTGCTGACTCTCCTGTTCGGCATGACCAGCAAGAACGACTCCCCCGATGCCGGCCCTGACGAGGCCCTGCCCGTCGAGGAAGCCAAAACCGAAGAGGCATCGGCGCGCGCGTTGACCGGTGTCTCCCGCAGCATCGTCAGCCCGGTCAACGGCCGGCTGATCGCTTTGGCCGATGTTCCGGACAAGGTCTTCGCCTCCGGCGCGCTCGGCGCGGGCGTCGGCATCGTG
>JARKNW010000117.1 GCA_029976075.1 Pleomorphomonas sp.
ATTGGCACGCTGCTCGAAGCCAATCCCTTCCTCGGCCGCGTCGTCACCGGCCGCATCACCTCGGGTTCGGTCAAGACCAACCAGACCATCAAGGTGCTCGACCAGGACGGCAAGGTCGTCGACCAGGGCCGCGTGTCCAAGCTTCTGGCCTTCCGCGGCCTCGAGCGCACTGCCATCGACGTCGGTGAAGCCGGCGACATAGTGGCGATCGCCGGCTTGACCAAGGGCACGGTGGCCGAGACCTTCTGTGCGCTGGAAGTCACCGAGCCGCTGCACGCCCAGCCGATCGATCCGCCGACCCTCACCATGACCTTCCTCGTCAACAACTCGCCGCTCGCCGGCACCGAGGGCGACAAGGTGACGAGCCGCATGATCCGCGATCGCCTGCTGCGGGAGGCGGAGGGCAACGTCGCCCTCAAGATAGAGGAAAGCACAGAAAATGATTCCTTCTTTGTCTCCGGCCGCGGCGAACTGCAGCTCGCCGTGCTGATCGAGACCATGCGCCGCGAGGGCTTCGAGCTGGCCGTGTCGCGTCCGCGCGTCGTGTTCCGCAAGGACGAGGCGACCGGCGAGACGCTGGAGCCGATCGAGGAAGTGGTGATCGACGTCGACGAGGAATACTCCTCGGTCGTCGTGCAGAAGATGAGCGAGCGCAAGGCCGACATGGTCGAGATGCGTCCGTCCGGCGGCAACCGCCTGCGTCTGGTGTTCTTCGCGCCGACGCGCGGTCTGATCGGCTACCAGTCGGAGCTTCTGACCGATACGCGCGGCACGGCGGTGATGAACCGGCTGTTCCACGACTATCAGCCGCACAAGGGCGATCTGCCCGGACGCCGCAATGGCGTGCTGATCTCCAACGATATCGGCGAGGCTGTTGCCTATGCGCTGTGGAACCTCGAGGACCGCGGCCCGATGATGATCGAGCCGGGCTGGAAGGTCTATCAGGGGATGATCGTCGGCGAGCACACGCGCGAAAACGATCTCGAGGTCAATGTCCTCAAGGGCAAGAAGCTGACCAACGTTCGTTCGGCCGGCAAGGACGAGGCCGTGCGCCTGACGCCGCCGATCCGCATGACGCTGGAGCGGGCACTGGCCTGGATCCAGGAGGACGAGCTGGTCGAGGTGACGCCGAAGTCGATCCGTCTTCGGAAGACCACCCTCGATCCAATCGAGCGCAAGCGCGAGCGGTCGCGCGACGCGGCTGCCTGAGGCAGGCTTAGCCAAGTCGACCAATAAGGGGCGGTACCTCGCGGTGCCGCCCCTTTTCCATTCAGTCTGGTCTTCTGCCGGAAAACGCGAAGGGCCGCGGCGGTTGCGC
>JARKNW010000121.1 GCA_029976075.1 Pleomorphomonas sp.
GCCAAACAGTCGCAACGCCCACACGGCCATGCCAAGAGCATCCGGAGCGGCACGCCGGCGCTATTTGAGCCGCTCGGCAGGAAAAGGCATGGGAGCACTCCGCCCATCATCCCCGGGAGAACATTTGAATGCGTAAGGTGCTGGCTGGCTCGGCTTTTCCCCTAGGTGTGACGGTCGACGACAAGGGAGCAAACTTCGCTCTTTTTTCCGACAATGCGAGCGGGGTCACCCTCTGCCTGTTTGACAGGTTCGGCGTCACCGAGCTCGAACGCATTCCTCTGCGCGAATGCACCAACGGTGTCTGGCATTGTTATCTGCCGGGTGTCGGACGGGGACAGGTCTACGGCTGGCGCGTTCACGGCCCCTGGGCACCGGATGCCGGTCACCGTTTCAATCCCAACAAGCTGCTTCTCGATCCTTATGCAAGGCAACTGGTCGGTGACATCCGCTGGAACGATACGCTCTATGGCTATCAGATCGGCGCAGGCGACGACGCCGATCTGATCATGGACGAGCGTGACAGCGCCGCCTTCATGCCAAAGGCGCGTGTCGTGGCGGGCACGCCCATGGTCACCACCCAGCACCCACATGTCTCCTGGGCAAAAACCGTGATCTACGAAGGCCATGTCCGTGGCCTTACCATGTTGCACCCAATGGTGCCTCAGACGATCCGCGGCACCTTCTCCGCGCTGGGGCAGCCGGAGTTCGTGGACTATCTCGTTCGGCTAGGAATCACTTCCCTTGAGCTCCTGCCCGTTCAGTCCTTCCTGCAAGACAGGCATCTCGTCGAAGGCGGCCTTTCGAACTACTGGGGCTACAACACCCTTGGCTTTTTCGCTCCCGAACCGCGCTATCTCGGAGCCAACGGTCTCGAGTCCATTGGCGAGGCCGTCGATCTGTTGCATCAGGCCGGCATCGAAGTCATCCTCGACGTCGTCTACAACCACACCTGCGAAGGCAATCATCTGGGGCCGATGCTATCCTTCAAGGGCATCGACAACGCATCCTATTACCGCCTCCTGCCGGACAACGGTCGCTATTACGATAACCTGACTGGCTGCGGCAACGCACTGAACACCGACCATCCGCGCGTACTGCAGATGATCCTGGACAGCCTGCGCCTGTGGGCCTCGGTCTATGGCATCGATGGCTTCCGCTTCGATCTCGCGACAACGCTGGGGCGTCGTCCCAACGGCTTCGATCCCGGCCACGCCTTTTTCAACGCCATCCTCCAGGACCCACTTTTAGGCGGACTGAAGCTGATCACCGAACCCTGGGACGTCGGCCCCGGTGGCTACCAGCTCGGATCCTTTCCTCCAGGCTTTTCGGAGTGGAATGGCGATTACCGCGACAAGGTGCGGGGGTTCTGGTGCGGGGAAGAGGGGCTGCTGCCGAGCTTTGCCACGCGCGTTGCGGCCTCGCAGGACATCTTCGCCGAAGGGCGCCGCAGGCCATGGTCGAGCGTCAACTTCATAACCGCACACGATGGTTTCACCCTCCACGACCTCGTCAGCTACGACCACAAGCACAACGAGCCCAATGGCGAGGACAACAAGGACGGCCACGACGACAACAAAAGTTGGAACTGCGGCGTCGAGGGAGAAACAGACGACGAGGACGTCAATGCACTGCGGCGGCGCCAGAAGCGCAACCTGCTGGCCACTCTTTTCCTCAGCCAAGGCGTCCCGATGGTGCTCGCCGGCGACGAGTGTTCCAACACGCAAGGCGGCAACAACAACGCCTACTGCCAGGATAACGAGATTGGCTGGGTGAACTGGTCTAACGATGACGCGGAACTGCCCAAGTTCGTGGCGCGGCTTGCCGACCTCCGGAAGAACCACTCCGCCCTCTCGCGCCCGGAGTTCCTGACCGGTGCCCGTAACGAGATGGGACAGCCCGACGTCGTGTGGTTCAACAATCACGGCGAACGGATGACCGAGGACGATTGGAAGAATCCTCACTCCAAATGCCTCACCCTGCACCTTGCCCCCGTTCTCGATAGTGAAGCGCCACTGCTGATCATGCTGAACGCCTCGCACGTTTCCGTGGATTTCAAGATTCCCGCGAGTCAGCCGGGAGATTGGGAAGTGATCCTCTCGACCGACACTAACTTCGAGGATGCGCGACTGGCCGGAGAGACCTGTTTCAGCATGCCGGCCCGAACGGTGGTCCTTGCGGAATGGCGGGAACAAAGCGCGGCCAGTTTCGTTCCCGGTGGAAATCCGCCCACCGAAGGAATCGGTCGCGAATGATAATGCGGCCGGCACGCCTTCGTCTTCCCTCTTCCGCCGCGGCGCAACTCGCCCCGCCAGCTCTTCTCAGGGAGGCCAGCCTTGGCACCTCGTATCGTCCGCCGCGAACAAGAAATGAAGTTCGGAACCCAGATGACCCCCAACGGAGTCCGATTCCGGCTCTGGGCACCGCTCGTGCCATCTGTCGAACTGGAAGTCGATGGCTGGTCTCTGCCGATGAAACAGGATGTCCGAGGCTGGTATGAAGTCGAGGTTCCCGGGGTGAACCATGGCAGTCGCTATGTGTTCTGCCTGCCGGATGGCAAGAGGGTGCCAGACCCGGCCTCACGCTACCAACCGGAGGATGTCGACGGGCCGAGCGAAGTCATCGATCCTCTCGCCTTCGAATGGACCGATCTCGGCTGGCGTGGTCGTCCTTGGGAGGAATGTGTCTTCTACGAGGTGCATATCGGCACGTTCACGCCGGAAGGTACCTTTCGGGCGGCGGCGGAAAAGCTCGAGTATCTCGCGGCGCTCGGCATTACCGCCCTGCAGATCATGCCGCTCGCCGACTTCGCCGGCCGTTGGAACTGGGGATACGATGGCGTCTCGCTGTTCGCCCCCGACTCTTCCTATGGGCATCCGGAAGACCTGAAAGCCTTGATCAATCGCGCCCATGAGCTCGGCATGATGGTCATGTTGGACGTCGTCTACAACCACTTCGGGCCGAAGGGCAACTACCTCCCACTTTACGCCCCCATCCTTAACGACAAGGACACGCCTTGGGGGCCGGGTCTGAATGTCGATGGCGAGAATGCAACCGTCGTGCGGGATCTGGTACTCGCCAATGCCAGGTTCTGGATCAATGAGTATCGCTTCGATGGCCTGCGCTTCGACGCGCTGCATGCCATCGAGGATAGCGGCCCCAAACATCTGATCCAGGATCTGGCCGAACAGACCCGTGCCGCCAGCGACGGCCGGCACATTCACCTTATCGCCGAGAATTCCCACAATCAGGCAAGCTGGCTGAGACGGCGCGATGATGGAACGCCCTGGCTTTACACGGCGCAATGGAACGACGATCTGCATCACTGCCTGCACGCTTTGGTGACTGGCGAAGACCAGTGGTACTATCAACCCTACGCAAATCGGATCGACCTCGTCGCAAAGGCCTTCGCCGAAGGCTTTGCCTTTCAGGGCGAGTACCTCGCGCGGGAAAACCGCATGCATGGCGAGCCAAGCGCCTTTCTGCCCCCTACAGCCTTCGTTTCCTTCATTCAAAACCATGACCATGCCGGCAATCGCCCGGGCGGAGAACGCATCAGCCAACTGGTGCCACGCGCGGCTGCGCGCATGCTGGCAGCGCTCTACCTTTTGTCGCCCCAAGTCCCGATGCTGTTCATGGGAGAGGAATGGGGGGCGACGACGCCATTCTGTTTCTTCTCGGACATCAAGGAGCTGGGCGAAGTGATCCGCAAGAGTCGACTGGAGGAGTTCGAGGATTTCCCGGAAGCATCCAAGGCCAGGTATATCGATCCCATGAGCGAGGAAGCCTTCCGGAACTGCAAGCTCGACTGGAGCGAGCGTTCAGCTCCTTCCTCCGCCGAGATGCTCGGACTTTATGAAGATCTCCTGCGCTTGCGCGCGTCTGTCCTGTCTCCACGCCTCGTCGGCATGGCGGGACACAACGGGTCCTCCGAAATTCTCGGCGCGGAGGCCTTCCGGACCAGTTGGGCCTTGGGGGATGGCTCTACGCTCAACCTTGCGGCCAACCTTGGCGCCTCGCCGCAACAAGGTGACTGGAGCGGCATCCTGCCTCTTTGGTGCGAAGGCACTTTCTCGGACGACACCCTTGGTGCCCACACGGCCTTGTTCTGGTTGACGTGAAAAGGCGGCGCACGAAGCGCCGCCCAGATCGTAAAGCGAAGAAATCGTATTTGAAAAAGACAGCCAGGAAGGAGCCAGCTCTGACGAGGCCAAAAGAAATCACGGTCCCCTTTTTCAGGAGACCGTGACTTTGGAGACCGCGACTTTGGAAAAGCGCCTGCTCAGTTCTGGCCGCCCTTGCGGCCGGCTTCGGCAGCGCGCTCCGGATCGTTTTTGAAGTTGCCGCCAGATTCCTGGCCGCCCTTGCGGCCGGCTTCGGCAGCGCGCTCCGGATCGTTCTTGAAGTTGCCGCCAGATTCCTGACCGCCCTTGCGGCCGGCTTCGGCAGCGCGCTCCGGATCGTTCTTGAAGTTGCCGCCGGACTCTTCGCCACCCTTGCGGCCAGCTTCGGCAGCACGCTCCGGGTCATTCTTGAAGTTGCCACCGGACTCACGGCCGCCCTTGGCTGCGATTTCACGCTGCTTGTCCTCGTCCATCGAGGCAAACCCGCGGCGAGAGGTATCGCCAGTATTGCTCTGTTGGTTGGGCATTGCTCTTCTCCTTGGATCTTCTAACGCTGCCTTGGAGACAGCGATATAAAAACCCGCAGACGCAGCAATTGTTCCGCAGAACCCGGTTTCTTTTTATTTCGCAAAATGCAGCATAATGATACCCATCAGTATGGATAAGCGAACATTGACATAATTTTCTAGATAGAATCTTCATTATAAAGAATCACAATACTAAATATAAACTGCGCGCCTCGCCTCGTTACTCGAGTTTTCATTCATAATGCTTTGATCAAATGTCCGAGTTTTCCTGCTGATCGTACATGCGAAGCTAGACAATCTCCCGAAAGCGACCTGACCGCCGATTCAAAAAGATCCGGAACCTTGTCGAGGCCAGTCAGTTGCCAAACAGCGACCGGCACATCCGGTCAGGCATGGCACGCGCCATTCGAACCTAACCAAGGGAGATCACAATGACCGTCATGGTGAAGGAGGTCACGCCGCTCGACAACGGGCAGTATCGCGTCGAGTTCAACATGCTCGATGGCGTCACTGTAGCTGTCGTGCTGCCCGCAACAGAGAGTGGGGCTTCGCCCCAGGACTCCGGGCGCCGCGCCGAACAGGCCATCAAAACGCTTTGCGACGCGCTTTCCGCAGGGCCGCGAGAGAATATCCCGACCGCGAACGACGCCCGCGAGACACAAGATCGCGACACGCTTGAAGAGCAACTCGATGAGGGCCTCGAAGACAGCTTTCCCGCGAGCGATCCCGTATCGATCAGCGTACCGTCGACCCTGCCGAAGACTGCCGGGAAGACGAGCTGAGGTCGAGCACGCCGCAGCTTTTTGACAGGGAACACGTCCGCAGGGGTGGCGGCCTTCAGAGAAAATAATCGCCGACGCTTCGGTGACCTCACAGTGGCAGCAGATGGCTCCCATTGGGAGCGAAGCGTGCCATGTCGCGATGCCATTCAATACCCAGATCGCGCATGATCGCCAGCGCATCGTCGGGAGCGCGGAGACCATCGGTGTTGTCGAAGAAAAGGTAGACATCGCGCGGGCGGGCCGGCGCCTTTTCGGCGTCGACGAACTCCCCGTCGTCCATCGGCTTTCCCTGTGACCAGGCGGCGATGCGTTGCGCCCAACGGCGACGCTCGGCATTGTCATAGCCAGACCTGTAGAGCTGGCGCGAGCCGTGCAGACGGCAGTAGACGAAGTCGGCCGTTACATCCATCAGCCGGGGCCACTCCACCGTATCGGCGCATACCAGCGCAACGTTCTGTTCGCGCAGTAACTCGATGAAAGCGGCATCGCGGAAGCTGTTGTGGCGGATTTCCAGCGCGTGCCGAATAGATTGTCTGGCCGGGCGCGTCTCATCTGGATTGGCAATGTGAGCATCGTGCTTGAGAGCCAGGTCTGCGGCCGCCTCGGTTTCCCTTGGCAACAACTTGAGGAAGGCTCGTATCCGTTCAACATCGAGCACAAAACTCGCCGGGAGCTGCCAAAGTATCGGCCCCAGCTTCGAGCCAAGCCGCAGTGGACCTGAGGCAAAGAAGTTGGCAAGCGGCGCCTCGACATCTCTCAGCCGCTTCACATGCGTGATGAAACGCGGTCCCTTGACGGCAAAGACAAAGTTCGACGGCGTCTCAGACGCCCAGCGTTCAAAAGTGCGGGGTCTTTGCAGGCCGTAAAAGGTGCCATTGATCTCCAGCGCCGGAAAACGCGAGGCGGCATAGGCAAGCTCTTGGCTCTGCCGCAATCCTTCCGGATAGAACTGGCCTCGCCAGGGCGAATAGGTCCAACCGGAAGTTCCGACGCGAATGACGCCCGCCTTGGAGTGCATGTCACCTCCGAGTTCACCCGGAGAGAACGCCCGGCCCGAAGGCGAGTTCCCGCAATCGATGCTCAGGTTACCCACGATCCCAATCAGGGGTCCCACGGAAGCTGCTGACGAGGAAGTCGACCAATACCCGCACCTTCAGCGCCAGATGGCGTGCCGGCGGATAGACAGCATGGATGGCATGGGATCGGTCGTCCATGTCTGGCAGAAGGGGCACGAGACGACCGTCGCGTATGCTGGACCCAGCGATGAAGCTAGGAATACGGGCGATGCCCAAACCGGCCTCGGCAGCTGCGAGACAAGCTTCGCCATTTGAAAAGCGGATCCTTCCGGTTACCGGAATTGGCGATGCCCCCTGCCCCTGGGACCAGTCGAATGGATCGCGAAAGTTGGTGTCGATGATGCAATCGTGGTTGACGAGATCGGCCGGGGTGTCGGGTTGTCCGCGGGCGGCGACATAGGCAGGCGCTGCAACAAGTACGATCCGCGCATCGCAGAGCTTGCGGCTGATCAGGCTGGAATCCGTCGGCTTGCCCACCCGTACCGCCATGTCGAAGCCTTCCTCGACAAGATTGACCATTCGATCCGAAAAACTGACATCGAGCTGAATGTCGGGAAAGGCGCACGCAAAATCGAGAAGCCGGGGCGTCAGCTGAATGGTGCCGAAGGACAATGGTGCCGTGACGCGCAGGCGCCCGGCAGGGGCGCCCGATGCATTGCGCACCGATGCGTCGAGCGCGTCGAACTCCTCGATCAGCCCCTTGAGGCGGTCGTAATAGGCTTGTCCAACCTCGGTCGGGGACAGTGCCCGCGTCGTGCGTTTGAGCAACTGTACGCCGAGGTCGGATTCAAGCTTCGAGACCAGCTTGGAGGCCTGCCCTGAACTGGTTCCAAGCCGCTTGGCCGCCTCGGCGAAGCTGCCGAAGTCGAGCACGGCGACGAACATGCGGTCGCAATCGAGGCGGTCCATGGCTGGCTCCGGCTTACGGTGAGCTGCGAGGAGAACCTAACTCTCCGAGCCAGCTCCTGGAAGACCACCTCCCTCACCATCAGTCGACGATTGCGTTCCCGGACAGGAAGGCAGCGGCAACATCGGCGCCGGCCGATGAGATCGTGTGAACGACTCCGGGCAGCAGATGGACGGCTACATTGGCGCCCGCCGCCTTCAACCTTTGTTCGGCAGCCACTGATTCCCTTGCGGGAATCACCGTATCGGCTTCGCCATGTACCAGCAGTATCCGGGTCTCCCTGGAGGGTGCCAACGGCTCGGGCGACGCCAGACGACCGGAGAAGGCAACAATGGTTCCAACGGGCCAACGTCCCGAAACGAATGCATCGAGAGCCATGATCGAGCCTTGGGAAAACCCGACAAGAGCCACCTTGTCCAGCCGTTCGGAGAGGCCATGCTCATCGATCACACCGGCCAATGTCGCATCGAAGTCTTTTCTCGCGTCGATGATGCGTTGCTGACGGTTGGCATCGGTCACGCCGCGAATGGAAAACCACTGCCGTCCCGCACCGCCGCCGTCGAACGGAAATGGAGCATCCGGCGCAACAAAGGCCGTCTCCGGAAGGTGCGGCGCAAATATGCTGGCGAGTGGGGCCAAGTCGGAGCCACGGCTACCGACTCCATGCAGGAAGATGACGAGAGAAGACGACACGAAGGATACCTTGCTTGGTGAGGGGAAACTTAGTCGTTGAAGCCCAGGTCGCTCAGGTCTGGCCCAAGCGGCACGATGCGCTGCGGGTTGAGAGCCTTCATCGAGTAATAGCCGCGCTTGATATGATCGATGCTGACCGTCTCGCGCACGCCGGGAATGGCAAGCACTTGCTTGAGATAGCGCGTGAGGCCGGGATAATCGGCAATGCGGCGGAGGTTGCACTTGAAGAGGCCATGATAGGCGGCGTCGAAACGGATAAGCGTCACGAACAGGCGGACGTCGGTTTCGGTGAAACGCTCGCCATGGATAAAGGCTCTGCCGTCGGCCAGTCGGCCTTCCAGCTCGTCGAGCATCGCGAACACATCGGCAAATGCCTCTTCGTAGGCAACCTGCGTCGTCGCAAAGCCAGCGCGATAGACCCCGTTATTGAGACGCGGATAGATACGATCGTTGAGCCCGTCGATCTCGACCGCCAGATCGGACGGGTAGAGGTCAATGTCGGATTGGGCCAGATCTCCAAACCCGGCATTGAGCATTCTGATGATGTCGGCCGATTCATTGTTGACGATGGTGCCACGCTGCTTGTCCCAAAGTACCGGCACCGTGGCGCGGCCGGTGAAAAGCGGATCGGCCCTGGTGTAGATCTCGTGGAGATAGGTGGCGCCTTGGACGGTGTCCGGCGTGGAGCCCGGATAGTCTCCGAAGCGCCAGCCTTCATCGGAAATCGTCGGCTCGACGATCGAAAGCGAGATGACGTCCTCCAGCCCCTTGAGCTTGCGGACGACGAGAGTGCGCGATGCCCAAGGGCAGATCAGCGCCACGTAGAGGTGATAGCGACCTGCCTCGGCAGCAAAACCGGCACCGCCGGTCGGACCTGCAGAGCCATCGGGCGTTACCCAGTTGCGGAAGCTCGACGTCTGACGGACGAAGCCGCCCTTTTCGTCCGTCTTCTGTACCGGCTTCCATTCGGCAGTCCATTTGCCTTCGACGAGCATGAAACTCTCCTGTTTAACTCGGACCGAAACCGACCGGTTGATCGGCAAACGGATCAGCCCGTGAGAACGACTTCGGTTCCCCAGGGATCGGCGAGAACCAGTCGGTCGGCCGAGGCTGTCGGCAGTTGGGCGCGCAGGCGAATCTCCTCGAGACGATCCCGGCCAACGCGAATGTCCAGCGAGGCCAATCCCGTCGAGGGATATTCGCGCGCGCCAGCGCCTCGGCTGTTCCAGATGTTGGTGGCGATATGGTGATGGTAACCGTCTGTCGCAAAGAAGGTTCCGCCCGGATAGCACCAGGTTATGCCAAGGCCGAGGGTTCCCGAATAGAACTGTTCGGCGGGCGCGATGGCACCGACCTGAAGATGAACGTGGCCGACTTTCGAGCCATCCGGAAAACCTCGCCAGCGGGTGTGACCGGCGTCGGCAAGAAGATCTTCGATATCGAGCGCATCGGATGGCATTTCGATCATCTCGCCTTGTCGTTTCCAGGCAGACACTGGACGATCACTATAGATCTCGACGCCATTGCCCTCGGGATCCACGAGATAGATCGCCTCGCTCACACCATGATCCGACGCACCAACGACAGGGAGGTGGTTTTCGGCAGCGGATCGTGTCCAGCGGGCAAGATCCTGTCGAGACGGCAAAAGGAAAGCGGTGTGGAAAAGACCGGCATCCCGGGGAGTCCGTCGTCTGGCCGATTTGTCCTGCCGCAGTTCGAGCAGGATCACATCGCCAGCACCGTAGAAAGCGGTGGTGCCATCCGAGCTCAGGCGGTGGAGACCCACCGCATTCTCATAGAAGGCACCAACCGTATCGAGGTCGTTGACGGTGAGGGCGACACGGCCCATGGCGAGCTTTCCCGTGCGTTCGGACATCGATATCTCCGTGTTCGGTCCGGCGCTCAGAAGAGCGCCGGGGTGGGAACGAGGGCCAGAGCGCCATCGCCCAAGAGGGCGACCGCCAGGAGGCCGGCGGTCCAGAAGGCGGGAAACTCCCAGCCGCCATTGGCGTTCGTGAAGAAGAAGCCCGCCTTGCCATGAACGGTGATGATGGTGCCGAGCATCAGGGGTACCAGCGCGAGCGCAGCGAGACGCGGCCAGATACCCAGGAACAAAGCCGCTGCGCCCAGAACTTCCGCCGCGATCGTGACATAGGCGAGCCACCCCGGCAAACCGAGTGACTTGAAATAGCCAGCGGTGCCGGCCGGAGTGAAGACGAACAGCTTCAACCCGGCATGGGCGAAGAACAGCACGGCGAGTGAAAGGCGAAGCAGGACAATGGCATAAGGGCCGGTTGCGAGATCAATCATGATATCCTCTATCGAGGTTGGTGTTGTTTCGCCTCCTGATATGCCATCGTTCCATTCAGGCGATTAGTCGGGAAATTTCGCTTTTATTGATTCCATTTTGGAATCAATTGAGAAGTCCAAACGAGCTCGCAGACCCGCTTCACGCCTTGCTCTCCACGGACTGCCACCTCAGGCCTTCTGGCTGTCATCCGCTTGTAACGATCACGGTCTATCGGAAGAGCCCAAGACGAGTTCAGTTGCGGGGACGTTTGCACAGCTGTGCAACGCATAAATGATGAGTGACGACGCCTACCTCAGCCTTCGGGGCATTGACGCCGGTTATGGCCAGACGCGTGTCCTGGAAGGCATCGACCTTTCGATCGGCAAGGGCGAGTTCGTCGCATTGCTTGGCGCATCCGGTTGCGGCAAGACGACACTGCTCCGCACCATTGCGGGCTTCGCCCTGCCAAGTGCCGGCCACATTCAAGTTGGCCAGAAGGACGTCACCTACCTGCCGCCCGACAAGCGTGGCATGGCGATGGTGTTCCAGTCCTATGCGCTCTGGCCGCATATGACGGCGGCGCGCAACATAGGCTATGGGCTGCGGCTCAAAGGCTGGCGGCGCGAGGCGATCGCCGCCCGCGTTGGCGAGATGGAATCGCTGCTCGGTCTGCAAGGACTCGGCGGCCGCAAGCCCTCGGAACTGTCGGGGGGCCAACGCCAGCGGGTGGCGCTCGGCCGGGCGTTGGCCGTCGACCCGGATATTCTGCTGCTCGACGAACCGCTATCCAATCTCGACGCCCGCATCCGCCTGACCGTGCGCCACGAAATCCGCGCGCTTCAGCAACGCCTGGGGATTACCACCATCCATGTGACGCACGACCGCGAGGAGGCCATGGTGATGGCCGATCGCATCGTCATCCTGGATAAGGGGCGGATTGCCCAGCTCGGTACGCCGGAGGCTATCTATACCCGCCCAGCTTCGGCCTTCGTCGCCGCTTTCATGGGCGCCGAGAACGTCGTTCCCCTCGATGCCACCTGCTCCGGCAACCGTGTCGACATCGCCGCCGGCCCGCTCAACAGGGCGGCGAGCCTCACGCTCGACCATCCGGCACCGCCAACAGGCAAGCTGGAGGCGCGTTTCCGCTCCGAGCGGCTGCAACTCAGGCGCCTCGACATCCAACCTTCCGACAATGACGCCGCCATCGAGCTGATCGGCCGCATCGAGGCCGTCGTCTATCCGGGTGGCGAGTGGCGCCACACCGTCCGCATCGGCGACGGCTCGGTGCTCGTCGATGGTCCCGAAGCCTTGCCACCGGGCACCGACGTGCTCGTGCGGGTACCGACGGCCGGCCTTTTCCTTTTCGCCACGTCGGCCAGTACGCCGACGAACGGCTCGCCATCCGCAACCGACGAGCGTTCGCCGGTTCGGGACAGACTGACCGCCTGACAACCAGAGTCTGATGATTGAGATCGGAGACGCGTCATGAACAAGCTGTTGCTCAACTCGGCGATGATGCTGGCCATCATCGCCTCGCCGGCCGGTGCCGCCGAACTGACGGTGATTACCGCGGGTGACCAGAACATGGTCGACTACATCAACAACTACCTCGGCCCGCTGTTCGAAAAGCAGAATCCGGGCAATACGGTGCGTGCCGTCGGCACCGGACCGGGTGACGCCGGCTCGCAGAAGATTCTCGAGCGTTTCGATGCGCAGGCCAAGGCCGGTGCCGCCACGTGGGACACCGACGTTGCCGTCGTCCACGAGAAGTTCGCCGGTCCGATGGTGACGGCCGGCTATCTCGAGGCCTATCGCGACAAGATCGCCACCGGCAAGCTGGTGACCCGCGCCAATGCCGACAATGCCCTGGGCACCGAGGTCAAGGGCTACGTCATGCCCATGTTCAACAGCCAGACCGCCATCGCCTACAACCCGGCCCTGGTTTCGAACCCGCCGAAGAGCTACGCCGAGATCGCCGAGTGGGCGAAGGCTCACCCCGGCCAGTTCGGCTACAATGGCATCAAGGGCGGCGCTTCGGGCGTCAGCTTCGTCATGGGCTGGGTCTACGCCTTCTCCGGCAGCGATGCGCACAAGCTGATGTACGGCCCGTTCGACAAGGCCGAAACGGCGAAGTGGGACGGCGCCCTTCAGAGCCTCAAGGAGTTCACCAAGTCGGCTACGCTGACGCCGGGCAATGCCGGCACGCTCGACCTCTTGTCGCGCGGCGAGATCGCCCTCGGGCCGGTCTGGGTGGACATGTTCTATTCCTGGCAGGCCGACGGCCGTCTGCCGCCCGAACTGAAGCTGCTGCTGCCCGCCCCCGGCATGCCCGGCCAGCCGATGCACTACGTCGTTCCGGCCAAGGCGCCGAACAAGGAGCTGGCGGAGAAGTTCGTCGAACTTGCCACCTCGCCGAAGGTTCAGGCCGAGGGCATCGTCAAGAAGTTCAACTGGTATCCGGGCATCGACGCCGACAAGGTGAAGGCCGAACTCGACGACGCCACCTGGAACAAGCTGTTCGTCGATATCACCCCGGCCGACCTTGCCGAGAAGGGCAAGCCCTTCCCGCTCGCCCCGTACAACACGGCCATCCTAGAGGCCTACGAGGCCAAGGTCGCCAACTGAGCGAGCGACGCATGAAGGACCGCCCTGCCCGGCGGGGCGGTCCCACCTTTTCCTTGCACTTTCTGGGTAAGCCGATGGCACGCCTTCTCGGCCCGCTGCTGATTTCGCCGGCGCTGATCGTCATCCTCCTTCTCTTCATGGTGCCGCTTGGCGCCTCGGTGATCGGAGCCTTCGAAGTGGAAGGCGCCTACGGCCTCGGCAACTTCACCAAGGCCTATGATTTCTATACGCAGGACATCGTCTTCACGGCGGTAATCGTCGGCTTGTCGACAGCGCTGACAGGCCTCATCGCCATCGCCATCGGCGGCTATCTGACGCTCGGCGAAAACCCGAAGGCTGTCGCCATCCTGCGCTGGCTTTACCGTTGGCCGATGTTCATTCCCTTCATCGTCGTCGGCCAGGTGCTCCGCACGTTTCTTGCCAAGAGCGGACTCTTCAACTCGACGCTGGTTGCTCTCGGCCTCATCGATCCGCTGACGGCTACCAGCTATCTCGACTGGCGCGGCGTCGTCGTTGCCTTCGTCTGGAAGCAAACCCCCTTCGTGGCGCTGATGGTGGCCGGCGCCATGGCGTCGCTCGACCGCGGCACCATTGAAGCGGCCCGCAACCTTGGCGCCTCGCGTCTGCGCATCCTCGTCGAGATCGTCGTGCCACAGGTGACGACCACGCTGCTGGTCGGCCTCGTCCTGTCCTTCGTCACCATGATGGGAGTGCTGTCGGTGCCACTGATGATCAACGCCCAGGCACCGACCATGATCACCGCCGACATCGCTTTCCGCCTCAGCACCTATCGCGACTATGGCGTTGCCAACGCGCTCGGCCTGATCTCGCTGGCCATCAGCGCGATCGCCGCCTGGTTCTATCTCCGCGTCAACATGAGGCAGGGCCGATGAGTACGCAGTCCGCTATTGTTGTTCCACGCCGCGACTTCGAGCTTTCGAGCCTCCTGTGGTGGCTGCCGCGCGCCGCCATTCTCGGCGGTCTGGCTTTCGTCATCTTCGGGCCACTCCTCAACATGCTGATCTGGACGGTGGCCGAGCGCTGGTACTTCCCGCACACACTGCCGCTCGACTATGGCTTCAGCTATTGGGGGCGGGTGTTTGCACCACGCGGCAATGCCGTGCAATCGCTCGTCGCCTCGATCAGCATCGCCTTCTTCACGGTGGCCGGCTCGCTGGCACTCGCCATTCCGGCCGGCTGTGCGCTCGCGCGGCTTAAGCTGCCGCTCAGAGGTCTGGTTCTCCTCGCCTTCCTGCTGCCGCAGGCCTTTCCCAATCTGCCCGTCTACGTCAACATCGCCCGGCTGTTCTATGAGATCCGTCTCAACGGCACCGTGCTCGGCGTCGTGCTGGTGCATGTGACGCATGGCCTCGTCTATGCCGTGTGGATTGCCGCCGCCGCCTTCTCGGCCGTCGACCGCGACCTGGAGCTTGCCGCCCGCAATCTCGGCGCCTCCGGCCTCAGAGCCTTCGCCGACGTGACGCTGCCACTCGCCGCGCCCGGTTTGATGGCAAGCGCCATTTTCGTCTTCCTGGAGTCGCTCGACGAGTTCACCGGCAGCTACTTCGTCGGCGCGCCGGATGTGACGACGCTGCCGCTGCTCCTCTATTCGGCGGGAGCGGGTGGCAACTACCAGATTGCCTCGATCACCGCGCTGTTGCTGCTCGTCCCGTCCATCGCCTTCATGCTGGTGGTGGAGAAGTTCCTGCGCGCCGATGTGCTCGCCAAGGTGGGACAGTAGGCTTTCGCCATGACCGATACTCTCAACGGCAAAAGCCACCCTGCCCCGCGCTTCGTGAGCGCCCGCGACGTCGCCGAACTCGCCGGCGTGTCGCGATCGGCAGTCTCGCGTGCCTTTACGCCAGGGGCTTCCGTCGCGCCGGAAACGCGCGAGAAGATCATGGAGGCCGCCACCCGTCTCGGCTATCAGGTCAACGACCTCGCCCGAGGGTTGCTCGCCAATCGCAGTCGAATCGTCGGCCTGGTCGCCACCAAGCCGGAGGTAGGCTTTCGCGCCCACCTGACCGCCGCGCTGGCCGCCGTGCTGATCCGGCGCGGCTCGGTCCCCGTGCTCATCAACGCCGGCGAGACGACTGAGGAGACCGAGGCGGCCCAGCGCACGCTGTTCGGCCACCGCGCCGAGGCCGTCATCGTGCTGTCGGGCTCTCCACCGTCCTCCTTCATCGAGCTCGCCCGGTCCAACGGCCTGCCGCTGGTCGCCATCGGCCGCGAGGCGCCGGAAATCGACCTTATTCAGACCGACAACGCCGCCGCCGCACGTGCTCTTGCCGTGGCGTTCGTCGACGCCGGGCACAGGCATCTGGCCTTCGCCGGCTCGGAGAGCGGCACGCCGGCCATCGTCGAACGCGAACAGGCCTTCGTTGCCGAAGCGACCCGGCTAGGCGCCGACGTTGCCGTGGCGCGCGGTCCCGACACGGACTATGCCGGTGGGCTTCTGGCGGCGGAGTGCCTGTTCAACGGAGACGAGAGGCCGAGCGCCGTGTTTGCCGTCAACGATCTCGTCGCCTTTGCATTGATCGATCACCTGAAGAGCAGGCTCGGCCTGCGCGTACCGGAGGACGTAGCGGTGGTCGGCTTCGACGACCTGCCGGAGGCCGCCTGGCTCGGTTACCGCCTCACTACCTTCCGACAGGATCCTCTGGATCTCGCCGAACGGGCGGTGGCGCTGCTGGAAGACCGGGCCGCCGATCCTTCCGCCGCGCCGGTCAGCCTGCGCATCGCCGCCCGGCTGATGACACGCGATACCTTCCGGCCCGTGACCGATGGAGTGCCCGCACCGTGAAAGTCGCCGACGACATCCGCGCCCGTCTCGATCTCGCCCGAGATATCATCGGCGAAGCCGGACGGCTGGCACTCGGGCACTTCGCCGACCGCGCGCATCTGGGGATCGATGCCAAACTCAATGGCCAGGACGTCGTATCCGCCGCCGACCGGGGCGTCGAAACGCTGATCCGCTCCTCAGTCGCCGCCGCCTTTCCCGACGACGGCTTTCTGGGTGAGGAATACGGTCTCCAGAAGGGGCGGTCCGGCTGGCGCTGGACGGTCGATCCGATCGACGGCACCAGTTGCTTCGTCCACGGCTTGCCGAGCTGGTGCATTTCGGTCGCGCTGTCGGATGCCGACGAGCAGACGCGTTTCGGCCTGATCCTCGCTCCCGTGTCGGGCGAACTCTATGAGGCCGTCGCGGACGAAGGCGCCCGCCTCAACGGCCAGCCGCTCCAGGTCGATGGGCAGGCCAGCCTCGAAACCGGCCTCGTCGGCCTCGGCGCCAGCCATCGCGTCGCTGCGACCGAGATCTCCGCCGTGCTTCAGGCGCTGCTTGAGAGCGGTGGCATGTTCGTCCGCTCCGGATCGGGCGCTCTGTCGATCGCCGAAGTCGCGGCCGGCCGCCTCTGCGCCTATTACGAGCCGCACATCAACGCCTGGGATTGCCTCGCCGCCCTGCTGATCGTCCGCGAGGCCGGCGGATTTACCGCCGAGTTCCCCGGCGAAGGGCGCTCCCTTCTTCAAGGCGGCCCGGTTTTGGCAACCGCACCGCAGATTGCCCGGCCTCTCAACGAGATGATCATCGGCGTCCGCCAACGCGCCTCCTGAGGAGATGGGCATGAAACTGATCCAGGTCACCGATCCGCATCTGCGTGGGGATGGCAAGCCGGTCTGCGGGCTCGACCCAGCCGCAAATCTCGCGAAGGCGGTCGCCGACATCAACCACCACCACGCCGATGCCGATCTCGTCGTGTTCACCGGCGATCTTTCCGACGATGGCTCGGCGGCCTCGTATCGGTTGTTCGCCGACCTCCTGGCGCCCCTGGTTCCACCGTCCCGTTTGCTGCTCGGCAAT